>PBBL01000041.1 GCA_002716585.1 Myxococcales bacterium | reverse complement strand
TCCAACAGGCCCGTCGCGCTTGGGGGTGGTCGATCCTACAGGGTCAAGCCACCATCGATGTCGAGGCACTTGCCGGTGAAGTAATCGCACTCGACGATGAACTGCACCCCTCGGAAGATCTCCTCGGTGCTGCCCGCGCGGCGCATGGGGACGCCCTTGAGGATCTTCTCGAGCATCTCGGGGCGCATCCCCTGGAGGATCGGGGTGTCGATGAAGCCCGGGGCGATGGCGGCGACGCGGACGCCGTGACGCGCCAGCTCGTTGGCCCACAGCTTGGTGTCGGCGACGAGCCCCGCCTTGGCGGCGGAGTAGTTGCTCTGACCCATGTTGCCGTGACGCGACACAGACGAGATGTTGATGACGACCGACGGGTTGGTGCCGGTCTCGATCATCTTGGCCGCGAACTCCCGGGTGCAGAGGAACGGCCCGGTCAGATCGACGTCGATGACCTGCTGCCACTGCTTGAGGCTCATCTTCCGGATCGCGCCGGTCTCGCGGTCGCGCTTGACGAGGAGCCCGTCGCGGAAGATCCCGGCGTTGTTGATCAGGCCGTTGAGACCGCCGAAAGCGTCATAGGCGCCGTTGATCAGCGCGACCACGTCCTCCTCGCTGGCGACGTTGGTGGTGAAGGTGGCGAGCTGCCCGGGGGCGTCCGCCAGCTCCTCGGTGAGCGAGGCGAGTCCGTCCTCGTTGAGGTCCGCGGCGGCGACGCTCGCGCCCATCTCGACGAGGCGAGTGGAGAAGTGGCGGCCCATGCCGCTGGCTCCGCCAGTGACGATGATCTTGAGGTCCTGAATGTTCATGAACTGGGTTGCTCCTGAGCGTGATCGAGGTGTTCAGGCGCGGGAGTATTACACCATATCGGGGCGCGTTGGAAGGCGAGGGCGCCTCAGACGTGCGCTTTGACGAGGGCGTGGTAGTCCGGGACACCCATATCGGAGAGGAGCGGCGCGGCGCGGCGGTCGCTGATCGCCTCCAGGCGCGAGGTGAACTCCTCGATCAGCGCCCCAGGGCGAAGGCCGCTGGGCACGGCCGCGTCGGGGCGAGGGGCCTCACGGAGGGCCTGGGCGAGTGACTCGGCGGCGGCGGGGTCGAGGCGACGTCGGCGGATCAGATCCTGGAACGAGTTGGCGAGCATGGCGGGCGTGTAGCGGTGCCGCTGGTTCATGTCGAGCGCGATGCGGAGGATCGGGGTCGCCGGGAGGGTTTGATCGGCGAACAGGATCAGCGCGGCCTGAAAGTAGTTGTGGATCGGGACGAGGCGAGGCCCATATGGGTTGAAGGTGGCGGTGGGGGTGTGGCGGTTGAGGTTGATGAAGATCCGCGACACGGAGGGGACGAGGCGGTTGTCCCGGATCAGCTGGAGGATCTGCGCGATCACGTCGGGGTAGACCCGAGCCGCCTCAAGGATCTCCGCGACGTGCGCGCGCCCGACTCGCCCAGCCACGATGTCGTCGTAGAGGCAGTAGATCAAGGCGTCCTGCTCGGCGTCGTCGCCAAAGAGGGTCTCGGGCGCGACGGGGGTCTTGAGGCGGATGGTGAGCAGCGCCTTGAGCTTGTAGCCGATTTGACCACGGAGGGCGCGAAAGCGGCCACGGAGGAGGTTGCGGAGGTTGGGCTTGAGGATGAAGTAATCCGGCTCGATCCCGTCGAGGCGGAGTTTCTCCTCAAGGACGCGCCGCATCTGCCGAGGCGATCCAGAGATGAACGTCACGAGGCGCTGGTGGCGCCCCTCACGGCGAAGAAGCTCGCGGAGGAGGGCGTCCGCGCCGGGGACGTTGACCTTGTCCTCGGGTTTTTGCAGGAAGGTGCGGATGAGATCGCCGAACGTGTCGAAGTCGGTGTCGAGGTAGGTCTTGTCGAGATCCCAGCGAAAGATATGTTGAGGGGGGTCGTCAGGAGGTGTCGCCGTGAGGTCATCGGCGGGGTCGTTGGGGTTCGAGCGCTGAGAGGCCATCACGGATCACCAAAAAAGAACGGCCGCATCGCGGAGCCCCCACATGAAGCAAGCCGGCCCGCTGCTCCCTCCCGGGCCTGACGGATTACCGAACATGTTCATTGGGAACTCCGCGCTGCGGCCGTTCCTGACAATCACCTACCGAACATAGCGACATGACGCGCAAGGTCAAGTACCTTGCTCAAAAAAATCCAACGGAGAGGGAGGGATTCGAACCCTCGGTACGCGTAAACGTACACACGATTTCCAGTCGTGCACCTTCAACCACTCGGTCACCTCTCCACAAGGGATCACGCGCGCCCTGGTGTGGTGGCGCGGTGGAGGTCATGCGCTTCATGATGTCAAAGACGAGGCCGGGGGTTGAACCCTGGCAGCGGAGAGGGTGGGATTCGAACCCACGGTGCGCGTGAACGCACACTTGATTTCGAGTCAAGCGCCTTCGACCACTCGGCCACCTCTCCGTCACACGGACGTGTCGGGACAAAAGCCCCTATGTCGCGCTGCCCTCACCCTGCTCGCGTCGCTGTTGTCGGAGCGCCTCAAAGAAGTCCGTGAGGCGCTGTCGACAGGCGTCGCGCTGGATCCCCTCCACAACAGTCACACGGTGATTGGTCCTGGGGTCTTCAAGGAGGGCGTACAACGAGCGGACAGCCCCGGCTTTGGGGTCTCGGCACCCGAAGACGACCCGCTCGATGCGTGCCTGAAGGATGGCGCCCGCGCACATGGGACATGGCTCGAGCGTCACGTACAGGGTGCTTCGGGGGAGCCGCCAGGAGCCGATCTGCTGACACGCCTCCGCAATCGCGAGGAGCTCTGCATGCCCGAGCGGGTCCTGGTTCCTCTCACGGAGGTTGAAGCCTCGCCCTACGATCTTCCCTTGGACCACGACCAGAGCGCCGACAGGGACCTCTCCCTCCTCAGCGGCCTGGTCGGCCAACTCAAGAGCGAGGTCCATGAACTCGGCATGTCTCTGTTTACGTCGTGACACCGGTATGCTGCGTGCAGCCCGCCTGGGGGCTTGAGGTCAGCAGCGCACTCGGGAGGACTCGAACCTCCAACCTACGGTTCCGTAGACCGTTGCTCTATCCAATTGAGCTACGAGTGCAAAACCATTCTCCCAGAACATCTGGGAGCGGATGGTGTTTGTAGGACATCGCCTCGACTGTGTCAAGAGCAATCCTACAAGCGGAGAGGGAGGGATTCGAACCCTCGATGGGCTTCTAGGGCCCATACTCGCTTAGCAGGCGAGCGCCTTCAGCCACTCGGCCACCTCTCCCTACGCGTCGCGTTCTAACTGTCTGGCCCCGTCGAGTTCGTGCTTTGAGCGGAGGAGGTGGGATTCGAACCCACGAAGCTTTCGCTTGCCGGTTTTCAAGACCGGTGCCTTCGACCGCTCGGCCACTCCTCCCCGGGACCGACAATTGGGGCGCGCTGAAACGCGGACAACTTGTATGCCACAGCCCAGACCCAAGCGCAAGGACTTTCGCACGCCTTCTGCTCCGATCATCATCTTCAAAAGTTGGCATCAGGCTTGCTTTACCATCACCCGAGTTCCGCGACGGGGATGGACCACCCAGGAAGTCCAGAGTGAAACTGCCCGCATTGTTTCAGGTCCGTCCTCGTCGTTGGAACACCTCTTCTCCCCCTCTCTTCTTCTCCATTTCATCACGAACATCGTAGTTATCGTGCTTGAGCCCCTCGGCCACGGCGCCCTCGCGTCTTCGCACGCCCGACCCGCGCGCTCGATCACATCCGGCGCGCCTTGACGTCGACCTCCGCTGCCTCCTCTCCCTCACCCCCTCTCCACTCGAAACCTCCATCAGAACTTTGAGTGCCGACTCAGATTGTTGACGCCTTCGAGCCAATCCGCCACCCTGGATCGCCCCGAGCGCCACACCGACGCTCCCTCACCACAACCCCTGCCACCCCGTTCGTCATGACCCGATCCGCCGCACCCTCCGCCGCGACGCTCCCCTTCGAGCGCCTCTCCGAGCCCCGATGGCGCGCGCGCCAGGACGCGCACAAGCGCCGCCTGGAGCCCTTCCTCTCCGTCCACATGGAGCGCCGCAGCCGCCGCATCAAGGATCCGGTGGCCGACTTCCTGTTTGAGTACTACGCCTTCCGGCCCACACGCCTCCTCCGCTGGTCTCCTGGCGTCGGCGTCGTGTTGGAAGGGCAGCGGGCGGACGACTTCCTCAAGCGCAAGGGCTTCTCGTCCACCTCGGAGGGGGTCTGGCTCGACCCCGCGGCCTTCCCGCCCCGACGACGCCAGGGCGCCCGCTGGATCCACGAGCTGCTCGTCCAGACCCAGGCGCGCGAGCCGTTCCTCGGCTGCGCCGGGATGCACGAGTGGGCGATGGTCTACCGCGCCGACGAGGTGCGCCACGATCAGATCCCGCTCCGCGTCTCCGACGAGGAGGTCGCCCGCTTCGTCGAGTCGCGGCCCATCCGCTGCTCCCACTTCGACGCGTTCCGCTTCTTCACCCCGGCCGCCCGCCCGCTCAACCACCTCCAGCCTGCGGCCGACACGATGCCCGCGCTGGAGCAGCCGGGCTGCATCCACGTCAACATGGACATCTACCGCTGGGCCTTCAAGCTCCACCCCTGGGTCCCCAGTGAGCTGCTCGCCGACGCCTTCGACCTCGCCCGCGACGCCCGCACCATCGACATGCGCGCCAGCCCCTACGACCTGCGCGACGCGGGCCTGGAGCCCCTCCGCGTCGAGACGGTTGAGGGTCGCGCCGAGTACCAGCGCCACCAGCGCGAGATCCACCTCCGCGGCCTGCCGATCCGCGCGCGGCTCATCGCCGCCTGCGAGCGGCTCATCGACGCGCTGGAGGCTACCGCTTGAGGTGCTCCTCCAGGAAGGCCTCGGTCCTGGCCCAGGCGTCCCGCGCCGCCTCGGCGTCGTAGCGCGTACCCGACGGGTTGGCGAAGGCGTGGTTGGCCCCTTCGTAGATCTGGATCGTGTGAGGCTTGTTCAGCGCCTTGAGCGACGCCTCGAACGCCTTGACGCTGTCCACTGGGATCCCCTTGTCCTCCGACCCGAAGATCCCCAGGATCGGGGCGTTGAGGTCCTTGAGCTTGTCCTGCTCCGTCACCAGCCGCCCATAATAGATGACCGTGGCCTCGCTCCTGCCCATGAGCGCGGTTTGCAGCGACCACCCCCCGCCAAAGCACCACCCGATCGAGCCGACCCGCGCCGCGCCCCCCTCGTCGGTGAGCCAGGCGTGGGCCTGGCGGATGTTCTCCTGACCCTGGTCGGGGGCCTTCATGGTCTCGGTCATGAGGGCGCGGGCCTCGTCCGGGGTCGCGGCGACCCGGCCTCCGTACATGTCCACGGCGAGCGCGGTGTAGCCGAGCCCGGCCAGCTTCTCGGTCATGACGCGGATGTTGTCGTTGAGCCCCCACCACTCGTGGATCACGATCAACGCCGCGTCGCTGGGCTCGGCCGGTTCGGCGAGGTAGCCCTTGATCGGGGCGCCGTCGATGGTGGCGTAGGTGACCTCTCGGGTGGTCACCTGGGCGGTCGCGTCGCCGGTCTTCATCGCCGCGGCCCCTTCCACCGGGGCGTCGTTGGCGTGCTCCCGGGCCATGCGCTCGGCGTAGCCCGTGTTGCCCTGGTCGGGCGGCGTGGTGGTGCCGCAGGCGGTGATGAGCGCCACGGCGGCGATCAGGAGGAGGAGGTGTACAGCGGGTCGGTTGAGCATGGTGATCCCCTGGCAGCGCGTTGAGCGGCGTTACATCACGCCATGGGTGGATATGCGGCCAGGTGAGGGATCGGGGCGAGGTTCACATGTCAAAGAGCTGGGTGAGGAGCGTGGCTGGGCTCCAGCTCGCCTTGACGGCGGTCTCCGGGACGGGGACCGGGCGCTGGGCGGCGGCCAGCTCGTGGGCGCGGACCAGCGACGCTTCGATGTGCTGGTGCGCCTTGATCGCCATGGTGAGGGCGCGCTCCTCGGGGCTCTGGGTGACCTCGGCGATGAACTGGCGCGAGTCGCAGGTCGGCCCGGCGGCGAATCCCTCCAGCGGGGCTTTGTCGAGGCGACGCGCGGTCGCCCGGTTGTAGTGCCCGCTCTCCTGGATGGGGTCGTCCGGGTGGGCGTGGTTCCACAGCTTTTGGAACGCCAGCACGTTGAGCGAGCGCAGATCCTCGCCGCTGCGCTTGTAGGTGTAGTGCGGGCGGTCCCGGCAGCCGCTGGTGCGACCTCCGTTGGTGGCGTCGCAGTACCAGACCCAGCCTTCGCGCTTGAGGTGGTCGCGGAAGTCGCGGGTCGTCTCGGTCGGGACGTCGATCGCCAGCCCCGACTCATGGTGGCTGGTGCCCGGATCGGCGACCACCCGGATCCCGCAGGAGCCCTTCCAGCGCTTGAGGATGTGCTGCTGGGCGACCGAGCGCCAGGAGCTGTTGAGCGACAGCGTCACCTCGGGGCGCTCGTCCGCGGCCTCGCGCAGCGCCTGCGCCGCGGGCGCCTGGAGGAACGGGTTGGCCGCGGGGCCGAGGTCGAGGTTGCCCACGTCGCTGACCGGCTCGAAGAAGCCCGGGCGGATGCAGTTCATCTGGGCCGCCAGCTGGATGTTCAACGGGTAGGTCAGCTCGGTGGAGCAGGTCCGACGCTCCACCAGCTCGCCCACCGTCTTGATGGGCGGGCCGTTGACCTCGCGCATCGCCCCTTCCAGCATCTCGGTCGCTTGCTGCTGGGCTTCCATCGCCTCGGCCAGCGAGCGTGACGACGTGGTCACGGGTCGGGTGAGCGCCTCGGGGCCTTCCATCGGCTGAGGCGGCGGGGCGCTCTCCTCGACCGGGTCGGCGCCACAGGAGGCGGCGAGCAGCAGGATCGGCCACAGGGCGAAGCGTGGCCAGCGCGGGTGTGCTGAGGCGGTGTCGTTCATGGCAGCCGTGATGGTGGCAGGCGCAGGGCTCGGGGGCGCAGGGAGCGCCGGTTGGAGCCCGTAGACGGTTATCAAAACCGCCTTCTACCGTTCTCACCTCTGGCTGTCCAGAAAATGGGGGTGGATCACGGGTTTTATCGGTGGGTGTAGGTGGATTGCGGCGCGACGCCGTGCTCCACGCTGCCCGGATCCTCGTCGGGGCCGCCTCGTCGATCCGGGTCGTTGGCGCGGCGCGCGTGGTCGAGATCCGCGGGCCGGGGCGGCTCGACCAGCGCCTGCTCGTGGCGAAACGCCTCCTCGATCGCCTCGGGCAGCAGCGACGAGAACGACTCGCTCTCCTCCATGTCCCGGAGGATGTCCGGGGGGATGGAGGGGGAGAGGAGCTGCACGCCGCGCTCGCTCTGGAAGACCTGACGGTGGAGGTCGATCATCGGCATCAAGCGATCGACCTGGGTGAACAGCGGCAGCCCCGCCACCATCTGAAGGACGCGCAGCTCAAGCGCCCCCTCCTCGGAGGCGACGAGCTGGAGGTGTGGGTCGGGCAGGCCCATCTGGTGGCACGCCTCGCGGAGGGCGTCGGTGAGGCTGCCGTCGGTGGCCTCGGCGATGACGGTGTACTGCCCGCGCATCCCCCCCTCGAAGTTGAGCGGGAGGTCGTCGTTGACGTGAACCAGCGGCTGGCCACGGGCCATGAACTCCAGGAGGCGGCGGCGCACCTGAGGGGTGTCGCCCGCGAGCCCACCGAGGACCTCGGCCAGCGAGGTCCCACCGAGGCCGCCGAGCTGCGACTCGACCCAGGTCCGCACGTGCTCCTCCAGCTCCTCGCGGGACAGCGAGGCCATCGCCTCGATCGACAGGTCGCTGCGCTCCAGGAAGGTCCGGGAGTCCACGTCGAGGCGGTCGAGCACGGCGTCCAGCGTCTCGTCATCGATCAGCACGGCGTCGCCGCTGTGGGTGGGGGTCGCCACGCCGCTCGCCGCCGCCCGCAGCCGGGCGAGCCGCTGACGCGCCGCGAGGCCGATCGGGGCGCTGTGGCGGCGCAGGTTGGCGCCCGCCGCCAGCAGGTCGCTGAGCAGGTTGGCGATGTCGCCGTAGTAGCGGGCGATCGACAGGAGCACGCTGCCTCGCCCGGCGGCCTCCAGCGTGCCCTCCAGGTCGCCGCGGTGACGGCTCACGGCTCCGTTGGCCGCGGCTCGGAAGGTCGGGTCGTCCATCGGGGTCAGGCGCGCCGCCCGGCGCTTGCGCCAGGGCAGGACGCTGTCGCGGTGGCGCCCGGGGCCGCGGGTGCTCCAGGTGACTTCGGCCTCCTTCATGGTGGCGCGGATGTCGTGGATCGCCTCGGTGAAGGCGTCGCGCCCCTCCTCGTAGAGCAGGGTCCCCTCCTGGCTCAGCGCCTCGGTCCGCTCGCGCAGGGTCTCGGCCATGGCGCGCAGGATCCGGGACGCCTGCGCCTCGTCTCGACCGAGCAGCGAGAGGCTGGAGCGCTCCAGGACGCCGCGCTGGAAGCCGTCGCGCTCCAGCCGCCGCAGCGCCGCCTGGCTGACCTGGGAGGTGTAGCGGCGGAGCCGATCGGTGGCGTCCTGGTAGAACAGGTGCGGGTTGGCGTCCACGTCGATGAGCACATCGCGCGTGCCGTCGCTCACGAGCCGCCTCAGCTCGGGGGCCTGGCGCACCGCCTCTTCCAGCTTGAGCAGGCGCTCCTCAAGCCAGCGGCTCGCCTCGTCGCCTGTGGTGAAGGTGTCCATGCGGTCGTTCTCCTTCGATCCCCGTCAGGGGAGCGCTCACCCGGTCAGGGCGCTCAACGGGTCGTCGCTCCCCGAGGCGCCCTCGGGGGGCTCGGTCGTCGTGGTGAAGGCCTCCAGCGCGCGGGCGACGCCTCGGGCGATCAGCGCCCGGCGGAAGGCGTCCGGGTCGATCGCCATCCGGGTGACGTTCAACGCGTGGCAGTGGCTTCGGCGCCCGGCGACCTCGACCCGGCTGCGGTGCATCGTGGCGTTGGAGAGGCGCCCGAGGGCGGCGTCCACCAGGCGATCGCCGGTCGCGATCCCCACGAGCAGGTCCGCGACGCGGGTCATCAGCTCGGGGACCCCGCCGCCGAGCTGGAACTCGCGCACGTCGAGCTGCTTGAGCCGCTGGTTCCCGTAGCGGCCGTCCACCGCCAGGATGTTGTCCACGAGCTGCCCCTCGCGCTCCTCCCAGCCGACCTGCGGGTCGAGGAACAGCTCAAAGCGCTGGCTCCTGGCGTAACGCTCCAGGATCTGAAGCGCCTCGATGAAGTTCGCGCTGTAGAGCGTTCGCCGCTGCGCGTCGAGCCGCTCCAGCCCGACGGGGTAGGTCACGATCGCGTGGATGGTCGCCGCGGGCCAGATCGCCCGCGCCAGGCGCGGCAGCTCATACACACACCCCCGCGATGTCCCGGAGAGGGGGTTGAGCACGATGAAGATGTCCGGTGGCCCCTCGTCGGTGACGCTCATCTGGCGGCGGAACTCCTCCAGCTGGTGCACCAGGGTGGCCCGCGCCGCCTTGGCCATCAGCCTCCCGAGGCCAGGCAGGGCGCTGGCGCCGTTGTCGGGCGCGTCGCGCAGCAGCGGCGTCCAGGAGGGGCGCCAGGCGTCTCGGAACGCCTCGGGGTGGCGCGACAGCGCCTCGCGGACCTGGTGGATCGAGAGGCGCACGTAACGCGCGCGCGACTCCGGCAGCGCCGCCTCTCGAAAGCGGTTCTGGGAGCGGCGGTCGCTGTCCACCATCAAGACGTGGACCGCCTCGGGCCACCGCCCTGAGGCGAGTATGCGCTGGCAGGTCGGGATCATGGCCTGGACGACCACCTCCGTCCCCGCGCCGATGAAGACCGTGGGCTTGCTCATCCGTACTGCACCTCCACTTCGTGGCCTGCGCCGATGTCCACGCGGTCGCCGGGTCGCAGCGCGAGCAGCTCGCCCTCGGGGACGGTCAGCCGCCGCCCGGCGCGGCGGATCTCGACGCCCAGCATGTTGGCGCAGCGCAGCTGGGGCTGCTCGCTGCCATCCTCCACGACCTCAAAGGCGTATGGGCCGGGGATGACGAAGTCGGCGTTGCTCGCCGGGGCGACCCGCAGCGCGTCGCGGACCAGCCGCGTCTCCTGGCGCAGCACCTGGGCGTTGAGGTGGTCGCGCAGCACGAGCGTGACCTCACGCCCGGCGGGGCGCCCGGCCACCTCCTCGGTCGCCTCATCACGGCGGCGGCTGAGCCGCCCCACCCAGAAGATCAGGACGCTGACCAGGAAGAACGCCCCGCTCGCCATCAGCGTCCCCTCGCGCGTGTTGAGCCACGCGAGCCAGGGCGGGGTGTTGTCCTGCACCACGGTATTGAGGATGATCTCCTTCTTCGGCTCCGGCGGCGTCGGGGGTGGGATGAAGGTCTCCATCAGATCCCGGTAGGTGGTCCGCCCACCCGTCGGGAGCGCGTCGAGCGACATCCCCGGGGCGACGGTGGTCACGTGCAGCGTCGGCGCCTGGCGCGCGTCCTTGCGGTCGAGCACGTTCACGATCGTCAGGAACCGCCCCTGGAAGTAGGGTGGGACCGCGTCCCAGCCAAAGTCGATCACGAACCCGCGGCGCGGCGCGTCGCTGTGCATCGTGTCGGTGAAGACCATCAGCACGGGCAGCTCGCCCTCGGCCCCCTGCTCCTCCCAGTAGGCGCTCGCGCTCTTGACCAGGATGTCGTTGACCGAGCCGCGATCATCGGGGCGCCTGCGCTCCTTGAAGCGCTTGACGATGGCCTGCGCGTCCGCGGGTCCGGCGATCGTGATCGTGTCGCCGAGCCAGCTGACGTCCAGGCCAAACTCGATCAGCCGCACCCGGTCGCCGGGGCACAGCGCCTGGCTGAACTGCTCGGTCGCGAGCAGCGCCCGGTCCTCGACGAGGCCGAAGTTCCTGCCCTCGTCGTAGCCCATCACCACGTGCATCGGCGGGCGGTGGGCGCACCACTCCGGCGGGGTCCACGGCTCGTCTGTCTGGGGTTGGTTGGTCTTGGCGGCGTCTGGTCCGGGCTCGGCTCGGGGCGTGTTGGGTGACGTGAGCACCGCCACAGCCAGCGCGAGGCCGATCCAGTGCGCCTTGTTCCAGGTTGGCATGGTGAACGACCCTCGTGACAACACGATCAGCACCGATCGTGACTACTTATCCGTTGGGTGTTCCGCGGTCGCTTGAGCCCTTGTCCGCTCTCCAGGAATGTTCAGTCTTCAGGACCACCCCGGGCGACCAACCTGTTTTGTGTCGGTGGGTCCCCGGGGCGCTGTTTACCTGAAACAGTCCGAAGAAAACATAAGAACTTTTGACGACTGCGCAACTCCCATGAAGGTGGCCGGGCCTCTCGGCCTCGGCTCAGGCGCCTCCATGTGCCCTGGTGTAACGCGACCCAACTCCTTAAAAGTCCCAGGGAAAATCCGTGAGTGAACCCAGGTTCACCTCGGCTCGCTCAGCGACGCCCGCACCCCCTCCATGATCTGCTGCGAGGCGCGCACCGCCACCCCCTTGTCCAGGTGGCTCACCTGCTCAAACACCACCGTCACCACGAAGGGCTGCGGCGAGCTGGTCGGCCAGATCGCCACGAAGGCTTTGTTGTCGCGGGTCGGCGGCTTGTTCGAGAGGCTGTACGCCGCGTCGGGGTCCACCGGCACCACCGTCTCTCCGGTCCCGGTCTTCCCGCCCGTGTTGCTCCAAACCTCCCGCGGCAGCCTCCAGCGGTAACCTCCTCCGGTCCCGCGGTGGATGACGTCCCGCATGTAATCGGTCATCGTCTCCGCGTCCTCCGCCTCCAACACCCGAATCGGCTCGGCTGGCGCGAAGCGGACGCGCTCGCCCGTGCGGCGGTCCTCCAGCGATCGGACCAGCCGCGGCGGCCAGGAGAGCCCGTCCCGAGCGATGACGCTCGCGCCCAACGCCGTCGTCATGACCGAGTAGTCCGACAACCCCGACAACGGGAGCCTCGCCGTCAGCGACAGCGTCCAGGGCTCTCCCGGGGGGATCGCCGCGATGGACACCGGCAGCGCGCTGGCGGCGTCGCGTGTGTAGCGCTGCACGAGGTGCCCGTAGCGACCCTCGCGGCCCAGCTCCGGCGGGAGCAGGTCGATGGTGGTATTCAGGTGGATATCTTCGAAGAGTTGTTCATATCGCTCCCGCCCGACGTTCAGGCCCATGTACGCCGCCCCCGTGTTGAGCGACTTGACCAACAACGTCCGCAGCGGCACCACCCTCCCGAACCTCGACCTCCCATAGTTGTGTATGGGCGCGATCGCCTGCCCTCGCCAGCTCCTCAGCGCGCCCCCCTTCTCGGCGTAGCGGCCGTAGCGGTCGGCGTTGGCCGGATCCTCTTGGGCGTTCAGGTACCAGGCGCCGTCCGGCCCGGTCATCAGCGCGTCCTCCTTGTGGCGAAAGGCCGCGATCATGGTCAGCAGCTTGATGGTCGAGCCCATGGTGGTGCGCCGCTGGAAGGCGTCGAGCCCGGGCGCGTCGGGCGGCGCCTCCCGCTGAAGCTCCTTGTAGGCGATCGCCTCGTCCAGCGCGGTGATCGCGCCGGGGTCGGGCCACTGCGCGACGGCCAACACCTCGTTGCGCGGCCCGAGCACCACCGCCGCGGCGTGGTGGATCGTCTCGGGCTCGCGCGCGTCGAGCTTGCGCGCCTCGGCGGCGAGGACCTCGAAGGTGTGGGTCTGGATCCTGGCGTCCAGCGTGAGGGCGACGTCATGGCCCCAGGGGCCGCGGCGCCGCTCCTCCAGGTGGTCCTCCAGCTCCTCCGCGGCGTCACGGGCGGGCGCCTCGCCCTGAAGCGCCTCGGAGAAGACGCGCAGGAGGCCGTCGCGGACCCCGCGACGTCGGAAGTCGTAGCCGATCAGCGGCGTGGCCCCTGGCAGCTCGGTGGTGAGCGACCCGGCCTCGGGGTCGAGCCGCGTGATGGGTTCCCCGTGGCGGTCGCGCAGGAGCCCGTTGCGCCTCGGCGCGAGCGGGTCGTAGAGGACCGGCAGGGCGCGGCTGAAGCGGCCGCTGTCGGCGAGCCCCAGGACCCACCCCCTGTCGATGATGAACGCTTCCAGCTCGCGGGTGGGGCTGAAGCGGCGTCCGCCGTCGGAGTAGAAGGGGCGCGCCCAGGCGAGCACCTCATGGGTGGAGCCGTCCTCCCGTCGGATGGTGAGGACGCGGAACACCTTGAAGAACGCGCGGCGCGTGTCCTCGTCCCAGCCCTGGCGGTCCTCGGGGGCGTGTGGGATGACCTGAAGCGGCCCGTCGGGGCCTGCAGCCGTGATGATCCCGGCCTCCGCCGCCGCCTTGACGTCCTGGGCGTAGGCGAAGTCGGTCGTGCGTCCGCTCCGGGCGCGGCGGCGCAGCGCCATGCTGCCCAGGACCGTCGGCGCGTCCGGGGCGAGCGGGTGCTGCTCCAGCGCGCCACGCCGCAGCGTGAGGCAGACCTGGTCGCCTGGCTCGTGGATGAGGAAGGCGCGCGGCTGGACCACGCCGATGGAGAACCCCTGGCCTGCGCGCAGGTAACGCTCCTGGGGGTGGGGCAGCGGCTTGCCGCGTTCATCGACGCGGGTGACGGTCGCCAGCGGTGAGACGAGCTGGAGATCGTAGGCGCCTGGCTGGACCTGGCGAACGACGAGGTGTCGCAGGGCGACGTCGCCGAACGGCAGGACGACGTCGTTGCCCTGCGCGTCGCCAGTCCCGAGCCGCTCCAACGCGGGTCGCGCCGTCTCCCCGATCCCGGGCAGCGGGGGGGCATCCAGCATGCCCTCAAAGCCCAGGGCGATCCCCTGGCGCGCATGCTCGGTTGGGAAGCAGGCGCCGCGGACCTGGAGCAGCCCCTCCTTCTGGCGCAGGAGGAGGCTGTCGAGCTGGATCGCTCGATCGGGAGGCCACGGGCCGAGCAGGGCGTCGTCTGGGGCCTGGGTGATGGCCCAGCGCCCGGGCTTGTCGGGGATCGGCTCGATCTGGATCGCGTGCTGGAGGCGTGGGTGGCCGTAATAGTGGGTGGGATCGGTGTAGCGATCGTGGATCTGGTGGATGATCAGGCCGCTCAAGCCAACCAGCGTGACGGCGATGATCGCCAGCCCGCCATCAACCTGGCTCAAGCGCGCGTGGCGCTGGAGTGAGGCGAGCGTCAGGCGAAGGCGCGCCGGTCGCCACCAACGCTCGGGCGTCGTGGCGTCGTCGGGGTCCGGCAGCGGGGCGGGGCGGCGCGGTGGTGGGGTGGCGCGGGAGAGGTCGAGGGTCGTCGGGGCCTGGCGAGCGGCCTCAGCGCGCCGGGTCGCCTCGGCGGCGCGGGTCGCGGCCTGGAGCGCGGCGCGGTTGCTGACGACGATGAACACGGCGAGCGTGGTGAAGGTGCCGAGCAGGAAGATGGAGCTGTAGCTGACCAACATGACGGGGACGCCTGTAAAGGGCGTGACCTGGGCGATGGCGCCCGCGAGGTTGATCGCCGTTGAGCCGATCGGGACCGCGAGCAGCCCTGCGAGCATCGGCGTGAGGCGGCGGGCGCGGCGCGCGTCGCCGCGGAAGTTGAGGCCGCGGATGGTGTCGAGCATGAGCAGCGCCGCGCAGGGCATCAGCGCAGTGTAGACGGCGAGCAGGAGCGCGCCGCCGTAGAGCCCGAGGACGGTGAGCGGGAAGTCGGTGTGGATCGCGATCACCATCCGGGTGAGGTTGAGGCGCGGGGTGTCGTGCACGCCGAGGCCCCAGAAGCCGCCGAGCCCGTAGGTGATGTGGCTCGCGGTGAGCAGGTGGCCGCCGCGCTGGAGCAGCTCCGCGCCGCCGAGCCACAGGTGGATCCGCTCGCGGAAGGTGAACGGGATGAAGCTGTAGATGGGCGCGAGCTGGTAGGCGGCGACCACGCCTGCGGCGGCCAGCGCGCCGCCCGTGACGAGGTGGAGGATGGTGCCGCGGGCGACGAGGTAGACCATGGAGGCGACGAGGAGGAGGACCGCGATGTTCCCGACCTCCTTCTGGGCGAACAGCAGCCCCGCCATCAGCCCGGTGAGCGCGAGCCCCGCGAGCCCGCTCCACCAGCGCCGCTCCTGGCTGACGACCAGGCCAAGCGCGGCGGCGAACAGAAAGGGGGTGATCAGGCCAGGGGTCACGCTCAACCCGCCGAGCTGGATCCGCG
Source organism: Myxococcales bacterium (assembly GCA_002716585.1). Taxonomy (GTDB): domain Bacteria; phylum Myxococcota_A; class Bradymonadia; order Bradymonadales. Next base: position 16,474 of record PBBL01000041.1, on the reverse strand, counting down.
AGGCGTCGCGGGCCGAGTCCGACCCGCCGAGGACGAGCGCCGCGCCCGCGACCAGGAGCGGCGCCGCCGCGATGAGCGCCACGACGACCGGCCGATCCCAGGCGCGCTCGCCGCGCCGCTTGAGGCCCGGCGAGGGCTTGAGGGCGGCGCCTGTGACCCAGGCGGCGGCGGCGAGGAGCGCGCCGAAGGTGGGCAGCAGGGTCGCGAGCCGAGGGCCAGGGTGCAGGAGCAGCGTCTGGGAGAGGCTCAGCGCTCCGATGGAGGCGGTCAGCGCGTAACCGGAGAGCCGCGTCGGGCGGTGGTCGCGCGAGGTGAGCAGCCCCCCCGCCAGGAGCACGGCGAAGCCCGCGGCCGAGAAGGCGCTGAACTCCAGCAGGTGCTCCAGCTCCCACGTCGGATCGACTCCGGGGGGGACCGCCGACAGGAGCAGCATGTAGACCAGCAGCCCCAACCCGGCCATGCCGTGGATCGCCGCCGCCAGTGGTGCGGTGCGGGGAGCGGCGGCGCTCGCGCCGAGGGTGGTGGCGGTGGTGGTGGCGAACAGGAGCTGCCAGCCCAGCACCTGACGGAGCGGCGCGGCGACCGACTCCGGGCCGAAGGCGAGCGTGTCGAGGGCGAGCCAGAGGCCCAGCCCGATCCCAAGGCTGGAGGCGATCCCGAGGCCGCGGGTGAGGCGGCCGAGCGACGCGTCGGGGTCGCGCGACGTCGGGGCGATGAGCGCCAGGGCGGTCGCCCCGACCAGGAGCGCCGCGGCGCTCGTCATCGTCATCAAGAACAACAGGTGGAGCTGAGGGCCGCTCAGCTCGGCCATCCACTGGAGCCACTGGCGGATCATTCCGCCTCCCTCCTGCGGGCCCGCTTGCAGCGCGTTACGTCCTCCTCCTTACGATGCGATACAAGTGGCGACCCGCTTGCACCCGATGCTCTCGGGCCGCTGGGAGTTCCATGGCCTGAGACACCGGGCGTCGGTCTACGCTCAGATCAACGCGCCCCGCGCCGTGGATATTCAGGGACGCGCTCGTCACCTGGAGGCGCCAGCCGCCGAGCTGCCAGGCGTCCTCCGGGTCCGCTGACAGCTCGGCGGTCCACTGCGGCTCGCCGTACACCAGCTTGACCTGCTCCAGCGCCTCCAACCGCAGCCGCAGCCCGGGCAGGTTGAGCGTGATGAGCCCCTGCGCCCAGCTCCAGGTGTCCGCCTCCAGCTCCAGGTCCTCGGTCGTCAGCTCCGCGGTCAGCGGCATCAGCTTGCAGCCGTGGCACCCGTCGAGGGCGATCCGGAACAGCGGCTTGACCAGCTCCGGGCTCTCGACCGGGAGACGCAGCGGCTCCTGAGAGGCGCTTGGCTTGAGCAGGAGCCCGTCCTCAAAGATCGTCGCCACGGGCTGCTCGAACCCAAACAGCCCCGAGAACGGCTCCTGACTGGTGGGCGCCGGGGGGCTCCAGCCACGCACCTCAACGCACCACGGGTTCGACAGCGGCGCCCGCCCCGCCATCTTGACCGGCAGCGAGCCCTCGCCGTGCCCCAACGCGCGCAGGTGCGAGCCCTGAAGCGGCAGCGCCTCCAGCGCGGGGATCCTGACCGGGCGTTGATCGAACCACGTCGCCCGCGCGGGGCGACGCATCACGCTCTCGATGGAGATCTGATCGCCCGCGCCTGAGTCGAGCTTGAGGCGCAGCTCGGCGTGTGCGATGTCCGCGTCGTCACCGCCGACGCGGACGCTGGGGTTGCGGTTGCGGTTCCACTCGGTGGGGCCGTCCTCTGGGGTGATCACGAGCAGGCTGGGGCGCTGCATGCGCGACACCCCGAGGACCTGCGCTTCGCCCTCGACGCTCCTCGCCCAGGGGAGCCAGCGGGAGCCCTGGACGCGAAACGTGACGTCGTGGGTGATCGGGATTTGAGCATGCGCCGGGTAGTCGCGGCTGCGCCCGTCCGCGGTCTGGACGCGGGTCGGGCCACCGACGATGAGGAACGCGACCTCATCCCCCTCGTCGGGCGCCTCCAGCACGGACAGCCGCGGGGAGCGTCGGTCACGCACCACCGGGACCAGCCCATCCCCGCGCCGCAGGATGAGGTCGTCACCGCGCTGGAGCTTGAAGCGGAGGAGCGCCTCGGTCGGCTCGGCGGGGGTGGCCGCTTCCGGTGAGGGGGTCTCGGTGAGGTGATAGAGGGGCTCGGCGCTCGGGGCGCCCGAGCTGGACAGCGCGACGGTGACGGCGACGTCGGGGGTGGTGAGCACCCAGCGGTCCCGCTCCTCGGTGGTCGCGACGTGCATCAGAGAGCTGGCCAGCGCCTGGGCGTGCTCGTCGGTCGTGTGCGGGTTGAGCAGCGGGAGGTGGGCGTCGGCGTCGGGCAGCTCCACGCGCACACGCGGGGGCAGGTAGTAGGTCTCGTACGCGATGAGGCGATCGCGCTCCGCCGCCTTGAGCCGCCCGGAGGCGATCAGCATCGCGAGCACCTGCCTGGCGAGGTCGTCGTAGGCGAGTTGGGTCATGTCGTCGGTCCTCCGGGGAGGGACGTGGCGACCGAAGCTCCTCCGTGGCGCGTGGCGGCACGTGGGTGGTGCCAGCCAGGCGCTCCTCCTGTCGCCGTCTGGAGGTGTAACGCGTCAGGCGCGCGACATCTGCCCGGGAGGTCGCGCCCTGCTCAGGGGCGGAAGCCGAAGTCGCGGGTCACGTGGGGGGCGTCGGCGGTCACGTGGACGCCGCCGAGGGTGCGGAACAGCTCCTCGGCGTAGAAGGCGTGGCCCTCCGCGTTGAGGTGCAGCTCGTCGAGCAGGAGGGTGTCGATGCGCGCCTTGTCGACGGCGGCGAAGATGTCCATGATCAGCAGCCCGGGGACGTCGGCCATCTCCTCGCGGATCTGCTTCAGCTCGGTCTCCAGGAGCAGCTCCGCGGCGCCCTGGTAGTCGCCCGCGATCTCGCCCCAGGCGCGGCTCATGGCGTAGTTGGGGTAGAGCAGCCAGACGATGTCGGCGTGGGGCGCCTCGGCGCGGATCGCCTCGACGATCGCCTTGAGGTTGGCCTTGATCTGATCAATCAGCTCCAGGATCGCGTCGACCTGGCCGAGGATCGCCTGGGCGTCGGGGCTGTTGATGTCATCGATGACGCTGTACAGGTCGTTGCCGCCCAACGAGAAGACGATCACGTCGGCGTCGTCGAGCGTGGGCGCCAGGCGGTTGACCCAGGCCCGCGTCCCGGGGAGCCACTCGCGGCTCTCCGAGCCAGGGATGGCGACGTTGGTGACGGTGACCTCGGCGAAGCCGCTCAGGTGCGCCCCGAAGCGCTCCGGGAACCAGGGCTCCGGCCCATAGGCCGGGACGCTGTCCCCGAACGCCACGACGTTGACCTGGCCGCCCCGGATGGCGGTGGCCAGGTTCCGGCCGCAGTTGGTGGAGGCGCACGACCAGCTCGCCTCCGGGGCGACGTCGATGAGGTAGCGGCCTGGCTCAAGGCCCTCAAAGGCAAACTCGCCGCCGTCGCAGGTCAGCCCGGAGCTGATCTTCTCCGTCGTGAACAGCGACACCGAGACGGGCGTGGGCGGTGGCGCGTCCTCGGGATCGACGCCTTGATCGTAGAGCGTGTTGGCGCTGTCGTTCTGGTCGAGGTACACGCTCCCCGACACGGTCAGGCCGTCCTGCGCCGCGGCGGGGCAGAGCGCCCCAAGCTGCTCCTCGGGCAGCTCGGGCCGCGAGGTCTGCTCGCCCGAGCCGTCGAGCTGTCCGTTCGGGGTCGAGTCGGGGCCGCCGCTGGTGGCGTCGCCGCAGGCCCCCAGCGCGATGATCAGGGCGCAGAGCGGCGCGACGCCAGGGTGGGGGGTCGTCGGGTGGGGCATCTGTTCCTCCTTCAGCGCTTCACCTTCACAGCAAAGGATGGTAGCAGAACGAGCCCCGGATGCCATCCCGGGGCAGCGAGCGCTCGATTTCGGCGGTCGGCGACCCGCCGCGGCGGTCTTGACGCTGTCGCGCGCTTGGGATTTTCTGTGACGGGTCGAGCGCGCAGGGACGATGGCTCGATGATGTCCCATGGATCTCCGACCCGCCCCTCGCAGCCGTCGCGCGAGGGTGGGTTGATGTGAGGGTGATGTATGAGTGTCCAGGAGCTTTGGTCACAACGAAACGAGGAGCAGCTCCAGAGCCTGCTCAAGGCGACTCGCGTCTACGACCTGGCGAAGGCGTTGTTGGCGATCGAGGGAGCGGAGGCCGAAGACGCCCGCTGGTGTCTGGACACGCTGGACACCTGGAGCGACCTCATCGCGGACCTGGTGAGCCCGTTTGACGACCCGGAGGTCCAGGTCGCGGCGATGACCGCTGTCCTGGTCGATGAGCTGGGGCTGCGCGGAGAGCGCGAGGACTACTACAGCGCCCGCAACAGCTTCCTCTACAACGCCATGCGACGGCGCAGCGGCCTGCCGATCCTGATGTCGGCGATCTGGATCCTGGTCGGCGAGCGGTGCGGGGTGGAGGTGGACGGCGTGGGCCCCCCCTGCCACTTCATCGCCCGCGTCGGCGGCGACGAGGGGCTCTACGTCGACCCGTTCGGGTCGGGTCGGGTCCTCGGCCTGGGCGACTGTCAGAAGCTGGTCCGTGAGCTGTCCCAGGGGAAGATCTCCTGGGAGGACAGCTACCTGGAGCCGATCAGCACCCCTTCGCTGGTCGAGCGGGTGCTTCACAACCTGATCAACAGCTACAGCATCTCGGGCAAGCGCCTGAAGCTCTACCGCGTCGTGCGCATGCTGTCCGAGCTGCGCCCGGATCACCCCGGCTTCCTGTTCATGCACGGCCGAGCCGCCGAGGAGGTGGGCGCGAACCTGCTGGCGGTGGAGATCTACGAGCGGATCATGGAGGAGTTCAGGGAGTCGGAGGAGGTGAAGCGGGCCGCGATGCGGCTTGGGCCGCTCTACTCGCGGATTCGCTGGATGAACTGAGCGGGGGCTTGTTGGCCCGGCGTCGATCAACTCACACAACCAGACGTCACTTGTCGGAGGAGGCCTCGTCTTTGTCGGGGGCGGCGAGCGTCCGCGCCACGGGGCGGCGCGACTTGAGCATGGCGTCGAGTTGCTTCTCGGCGCGGGTGACGAGGCGGTCGAGCTTGGGCAGGTCGTTGGGCTGGGCGTAGGGGCGGTAGCGCTCAAACCACTTGATCGCCTCGACGAACGCCTCATCGCGGAGCGCGAGCTGCCCGAGTTCAAACATGGGCGGCCCCCAATGCGGGGCGGTCTTGTGCGCTTCGAGCAGCTTGGTGCGCGCGCGGTCGTGTTGACCGGAGCGGAGCATGCCCTCGGCGACTCGGAACTGCTCGCGGGCGTTGGTCAGCACGGGCTGACGCACGAACAACCGCACGTGGGTCTCCTGGAACGCCCGCACGATCACCTCGCGGCTGGTGCGCTTGTCGCCCGCCTCGCCTTCAACGACATGCTTGCCCGGGGAGGCGGGCATCGGCGTGCTGTCGCAGGCGACCGCCGCGGCGCCGTCCACCCGGATGCGCGTGGTTTCGGGCTCGCAGGTGACGATGAGCATCCCGGGGCAGGTGGCGTTGAGCTCCTGCTGGTACTTGAAGGCGACCTCACGCACCTTGTCCGGGCTGGGCTGATCGACGGCGGGCGCGAGGAGCGCCTTCTCGAAGGCGTGGCGCGCCTCCGCGCACTCACCCGCCTTTTGAAGGGCGCGGCCGAGGTTGAGGTAGGGGACGTTGGTGGGGCCGAGGTCGAGCGACACGCGCAGGAGGCGCGCTGCCTTGGCGTAGTCGCCCGCGTTGCTGGCCTTGGCGCCTTCGTTGATGAGGTACTTCTGGCCCGGGTTCAGCTCGACGGGGGTGGTCTCCTGCGCCAGCGCGGGGGTCGCGCAGAGAGCAGCCGCCAGGAGGCCAGGTGCGATCAGGTTGCGTGGGGACATGGGGTCACCTGGGTTCACTGGGCGATGATCAGGCCCCGGTTCTTCTTGGCGGCCTCCTGACGGCGGCGCGCTTCGGCCTCGACTTCGGCGGGCGTCTTCATGCGCAGGCGCAGCTCAGGCCCCTGATGGGGGTAGACCGTATGGATCTTGCGAACGTAGCCGTCGTGCTCAAGGCGGAGCTTGAGTTTATCAAGCACGCCAGGGATCAAGGTCAGCGTCACCTCACCCTTGCCCAGGTACTTGCCCTCCGCGGTGCTGATCTCGGTCCCGTCCGGGATCGCGATCACCTTGACCTGAACCACCCCATCTTCGCGGACCTCGACCGGCGCTGAGTCGGCCGCGGGGGTGTCGTCGACCTCCTCAAGCTCCTCCTCGCCCGGTGCGTCGCCTGTGGCGGCGATCGCCTCCACGAGGGGGTCATCGACCCCCAGCTCCTCATCGGCCTGGAGCGCCTCGTCGAGGTCGTCGCCCGCATGCTCCTCGGGTGCGCCGGGGGCGACCGGGGCGGCGGCTGTCTCGGTGGGGATCTCGGGGGCGGCGCCCGGCGAGGCCAGCGCCGCGGAGGTCGCGTCGGTTTGAGCGCCCTGACCCCAGAGGCCGCTGACGATCTCGGGGGCGGCGAGCGCGATCACAAAGGCGGCGCACAGCATCAGCGCGAGCACGGCGACAGCGGCGGGCCACCGGCGCGTCCGCTCAGGCGGCGCGCTCGGGGGCTCGGTGCCTGGGTCGTCCTTGAGGTCCGGCGAGGGGAGGGGGACCGCGACGGCCCCGTCGGAGTCGTCGCTGGCGGCGTCTTGGGAGGCCGGGGCGTCCTCGTCCCGTGCCCTGGGGGCTGCCGCGGCGGCCTCGTCCTCGGAGGCTTCATCCTCGGAGAGGGTGTCCTCGTCGTCGCCCGCGTCAGGGACGAGCCCGAGATCGAGGACGATCGTGGTTGGCCCTCGGGAGGAGCCCTCCTCCTGGCCCTTGTAGGGCGTCGCCGCGTGGTCGCCGGGCGAGGCGGGGAGGTCGATGACCACCTCGCCGCTGATGGCGGGCCCGATGCCGTTGCGGTTGATGCTCAGCGTCTTGGGCTCAACGGCCGAGTCGCTCAGGTTGAGGACCATGGTCTGGTGAGCGCGGTCACCGAGATCGAGGCTGATGGTGCTGGGGCCGTCTTCGTTCGAGCTGGAGCGCGTCCGCGCGCTCAGGTCGATGACCACGTCCTCCTCATCCTCCTCGGGGAGGGGTGGGAGGGGCGGCACCGGGCGCGCGGCGGTCGTGGCCGCGTCGGGCTCCTCGGCGCGGGCGACGTCGTAGGCGTACTCGTAGAGGTCCTCGTCGTCGTTCGCCTCGTCGTTGGAGGTCAGGCCAAAGCCGTAGTCGTACTCGAAGACCTCCTCGTCGTCCTCGTCGTCCTCCAGCGGAGGCGGCGCGGTGGACGGGATCGGCCTGGCGTCGGTGTCGTGGCTGTCTCGGGGGGCATCGTTCGGGACGATGATGACCCCGGTCTTGGGCTTGGCGGTCGGCTCCTTGGGGGGGCCGAGGAGCGCCTCAATGTCGATGTTCCCGGGTTTGTCTTGGGGACCCGGGGCGTCGAGGACGGAGGTGCCGCCGGGGCGGTTGGGCTTGAAGAACCCGTCCTCAGGCTCCAGGACGGAGGTGCCGCCAGGGCGGTTGGGGCGCAGGAACTCGTCCTCGGGCTCGAAGACCGCGGTGCCGCCGGGGCGGTTGGGCTTGAAGAACTCGTCGTCCGGGTCGGTCGATGGGGTGTCCGGGTAGCGACGGCGCCGCTCCAGGTCGCGATCGCGGCCGCGGCGTGACTCGGCCTCTCGCCGGTCGTGGTGGCGATCCGGGTGGCGCTGGGGGCTGTCCTCGCGCTCACGGCGTCGCCGCCGCTGCCGCGCCTTGCGCCGCTGGGTGTGCCCAGAGGCGCGGCGCTCGGAGTAGTCGTCGTCAGCCGGGAGGCTGAAGGTGCCGCCGCGCGGGCGGTCGAAGTCGCCGATCGCGTGATCGCGGTCGGGCCGCCGGAGCGCGTTCGGGGTGTCCGGGGCGGAGGAGCGCCGCGCGCCCCCCTGGCGGACCTTCTCCAGCAGCGCGCTGCCGAGGCCCCTCGGGGAGGGCAGCTCGCGGGTGCCGCCGCGCACGGTGTGATCGGGCTGCGGCTCCGCGTCCCACGAGGGCGCCGGGGCGGCCCCGAACGGGTCGTTGGGGTGGCGACGCTTGTCCGAGCGCGCGAACGAGGGCAGCTTCTTGGGGTTGATCCAGGTCAGCTCGTCGCAGAAGGCGTGGGCGTTGGGGTAGCGCTTGCGGTGATCGAGCATCAACGCCCGACGCAGCACCGGCCCCAGCTCGCTGTCGTGCAGCTCCGAGGGGATGTCCAGATCCCCCTCGCAGTGGCGCGTGAGGCAGACGTAGGGATCCTCGCTGGAGACGACCTTGTAGCCGGTCAGCATCTCCACGAGGATCAGCCCCATCTGGTACACGTCCAGCGCTGGGGTGACGACCTGCTTGCGGACATACTCCGGCGCGTAGTACTGCGGCGTCCCCAGCAGCTGCCCCGTGCCCGTGAGTCGGGTCGAGCTCTTCTTCTTCTTGCCCAGGTGGGCGATGCCGAAGTCCACGATCCGCAGCGACTCCCGGTGGGTGTGCGGGTCGGTCAGGAACAGGTTGCTCGGCTTGAGATCCTTGTGCACGATCCCCAGCTGGTGCCCCTCGCCGAGCGCCTCCAGGCACTCGCACACGAGCGGCAGGGCGCGCTTGGGGGACATCGGGCCGTAGCGCTTGCTCTCCTTCTCCAGGTCGTGCCCGTGGAGCAGCTCCATCACGATGTAGGGCTGCAGCAGCGAGTCGGTGACGCCGATGTCGTGGATGATGACGACGTTGGGGTGGTGGATCTTGGCCGCCGTCCGGGCCTCCATGCGGAAGCGCTCCAGCAACATCTCGCGCTGGATCGGATCGCGGACGGTCACGAGCGGGTTGAACGCCTTGATGGCGACCTCCCGCTCGATCTCGATGTCCACGCCCTGGAACACCGAGGCGAAGCCTCCCTCACCGATGAAGCCGGTCACCTTGTAGCGGCCCTCGATGATCGAGCCGACCTGGATGGCGTTCATGGTGTGCTGTCGGTCCGAGTAGCTCATCATCCCTGAAGAGGCTGAGGTTCCGATCGACGGTGGGCGTTCGACGCGCAGTGTCGACCGTTCGCCCGTTGCTGTCAACCGGGCACGCTGTCCGGTTCGGTCCCTGACGGTTCCTGGTGGCGTCCTGGCACGTCCTTGTCACCAGAGCAGCTGGGTGTGCCCTGGTCCGGGCGCTGCCAATCCACCTGTAACGTCACGATACCGCTCAGCGCCGTATGTGCAAGTTCCTGGGGTACGATTTTCCTACACGCACCCACAGCGCCCTGTGCCCCGCGGCGGATCCCGGTCACCCGCGGGGGTGCGTCGGCGACCATATCACCGCTGGCGCGCCGCGACCAGAGGGAGCCTCAACAAGGGCCGTGCATCCTCCGCGGCGGCTGGTGTACGATACCCACCCGCGCGGCGGGACCCGACTCACACGCGCTCGCGACGCGAGCCCAACCGGAACGGCCAGGGAGTGCCATGGACGACATCGACGTAATCAACGCCCTCGAATCGCTGATCGAGCCTCGCCGCCTCGCTCGGATCGAGGCGGCGATCGATGGGCGGACCTACGGCCTGACGGTCGTGCTGGAGACGCTCTACGATGAGGGCAACATGGCGGCGATCATGCGCACCTGTGAGGGCCTCGGCGTCCAGCGCGTGAACCTGCTCTCGATCAAGGCCTTCAAGTCGGAGCGTCGCATCACGCAAGGCTCCCACAAGTGGCTCGATGTCTATCAGTACGGATCGCCCGAGAGCTGCGTCGCCGATCTCCGCCGCGAGGGCTACCGCATCGTGGCGACCCACCTGGAGGCGTCGCGCCCGATCCACGAGATCGACTTCACCCAGAAGACGGCGGTGGTGTTTGGCAACGAGCGCGAAGGGGTGTCGAGCGAGCTGCTCAAGTACGCCGACGAGCGGATGTCGATCCCGATGTCCGGGTTCGTGCAGTCGTTCAACGTCTCGGTCGCGGCGGGGTTGACGCTCTACCACGCGTTGGCCGAGCGTCGCCGCGCGTTCGGTCAGGTGGGTGATCTGACCGACGAAGAGAAGGAGCGGCTCCGGGCGAGGTTCTTCCGCCGCTCGGTGCGGCGCAGCGACGTCATCCTCAAGCGGGTGCTTCGGTGAGGGGCGCGGCGCGGGCCACACGGGTCGCTCTGACGACCACGCTCGTGGTGGTCGCGCTGTGCGGCGTCGCCCGCGCCGATGAGGTTCGGCGCATGCCCGCCGAGCTGGCCCCGCCCGCGATCGGCCCGCTGCTGAGGCTGAGGCTGCTCGAAGGGGTCGAGCCCCCTGGGCCCGCGGCGGCGTTGGTGCGTCGCGGCGGCGCCGTGGAGGTGCTCCGCGGTGACCTGGCGCAGGTGCTTGAGGCGACCGCGCGCGCGTCGCGTGTCGAGCTGGCGTGGCCGCTTGAGCTTCATCGTGATCTGGGCGGTGAAGCGATCGGCCTGCCGATGGATCTGGCCGCGCGCCAGGAGGCGCTGGGTCTCCTCGGCGCGGGCGTCCTGGTCGGGGTCGTGGACACCGGCATCGACTGGACCCACCCGGACTTCATGGGGCGCGACGGGAGGCACCGGGTGGCCTGGTTGCTCGACCTGTCGCTTGGGGAGCGGGTGGGCGCCCACCCGGGCGTCGAGGTGTACGGGGGAGCCCTCTGGAGCGCCGCGGAGCTGACGGAGGCGCTCGCCGGTGAGCGGGTCGTGCCGTCGCGCGATCGCGTGGGGCACGGGACCCACGTCGCGGGCGTGATCGGAGGGCTGGGCGAGGGGTTCGCGGCCGGGGTCGCGCCGGAGGTGGACTTCATCGTCGTGAAGGCCAACCAGGGCGAGCAGTTCGCCTTCACCGAGGCGGACGTGTTGGACGGTGTCTCCTTCATCCTGGAGCGGGCCGAAGACGCCGGGCGGCCAGTCGTGATCAACCTGAGCCTTGGGGGTCACATGGGGCCTCACGACGGCGGCAGCGATCTGGAGCGGCGGTTGGGTGAGCTGTTGAGCGCTCGACCCGGGCGGGCGCTGGTGGCCTCGGCGGGCAACTCCGGGGCGGAGGACGTGCACGCCTCCGGCTTCCTGACGGGTGAGGTGGAGCGCCTGCCGATCGTGGTCCCCTCCTACGAGCGGGGCGACGGCGCGGCGTCGGAGGCCTACGTCGATCTCTGGTACACGGCGGGCGAGCCGGTTCGCGCCTCGCTGATCGCCCCGGATGGGCGGAGGCTGGAGCGGATCGAGGAGGGGGACGCGGCGATGCTCGGCGGTCGTGGCGAGTCGTTGCTGGCGGTGAGCCACGAGGCGGAGACGGACACCTACCCCGGGCTGCGGCAGATCCTGGTGGTGCTTCGCGAGCCGGACGTCGGCGCGCTGGAGGCGGGTGGGTATGTGCTTGAGCTGGAGGGTGGGCGAGGGCGGTTCGACGCGTGGATCGCGCTCCGAGGGGCGTTTGGGGCGAGGTTTGGGGGTTTTATCGATCCCAACACGCGTATTACGGTCCCTGGGACGTCCCCGGCGGCGATCAGCGTGGGGGCGTGGGTGAGTCGATCGAGCTGGCCGAGCCGCTCGGGCGGGGTGCCGACGCTGGAGGTGACGTTGGGGGCGCCCGCGGTCTTCTCGGGGACCGGGCCCACGCGGGATCAGCGCCCCAAGCCCGACGTGTTGGCGCCGGGCCTGTTTGTGTTGTCCGCGCTCTCCGCCGCGGCGGATCCTCGTGTGAACCCGGGTTCGTTCTACGGCGCCGCGAGCCGAGCGGGGGTGGATCCTGTGCTGGAGGGGGGGCTGTACGCCAGCAGCCAGGGGACCAGCGCGGCGTCACCGTTCGTCGCGGGGTTGGCGGCGTTGTTGTTGGAGCAGGATCCCACGCGGGACGTCGAGGCGATCCGTGACATCGTGAGGGCGTCGAGCCAGCGGGTGGAGGTGGGGGCGTCTCGGTTCTGGCACCCGAAGGCGGGCTTTGGTTTGATCGACGTGGAGGCGGCGTTGGCGCTGGGGCGGGGCGAGCGGGGGGCCGGGGCGCCTTCAGCGACGCGGAGCGACGTGGGGTTGAGCCTCGACGTGCTGCACCCGGAGGCCGACCAGGGGGTTCGCGTCTTTGTCGTCCCGCGAGGGGAGGGCGGGGCGCCGCTGCCGCCAGGGTGGTCTGTGGCGGTTGAGGCGGAGTTCGAGCAGGGCGAGGCGGTGGTGGAGGCGGCGGAACGTCTCGGTGAGCACGTGGCGGCGGTCCGGGTGAGGCCAGGCACCGCGCGAGGGGTTGGTCGGGTGAGGGTCTCGGTGGACGGGGTGGCGCTGGAGAGCAGCCCGCAGCTCAACATCATCGCGTCTCCCGAGGAGCTCGGGGGAGAGGGGCCGCCGAGCGAGGTCTCCTCGCGGGATCACGCCTGCGCGGCGGTCTGGGGTGAGCCGCGGGGTGGTGGTGGGTGGGTGTGGCTGGTGCTGCTGGGGGTTTTGAAGTGGAGGAGGTGAGTGGTGCGGGCGCAGGCTGGTAGGGCTTACCCGGCCTTCTATCAAGGAGCCGCCCTCCTGCGCCCGCTCGGTTGTGATGAACGGGGGCTCTCCGCGCAGGGATCTAAAAAAATCGGTCGAGAGGCCAGCGCGGTGTGTGTTGACCGTGTGCGCGGCCCGCGCTGAGCGGCGCTCGTCGTGTTATTGAGCGGGCTCGGCGTCCTTGTCGGCGTCCTCCTCGTCGGAGGGCGGGGCGGTGTGGGGGCAGAGGGGGACCTCGAAGGCGCCGAGGACCCAGCCGGCGGCTCCCTCATCGCGGCACAGGAGGAGCTTGCCGGCGACCGTCTTCTTTTCCTTGTCGACGCGCTCAATGACGACGATGCCCGGATCCGTGTCCGCGCGGGCGGCGACGGTGTAGGGGTAATCCTCGGCCGTGGTGTAGCGGTAGGACCAGGCGTGGAGGCGCGCCTCGGCGGTCTCCGGGGTGGGGTCGTTGGGCTCGGCGCCGTCGGCGGTCGGTGTCGGGGTGGGAGGAGGAGGCGGGGCGGAGGTGAAGCGGTAGAGGGTGTCTTGTCGGGCGCTCGGCAGGTGGACGTAGAGCGTCGGCTTGTTCGGGATGCCGCCATCTTCGAGGAAGGGGCAGCACGGCCGCAGCGCGTCGTTGGAGAGTTGGAGGAAGTGGCTCCCGTCCTCGCGCTCGTCGATGTGTCCCGAGAGCGCGGTGAAGGTGAGCGAGGGATCCTCGGCGCTGCGTCTGGGGAGCGAGCCTGTCAGCTTTTGAGCGGGGAAGCTGGTCTGGTCGAGGTTCGCGATCTGTTGACAGGCCTGTTCGGGGTCGAAGGGCGGGGGCGTGTCCGCTTCTGGCGCGGGTGAGCTGGTGGAGGGCGTGGGGGAGGCCACCGTGGAGCGCTGAGGTGTTTGCGGAGGCGTCGTCTCCATGACGTCGGTCTGACAGGAGATCAGCAAACCTCCGAGGACGGCTGTGTGGATGAGCGTTCGGGCTGGGTGCATGAGGCCACCGCGCGTTGGGTCGTGTTGGGTCGCTCGTCGCCTGTGTGACGACGAGCCTGCCCGCAGTCTATCAGGTTATCCCTTCGGGTGAAGGGGTATGTGTATGTCTCCATTTGGATACAATGTGGGATTGCGCTTGAAGATCGTCCTCGAAAAATAGATACTTCAGGGTGACGTTACAGTCTGTCCGGAGAAATTCAAAGCCCCAACCGACTCAGCTCCTCTCATCAGGTGGTCACCGTGGAAGCTATTCGACCTGCTTTTTCAAGAAATACCCTTGCTTTGGGGGTTGTGCTGCTGGGCGCGGTCTTCTCCGCGTCTGAGGCTCGTGCGGCGGACGTCACGATCTCAGTGGACACGACCTACAGCTCGGCCCAGAGCATCGACACGTTGACGATCGCGAACAACACGACGTTGACGCTCAACGGTGCGTCGGTTCAGGCGACCAACCTGGTCATGAACAGCGGCTCGCGGATCGTCTTTGGCTCCGATGACGCGGTCCTGAACGTGACCGGGACGGCGTCCATCCCAGGTTCAAGCGCCCACATCGAGGGGGACGGCAAGGTGACGCTGCGAGGCGGCACCTGGCAGATCACAGGCTCCTCGTCCGACGTGTTTGGTGCGGAGATCGACATCGACGTGGCCAACCTGCAGCTTTGCTCGTCGTGCACCATCGACGCCTCGGAGCGTGGGGGCACCAGCGCCGTCGCGGGCGGCGGCTCGGCGAGCGGCACCCGCGGCGGTGGTGGCGGCGGCTACGGCGGCACTGGCGCGCGGGGGCAGAGCGGAGGCGCTGGCGGGGCCTACCACGGCGCGGCGATGCAGCCCAACCTGGTGGGCGGCGGCGGCGGCAACGGCTGTGGCAACGCCGCGGGCGGTCGCGGCGGCGGCAAGGTGCGGATCAACGTGTCGAGCACGTTCACGCTGGACGGTGACGTCAAGGCCAACGGCGCGCGGGGCTTGACGGCCAGCGGCTGCGGCGGCGGCGGCGGCGCGGGTGGGTCGATCTGGGTCACCACGGGGACGCTCGCCGGGGGCTCGGGGGGGCAGTTCCTGGCCGACGGGGGTTACGGCGGGAGCAGCTCCTACGATGGCGGCGGCGGCGGCGGCGGTCGGATCGCGGTCTACTACAACACCATGACCCTCTCCACCCCCCAGAGTTCTTCGGTCACGGGCGGTTATGGCTACAGCGCAGGGTATGGGGACGTCGGGACGATGGTCTTCGTGGATCGTGGGACCAACGTCGGGAGCGTGGCGGATGACTCGCTGTACGCTTACGAGGGGTGGCGCTGGGAGGCGGACGACGGCAACCACGTGTACGCCAACTTCGAGGCCTACAACAGCGCCCTCGTCCGCGGCCCCGACTCCAACGGGCAGGTGTTGACCTTCAGCGGGACCTACAAGCTGTCCAACAGCGCCGACTGGTACCCCAACACCCACAACGTCACCCTGACGACGGCGAACTTCGACATGCACAGCAGCTCGGAGATCGACGCGCGGGTGGATCGCGCGTCGTCGGCGAACCCCTCCAACTCGCGGGAGCTGACGTTGAACGTGTCGGGGACCCTGGCGATGGCGACCGGCTCGCGGATCAACGTCAAGAAGCTCACCGTCACCGGCGCCCACAGCGCGACCCTGACCGGCTCCGCGCGGGTGGACGCCGACGAGATCCAGTGGTCTGGCGCGAACCTGACGCTGGACACCTCGGCGCAGCTCAACGTGGACGGGCGAGGGTTTCAGCCTGGCGAGCGCGATGGGATGGGCGAGGGCGCCGATCACGGGTCGCGCGGCGGGGGCGGTGGCGCCCACGGCGGTCGAGGCGGGAACGGGCAGAGCGGCGGCGGGGGCGGCGTCTGGTACGACTCCAGCGTGGGGCCTGTGCTCGCCGGCGCGGCGGGCGGCACGGCGTGCGGCTCCAGCCAGGGCGGGCGCGGCGGCGGGATCATCCGGGTGCAGATCACGGGCACGTTGATGCTCAACGGTCGGATGCACGCGAGCGGCGCGAACGGGCAGACCGTCAGCAACTGCGGCGGTGGCGGCGGCGCGGGCGGTTCGATCTGGGTCACGACGAACGTCATGGCCCGCTCCTACAACAGCGCGGTGGAGTACATGACCGCGCGGGGCGGCAGCGGCGGCAGCACCTCCTACGACGGCGGCGGCGGCGGCGGCGGTCGCGTGCTGCTGGAGTACACGAGCCTCGACGCCACGTTCACGGACGCCAAGAAGCGTTACATCAGCGTCGGCGGTGGGTACGGCGCCTCCGCGGCGGAGGGGCAGTCGGGGACGGCGGCGCTGCTGGATCGCGACGACGTCGATCTGGACATCGTGGAGTCGTGGCGGTGGCAGAGCGCGGACGGGCCGTTCACGTTCCGCAGCGTGACGACCCACCGTCCGCTCTACACCTCCTACTCCACCGAGGTGATCCGGGACGACGGCAACGCCACGACCGTCACGATCAGCGGCGCGTTGACGATGAACCCTGGCGTGCACTGGCGACCGACCGCGACGACGAACATCTCCGCGGCGACCTTCTCCTCGAACAACGGTGACATCATCACCGACGGCGACCTCAACATCACCCTCGCGACCTCGGCGTCCATCTCGGGCTCGGCCGTCTTTGAGGCGGACGCCCTCCACATCCAGGGCGACGGGAGCTGGACTCTGGAGTCCGGGGTCGTGTTTCGCTCCCCGGACATGTTCCTGGACGACATCGGGACGGTGACGCTCAACGGCAGCTCCGAGCTGGAGGGCAACATCCGCGGTGAGGTCGCCAACCTGCGCCTGACCTCCAGCTCGGCGCGGATCGACGCGTCGGAGTACGGGTCGCTGCCAGGAGAGGGGTCGAGCCCGGGCGTGTCGCACGGCACGCGCGGCGGCGGCGGCGGCGCTCACGGCGGCTTCGGCGGCAGGGGTCGCAGCGGCGGCGCCGGGGGGACGCACTACGGCTCGGCGAAGCCCCCGGTGCTGCCCGGCTCGGGCGGCGGCAACGGCTGTGGCAACGCCGCGGGCGGTCGCGGCGGCGGCACCGTCCACATCATCGTCC
>PBBL01000040.1 GCA_002716585.1 Myxococcales bacterium | reverse complement strand
TGCCTGAGCCTCTCCCCTCCGCCATCGTGTCTTTCTCCCCGCCCACACCGGACAGCTCTGTCTCCTGGGACCCTACGACCCCTTCTTTTGAACCACGCCGCTGAAGACGACGATCTCCTTGAAGTAGTGGGCGCTGCTGTCCGGCAGGCCGCGGCTCTGCCGAAAGAGCTTCTCGATGGAGACGACGTTGCTGCCCTGAAACAGATCGGCGGTCGCGGCCGCCACGAGGTCCAGGACCTCCTGGGGGTGGGAGTCGGTGGTGCGGACCCCGAGCAACATGCCGGTGCTCATGTCCACGTAGCCGAGGGCCACGCACATCGGGATGTCTTTGATCGATTTGGTGAGCGCTGAGTCGAGTGAGGTCATGATGGAGGTTCCGTGGAGTAGGGTTTACGCGTCACAGGCGACAGGGGCCTGGTGGCGCTTGAGGAGTCCGTACAGCCAGCCCAGGTAGGTGGATTGGATACGGGCCATGAGTGCGTTGTTCGGGGTCAGGAGCATGCACCACACGCTGTCGTCGCTGTGGAACGTCCAGTAGATGGGGAACTCCTCCGGGTGGGTCTGCTCCTGGTGTTCGAGGACGGAGTCCAGCATGTTCAGCGCCGTGTCGCTCATCTCCAGCGCGCTCGCCCAGTTCGCCCCGAACAGCTGGGGCAGCCACATCGCCTGGACGGGCAGGTGGTTCAGCACGAGCGCCGCGTCGGCGCGAGAGCGGAGCGCCTCCGTCAGCTCGTCCACGGAGGCGGTCTGCGTCATCTGGCAGCGCATGATGTCTCCCAGCTGTTGCAGGATCTCGCTGCACGTGAACGTCGGGGAGGCGGTCGGCGGGATGAACTCAAGCTCGCTCCGCTCGATCACCCAACCCTGATCGCCCAGCCGCTCAAGCCCCGCCAACATCGCCATCGTGGTCGCGTGCAGGAGCAGCTCGCGAGGCGCGTTGCTCGCGGCCTGGAGCATGCTCGCCATGCGCGACGTGCTCGTGGGATCCTTGTAGACGCTGCGGTGGATGTAGGGCTTGAGCTTCTGGTGGGTCTCGGGGTCGTTGGTGAGCGCTGGCCCGAGGTAGAGCGTCGTCCCCAACGACACCCCGAACATCCAGTCGCCGTCGTGCGCGAGCAGCTGCAGGATCACCTCATCGCTGCCCTGGCGCAGCACCCGGATGTGTTGCAGCGCCTCGGTGGTGGAGATCTCCCGCATCAACTTCAGCAGGGAGCGCGTGCGCTCCAGCGAGAACTGCATGGTGCTTGTGTCGAGCGGCTCCGAGGCGAGCGGCCTGGTGGGCCGCTCGGCGGCTCCGCGCCCCACGCTCGCGTGCTCGCCCGTCGATGGAGCGGCGCGGCGAGTCGGGGTCGACGCCAGCGACCTGCTCTCATCGCCCTCGCCGTCCACGCCTCGGCTGATGATGGACCCCGAGGAGAGGAGCACATCGGAGATGTCGATCATCTGAGCGTCGGCGTCCGCGAGGTCATCCGGGAGCAGCAGCTCCAGCTCCTTGTCGTGGTGGTGCTCAAACTCCCACTCCACCCAGGAGAGATCGTCCGTGACGTACATCGGGATGCCGTCGTCCAGGGCAACCTCCGTGCTCTCCGTGTCGATCGTGACCGCGTCCTCAGCGAGGGCGTCACCCCTCCGGGTGGTGTGGACAGGGTCTTTGGGCATGCGCGCGTCCTCCAACACATCGGCTCGACCTGGCATGTCTGCGGTTTGGTTCAAGCGTCGTTTCTCAGGGGCTGCGGGTTGAGGTGTGTTGCTGCTGAACCTTCTTGTATCATCCCTTTTCGTATGACTCAAGTTGGTCATGCGCGATCCGCGTGAGTTGGTCGGGGAAGGAGCAGCTTGAAGTTTGAGCGCTGTCATGTCGGGGCTCTACTTGATTTTGCACGTGTTTATGGTCCGTAGCCCGATTGGGCTATCGTAGGTCACTTTGATGATTGTTGGGCACAGAAACAAACGTCTTTTTTGACATCTGAGTTTTTGTTCATGGCCTGAGAGGGCTAGAGGGCGCTTTGTGGGGCGTATGGCGGCGGCTCCTGTTCAACAAAAAGAGCTTCAGGCCGTTGTATTATCTTGAGTTCCAACAGAAGCTGTGAGCATAATAAAGGTCACGCAGCATAGACGTTGCCTTATCGGCAACCATTACGACATCAAACAGTCTGTTCAGGTGGCCTGATGAAGGTGGATAGGGTGTGTGATTGGGAGCGCTCCAAGCCCCTCGTGCTCATCGCCGAGGACATGGAGTCGCTCCGCAGGGTGTGGGCGCGCGCGTTGCGCAGGGCGGGCTACCGGGTCATGGAGGCCGCCGATGGCCAGCAGGCGGTGGAGGCGGTGGAGCAGCACGGTCATGAGATCGCCGCGCTCATCCTCGACGTGCTCATGCCGATCATGAGCGGCCCCGAAGCCTACGCCCTGGTGGAGGAGCGCTGCCCCGGGCTCCCTGTCCTGTTTGTGTCGGGTTACGTCGCCGACTCCGTGCTGCCTGGGTTGTCGGCCAGGATCCGCTTCTTGAAGAAGCCCTTCAAGCTGTCGACGCTCTTGAGTGAGCTTGAGGCGATCGTCGCGCAGCGGGACGCGCAGGTCGACGTGTCGGAGACCGCCTAGCGATCTCTTTGGAAGGCTTAACATTTCTTCATCGCCGAACAACACGGCGCTAACAGTGGGTGGCTACCGTATGCCCATCACCAGGCGCTGACACCACCGGCGCCGCAGATGGGGAGATGACCATGCATCGCACTCGACACATCGCCGCTCTGATCGTCCTCGCGCTGTCGCTCATGACCGTGAGCGCCTGCCGCCACCGCCACCACAACCATGAGGAGATCTCCCTGCAGGACGCCCAGCGCCGGGCCTCGGATCGGGTCGCCTGGGTGTTGGACGATCTCGACGCCACCGATCAACAGGAGGCCAGGATCACGACCCTGGTGCGGGAGCTGGTCGCCGAGGGGGTACCCCTTGCGCGAGCTGCGCAAGCCCGCCCGTGAGGCGCTGCTCCGCGAGCTGCTCTCAGGCAAGCCCGAGCCCGGGGCGGTCCACGGGACGGTGGATGGGGTCGCCGCGCCGCTCACGGCGTTCGCCCACAAGGCGGCGACGACCGCGCTCACGGCCCACGGCGTCCTCGACGCCAAGCAGCGGGAGGAGAGCGCCGAGGAGTGGGAGGAGCGCGCCGCCGACCGCCGCTCCATCCGGGATCGGGAGTGGATGCTGGACGCGGGCCTGGAGCGCGGGCTCAACCGCATCGACGCCTCCGAGGCGCAGTTCAAGCTGGTGTTCTCGCTCAAGGACGAGCTGCTCAAGGACGTTGAAGGGTTGGAGGCGGTCCGTGACGCGGCGAGCGGGGCCCTCATCGCCCAGCTCCGCAGCGACACCCCGGACGCCAGGCTGATCCACGCCACGGTGGACAAGGCCGCGGGCGCGCTCACGGCGTTCGCCCACAAGGCCGCCGACGCGGCGGTGACGGTGTCCCGGACGCTGAGCGAGGAGCAGCGGCGCGTCATCCTGGCTGAACTCAAGGACCGCAAGTAGAATCAGGGGCGTCGAGGGGGCGCTCGCCCCCTCGGCGTCCACGCTCCTGGCCGCAGTGAGGGAACATGTCAGGCTACCACGTCTTGTTGATCGACGACGACACACGCTTGCACGAGCTGCTCACCAGCTACCTGGAGGGCAACGGCTTCAAGGTCAGCTGCGCCGCGAACGGCGAGCAGGGGTTGGAGGCGCTCAAGCGCGGCGACTTCGACGCCGCGCTCGTTGACATCATGATGCCTGGCATGGACGGGCTGGAGGTGCTGCGCCGCGTCCGCTCCCAGCGCTCCCCGCTGCCGGTCATCATGCTCACGGCCCGAGGGGACGACACCGATCGGATCGTCGGGCTGGAGCTGGGGGCGGACGACTACGTGCCCAAGCCATTCAACCCCCGTGAGCTGCTGGCGCGCCTGCGGGCGGTGCTGTGTCGCTCCGGGCCAGGGATCGTCTCGGAGCGCATCGAGGTGCAGAACCTGGAGATCGACCTGGGGACCCGCGAGGTGACCCGCGACGGCGACGAGGTGACGCTCACCGGGCTGGAGTTTGACATCCTGGTGGCGCTCGCGCGCCGCGCCGGGCGCGTGGTGACCCGCGACGGGCTCCTGGCCGCGGCGGGGCGAGATGACGTGTTCGTCGGCGATCGCACGGTGGACGTGCACATCTCCCACCTGCGGCAGAAGCTCGCCGACGACCCCCGCTCGCCGACGCTGATCAAGACGGTCCGCGGCGCCGGCTACATGATGGCGCGAGGTTCCTCATGAAGCGACTGACGCGGTTCTTTCGCGCCAACCTCGGCCGCCGCCTCTTTGGCTGGTTCGGGGCGACGATCCTGGTCACGGGCGCCTCGGTGGCGCTGGTGATGTTCCTGTTGACGACGCTGCTGCCCAACAACTGGCGGCACGAGCTGGAGCGCTCCTGCTCCTTCCTGTCGCACCGCTACGCCGCGGTCTGGGACGACCCGGCGGCCCGCGCGCTGCTGACGCGCCACCTCTCCGAGGACTACGAGGCGAGGGTGGAGGTGCGCGGGGCTCAGGGCGAGGCGCTGTTGGAGGCGGGCGCTGTCTGCACGAGCCGCCTGCATCGGGTGACGATCGACGTCGAGCGCGGCGGCGAGAGGCTCGGCGAGGTGTTCATCTGCTCCACTCGCCACAAGGCGGTGGTGGGGTTGTTGAAGGCGTCGGCGACGCTCCTGACGGTGTTGGTGGTCCTCTGGATCATCTCCGGGCTGGTCGCGCGGCGGCTCGCCAGGCCGCTCGGTGAGCTGGCCGGGGTGGCGGAGTCGCTGGGGCGGGGGCAGCTCGCCGAGCGCTCGGAGTCCGCGCTGAGCTACGGCGGGGAGGTCTCGACGCTGGCCGAGTCCCTCCACGACATGGCCGCGCGGATCGAGCGTCAGCTGCGCGATCAGCGCACGCTGCTCGCCGGGGTGTCCCACGAGCTGCGGACCCCGCTGGGGCACCTGCGCCTGTTGGTGGAGATCCTGAGGACGGAGGGCGGCTGCAACGACGGTCGCCTCGATGAGCTGGAGCGCGAGCTGATCGAGATGGACGATCTGGTCGATCGGCTGCTGGCCAGCTCTCGCCTGGACTTCGAGCTGGAGCGACGCGACCCGATCGACGCGCCCGCGCTGGCGATCGAGTCCCTGGAGCGGGCCGGGGTGGAGCTGGACGTGCTGGAGGTGCTCCGCGGCGTCGGGCCGGTGGGCGGCGATCGCACCCTCATCCGGCGGGCGCTCGCCAACCTGATCTCCAACGCGGAGCGGCACGGCGGCGGCGTCACCCGCATGGAGGTGTCGGTCACCCGCGAGGGGGGGATCGGGTTCTTTGTGGAGGATCGCGGCCCTGGCCTGCCGGAGTCCGAGCAGCAGCGCCTGTTTGAGCCGTTCGTCACCCTCGACGCGCCGGGGCGAGGTGGGTCGCTGGGGCTGGGGCTCTACCTGGTGCGGCGGATCGCGCAGACCCACGGCGGCTGGGTCGAGGCGGAGTCCCTCCCGGGGGGCGGCGCCCGCGTCGGCGTCGCCTTTCCGCGCGCCTAGCAGGCGCGCTGGCGTCAGGGCATCAGGTCGTCCATCGGCGCCATCCGGGTCTGGAGCGAGGCGATCACCTCGCTCGTGTCCAGCCCCTTGCGTTGCCCGTAGAGCGTGATGTCGAGCACCATGTTGTTGATCGCCATGTCGACGATCGCGGGCTCGCGGGTGAGCACGGCCCGCGACGCGTGGGTGTCGGTGTGGCCGACCAGCGCCTGCTCCCGATCGATGATCAGGATCAGCTTGTGCGGCCAGTGCTTCTCCAGCTCGGACTCGGCGACCTGGTACGCGTAGGAGACCCCGGGCAGCTCGGGCAGCTCGGTCAGCGAAAAGGACACCACCCGCACCCCGCGCTCCTCGGCTTCGATCAGCGCGTCGCGCAGCACCTCGGCCTCGCGCGCCCAGAGCGCGATCGAGACCAGCTCCTTGCTCCGGCCGATCAGCCCCCGGGCCTTGTCCATCACCGAGCGGTACCCCTGGATCTGCCACAGCAGCTCCGTCTCCACCGGCCCCGTCAGGTCGTCCAGCGCCTCCTTGAGGTCGTTGATCCGGCTCGTGAAGCGCTCCTTCATCAGGGTGTGGAGCTGATCCGGGGGCAGCGCCACGTAGCGCGTCGGCTTGTGGTGGACCGCGTTGGCCAGGCCGTTGCTCTCCAGCTTCTTGAGCACGTTGTAGATCGCCGACCGCGGCACGCCCGAGCGCGCCGCCACCTCGTAGCCCGTCGCGGGCTGCTGCTTGAGCAGCCCGATGTAGGCCTTCGCCTCGTTCCCTGTGAACCCGATGTCCTTCATCAGGGCGATGATCGCTCGCTCTCCTGCCACGTCTGCTGCTCCTCTCCTGACGGCTCGTCTCCCTTCACAAGGGGGGTACCATACATCACCGATCGGGTTCCAGAGGACACCGCGGTCGACCTGGCGAGAAAAAAATACGCGCCAGGCTTGTTGGTGACTCATGTTTGAGTTACCATGCGCTTTGACAGGGTGTAAACACCCCACGGCGCGCGTGCTGGAACCATCACCATCCACTCCAGGTGCAGCAGGAGGAGTTGAGATGAACAGGTTGGATGACAAGCACAGGCGGATGTCATGGCAGCTCGCCATGAAGACCGCGACCTGGGTCAGCGCGGCGTCTCTGACGCTCCCGCTGCTGACGTTCAGCGCGCGCCTCTGCGAAGGGCTCAGCGAAGCCCTGACCGAGGGAGCCCGGTGGTGTGCCGCGCTGGATGTCGCCATGTCGAGCGAGGAGGGCGCGGTCTCCGAGGCCGTGATCATCCCGCTCCACCGCTGAGGCGACGCGCCGAAGCGTGACGCTTCGGGACCTTCAAGTGAGGTATGGGTCAGAGCCAGGTCGCTATGGCAACATAGCAATGAGAGAGATAGAGGGGCGTCGGTCGTCGTAAGGCGGTCGGCACCGCTCGCCGTTGAGGGTACGGTCTCTCTTGTGTCTCATCCATCCGATAAGGAGCCTGCCTGGGACTGCTCCATGCCCGACTTGAAGGCCCCGAGGGGACGCACGGCCCCTCCGCCCGCCCATCGCTGAGAACCCACCGAACCTCGTCACCGCATCAGCTCACATCCATCGCTCG
The DNA here is from genome assembly GCA_002716585.1 of Myxococcales bacterium. Taxonomy (GTDB): domain Bacteria; phylum Myxococcota_A; class Bradymonadia; order Bradymonadales. The sequence continues at coordinate 12,092 of PBBL01000040.1, read as the reverse complement.
CCTGAATCGCGCTGCGCGCTCCAGGTCGCGAAAAACTTGCCAGAATCGCTCCGTGCCCCACGCTTACCCACGTATGCGCACCGCAACGCACCGCAAAGGACGGCGGTCGGGTGCGCCTGTAGGCATCCAGGGATGGAGGCATTCTTCATGACGAGCGCGGTATCCACCCAGAACCCAACACTACACCAACCCCGATCGCGCCCCTGCGTGGCGCGTGTGCTGCTGGCGCTCCTGATGGTCGCCGTGGCGGCGATGGGCTGCGGCGAGTCCGAGGAGGCGGTGGTTGAGCCCACCAAGCCCGTGGAGGCGCCGCCGCCGGTCAAGGTCGATCCCATCCCGGGCGTCGTGGACACCTTCGCCAGGAGCGTTCACGGTCAGGTCATGGCGGAGCTGGTCGAGGAGATGGCGCTCAAGGAGTTGCGCAAGACCGTCAAGGAGACCAAGGCGGAGCGCTACGATCCGTTCGCCTACCGCAGCGTGCTGCGTCGGTTCTACCTGGAGGAGGGCTCCCGGCTGCGCTTCTTCCGCGGCGCGCAGCTCTCCGAGGTGGGGCTGGGGACGCTGGAGAACCTTCGCGACGCCCGCCACCACGGCCTGAACGTCAAGAACTACCACCTGCGGCGGATCGACAAGGCGCTCGGCAGGCTCATGGCGCTCACCATGGAGGCCGAGCTGGACGGTGACCGGATCGAGCTGAGCGACGCGGATCGCAAGCGGGCCGAGGCGCTCCTGCGCGCGGGCGTCGTCAGCCCGGACGACCCGGACGTCACCACCCGCCTGCTCGACGCGCTCCTGACCGATGAGCGCGCCTCCCGAACGCTGGTCGAGGCCCGAAACAGCGCCCGCAAGCGCCTCTCCAAGCAGGCCGCCCTCGTCTCCGACATCGAGGCCGACCTCGCCGACGCCTTCGTCCACTACGCCTGGGACATGCACTTCCGCAACCCGATCTGGTTTGAGCTGCCCGGCTTTGACGACAAGCTCGCCGATGAGCAGGAGGACATACTCCTCGACAACATGCGGGACAAGCTCGCCGAGCGCATCGACGAGGTGGACATCCCCTCCTACATGCGGACCCTGATCCCCAAGAATGAGCAATACTGGCGCCTGCTCCCCGTGCTGGCGCGCTACAACGAGATCGTCGCGAACGGCGGCTGGGAGCGCCTCAAGAAGGTGGAGCTCAAGCCGGGGCGGCGCCACCGCGCCGCGCGCGCCCTCAAGAAGCGGCTCGCCGTCGAGGGGTACTACCCGCCCCACGGCAAGCCCATGCCCGACGAGATCACCGACCTCGTCGATGACGACCTCTCCGCGGCGATCCGCGAGTACCAGCGCACCCACCTGCTCGAAGAGACCGGCGAGACCAACCGCTGGTTCTGGCACGAGATCCGACGCTCCGCCGAGGAGGTGCGCGACCTGGTCGAGGTCACCGTCGATCGCTGGCGCGAGACCCGGATCGGCCACGACCCCCACTACATCTGGATCAACGTCCCCGACTACCACGTCGAGGTCTGGAAGGACGGCGAGCGTCAGCTTCGCTTCAAGGTCGTCGTCGGCAACACCGACATGGGCTGCGACCTCAACCGCAAGCGCTGGGTCCGCATCAACGCCACCCCGCTGCAATCTGGCGAGATCGACCAGATCGTGGTCAACCCCTGGTGGAGCATCCCCGATCGGATCCGCCGCGAGGAGATCCTGCCCGAGGTCCGCAAGAACCCCGACTACTTCTCCGACGCTGGGCTCCAGTGCCTCAAGTACAGCGGTGACGAGTGCGTCAAGGTCCGCCGCGCCCCGGGCGGCAAGAACCCCCTCGGGCGAGTCAAGTTCCTCTTCCCCAACATCCACAACACCTTCCTCCACGACACGCCCCACGAGAAGTTCTTCACCTTCCCCCGCCGCTTCTTCAGCCACGGCTGCATGCGCCTCGAGAAGCCGCTCACCCTCGCCGAGTACGTCCTCAAGGCCGACGGGCAGTGGGATGAGGACCGCTTCAAGCGCATCCTGGAGCGGGGCCACGAGTACACCTACAAGCTCAACAAGCCCTTCAAGCTCCACGTCGAGTACTTCAGCCACCGCGTCGATGACGACGGCACCGTCTTCTTCCTCCACGACGTCTACAACCACGACCGCTACCGGCGCCGCGGCAAGAAGTTCGAGCCTCGCCGCTGCACCCCCGACGAGGTCGCCGCCGCCCTTCGAGGGGACACCGGCGAGCCCTGATCGCCCCCCTCTCGCGCGCCCCGCCTATCCCCTCCACCCATACGCGTCTGATTGAATATCGTTTTCAAAAAGCGGTTGACACGCCAGTCACTCTGGCATATCTATGCCCTGAATCAAGCCTGAAATTGAAAGTCACTTTCATATTCAGGCGCTCATGAGGGAGACGACGCAGATGAAGAACGGTACGCGCCGGTGGCTGATGGTGGCGCTTGTGAGCGCCGCGCTCCTCGCGGCTTGTGGTGACAGCTCGGAGGACGGCGACGCCTCGTCGAACACGACGGCTTCGAACACGACGGCTTCGAACACGACCGCCTCGAACACGACCGCCTCGAACACGACCGCCTCAAACACGACGGCCTCGAACACGACGGTGGACGACGGCGCGACCTACAACTTCGAGAGCCGCTTCGAGGCGGGCGCCAACAGCGTCAGCTACGACGGGCAGACCGCGCGCCACGTGCTGCTCGTGGACCTCAAGAGCTACGTCGGCGGGCTCGGCGACAGCATCGATCGGGGGGACTTCATGCCCGCCGACGGTGACGTGGTCGCGGCGCTGGACTTCTACTTTCGCTTCGACTCCGACGCCTACGGGGAGGAGGCTCACCTGGTGAGCACCGAGCCGGGCGCCCTTCAGGAGACCTACAACGACGTCTCGACCGGCAAGGACCTCGTCGGCAAGCTCGCGGGCAACGACACCTCCACGGATCACGTGGACTGGAGCACGGAGTTCTCGGGGTGGAGCGATGAGTCCATCGCGGCCTACGGCGGGTCGATCGACTCCCCGGAGGGGCTGGCCCTCGCCTTCTTCGAGACCCTGGAGGAGAACGCGATCGGCCGCTCCGATGGGGTGGTGCGCAGCGGCCCGGATGGCGAGCAGCTGCCCGTCTACGTGACCGACGCCGGGCAGGACCTCAACCAGCTGATCCAGAAGTTCCTGACCGTGGCGATCGCGTTCCACCAGGGGACCGACGACTACCTCGACGACGACGTGGACGGGAAGGGCCTCAAGGCCGATCACGCCGCGGCGGTCGAGGGGAAGCCCTACACGGCGCTGGAGCACGCCTGGGACGAGGGCTTCGGCTACTTCGGCGCGGCCCGCGACTACGCGGCCTACACCGATGATGAGATCGCGGCGGCGGGCGGGCGCGACGAATACGCCTCGGGCTACCACGACACCAACGGCGACGGCGCCATCGATCTGCTGTCGGAGTACAACTTCGGTCACGCGGTCAACGCCGCCAAGCGCGATCGGGGCAGCAACGCCGCCACCGACATGACGGCGCAGGCCTTCGAGGCCTTCCGCGCCGGTCGCGCGCTGCTCGCCGCGACCGACGGCCCGCTGGACGCCGCTCAGGTGACGGAGCTGGAGGGGTACCGCGATCAGGCCGTGCTGGCCTGGGAGGAGGCGATCGCGGCGACGGTGGTCCACTACATCAACGACACCCTCCAGGAGATGGAGAAGTTCGGCACCGACGACTACAGCTTCGCCGAGCATGCCAAGGTCTGGTCCGAGATGAAGGGCTTCGCGCTCGGCTTCCAGTTCAACCCCCGCTCGCCGGTCTCGGATGAGGACTTCACCGCGCTGCACGCCCTGTTGAGGGACGCGCCTGTGCTCTCGGACGCCGACAGCGCCGAGATCGACGCGTATCGCTCCGATCTGGTGGCGGCGCGGGACATCCTCCGAGACGCCTACGGCTTTGACTCCAGCAACATGGGCGATGACAAGGGCGAGGGGGGCTGGTAACGTGCCCTCCGCCAGCGCAGCCGGGCGGCTGCGCGCGGGCGCCCTTGGATTCAACGACCAGCGACGACGATCATGACCAAGACCTCCTTGTGGCTCCTCTCTGTTGTGCTCCTCACCACGGGCGCGCTCTCGTGCAGCGACAGCGGCTCGGGGGCGGCCTCCAACCCCGATGAGCAGCTGGGGGACGACGCGCTGACGTTGCGCCGGGAGGTGCTGGGGCACCTCGGCGAGTCGGTGATCCTGGTGGAGTACCGCGCCTTTGAGCAGGCGGCGGAGGCGCTGGAGCAGGCCAGCGGGGCGTGGGCGGAGTCGGGCGCGGACGCCGATCGCCAGGCCGCCCAGGAGGCGTGGCGCGCGGCGATGTCCCAGTGGCAGCGCTGTGAGCTGCTCCAGGTCGGCCCCGCCGGGCTGATGGGTACGGTCGCGGGCGGCGAGGATCTGCGGGACGAGATCTACTCGTGGCCGCTGACCAACCCGTGCCGGGTCGATCAGGAGGTGGTCGAGGCGGCGTTTGATGACCCGACCGCCTTCGCCGAGGAGCCGGTCAACGTCCGCGGCCTTGACGCCCTGGAGTACCTGCTGTTCAGCGCCAGCGCGGACAACGCCTGCGCGCCGAACAGCGCCATCAACCGCGACGGGGCGTGGGCCGCGCTGAGCGCCGACGAGCTGGCCGGGCGGCGCGCCCGGTACAGCCGCACGCTCGCCGCCGACCTGCGCGCGCGCGCCGCCGCCCTGCGGACGGCGTGGGAGGCCGAAGGGGGCAACTTCCTCCTGGAGCTGCGCGAGGCCGGAGCGAGCAGCCAGACCTACCCCTCGACCCAGGACGCCCTCAACGCCCTGAGCGACGCCATGTTCTACCTGGAGAAGGAGACCAAGGACATGAAGCTCGCCATCCCGGCGGGCTTGAGCGACGCTTGCAGCGTCGAGACCTGTCCTGAGGATCTGGAGTCGCCCTACGCCCAGCACTCCAAGGAGAACATCATCGCCAACCTGCGCAGCTTCCGCCTGATGCTCCTCGGCGCCGAGCCGGGCGTTGAGGCCCCCGGTTTTGATGACCTGCTCATCATCGTAGGCGCGGAGGAGGTCCTGACGGCGCTTGTTGAGGGGATCGACGCGGCGATGACGGCGCTTGAGGCGATCGACGGCACGATGGCGGAGGCGCTGGCGACCAACCCGGAGTCGGTCGTGACCGCCTACGAGGCGCTTCAGTCGATGCTGGTGGAGTTCAAGACCCGGTTCATCGGCGTCCTCGACCTGGAGATCCCGCAGCGGGCCGAGGGCGACAATGACTGAGGAGGCCGGTCACGCGCCTGGCCTCGCGGCGCTGCGTCGCCGCGCGTTGGAGCCGGTGGACGTCGCCTCGCTGGCGGCGTTCCGGTTCATGTTCGGGGCGCTGATGTTCGCCGGGACCCTCCGCTTCATGCTCAACGGTTGGGTGGAGCGCTTCTACGTCCGCCCGACGTTCACCTTCTCCTACTGGGGCTTCGAGTGGGTCGAGCTGCTGTCGCCGCTGTGGATGCACGCCGCCTTCGTTCTCATGGCGGTGTCCGCGGCCGCGGTGGCCGTCGGGCTGTTCTACCGGGTGGCGATCGTCGCCTTCTTCCTGGTGTTCACCTACGTCGAGCTGATCGACGTCACCAACTACCTCAACCATTATGTGCTGGTCAGCTACCTGTCGCTCCTGATGTGTTTTTTGCCGCTCCACCGCGCGTGGTCGGTGGACGCCTGGCGCGACCCGTCGCTGCGCATCAAGTCGGCGCCCGCGTGGGTCGTCTGGCTGCTGCGGTTTCAGGTCGCGGTGGTCTACGTGTACGCGGGGTTGGCGAAGACCGGCTCCGACTGGCTGCTGCATGCCCAGCCGCTCAACATCTGGATGACCGCGCGGGTGGACACGCCGGTGATCGGGCCGCTCCTCGACGTCTGGGCGGTGGCGCTGCTCATGAGCTGGGGCGGCTTCCTGTACGACACGACGATCGTCGGGTTTCTCCTCTGGGAGCGCACCCGCGCGCTCGCCTACGTCGCCGTCATCGGCTTTCACACCCTCACCGGGCTGCTGTTCAACATCGGCATGTTCCCGGTGATCATGATCACCGTCACCCCGATCTTCTTCGCCCCGGGCTGGCCCCGGCGCCTGCTCCCGCCGCGGTGGATTGAGCGCCTGGACGGCGACGCCGCCCGCGCGTGGCGGCCTCCCCGGAGGGGGCGAGCGCTCCTGGCCGCGGCGGTGGCGGTCTACGTCGCGCTCCAGGTGCTCGTCCCGGCGCGGTGGCTGCTCTACCCGGGCGACGTCCTGTGGCACGAGCAGGGGATGCGGTGGGCCTGGAAGGTGATGCTCCGCGAGAAGAACGGCAGCGTCACCTACCGGGTGCGCCTCCCTGGCGCCACCCGCGAGCGCTACGTCACCCCGAGCCGCTACCTGACGCGCCACCAGGAGCGCGAGATGTCCGGGCAGCCCGACCTGATCCTTCAGCTCGGCCAGCACATCGGCGCCGAGCTGGGGGGCGAGGGGGTCGAGGTGCGCGTGGACGCGCTGGTGTCGCTCAACGGCCGCGCCCCGAAGCGGCTGATCGACCCGACCGTCGATCTGATGACCGTCCGAGACGGCGTCAGCCCCGCAGATTGGATCACCGAAGCCCCTGACACCCCCCCGATTCGGCTCTCACGAGGTCACCCATGAAGATCGCCTGGCGAACCTGCCTGCTCGTCACCTGCCTCCTCCTCGGCCTCCCCCAGGCGGCGGCTCAGGACACGGAGCCTGTCCGACCCGCGAAGGTGGGCGGCGCGGACGAGGACCGCCCGACCGAGGATGACTCGCCTGAGGACGAGGGCGACGACCGGCCGGTCGAGCAGCCCGCCGATCCGCAGCCTGACCCCGAGCCGCAGGGCGACGAGGAGCCCCCCGAGGAGGACGATCTCCTCGACGAGGAGGATCCGCTCGATGAAGACGACCCCATCGACATGGACGGGATCGACATCTTCCACTCACCCGAAGACCTGAGCCGCCTGGGCGGCGCGGCGAACCTCGTGGATGAGGAGCAGCTGGAGAAGTTCGAGTACGACGACCCGCACAGCGTGCTCCTCCAGGTGCCTGGGCTGTACGTGCGCCAGGAGGACGCGTTCGGGCTGCGGCCGAACATCGGCCTGCGCGGCGCCAACTCGGATCGAAGCAAGAAGGTGACCCTGATGGAGGACGGCGTGCTGTTCGCGCCCGCCCCCTACGCGGCGCCCGCGGCCTATTACTTCCCGATGATGACCCGGATGACCGGGGTCGAGGTGTTCAAGGGGCCTGGGGCGGTCATCTACGGCCCCAACACCATCGGTGGGGCGGTCAACCTCAAGACCCGCGACATCCCCACCGACGCCGAGGGGCGGATCGACGTCGCCGCGGGCTCCTACCTCACCGGCAAGGTGCACGCCTACTACGGCGCGAGCAACGACTGGGGCGGCTTCCTGATCGAAGGGGTGCACCTTCAGTCCGACGGCTTCAAGGAGCTGGACGGGGGCGGCGACACCGGCTTCAACAAGCAGGAGCTGATGCTCAAGCTCGGGGTGAACTCCGACCTGGACGCCGACACCTTCCACCGGGTTGAGCTGAAGCTCGGGATCGCCCGCGAGCTGTCCCACGAGACCTACCTCGGCCTGTCGGACGCGGACTTCGAGGCCAGCCCCAACCGCCGCTACGCCGCCAGCGCCCGCGATGAGATGGACTGGCTGCGGACCCAGGCCACGCTGACCCACAAGTTCGAGCTGGGGAGCGACTTCGAGATCACCTCCGTCGCCTACCGCCACGACTTCGGCCGCCTGTGGAGCCGCCTCAACGGCTTCCAGGACGGTCCGAGCCTCAGCGAGATCCTCGCCGACCCCACCAGCGGCCAGCGCGCGGTGTTCTACGACGTCCTGACCGGCCAGCAGGACACCAGCGCCGACGCCGAGACGCTCCTGATCGTCAACAACGAGCGCACCTTCTTCTCCCAGGGCGTCCAGAGCGTCGCCTCCTGGCGCCTGGAGGGCGAGCCCGGTCAAGACGGGGCGCCCGCCTGGCTCAACACCCTGGAGGTCGGCGTGCGGCTGCACAACGATCAGATCGAGCGCGACCACGCCACCGACAGCTTCACCATGACCGGCGGCGAGCTGGTCTCGGACGGCGCCCCCTCGCAGCCGGTGGTGCGCAACAACGCCTCCGCGCTCGCCCTCGCCGCCTACGCCTTCGACACCTTCACCATCGGCGCCCTCAGCCTCGCCCCGGGCCTCCGTGTCGAGGTGATCCAGACCGACTTTGAGGACCAGCTCGCGGGCACCTCCCAGGACAACAGCCAGCAGGTGCTCATCCCCGGCTTCGGGGCGTTCTACGCCTTCACTCCGACCTTCGGCGCCCTGGCCGGGGTGCACCGCGGCTTCAGCCCGGTCGCCCCGGGGCAGCCCGACGGGGTGGAGCCCGAGACGAGCGTCAATTACGAGGCGGGCGCCCGCTACCTCGACATCGAGTCGGGCAGCCAGGCGGAGCTGATCGGGTTCTTCAACGACTACAACAACCTCAGCGGGCAGTGCTCCTTCTCGGCGGGGTGCGACCCCGATCAGCTCGACAACCAGTTCAACGCCGGTGAGGTCAACGGGTACGGCGCCGAGGCGCTGCTCGCCCACCGCTTCCCGCTCACCAGCGGGCTCGCCGTCCCTGCGCGGCTGGCGTACACCTACACCCGCTCCGAGTTCAAGACCTCATTTGTGTCCGAGAATCCTCAGTTTGGTGAGGTCGAGGAGGGCGACGAGTTGCCCTACGTGCCCGAGCACCAGGCCTCGCTGTCGTTGGGCCTCGACGGCGGTCCGTGGGGGCTGACGCTCGGCGCCACGTTCGTCGATGAGATGCGCGAGGTGGCCGGTCAGGGCGAGCCCGAGGAGGGCGCGGTGACGGATCGCTACCTCATGCTCGACGCCGCCGCGCGCTACGCCCCCCTCGACTGGCTGGAGCTGTACGCGCGCGCCGACAACCTCACCAACACCCGCCCCATCGTCTCCCGGCGCCCTTTTGGCGCCCGCCCCGCGCGACCCTTCCTCGCCCAGGGTGGGCTGAAGCTGTCGTTCTGACGCGCGCCGGAGCGGGGCATAAGGGCGGGCGCTTGATTTCAACATGCTGATGTTTAACGTTTTTATGTCGGCCGGGCCGAGGTGTCCGACCGCGTATGTTGAGTCGAAGTGTTGAAGTCAGAGCAGGAGTGCACATGGGTGAGGAGGTTGTTCGCGTCGTTCCGTACGGAGAAGGGTGGGCCATCACGGTGTCGGGTCAGGAGGAGCCGCTGGACGTGACGCGGCGCAAGCGCGCGGCGCTCGATCTGGGCAACGCGCTCGCCCGTGACCGGGGGGCGCGCATCGTGGTCCATCGTCGGGACGGGACGTTTCAGCTGAGCCACTCCTACGCGGCGGGCTCGCATTACTCCAGGTACTGGATCAACCATTCGAGCGAGCAGCTCCGGATCTGAGTTCGCGTCGAAACCGAGCGGAACATCGATGGGAGTCGGGCGTAGGGACCACGGCGCGACGCGCCGCGGTCACCTCCTGCGCCCGACTCTCGGGTTTTTTGAGGAGGCGCGCGGCGTCGTGTAGGCTTGAGGTTCAGGAACAACACGGAGGTGTGGAGATGGTGCGTTGGGAGCATGTGGCGTGGGTGGTGGTCGGCGTGGGCGTAGGAGCGGTCACGCTGAGCGGTTGTTGCGATTGCGAGAGCATGAAGCAGCTCGGGGAGGTCGGCAAGGTGCTCGGCTCGGGCGTTGAGATGATGCAGGAGGCACAGAGCGCCCCGGGGACCGATGAGCTGCGTGGCGCGGGCTGCGACGTGGCGATGGTGATCACGCCGGAGATCCTTGAGAAGTTCATCGACGTCGTCAAGGACATGGACACCAAGGGCTTCGACGAGGACGGTGAGCTGCCGAAGGACACGGCGATGGTGATCTGCACGCTCAACGAGACGGCGAAGGTGACGTGCGACGACGCGGCGCGGGCCTACATCAAGGCCGTCAAGCCGGACCACAACATGATGGTCACCGTCAACCGCCAGGGGCAGGAGGAGTCGGAGTGTCAGAAGCAGTACACGCCCGACTTCAAGTAGCGGCGGAGGGGGTCAGTTCTTGCCGATGAAGATCGCGGAGGCGTTGAGCCTGGTGGATTTGGGGCTGTCGCTCAACTGAACGAGCTTGTCCTCGACGAGGAGCGCGTCGGACTTGAGGCTCCAGTCGATGCGGGTGTCCGGCGAGGTGGTGGTGCGGAACTTGGAGAGCACCTTGCCGGTCTTGAGGTCCACGAGGTCGAAGACCCGGGTCGCGTCGTCCTCGTTGAGGAGCGTGGTGACCCCGATGAAGCGCCGCGACGGCGTGAACCCTTCGAGGGTGAGGTCACACCAGCCCTTGGCGTTCTTGGGGCGCTTGATGGTGATCGTCTTGCCGTCGTTCTTGAGCTTGCAGCCGTAGCGATCGACCTCCATGCCCTGAAGGTCCTTGTTGGGCTCCTTGTGGGGGTAGGAGAGGTCGAAGTCCGGGGTGCAGAACTCCTCGTCGGCGCGCTCGCTGCACTGTCGCTCGTAGTCGGCGGTCACCTTGGAGGTGACCTTCTTGCTGCCGACGTCGATCTGGTGCCCGATCGCCACCTTCATCTTGCTCTCGGGGCCGTCCTGGGTGCGGACGCAGAGCGCCTTGCCGCCTGCGGTGAGCCCCAGCCCCCAGCTGGAGATCACGTCCAGCTTGCTGACCTTGCAGAGGTCGGTCTTGGGGAGGGTGGCGAAGGTCTCGGTCTTCTTGGAGTTGAGGTCGATGGCGTAGATCACCCCGTCCTTGTGAGCGAAGACCCGCGCTTTGGTCGGGTCGTAGAAGGTCATCCCGGCTTTGGCGCTGGTGTCGAACGCCGACAGCTCCTTCCCGGTGGCGTCCAGCAGCTTGCCCTTGCCGCCGTCGATCATGAAGATCGCGCCGTTGACCCCGAGGGGGACCGGGGCGTCGCTGCCCGGGGCCTCGTCGCCGCCCTTCGCGGCGGCCCCGTCGGCGGGGGCGGCGGCCTCGTTGGCCTCGGGGCCCTTCGCGGCCTCGTCGGCCCTGGCGCTGTCTGACGCGGGCTTCTCCGCTTCCGCGGCGGCCTTGGCCTTGTCGGCGGCGACTTCGGCGCCAGCCTCCTTGCCCTCGGCCTCGGGGGTGTTGTTGCAGCCGCTCGCGCTCAGAGCGACGGCGACGGCGATGATCCAGATGGATGTCGAGACGTTCATCGGTTTACTCGGTAAGGCGTGCAGGTCACGCGTTCGAGATGGGAACAGGTGCCCACGTGTGGCCGGGCCATGCCCAGATGCATCAGGCGTCCGTTTTTGTCACAGCTTGGCTTCAGACACAAGAATCCGCGTCGGATCCGAGGTGTGTGGCCGCTAGGCGGCGTCTCGGGTCGGGTCGGCGAAGTGGGAGTCGGCGAAGGCGTCGAGGTCGCCCGCCTCGTAGGAGGCGAGCAGGCGGAAGTAGGCGTCGGCGAGGTCGCTGGCCTCCTGCGGGGTCTGGGCGCGGAGGATGCGCTTGCGGGCGATCTTGCCCTGGGGGAGGCCGAGGAGGAAGTGCTTGCTGACCATCTTCATGCGGCCGAGCGAGCCCTTGGGGTGGGGGATCGCCTCGGCGATCTTCGCGTAGTAGCGCAGCAGCACCCGGCGCCGCTCCATGGCGGTCACCTCGACGATCGGCTCGCCGCGCAGCCACTGGCCGACCTGAAGCATGAGCCACGGGTTGCGGATGGCGCCGCGGCCGATCATCACGCCTGAGCAGCCGGTGTCCTTGAACATGGCCTGGGCGGACGGGATGTCGACGATGTCCCCGTTGCCGATGACCGGCACCGAGAGGCGGTCGACCGCCTCGGCGATCTTGTCGACGGCGCGCTCTCCGCCGTACAGGTCCTCGCGGGTGCGCCAGTGGATGGTGATCGCCTCGGCGCCCTCCTCCTGGAGGCGCCAGGCCAGCTCCGGGGCGTTGCGCAGGGTGTGATCGAAGCCGGAGCGCATCTTGACGGTGAGCGGGATGGAGATCGCCGCGCGGACGGCGCGGACGATCTCGACGGCGAGGTCGGGCTCGCTCATCAGCGCCGAGCCGCCGGAGTTCTTGCACACCTTCTTGGAGGGGCA
>PBBL01000039.1 GCA_002716585.1 Myxococcales bacterium | reverse complement strand
TCCCGCTCGGGCGCCACGACGACCTGGAGGGCCTCATGGCGAGGGGGTCGGTCGTGCACGGCGTGGGCGCGTTGGTGGGCGCTGATCGGCTCGCCGGTGAGCTGGTAGACCTCCAGCGCCCGCACGATCCGCACCGCGTCGTTGGGGTGGATCTTCGCGGCCGCGTCCGGGTCGACCTCCGCCAGTTCACCGTGGAGCGCCGCCGAGCCCTCCGCCGCGATCCGTCCCTGAAGCGCCACGCGAAGCTCGGGGTCGGCCGGTGGGGCGTCGGCGAGCCCGTACATGAGCGCCCGCAGGTACATCCCCGTGCCGCCGACGACGATCGGGAGCCTGCCGCGGGCGCGGATGTCGGCGATCGCCGCGTCGGCCAGCTCGACGAAGCGCCCGGCGTCGAACTCCTCGTCGATGTCGACCACGTCCACCAGGTGGTGCGGGACGCGCCGCTGCTCCTCGGCGGTCGGCTTGGCGGTGCCGATGTCCATCCCCCGGTAGACCTGGGCCGAGTCGGCGCTCACCAGCTCGCCGCCGAGCCGCTCGGCGAGCGCCATGGCGAGCCCGCTCTTGCCCGCGGCGGTGGGTCCTCCGATGACGACCATCGGTCGTTGTGGTGTCGCTTCGCTCACGTCCGCCCGAACGCCTCCTCCAACTCCGAGAGCGGGAGCCGGTAGTAGACCGGGCGCCCGTGCGGGCAGTTGGCCCCGAAGTCGATCGCGTCCATCTGCCGGAACAGCTCCCGCGCCTCCTCCTTGCCCAGCTCATCGCCCGCCCGGATGACCGAGTGGCAGGCCATCCGGGCGAAGATCGCGTCCAGCGCGTCGCTGATCCGATCGCTCTGCCCGACGCTCGCCAGGTCGTCCAGGGCGTCCTTGATCATCCGACCGTAGTCGGCGCCCACCAGCATCGCGGGCACCGCCCCGATCGCGAAGTCGTTGCCCCCGAACGGGTCGATCTCGAAGCCGAGCTTCTCGAAGAACTCCAGCTCCTCGCGCAGGGTCGCCGCCCGCAGCGTGTCCAGCGACAGCCGCTCGGGGAACAGAAGCGCCTGGCTGTCGCTCGTGTTGTCCCGGTACTGGTGCCGCAGCCGCTCAAAGCCGATCCGCTCGTGCGCGGCGTGCTGATCGACGATCACCAGCCCCGAGGCGTCCTCACAGACCAGGTACAGCCGCCGGTACTGCCCGATGAAGTTCAGGCGCGAGAAGTACCCCACCGACACCTCCTCGTCGTCCAGCTCAGAGGCGCCCGCGCCGGGCTCCGGGCCGATGTGGAAGGTCCGGGGGCCGAGCGCCTGGTTCAGGTCGGCGGCGGCGCGCTCGGTGGGGGTCGGGGCGCTCACCGGCGCTGCGGCCGGGGCCGGGGTTGGGGTCGGGCTCGGCGCCGGTTGGCTCGCGGGGCGCTGACGCGAGGGGGGCGGCGCCCCGAACAGATCGGCGATCGGGATCCGGATCGGCTCCGTGGGGCGGCGATCGCGCACGTCGAGCAGGTTGGACTGGCGCGCCTGGCGCGCGTCGAGCGGGTCAACGGAGATCTGATCGGGGCCAACGGCGCCCGCCTTGTTCTTCTGCTCCTGCAGCTTGAGCGTGTAGGTGCGCTGGACGTCGTCCACCCAGGGCGTCTCCTGGAGGGCGTCGTGGATGGCGTGGTAGACCGCCCGGAAGACCGCGTCGGACTTGGTGAACCGCACCTCGATCTTGGTCGGGTGGACGTTGACGTCCACCAGATCGGCCGGGACGTCGAGGAAGATGATCACCATCGGGTAGCGGTTCTTCTCCATCATCCCGCGGTAGGAGCTCTTGATCGCCGCGCTCACGGTGGAGTTCTTCACGAACCGACCGTTCACGAACACGTAGAACTGGTTGGTCGTCCGCTGGTTGAAGTCGGGCCGCGAGTAGAACCCCGACGCGGTCACCCCGAGGATCGGCGGGTAGTCGAAGGTGTCGAACAGCGCCTCGCGGGTCTCGCTCCCGAAGATCGCGTACACCCGATCCCCGAGCGAGGTGTTCGGCGGCAGATCGAGGGTCTTGCGGCCGTTGTGCACCAGCCGGATGTGGATCGCCGGGTTGGCCAGCGCGATCCTGAGCAGCGTCTCCGAGATGTGGCGCACCTCCGTCGGCGTCGTCTTGAGGAACTTCAGCCGCGCCGGGGTGTTGAAGAACAGATCGCGCACCTCGATCACGGTGCCCGCGGGCAGCCCCGCGTCCCGAATCGAGGTCACGTGCCCGCCTTCGACCTCGATCCGGGTCCCCGAGAGCGCCTCGTGCTCCTGGCTCATCAGCGTAAACCGCGACACCGACGCGATCGACGGCAACGCCTCGCCGCGAAACCCGAGGGTCGAGATCGAGAACAGATCCTCGACGGTCGAGATCTTGCTGGTGGCGTGCCGCTCCAGGCACCGCACGGCGTCGCCGCGGTTCATCCCGCAGCCGTTGTCCGTCACCCGGATCAGCTGCCGCCCGCCGTCCTGGATCTCGACGAAGATCTGCGTCGCGTCGGCGTCGATGCTGTTCTCGACCAGCTCCTTGACGGCGGCGGCGGGCCGCTCGATCACCTCACCGGCGGCGATCTGGTTGGCCAGCTCCGTGGGCAGGATGTTGACCCGGCCCTCCTCCTGCGTCTCCCTGACAGCGCTCTCCATGAGTCCGCTCCTCTCTCCGGGTGGCCTCCGTCGCCCCCGGCTGACGTCCGTTGAGCCAGCGCGCCGAGTCCCCTCGGCCCCCGCCCTGGCTCGCTCAACCGCTCCGCGCCCGGCAACGGACGCCGGACGCGCTCGACGTTACTACCATAACCAACCCCCGCGCTCACGCCAAGGCCCCAAACTACAATAGTGTTCAGCGTTTTATGACAGAGCGGAGGGGGTGAACCCAGGTTCACTCGGAGCGGACGTGGTGTGTGTGGGGATGTGCGAAGAGAGCCGACCTCAGCGCCAGGGAGGGACACGCGGAGGCAGGCGTTTGGGTTGGAGCGTGGGGGCTGGATCACCCGACCCCCTGCACCGGGGGCGAAGGGGGTCGGGTGGGTCGTGCGCGGTGAAGCGCTTCGACAGGTCCAGGATCAGAGCTGGCGGAAGACGCCGAGGACCTTGCCGAGGATCTGGGTGTCGAGGAACTCGTCGTCGTTGATGTAGATCGGCTCCATGGTGGAGTTGGCGGGCTGCAGGCGGATGCGCCCCTCCTCACGGTAGTAGCGCTTGACGGTGGCCTCGCCGTCGACCATGACGGCGGTGATGTCGCCCTGGTCGGCTTCGAGCTGACGGCCGACGAAGATGATGTCGCCGTCGAGGATGCCGTCCTCGATCATGGACTCGCCCTTGACGCGCAGCGCGAAGATCTCCTTGGACTTCCCGAGCAGCCCCTCGCCGACGGTGATCGTCTCCTCGGAGTGCTGGATCGCCTCGATCGGGTTACCGGCGGCGATCCGCCCGACGAGGGGGACGTTCTGCACGGTGACCGGCGCGCTGGTCTGCAGCGGGGTGCCGTCGGCGCTGAACAGGGGCCGCAGCGCGCGCGACTTGGACTCATCCCGGACGAGATAGCCCTTGCGCTCCAGCGCCTTGAGGTGATCGTTGACCCCGTTGGTCGAGCGGATCTGCATGTGGACGCCGATCTCGCGGATGGTCGGCGGGTAGCCTCTCTCGTCGAGCTGGTCGATGATGAACTCAAGCACCAACCGCTGGCGTTCTGTCAACTTCTTCATGTGTGCGGCCCTTCCCTGTTGAGGGGCGTGTCTTTCGATGTGAAGACAGCCCTTTGGCGCAATGGCCGCAAATCATCGACCTTTGCACCTGTAATTTTTTCTCCAAGCCACAAGGTACTGAACAAGCGACGCGATGTCAAACATTTTGTTCAGATGAATATGTGTTGCGTGAATATGTGTTGCGAACAAACAAGCGTGCAGCCCGTCCAGGAGCGTGTCGACCGTTTCGGAGCGCGTCGTCGGTCGATCGGCGCGAGGAGGCGGGGGGTTGGGGCGAAATGGGGCCAGGGATCTGGTCGGCGCCCGGTCCCGAGCCGGATTGCGCCTTGCCAGCGGTCGGGCGTTATGACATAGGTGGTGGTCGTCCAGGGTGACGCGTCGACGCGCCGTGTGCGCAGGCGAGTCCCCAGGGCGAACGGTCTGTGGGGGAATGGACGGTGGGCGCGAGACGTCCACCAGGTGGCCGCAGCCGCCCCGTGTTCGATGGCGACAGGCACTCGGGCTCCCCCAGGTTGGTGCGAATCACCCGCGAGAGGGACGCTCATGCTGGCGGAGTACATACCGCTCGTCTGGCTCTTTGGCCTGTGCGGCGCCGTGGTGGCGTCGATCATGGTCGCGACGACCCTGCTGGGTCCGAGCCCGGACGACCTGGAGGAGGCCGACGGGGGACCGACCCCCAAGAGTCAGGCGTTTGAGTGCGGCTCCGAGCCGATCGGACAGGCTCGTCAGCGCTTCTCGGTCAAGTTCTACCTCGTCGCCATCTCGTTCATCGTTTTTGATGTGGAAGCCGTCTTCGTCATTCCCTGGGCCGTGGTCTTTCGCGACCTCGGCTGGTACGGCTTCTGGACCATGCTGGTCTTCCTCGTCGTCCTGACCCTCGGGTTGGTCTACGAGTGGAAGAGTGGAGGGCTCGAATGGGACTAGAGCAGAAACTCCCTGGATTCATCACGTCGAAGCTTGGCCCCGCGGTCAACTGGGCGCGCAAGTTCTCGTTGTTCCAATACCCGTTCGTCACCGCCTGCTGCGGGATGGAGTACATGGCCACCGCGGCCAGCCGCTACGACATCGCCCGCTTCGGCGCCGAGATCCCCCGCTTCTCACCTCGCCAGGCGGACCTGCTGTTCGTCGTCGGGACGGTCAACCACAAGCTGGCGCCGTTCCTCCAGACGGTCTACGCCCAGATGACCGAGCCGAAGTGGGTGATCAGCTTCGGCGTCTGCGCCTCCACCGGCGGCTTCTACGACAACTACGCCACCGTCCAGGGGATCGACAAGCTCATCCCCGTCGATGTCTACATCCCCGGCTGCCCCCCGCGGCCGGAGCAGGTCATCGACGCCCTGGTGGAGCTGCAGAACAAGATCCAGAGCGAGTCCTGGGACAAGTACGCCTACGAGCGGCGCCGCACGCGCGCCCTCCACGAAGGACTCTCCGGCCAGGACCCGCTCAAGCCGAGCGTGCCCTGACCGCCGACCTCGACCACTCACGCGCGCCGCGCCACGTACCGACGCTCCCTGACGCGTCACGGGCGACCTGAGGCCGGGCGGCGCGCCGCAAGGGATGCGACCGTATGAGCAAGTCGGACATCAAGAAGCTGGGGCGCAAGTTCCGCAAGGTCGTCCTCGACACCAGCGAGCGGCTCGGGATGGACACCGCGTTGATCGACAAGGACGCCGTCCGCGAGATCCTGGAGTACCTGCGCGATGAGGAGAAGATGCAGTACAACATGCTGCGTCACCTCACGTGCGTCGATTACCTCCACCGCGACCCCCGCTTTGAGGTCGTCTACGTCCTCTACTCCATGTCCAACAAGACCCAGGTCGTCATCAAGGCCGCCGTGCCCGAGGACGACCCCACCATCGACAGCGTCCACGACCTGTTCGGGTGCGCCAACTGGGCCGAGCGCGAGGTCTGGGACATGTACGGGGTCGACTTCAAGGGGCACCCCGACCTGCGCCGGATCCTGATGTACGAGGAGTTCGACGGCCACCCGCTGCGCAAGGACTACGACAAGCAGGCGTCGCAGCCCCGCGTTGAGCTGCGCAAGACCGAGCGCGACGCCATCGAGGAGTTCAAGACGTTCCACAAGCAGCAGCCCGAGCAGGGATCGCGCTCCTAGGCCACCGCGCCTGGCCGCCACCACCGAGCGAGCAACGACCATGACCGCCGAGATCGAGCACGACGACATCAACGACCTCCACACCGAGCCCATGCTCCTCAACATGGGCCCGTCCCACCCGGCCATGCACGGCACCGTCCGCATGGTCCTCACCCTCGACGGTGAGACCGTCATCAAGGTCGACCCCGAGATCGGCTACCTCCACCGCGGCTTCGAGAAGGAGTGCGAGCACGCCACCTGGACCCAGGTCTTCCCCTACACCGACCGCCTCAACTACGTCAGCCCCCTGCTCAACAACTTCGGCTTCGCGCTCGCCGCCGAAAAACTCCTCGAGATCGAGGCCACCCCGCGCTGCAACACCATCCGCACCATCATGGGCGAGGTCAGCCGCCTCAGCGATCACCTCACCTGCGTCGGCGCCGGATCGCTGGAGCTGGGCGGGTTCAGCGCCTTCCTCTACGCCATCGAGGGCCGCGAGCTGATCTGGGACCTCACCGAGGAGGTCACCGGCGCCCGGATGACCGTCACCTACGCCCGCATCGGTGGGCTCAAGGACGACATCACCCCCGACTTCGCCGACAGCTGGCGAGTCAAGCGCGAGCGGCTGCTGGAGATCATCGACGACGTCGATAAGCTCCTGACCAAGAACCGGATCTTCCTCGACCGCATGCAGGGCACCGGGATCATCTCCCAGGAGGACGCCATCAGCTACGGCTACTCCGGCCCCTGCATGCGCTCCACCGGCATCGACTACGACCTCCGCAAGGACCACCCCTACTTCGCCTACGGCGACATCGACTTCGACGTCCCCGTCGGCACGACCGGCGACAACTTCGACCGCTACCTCATCCGCATGGAGGAGATGCGCCAGTCGATCCGGATCATCGACCAGTGCGTCGCCAAGATGCCCGACGGGCCGGTCAACTGCGACGACCCACGGGTCGTGCTCCCCGAGAAGGAGCGGGTCTACAACTCGATCGAGGGGATGATCAACCACTTCAAGATCATCTTCGAGGGGATCCAGGTGCCCGCCGGTGAGATCTACAGCTACACCGAGGCCGGCAACGGAGAGCTGGGCTACTACGTCGTCTCCAACGGCACCGGCAACCCCTGGAAGGTCAGCGTCCGCTCGCCGAGCTTCTACCACATGCCCGCCATCCACAAGATGATCGAGGGCGCGATGATCGCCGACATCATCCCCACGTTCGACACCATCAACATGATCGGCGGCGAGATCGATCGCTGAGCCTCATCGGGCGCCGGAGCGCCTGGCCAGGGAGCGGGAGGAGACGACAGACATGCCCAAGTGCAAGATCAACGGCAAGTCGATTACGGTTGAGCGCGGGACCACCATCATCCAGGCGGCGGCCGAGCTGGGGTTCGACATCCCCCACTTCTGCTACCACCCCGGGCTGTCGGTGCCCGCCAACTGCCGCATGTGCCTCGTCGAGGTCAAAGGCGCCCGCAAGCTGCTGCCCGCCTGCTACACCCAGGTCTCCGACAAGATGGAGGTCCAGACCGACAGCGAGCGCGTCGTCCAGTCGCGCCGCGCCGTGCTGGAGTTCATCCTCGTCAACCACCCGGTGGACTGCCCGATCTGCGATCAGGCCGGTGAGTGCAAGCTCCAGGACTACTACATGGACTACGACACCCAGGAGTCGCGGCTGCGCACCCCGAAGGTGTCCAAGGTCAAGGTCTACCCCATCGGCCCGGAGGTCGTGTACGACGGCGAGCGCTGCATCCTCTGCACCCGCTGCGTCCGGTTCTGCGACGAGATCACCGGCACCAACGAGCTGACCGTGGTCGAGCGCGGCGATCGCAGCGAGATCCGCACCTTCCCTGGCCGCGAGCTCGACAACAACTACTCCATGTGCACCGTCGACCTCTGCCCGGTCGGCGCGCTCACCAGCCGCGACTTCCGCTTCAAGTGCCGGGTCTGGCTCCTCAAGAGCACCGACTCCATCTGCGCCGGCTGCTCGCGCGGCTGCTCCATCCACATGGAGCAGCACCGCAGCGAGGTGCAGCGCTACCGCCCCCGCTACAACCCGGAGATCAACGACTACTGGATGTGCGACGCCGGGCGCCTCTCCTACAAGGAGCTGCACCGCGACCGCATGCTCAAGCCGCTCATCAACGGCGCCGCCTACACCTGGCCGCAGGTCGCCGAGAAGGGCGCCGCGCTCCTGCGTGAGAGCATCGACGCCCTCGGCGAGGAGGGCGCCGACAAGGTGGGCTTCGTGTTCAGCCCGCAGAGCTCGTGTGAGGGGCTGTACATGGCCCGGCGCTTCGCCGAGGAGGCGCTCGGCTGCACCCGGCACTACGTCGGCGGCCGCCCCCACGGCGATCAGGACGACTTCCTGATCCAGCGCGACAAGAACCCCAACCGCAACGGGCTCCTGCTCCAGTTCCCCCGCGGCCAGCGACCCCAGCCCTTCGAGCAGCTGCTCGCCGACATGGAGTCCGGGCAGATCAAGATCCTCTACATGATGGGCTCCGAGGTGCCGGTCGAGGGGGCGCAGGCCGAGCGGTTCCGCGAGCTGCTCCGCGAGCTGGACCTGTTCGTGCTCCAGGCGCCGCGCGGCGACGGGCTCGATGAGCTGGCCCGGGTGATCCTGCCCGCCAGCACCCACGCCGAGCAGCGCGGCACCTACATCAACTGCGACGGCGTCGCCCAGCAGACGCGCGAGGCCTTCAAGCCCCTGGGCAGCTCCCTGCCCGACTGGCAGATCGCGATGAAGCTCGCCGCTCGCCTCGGCGCGCCGCTGACCACCACCTTCATCGCCAAGCTCCAGGAGGAGATGTGGGAGGCGATGAAGGCCAACGCCCAGCCCGCGCCCGAAGCGCCCGAAGCCGAGACGACCGAAGCCGACGACGACGCCCCCGAGGAGGCCGCCGCGCCCTGACCCGTGCCGCGAGGCAGGGGCCGAGCTACCGAAGGAAAGGAGCCGAAGCCACGCCATGAACTTTATCGACGTCGCCCTCATCCCGCTGCTCAAGATCGGGGTGATCGTGTTCGGGTTCGCCATGCTCATCGGCAGCATGCTGACCCTGGCTGAGCGCAAGCAGTCGGCCTACATCCAGCGCCGCAAGGGGCCGAACCGCGCCTACCTGTTCCGCAAGGATCTGCGCCTGAACGGCCTCTTCCACCTGATCGCCGACGGCCTCAAGATGCTCCTCAAGGAGGACTTCGTCCCCCACGGCGCCAACCGCAAGCTCCACCTGCTCGCCCCGATGCTCGGCCTGATGCCCGCCATGGTCATCTTCGCCATCGTCCCCTTCATGGACTACGCCTGCACCGGGGCCATGGCCGCCCCCATCGCGGGCAAGGACTACTGCTTCCCCGAGGAGCTGGGCGCGCTCGCCAACGCCCCGCTCGCCGAGCTGAGCAACCCACTGTTCAACGCCGACCTCAACCACTGGTTCCAGGTCGCCAACATCCACTCCGGGCTGCTCTACATCTTCGCCGTCACCGGGCTCGCGGTCTACGGCTCCGCCATCGCCGGGTGGGCCTCCAACTCCAAGTTCAGCCTCCTCGGCGGGCTGCGCGCCAGCGCCCAGATGATCTCCTACGAGGTCTCCATGGGCCTGTCGCTGGCCGGCATCCTGATGATCTACGGCACCCTCGACGTCAACGAGCTGGTCCGCGAGCAGGGCGAGCTGCTGTTCGGCTTCCTGCCCCAGTGGGGCATCGTGCTCCAGCCGCTGGCCTTCTTCCTGTTCCTGACCGCCAGCATCGCCGAGAGCAAGCGCGCCCCGTTCGACATGCCCGAGGCCGAGTCGGAGCTGGTCGCGGGCTACTTCACCGAGTACAGCGCCATGAAGTTCGCGGTCTTCTCCCTCGGGGAGTTCGTGACCGTGGTCTTCATCGCCGCCATCGTCTCAACGCTGTTCCTCGGCGGCTGGCAGGTGCCCTGGCTCTACGCCGACGGCTTCCACTTCACCGCCGCCAGCATGCCGAGCGCCGTCGCCGCCCAGCAGCTCACCGTCGAGGCCGCCCAGAGCGCCCTGACCGCCAACACCAACTTCGCGCCGGACATCGCCCTGCCCTACTGGCTCGTGGTCGCGCTCCGCATCGGCGGGTTCGTCACCAAGGTCCTGCTGATGTGCTTCCTCCAGCTCCAGTTTCGCTGGACGGTGCCCCGCTTTCGCTACGACCAGATCATGCACCTCGGTTGGAAGATCCTGCTCCCGCTCAGCATCGCCAACCTGCTGATCACCGCGCTGGTGATCCTGCTCGTGTAGACCCCATGGTGTCTCTCGACCCCCGCAGCGAGCGGGCTCGTCGGGTGACACCTCGCCAAGGATGAACTGTTATGGCCGCTCAGACCGTCACGCTGGAACGACAGAAGCGCGGGTTCTGGGTTCAGACCTACCTGCCTGAGATCTTCAAGGGCATGGGCGTGACCCTCAAGCACTTCTTCGGGGCGATCGCCAAGCCCAGCGAGAACATCGTCACCGTCTCCTATCCCGAGGAGCAGCGCCCCTACCCGGCGCGCTACCGGGGTCGCCACCGCCTCATGGTGCGCGAGGACGGTCAGGTGCGCTGCGTGGCCTGCATGTGCTGCTCGACCATCTGCCCGGCCAACTGCATCCACATCGAGGCGGCCGAGCACGACGACCCCTCCGTCGAGAAGTACCCGGAGACCTTCGTCATCGATCAGCTCCGCTGCATCGTCTGCGGCCTCTGCGTCGAGGCCTGCCCCTGCGACGCGATCCGCATGGACACCGGCGTCCACTGCTCCCCCTTCATCGCCGAGGACACCGACGACTTCAACGCCCTCGAAGGTGAGCTGCGCGCCCGCGAGCGCGCCTTCTACGCCCGCGACCTGCTGATGGAGGCGGGCGATCACTCGCGCGCGGTTCAGGGTGGGCGTCGGTCCTTCTGATACGAGCCCGTGACCCAACACCGCACACCAGGGCTGATCATCGCGGCCCTCCTGTTGACCGCCACCGCGGCGACCCTCGTCGCCCAGCAGCTCCAGTGGCGCGCCGTGCCCTCCGAGGGCTCCTGGCGCCTCGCCGCCGCCGAAGTCGCCAGGGACGCCGACCCCGAGACAGACGCCTTCCTCGTCGATCCGCCCTGGGACAGCCGCCCCCGCGTTCACCTCGGCGACCTCCCCTACGTCGCCGCCACCGACGTCACCTGGTTTGACCTCGATCCCTACCAGCGCGCCTGGCTCCTCACCGAGACCGACCGCCTCGACCACGCGCTCCGTCGCCTGCCCGCGCCGTGGACCGTGGACCGCGCCACCCCCACCGGCGACGTCACCGTCCTGGCGCTGACCCGCGGCGAGGACACCACCCGGTGGGACGCCCTGAGGGCGCTGGAGCAGGCGACGGTGACCCGCGTCTACGCCAACCGCAGCGAGGTCTGCGATCGCTTCTCCCGCGGCGAGCGCCCCGCGTGGCGCTGCAAGCGCCGCGACCCGTTCCTCTACGTCGGCGAGACGCTCCAGCTCGTCACCAACGAGCCCCACCGCTGCCTGTGGGCGATGCCCATCGACGAGGGCGGCGAGCTGCGGATCGCCTGGGAGGGCGTCCCCCTCCAGGGCACGCTGTCCGGGCGGTTCGGGCAGACCTTCGACGCCGTGCGCTCCTCGCGCGGCGCCCCGATCGAGTTCATCGTCCGCGCCGACGACGAGCTGATCTGGGAGGCGACCCTCGGCCACCACGACGAGGGCTTCCTGCCCTTTGAGGTCGCCCTGCCCCCTGGAAAAGACACCGGGCGGTTGACCTTCTCGGTCCACTCCGACGACCAGCTCGATCGCATGTTCTGTTTTGTGGCCCGCATCCATTGAATCCTGACGCGTCGTGTGGTTGCCTCTCCGCGGTTCAACCCAGGCGCCTGAGCGCAGGGTTGTGGACGGGGTAGGTAGGACCACACGCGTGAGGAGAGCCATGGCTGAGATGTCAGAGAAGCTCAAGAAGGTCGTTGACGCGCTCGCTGAAAGCTGGAGCTGGGAGTGGCGCACAAAGGAGCTGTCCGAAGCCGAGAAGATCGAGGTCTTCTGGGCGGCGGCGGCGCACCCGGATATCGAGGTCTACTACATACAGCGGGACATGAAGCCCATGCTGGCCGCGGCGACGCGCGAGCAGGCGGTCGAGCTGCTCAACCGCATCTTCGCCGAAGCCGAGCCCGCCGGGTGGCGCATGGAGGGCTGGTTCTTCGACGCCCAGGCGCTGATCGACCACGTCGCCCAGCACCACCCCGACGCCTTCGACGCCGACGACGTCCACGTGCCGCGCAGCGCCACCTCCCAGGTCGACGTGGCGCTGACGCGCGCCGGGCACCGCCCCGAGGTCAGCGCCGCGACGCTGGACAAGGTGGCGCGCGGGGTCGTCAGCGCCAGCTCCAACGCGACGGAGTGGTGGGCGTTCTGGCACGACATCGCCCCGGTCCCCAGGCGGCTCAAGGCGCTGCTCAAGGCGACCGAGGACAAATCCATCTACAAGTGGTTCATCGTCGCCCCGGCGACCGAGGGGGCGACCGTCGCCCAGGCGATGACCCTCACGCAGCGCCTGAGCGACAGCACCAACAACCGCTCGGCCGCGCTGTCGCTGCTTCGTCACCACAGCGAGGAGGCGCTGAAGGCGATCGAGGCCGAGCTGGGGACCCCCGACTACTCAGCCAATGGGAGCCTCCTGGCGCTGGCGGGCACGCTGATCTGCAAGGATCTGGGCCGCGACGTCCCGGACGTGGTCCGAGACGCGTTCGGCGAGCACGAACTCAAGACCTACGGCTCCGACGAGAGCGAGCTGACCCGCGAGGCGCTGGCCGTCTACACCCCGGCGCAGCGCGACGCGATGCTGCTGGCCGCGGCCAACAGCTCCCGCTCCTGGTTCTGCGTCGGGCTCGGGACCGACCCCGAGCCGATCCGCCTGGCGCTTCAGCTCGCCGAGAAGCGCAAGAGCGACCATTACGAGATCAAGTACATGGTTCAGGCGTTCGGGGAGCTGCCCGCCGAGTTCGCCCTCGCGACCGTCATCGAGGCGCTCGACGAAGGCAAGGCGAAGGGAGGCAAGGCGGCGGTCGGGATCCAGGTCCTCGGCAAGCTCGGCCACCCAGACGCCGTGCCGACCCTGCTCGCCTACGCGGGGGGCTCGTCCAAGGGCAACCGGGCGTTCGCCGAGCAGGCGCTCGACGCCATCGGCGACGCGGCCACCCCCCAGCTCGTCGAGGGGCTGACCGCCCGCAAGAAGGGCCACCGCCGCGCAGCCGCCGCGCGGCTCGTCGCGATGGCGGCGGGCGGCTCGGACGTGAGCGGCCCGGTGCGCGACGCCTTCGACGCCATCAAGGACAAGGAGGTGCGCGAGCTGCTTGAGCCGCTGGCGAGCGGTGAGCTGGAGGCGGTCGCCGCGTCTCCGCTGGATGAGGCGATCGAGGCGGCCGACGCCGAGCTGGTGTCCCGGCTCGTCGGGGAGTTCAGCGAGAAGTACGGCCCCGAGAAGGTCGACGCGTTCGCGCAGCACCCGGTCGAGGCGCTCCTGGCGCTGCGCGGGGTCCCCGAGCGCAACCAGAACGCCCACCACCGCGTCACCGAGCGGCTCACCGAGAGCGACCACGCGCTGGCGCCCTGGGTGCTCGTGGACGTCGTCCGCGCCCTCCCGGCGAAGACCCGGGTCTGGAACGTCAAGCCCTACGAGGGCGCCCTCAGGAAGCTGGGCGGGAAGACGCTTGAGCCCGCCGCGTGGGGGCTTCGGACCATGCCCAACACCCCCTGGGCGCACCTGCTGCTGGAGGTGATCGAAGCGCACGGGCGCGACGCCCACCTCGACCTCTTCATCGCCGCGCTCGCCTCCAAATCGAAGACGACGCGCGACAAGGCGGCGGAGGTGCTAAGCTCCGCCCCTGCGGAGCAACTCACCGGCGTGTTGGAGCACCTGACGGCGCGCTCCAAGGCCACCCGGATCGCCGCCGCGACCGTCTGCCGCGACAACCCGATCCCCCACAGCGCCGACGCCCTCCAGGCCGCCCTCGACAAGGAGCGCACCGCGGACGTCGCCGCCCTGCTCCAGTCGGCGCTGGAGCGCGTCGCCCCGCCCGCCTCGGCGGCGCCGAGCGACCCGGACAGCGCGGAGGCCGAAGCCCCGGACATCGACCTCGAAGCCGAGCTGGGGGGCGCCCGGGGGCGCCTGCCGAAGTTCATCGACCTTGCCGCGCTCCCTGAGATCACGAGCGGCGGGGAGCCGCTCTCGGAGAAGGCGCGCAAGGGGCTCGTCCTGCGGCTCAAGCAGGAGAGCGCCGACTTCCATGACGCGTACACGGTTCAGCTCACCAGCGCCATCGACCCGGATGAGCTGAACCGCTTCGGGCGTGGCCTCCTCAAGCAGTGGTCCGCCGCCGGGCAGAAGTCCAGCCACAAGTGGGCCATCTACCAGCTCTCGGTCACGGCGAACTCCCGCGCGCTCGCCGAGCTGGCCGGGCCGCTGGGCAACATGGTCTCCAGCGGCCGCCACGCCCAGGCGGGGTGGTACCTCGACGCGTTCGCCCGGCACCGCACCCTGGAGGGGCCGAGCTGGGTCCACTACTGGCTCATGCGCGCCGACACGCGCGGCTTCCGCAACAACGCGCAGGCGGCCTTCGAGGCGGCCGCCGCCCAGCACGGCGTCACCCCGGAGGACCTCGTCGAGCGCGTCGACCTGTTCATCGCGGACACCGTCCGCGAGCGCGGGCTCGACGACCTCGGCCTCGGAGCCGACGCGACGCCCCTCTCCTACGGCGACCGCGCCTTCACCCCCCGCGTCAACCGACACGGCGCCGTCGTGCTTGAAGATGGCTCCGGCGCGCTGCTCGCCGACCTCCCCGAGGTGACCCGCGACGACGACGCCAAGGCCGCCAAGGCGAGCGCCAAGGCGCTCACCCGGCTGCGTCGCCGCGTCAAGAACTTCATCGAGGCCCAGGCCTCCCACGTCGCGCGTCAGATGATCGTGGCGCGCTCCTGGTCGGCTCGGGAGCTTCGCGACGGGCTCGGCGCGCACCCGGTCTATGGGCCGCTGCTCGCGGGCGTCGTCTTCCATGGGCCGGGGGGGGCGCTGGTCACCTTCCACGGTGACCACGGCGAGGATGTCTCGGGTGAGCGCGTCGCGCTCGCCGACGCCGACACGCTCACCCTGGCTCACCCGGCGTCCCTCACCGACGCGGAGCTGGACGCCTGGCGAGCGCGCCTGTCGCCGCAGCCCTTCGAGCAGCTCGATCGGCCGGTGCTCAGGATCCAACCCAGCGGGCACAGCCTCACCGTCCAGAGCGCCCCGATGACCGCCTCCAAGCTCGCCGGGCTCATCCACGAGCACGGGTTTCGCACCACGACCCCCGAAGACGCCGGGATCGTCTACGGGTTCGAGCGGCGCTACCCGGAGCGCGACGTCGTCGCCACGATCTCCCACGACGGCTACCCCGTGAGCGGCCCGGGCTCCTGGCCCAACCAGGTGACGATCGAGGGGGTCTACTTCAGGCGGATCGCGAGCCGCGACAGCGTCCAGGCCGCCCAGGTGCCGCCCACGATCCTCAGTGAGCTGGCGTTCGAGCTCAAGCGGTTCGGGGTGACGATCAGCTGACGCGCGTTCGCGCGACCCTGTCGACGCAACAAAGGCCCGGCTTTTCAGCCGGGCCTTTGTTGTGTTCCATGAGAGGAGCGCCCTCGGGCCGGGTCACTCGATCTTGAACTTGACGACGCTCTCCTTCCCGGCCTTGATCTTGACCTCCTTCTCATCGTACTTGCCCGTCTTCCGGTTGCGCACGAGGACATCGTAGCTCCCGACGAAGAGGTCCACAGGGCCCTTGAGGATCTCAGGGTTCTCGTGGTGGTCGATCTTGACGAAGTAGTCCGAGCTCTCCGGGGTGATGTTGAGCTTGAGCGACCCGCTGGAGATGGTCTTCTCGGTGACGTCACCGGCCTTGAGCTTGACCTTGAACTTCTTGCGCACGTTCCCCTTCTTGTTGGCCAGCTCGATCGTGTAGTCGCCCGCCTTCTTCTCGGTGATGCGGCAGGGCTGGTTGATCTCGCAGACCTTCTCCCCCTTGAAGAACACATCGGCCGGGAGGACGCTCTGGACGATCAGCGTCGCCTTCTTCGGCTTGTCGTGCTCCGGGTCCTTCTCATCTTTTCCGTTTTTAGCGCCCTTGCCGTCTTTGCCATCCTTGCCGTCTGTCTCGTCTGTCTCGGCGGTGGTCTCCGGCTTCCCGTCCCCGCCCTCCTCCCCATCGTCACCGCCGAGGAAGATCGCCGCCAGCCCGACGGTCAAAACGATGAACGCCAACAGGCCCACGACGCCCAGCGCCAGGAAGATGGTCCGAGAGGATCCCCCTCCGGTGTCAGGCGGGGGCGAGATGTCCTGGTGTCCAGTGGAGACAGCGGGCTGGTGTCCGCTGGAGACGGCGGGCTGATGCCCACTGGAGACGGCGGGCTGGTTGCCCGTGGAGATGTTGGGCGTCGGCGTGTGCGGGCCAGGAGGCTGCGCCTGCTGCCCGCTGCCGGTGGAGAAGGAGGGGATGTAGGGATCCCCGCCGTCGAAGCGCGGCGGCAGCTCCGGGGCCTTCTGACCGCCGAGCATGGAGGGGCTGTCGCTGAACAGATCCTTGAGGTAGCCCGCGACGTCGGACTGCCCGACGAAGGAGCCGGTGGAGAAGATGAACTTCTCCAGATCCTGCTGCATCGCCTTGGCGGAGGGGTAGCGCTGGTCCCGGTTCTTGGCCAGCGCCTTCATGATGATCTGCTCCATCTCCGGCGGGAAGCCGGTGACCAGCTCACGGGGGTTGATGGGGGGCTTGGTGAGGATGGCGGTGACCGCCATCAGATCGCCCTCCTCGCCGAAGGGGCGCTTGTTGGTCGTCAGCTCATAGAGGACGATCCCCATGGCGAAGACGTCGGAGCGGCCGTCGAGGGGGTTGTTGGCGATCTGCTCGGGCGACATGTAGGCGAACTTGCCCTTGATCGCGCCGGTCTGGGTCTTGTGGGTGCTGCTGGCGGCCTTGGCCACGCCGAAGTCGACGATCTTGGCCACCCCCGCCTTGTTGACGAGGATGTTGTGCGGCGAGATGTCGCGGTGGACCAGGTTCATCGGGGCGCCCTGCTCGTCCACGAAGGTGTGGGCGAACTCAAGGCCCGCGAGGGAGTCGGCCATGATCCGGGCCGCGATGGGCAGCGGCACCCGGGTGCCGAGCTGCGCGGCCCGCTCGACGATGTAGTCGAGGTCGGGGCCGTCGATGAACTCCATCGCGATGAAGTAGCTGCCGTCGGCCAGCCCCAGGTCCGAGATCCGGACGATGTTGGGGTGCTCCAGCTTGGCCGCGAGCCTGGCTTCGTCGAGGAACATCTCAACGAATTTACTGTCATCCGCCAGGTGAGGGAGGATGCGCTTGATGACGAGGGTCTTGGCAAACCCCGCGGGGCCTTGCTGCTCGGCGAGCCATATCTCGGCCATGCCGCCGGTGGCCAGCTTTCGCTTGAGCGAGTATTTGCCAAGTCGTGTTGCTGTTTCCATGCTCTCTGGCTCTGACTGATCCAGGGCATCGGTGTTGTGGGTCGTTGCCGCTCAACGCCCGCGCTGTCCGCTCCCCGATGACCCCACAACCCGACGGGAGCCCATGCTATGCCCACCGGGGGCGGCTGTCAATCGCCAGCCGGCGCCTCCCAGGCCATCCAACGCGCCTCGCGCTCGCCGTTGTAGACACGAACCCGCACGGCGCCGTCGCGGGCGAGGCTCTCGTTGACGGCCTGGTAGAAGCGCGCGGGGGTGGCGACGAGCGCGTCGCCGACCTGAACGACCCACATCCCGGGGCGCACCCCAGCGCGGTAGGCGACGCTGCCCGGGGCGACGACGTAGACCAGCACCCCGCCCGGGAGCCCGTCAAACCCCATGGCGCGGACCACCTCGGCGTCGGCGCCCGTCACCCCCACTCCCCCGGGAGGGATCCGATCGGCCCCGCCGCGGCGCGACGAGACGTGCCACCGGGACTTGAGCTTCGGCTCCACCGTGACGGTGAGCTTCTCGCGCGCGCGGACCACCACGACGTCCACCGGCTCGGGGACCCGCGAGGTGGCCACGAGCCAGGACAGATCGGCGTGATCCGCGATCGCCTGCCCGTCGTAGCGCACGATCACGTCCCCTGCGAGCAGCCCCGCCTTGTCCGCCGGACCCCCAAGGTCGACGTCACGCAGGAGGGCGCCGGTGGGGCTCTTAAGGCCAAGCGAGCGGGCCAGCGCCTCGTCCGTGGACTGGACCGCGACGCCCAGCGTCGCGCGCTCGACGTCGTAGCCACCCATCATCCGGGGGAGCATGCGCTTGAGGCGGTTGACCGGGACCGCGAAGCCGAGCCCCTGGGCGTCCTTGCGCATCGCGGTGACCACGCCGATCACCTGACCCCCCATGTTGACCAGGACCCCGCCGGACGAGCCAGGGTTGATCGCCGTGTCGAACTGAATGTACGACTTCATCCAGTTGGGGCGCCGCGGGCGAGAGCCGCGCCGCCGCACGGAGGAGACGACGCCGACCGTCACGGTGTTCCCGAACCGCAGCGGCGCCCCGAGCGCGGCGGCCCACTGCCCGACGCGCACCTGATCGCTGTCACCGAGGGGCAGCCAGTCGAACTGCTCACCCGGGCGCGCCTCGGCGTACAGGAGCGCGAAGTCCGTCACCGGATCGCGCGCCACCAGGCGCGCGCTCCGCGTTCGGCCATCGGAGAAGGTGAGGCGGGCGTGGGTGGCGCTGGACATGACGTGGTTGTTGGTCACGAGGTAGCCCTCTGGCCCGAGGAAGAACCCCGACCCCTGGCTGCTGCCCTTCTTGAGGATCGCCTCGACCTGGACCACGGCGGGGCTCAACGCCTGGGTCAGCTTCATCACCGCGTCCATCCGAAACGGCTGGGCGGGCGACAGCCCACGCACCGTCGGGTGGGTCGCGCGCCACGGAGCGCTCGGCAGCGGCGGCGGCCAGGCCTCGGCGCTCGCCTCACCGGGCGACCCCCCGAGCGCCACCAGGAGCGCCACGAGCCCCCACGCCCAGAACAACCCCCTCCTCGTCACCGCCGCCCCTCCTCCATGAACTCCATCGCCTCGTGCAGCCACAACCGCCGGAGCACCGTCACCCAGCACACGTCGCCGTACCGCACGAGCTGCGCGTCGATCAAGTCGCCGGGCCTCAACAGCGCCAGCGGCCTCGGGTTGGTCAACACCCTCAGCGGCTCACCCACCGCGGCGCCCCCTCGCCTCGGCTGCGCCACCATCGCGCCCTCCGACAGCTCACAGGCGAGCACCTCCACCAGCCCATCCCAGGCCGAGCGCGGCTTGAGCTTGAGCAGCTGGGGCGGCGGGACCGTGCGGTGGTACACCGAGAACGCGTCCCAGGCCGAGCACAGCCGCAGCAGCGGCCCCTCCAGGCGCTCGCGCACGAGGTCGGGCTCCACCTGAACCGGCTCCCCGGACTCCGCCGCCCACCGCAGCATCCCCTCCACCGCGTCCAAAAAGCTCCGCACCCGGGTGCGCCCCTCGGCGGGCGTGAGGCGCCACATCCAGAAGACGAAGAAGCGCTCCACGTCGCGCTCGGTCACCTCGGCGAGCCGACTCGCGCGGGTCTGCTCGCGCAGGTAGCTGGCGAACAGCTCCGGCGCCAGATCCTGACCGGCGAGGTTGCTGCCGCGCTCCTCCAGGAAGGTCGCCACCTCCTCGCTCAGCCCCGCGAGCCGCGCCTGGGCGTTGCGACCGCGGCCCGAGCCCCCGGACATCAGCCCCCCGAGGAGCACGCGCCAGGGGCGCTCGACCCGCGGCGGGTGTTGGGGGATGCGCCGCAGCACCCGCACCTCAGTCACCTCATCGACGGCCGCGGGCGCGGGCTCCTCCAGCACATCCAGCAGCGACAGCGTCTCCCCCACCCGCTCAGCGCCGGTCGCCTCCACCTGCGCGATCCACCCCAGCGGCGAGGCCTGCGCGCCGAGCCAGGCCTGCGCCGCCTCCTCGCAGCGCGAGGTCGAGCGCGCCGCGGCGTCGCGCATGTAGAGCGGCCCGTCCAGGCGCACGATCGTGTGCACCACCGCCAACAGTGAGCGGAGCAGGCGCCCGATCCCACGCAGCGGGTAGCGGCGCCCCGCCTGCAAGCGCGCCAGCTGCCCGACCAGCAACAGGCCAAGCCAGGCGACGCTCAGCGACGCCCCCGCCGACTCCGAGAACTCGCGGGTCGAGGTGTCGAGCATGTGGGGGGGCATCGCCGCCCACCCCTCCAGCTCCGCCTCGTCAGGCACCTCGCGCGGCACCTCATCGGGCGCCTCGATGCCGAGCAGCCCCAGCAGCGCCTCACGCGCCGGGCGGCTCGCCCACCCGGAGGCGGACGCCTTGGCGGCCTGCTCCACCAGCGCCGTGGCCCAGGCCAGGGAGCCTCGCTCGACCGAAGGCGGCCCGGACAGCGCGTACCCGCCCTCCGCGCTCGCCACCACCCCGAGCGCCACCAGCAGCTCCAGCAGCGCCTCATGGAGGCCGCTCTCCAACGGGCGACGTCGCGTCTCATGGCGCAGCTCATCGCGCGACCAGCGCCGCCCTGGCCCACCAGACCACATCACCCGCACCAGCTCGGCGATCTCCCGCGCGGTGTCGATCGGGATCGGGTGCACCGTCTCCAGCACCCCGCTCTGCCGCAGCTGCCGGGCGACCTCCAATGCCGCCGTGGCGCGCTCCTCCAGCCGCACCTCCAACAACGCCCGGAGCACCTCCGCCGGGATCCGCACGTCGGCGTCGCTCTCCCACAGGAGCCCCAGCGCCATGAGCGACACCCAGGAGGGGCTCTCCTCGCGAGGTCGCTCCATCACGCCGCCCGCCGCGACGAGATCCCAGAGCAGCGCCGCGCCCTCAGGGGCCAGGTGGGCGACGACCCGCTCTACCGCGCGGCGGTCCCCGAGCCAGGCCGCGATCCTCGCCCCACGCGGCACGCCGCTGCGCGACGCAGGCTCACCCAGCGCCTCGGCGAGGCGCGCCTCCAGCTCCGCCACCGAGCCACCGCAGCGAGCCTCCAGGTGCCCCAACAGGCGCTCGTCGGCGAGCATCAGCCTCAACCGGCACGGGACCGCGTCGAGCCCCTCCAGGCTGGCGACCGCCACCGGCTCCGAGACCGAGACCTGCGCCGGGGCGCCGCCGAGCGACACCAGCCAGGCGCCGCGCAGCTCCTCAACGGCCTCGGACTTGAGCCCCTCCAGCGGCAGCGCGGGCAGCGCGGCCTCGATCAGGTGCTTGAGGAGTTCGGACGCCTCCTCCGAGAGCGTCGCGACGCGGCGACGCACCTGAATCGGCGCCAACAGGTGACGCTCCAACACCGTCACGCTCGCGCTGGGCGCGCCGTGCTCGGCGGCGAGCGCCTCGCGCTCGCGGGCATCGAGCTGTTCCAGGCCGAGCATCCCGTGCTCCAGGGGTTCGCGCCCTCAGGCGCCCATCTCAAGGTACGCGCGGCACCGCCGCTCCAACTCCGCCTCACCCGAGGTCAGCCCTTCCGCCACCTCAAGCGCCGTCAGGGTGCGGTAGACCTCCTCGCGTCGACGAATGTCCATGGTCCGAGCCATATCATAACCTTCATAGAACGCATCAAGCAGCGCTTCTCTGCCCACGACCGGCTCGAACCACAGCAGCCTCCCAAAGTCCAGCTCCCAGGGTCCCAGAAGCGCCCGCTCAAATCCAACGAGCGACGTCAACTCCATGACGCCCTCCGACGCCTGGACCAGCACCCGCTCCAGCGTCACCCCGTGCACCATGACCGCCCGGGTCCTGGGGTGAAACGCCGCCAGCTCCCGGTAGAGGCGCTCCGTCGCGCGACGCGCCGCGTCCACGAGCGGGCTCGCCTCCTGCGCCGAGAACAACGCCCTCGCCCGCTCCAACCGGCGGGTCATCAGGGTGTTCCACGACAAAAACGAGGTCCCCAGCCCCCGCTGCACCTCGCCGTGGCGGTGCGTCAGGGTGCTGTCGTGGATCCGCCGCAGCGCCTGCCCGAGCTGCGTCATCAACCTCGCCTGCTCCTCCAGCTCCACCCCCGCCCACGCCTCGCGCGCCGAGATCTCACCGCGCCACGGCGACATCACCCAGGTGTCCCCGATCGCCAGCGGCTCGGCGACCTCGGGCGAGGTCGGCGCCAGCGCCTCGATGCACCATCGATACCGCTGCACCCCCACGCCCGTCATGGTCCGCACCATACACACCGGCTCATCCCCACGCTGCCCGACCCACCCGGGCCAGCGTGGCTCAGGTGGAGACCAGGCGAGCGACTCGCCGAACCGCGCAGCGGCCGCCTCGGCGGCGGAGCCAGGGATCTGTTGGGGAGGAGGTGTCGCCTCCGTCATGGGCAGGACCTGTGGATTGTGGCGAAGTCGGCACCGCTCTTGCGTAGGAGCTTCCCCGCAACCTGGAGAGGAGCAGTATGCAGGACCAGGACCAGGATAGCAAGACTGAATCCCCAACACCACGACGTCGGGAGCAGTTCCGCAAGCGCGGCGAGGTCGCCTTCAGCCGCGAGGTGATGGCGGTGAGCGGCATCCTCGCGGGCGCGCTGAGCTTGACCATCCTCGCCACCTTCATCGTCGAGGAGATGGGCGCGCTCTGGATCGAGATCCTCGATCGCATCGCCTTCCACCGCGGCGCCATCGACTCGGGGCTGTTTCAGTCGCTCATGTACCGGTTCGCCAGGATTTTGACGATCCCGGCGGCGATCGGGATGCTCGCCAGTCTTTTGACGGGCGTCGCCATGACTCGCCTGAACTTCTCCTGGGAGCCGCTGACGCCCAAGTGGGACAAGTTCAACCCGGTGCCGAAGATCAAGAAGATGTTCTTCTCGACCCAGACGGTGGTGGAGCTGCTCAAGGGGATCGCCAAGCTGACGGTGCTGGCGTGCGTGGCGTGGATGATGCTCAGCGACGAGCTGCCCTGGCTGGTGCGGCTGCCCCACATGCCGCTCGTCCCCGCGCTGGGCGCGTTCCACGACGCGATCGTGCGGCTGGTCTTCGCCATGCTGATCGCGCTCGTGATCCTGGCCTCCGGGGACTACGCGTGGCAGTGGTACCAGCTCGAAAAACGCATGCGGATGAGCAAGCAGGACATCAAGGACGAGGTCAAGCAGAACGAGGGCGACCCGCTCCTCCAAGGGCAGCGCAAGGCCAGGCAGCGCCAGATGGCGATGCAGCGCGCCAGCGTCCCGCAGACCGCCGAGGCCAGCGTCGTCGTCGTCAACCCGACCCACGTCGCGGTGGCGATCCGCTACAAGCCCGGCGTGGACGCGGCCCCCATCGTCCTGAGCAAGGGCGTCGACCTGGTCGCCGCGCAGATCCGGAGCGTCGCGCGCGAGAACGGCGTCCCGATCATCCAGCGCCGCGAGCTGGCGCGGCTCATGTACAAGACCTGTCGCATCAACAAGCACATCCCCGTCGAACTCTACGAGGCGGTCGCCGAGATCCTGGCGATCGTCATGCGCCAGAAGCGGCGCGCGCAGCGGCGTGGGTAGGCGGACACGATTTCACTCAACCCCGGCACGGGTTGTGCCGATATCCTGGGCCAGCCCTCGTGGGCGCGGGCCCACCTGATGGAGCGAGGACGGACCATGCGAGCGATGCGGAGTGACATGGCGTTGGCGATCGGCGTGATGATGATCCTCGGGGTCATGGTCCTGCCTATGCCCTCGATCCTGCTGGATCTGCTGTTGGCGCTCAACATCAGCCTGTCGCTGACGATTCTCTTCTCCGCGCTCTACGTCAAGCGCTCGGTCGACTTCAGCGTCTTCCCCAGCATGCTGCTGCTGACGACCCTGTTCCGCCTGTCGCTCAACGTCGCCTCGACGCGCCTGATCCTGCTCAAGGGCTCCGAGGGGACGAGCGCGGCGGGCAACATCATCCAGAGCTTCGGGAACTTCGTCGTCGGCGGCAACTTCGTCATCGGCCTGATCATCTTCATCATCCTGATCATCATCAACTTCATGGTGATCACCAAGGGCTCGGGGCGCATCGCCGAGGTGGCGGCGCGCTTCACCCTCGACGCCATGCCGGGCAAGCAGATGGCGATCGACGCCGACCTCGGCGCGGGGCTGCTCACCGAGAGCGAGGCCCGCGAGCGGCGCAAGGGCATCGAGGAGGAGGCCAACTTCTACGGGGCGATGGACGGCGCCAGCAAGTTCGTCCGCGGCGACGCCATCGCCGGCATCCTGATCACCGCCATCAACATCGCCGCCGGGTTCATCATCGGGGTCACCCAGGAGGGGATGAACGCCGCGGACGCCGCCCAGACCTACACGCTGCTGACGGTCGGCGACGGCCTCGTGAGCCAGATCCCGAGCCTCGTCATCTCAGCCGCGGCGGGCATCATCGTCACCCGCGCCGCGGGCCGCGATGGCCTCGGCGACTCGGTCGTCCGGCAGCTCTTTGGCAGCCGCGAGACCTTCATCACCCTGGCGCTCTCGCTCGGCGTGCTCGGGATCGTCCCCGGCATGCCGTTGATCCTCTTCTGGACTCTGGCGGGCCTCTCCGCCGCGGTGGCCTGGAACTGGTCCAAGGTCGAGCAGGCGCTGCACTCGCAGGGCGGCGCGGGCGACCCGAGCGACCCCCTCTCCGGCGACGCCCCGCTGCTGGAGCCCCCCTCCGAGGAGCAGGAGCTGCAACACCTCCTGCCGCTCAACATGCTGGAGCTGACGATCGGCTACGGGCTCGTCCCCCTCGTCGATGAGCAGGCGGGCGGCGACATCCTGGAACGCATCAGCGGCATCCGCCGCACGCTCGCCCAGGAGCTGGGCTTCATCATCCCGGCGGTCCACATCCGCGACGACCTCACCATGGACGCCCACGACTACCGCGTCCTCCTCAAGGGCAACGTCATCGCCGAGGGCGAGCTGCTCGCCAACAAGATGCTCGCCATCGACCCGGGCATCGTCGCGGCGGTCATCCCCGGCATCCCCACCACGGAGCCCGCCTTCGGCCTGAGCGCCCTGTGGATCGACGGCGCCATGCGCGACGACGCCGAGATGGCCGGGTACACCGTGGTCGAGCCCTCGGCCGTCCTCGCGACCCACCTCTCGGAGCTGTTCCGCTCCCACGCCAGCGAGCTGCTCGGCCGTCAGGAGACCCAGGAGCTGGTGGACATCCTCGCCCAGCGCAACAACAAGCTCGTCGAGGAGCTGATCCCGCAGCTGTTGAGCATCGGCGACGTCGTGCAGGTGCTCCGCAACCTGCTCGTGGAGCAGATCAGCATCCGGGACATGCGGACCATCCTCGAAACCCTGGCCGACCACGCCCCCCACACCAAGGACACCAGCCTCCTGACCGAGTTCGTCCGCCAGCGGCTCGGGCGCTCCATCACCCGCAAGTACACCGACGAGGAGAACATCCTCCACGTCGTCACCCTCGACCACAACGCCGAGAACATCTTCCGCCGCGGCCAGACCCCCGACGGCGGCCAGGCGCTCGACCCCCGGCTCGCCCAGAACCTGCTCGCCAACATTGAGCAGATCGTCCAGAGCGCCTCCAACCAGGAGCTCTTCCCTGTCCTCCTCACCGCGCCCGACCTCCGCCGCCAGATGCGCACCTTCACCGAGCGCTTCATCCCCAACCTCGCCGTCCTCTCCTACAAGGAGATCGACCCCGGGATCGACATCAAGGCCGTCGGCGCGGTTCGCGTCTGAGCCCCGAGGCGTCTATATAGAGAGGAGGGTACCAGGAGGGCGCACCCCTCCACACGGACCTGTGCCACCGGGGGCAGCGCGTGGACATCCTGATCGTAGCCATGGAGGCCAGCGGCGACCAGCACGGCGCGGCCGTGCTCCAGGCGCTCCGGCGCCGCAACCCTCACCTGCGCGCCTGGGGCGTCGGCGGCCCGGCGCTTCGCCGCGGCGGCCTCCGCGCCATCGCCCACGCCGAGACCCTCTCCGCCATGGGCGTCGGCGACGTCCTCCGCCACGTCCCGCGCCTCCTCCGGCTCCGCCAGCACCTCCTGCACCTCGCCAGGCGCCGCCCGCCCGCCCTCGCGCTCCTCTGCGACGCCCCGGACTTCAACCTCCCGCTCGGGCACCGCCTGCGCCTGAGGGCGACCCCCGTCGTCATGCTCGTCGCCCCCCAGGCCTGGGCCTGGCGCCCCGAGCGCGCGCGGACCATGCCGGACGAGGTCGACCTGCTCCTGACCCTCTTCCCCTTCGAGCCCGCGTTCTTTCGCCGCTACGGCGTCCCCACGGAGTTCATCGGGCATCCGCTCGCCACCCGGCGCCTCACCCGCTCGCCCGACTCGCCGCCCACGCTGGCGCTCCTGCCGGGCAGCCGCCCCGCGGAGCTTCAACGCCACCTCCCGGTCATGCTCCAGGCGCGGCGGCGCCTCGAACAGCTCCTGCCCACCAATACGACGGTGCTCGCCGCCGCTCCGACGCTCGACCCGCGGCACATCCACGACCTCCTCGGCTCAGCGCATCAGGACGTCGAGGTGCTCTCCGGGGCCAGGGCCGCCCTCCAGCGCGCCTCGCTCGCGATCGTCGTCAGCGGCACCGCGAGCCTGGAGGCCGCGCTCGCGGAGGTCCCCGCCGTCGTGGTCTACCGAACCGATCGCCTCACCTGGGAGATCGGCCGTCGCCTGGTCAAGACCCCACACATCGCCATGCCCAACATCCTCCACGACGGGCCTCGCCTCTTCCCTGAGCTGCTCCAACGCGACGTCACCCCGGCGCGGATCGTCCAGGCCGCGCGGGAGGTGCTGCGGCGAGCGCCGTCCATCGGGGCGGGGCTCCGAGGCGTCGCGGCGAAGCTCCAGCCGCCTCCGCCGTGGACGGAGCCTGCCGAGCACGCGGCTGAACTCATATGGGAGGTGATTCAGAGAGGCTGACGGGCGTCAGCCGTCGGTGGAGAGCACGTAGTCGAGCGCCAGCAGGCTGACCATCAGGACCAGCCCCAGCCCCATCCAGAGCGCGTTGCCGATCAGCAGCGCCTCCAGCACGACCCACAGCCCAAAGCCGACCCCGACCATCCCGCTGAGGGCACCCAGCGACTCCGGCGGCAGCAGCGGGGCGTCGTCGCGATCGAAGAAGCTCCGCTCATCGACCGGGCCGAGCATCCGCTCGATGTACATCGGATCGGCGACCAACCCCTCCTCGTCGGAGGGCAGGTCGATGCGGAAGGGGAAGGCCGCCCGCTCCACCGACGCGCCCAGCTCCACGCGCTGCCCCAGCTTGAAGTGGCTGGGGGCCTCCTGAAGCGCCACCTCAACCACGTGGAGGGCGATCGCGCGGGTCGCGTCCGGGGAGGCGGGCTCCAGGTGACCCGCGACCAGCTCCGAGACGCGCTCCTGAGCTGCCCTGGGGATGCGACGAGCGGGGTTGCGGAGCAGAACGCGCGGCGCCTGAGCCCGCCTCCTTTGAACCGCGGGCGCGACGGCTGACGCCTCCTCGGCGACCTCAGCGCGATCGACGGAGGGCTCCAGGCGCTGCTCGGCCGCGAGCCTCAGCGAGCCCAGCGAGGGCTCCTCCGCGTCCAGCGCAGCCTCAACGCCACCCAGGGCCATGCCCGGTTCAGCCTCCTCCTGTGTGGCAGGCGCGGGCTCAAAGACCGCGTCCCTCACAGGCTCGATCAACGCGGGGAGCGGATCGGCGGTGGCGGCGAGCGCGTCGCAGGGGGCGATCGCCGCGACGCGCTCCAGCTCATCGGGCGTTGGAGCGGGGGCGTCGGCGAACGCGTCACCCAGCGCCGGCTCGACCTCCATGGGCTGCGGCGCGAGCGCGCCCTCCCCTTCGGGAGCGATCGGGGCTTCAGGAGCGGTCGGGGCAGGTTGTTCAGGCTCGGCGAGGGCCTGCGCGACGTCGCCATGCGCCTCCTCATCGCGCGGCTCGGGCGCGGCGTGGGCCAGCGCCGGGTCGCTTGGCCCCGCCTCGTCACGCGCCGCCTCATCACACGGCGGGTCATCGGGCGTCTGGGGGGCGTCCGCAGGCGCGCGGCTGGAGCGCCTCAGCGCCTCCAACGTCTCCTGGACGTCCGAGAAGTCCAGCTCCTCGGGCAGCTCGACGTGACCGAACGAGATGGCGGGCTCCGGGTCGAACAGCGGCTCCACCCACTCCACCTGGCCCGCCTCGGGCGAGGCCGTTTGAGCGACGTCGCCCTCGTCGATGCTCTTGAGCAGGTCGGTCTCGATGCCGAGGCGAGGGAGCGGCGCCGGTTCGGGATCGAGGCTGGGGAGCGGCGCGGGCTCGTTGGGGACAGCGGTCAGGTCGTCGGGGAGATCCAGCGCGTCCGCGGGCGGGGTCAGCACCACCGGGTCGAGCGCGGGTCGAGGGAGCGGCCCGGCGGCGACGGGCGCCGCGGGCGATGGCGCGACGCGGCGGCGGAGGCGCAGCGGCCCGAGCACCGACTCAAAGATCGCGACGGTCGCCTCCCGGCGGATCGCGACGCGGTGTGAGGGCGGCGGGAGCACCGGGCGCGCGACCGAGACGACCTGATTGCGCGGTGGGGTCGGGATGGCGGCGAGGCCGTGGGTCGAGGCGGGGCGCGGAGCCTCAGGCATCGGCGGCAGCGCCGCGCGGAGCACCTCCAGCGCGCTGCGGGGGCCAGGCTCCTCGTCGCGCAGCGCCTCGCGCAGCACACCGTGGATCGACTCCAGCAGCTCGGCGTCGGGGTGGAGCGACAGCCCCTCGGGCAGCGCCTCCGTCAGCTGAAACGGGGTCCGCTCCTGAAGGCGCTCCAGCTGCCCGACCATCCAACTCTGCCACACGCCCCGCGCGGCCTCGGGGAGGTTCGCGGCGTAGCGCACGATCGCCGTCGTCAGGACCGCGTTGATCGCCGCGTGCTCCGGCGTCGGCGGGCCGAGGCCGTTGAGCGACTCCAGCGGGCGGTCCCCCAGCAGCACGAGCTGCGCGGGGCGCAGACCGCGCTCGTCCATGAGGCCGCGCGCGGTCGCCATGTCCAGGCGCGCCAGCCCCCGCTCCAGGCGAAGGCAGATGGCCGACAGGACAAACCCCTCCAGCTCACCCAGCGCCCCGATCGCCTCCAATGGGGTGGCGGACGGGGCGTTGACCAACGTCAAGGCGGGGCGACGGTTCTCTTCGTTGAACAGGGCGGTCGTCATATCGATCCGGGGCGCGGGCCTCGGGAGGGGCGCGTCACCCTCCCGGTTGGTTCGTTCGATCCCCATGGACGCACGATCCATGTACCCTCCACACCTCCCACGAACGGTGAAGCGCGCAACTTTACGTACATCCGAGGGCTGCGGAGTGAAAAAAACCTCGCTGGCGTTGAATAGATCACCAGGCGCCTCGTCTACCCCGGCGTGGTTACGAGGCCAACGACAGCAGGGGGGCATCGGATCACCACCC
Organism: Myxococcales bacterium; assembly: GCA_002716585.1. Taxonomy (GTDB): domain Bacteria; phylum Myxococcota_A; class Bradymonadia; order Bradymonadales. The sequence continues at coordinate 14,582 of PBBL01000039.1, read as the reverse complement.
ATTGGGCGCTTGAGTTCGCCGCTGATCCTTTGGAGGTACTTTTATGAACCGTTTGACGCACATCATCTCCTTGTCCGCTCTCCTCTGTAGCATCGCCGCTTTCAGCACGGGGTGCCTCGTGGTTGGCGCATGCGATGACTATGAGGTCTGCGAAGTCTATTGTGATGATTACGGTTGCTTTGAGGAGTGTTACATCGAGGAGGGTTACTGCGACGACGGATACTACGGCGGCGGTGACTACTACGGCGACGACTACTACGACGACGACTACTACGGCGACGGCTACGACGACGACGGCGAGCCCACCCCGATCGACGACGAGACGACCGGCGGGACGGCGGGCTTCTGCCAGGCCTGCTCCTCGGACAACGACTGCGTCGAGCCTGGGGCGCTCTGCATCCAGATCAACGGCACCGAGAACGTCTGCGCCCGGACCTGCAACTCGGACAACCCCTGCCCGCGCGGCTTTGAGTGCCGCGACGTCAGCCAGCAGGTGGGCGTGTCCGACCAGTGCATCCCGATCGCCGACCCTGAGGACGACTACACCCGCAGCTGCGTGATCCCCGAGGAGGCCGAGTGCATCGAGGACCGCGACTGCGCCAACGGCGAGTGGTGCAACGACGAGGGGCGCTGCGAGATCGGCGACCGCCCCGAGTGCCAGTACAACAGCGACTGCGCCGAGGGCCTGGTCTGCGCCGAGGGCGCCTGCGCCGAGCCGGAGCCCGCCGCCTGCCTGACCAGCGCCGACTGCGCCGAGGGCGAGCTGTGCATCGACGGCACCTGCGTCGGTGAGGAGCCGGACCCGGCGGCCTGCGAGGCCGACGACCAGTGCGCCGAGGGCATGATCTGCCTCGACGGCGCCTGCTCCGCCCCCGAGTGCATCCGCAGCACCGACTGCGCCGAGGGCAACGTCTGCGTCAACGCCCGCTGCGAGGCCGCCTGCGCCAGCTTCGAGGACTGCGCCGAGGGTCAGAGCTGCAACGAGCTGGGTTACTGCGAGTGACCCACCCCCCGCGCCTCCACCGGGCTTCACCGCCCGGGGAGGCGCCTCCCGCTGCGCGAAGGGGCGTCGAGGAGTCATCCTCGGCGCCCCTTCGCGCTTCTTGGGCGTTTGGACGAAACCTGCCCGATCGTCGGTTGCACCACAGGGCTGGGATTCTTGTCGGGCGAGATCTCGACGCGCAGCGACCTGACCTGTAGGGTTGGGCTCGTCGCGAGAGTCCTGGCCAGCCCTGGACGACTCGAACACACGCACCAAGCACGAGCACACACAGCATGAACACGGCAACCAGGCCTGCCTCCCTCACCGCGTCGCCCTGGAGACTCGCCACGGCGCTGCTGATCGCCCTCGCGTTGACCGCTTGCGGCGGCGTCCAGCCCCCGCCGACCCTGCCCAACGTCCTGCCCACCGACGCGCCGAGCGATCTGAGGGTCCCCGAGGGGGTGGACGGCCCCACCGTCGCTCAGGGCGACGACGGCTACCTCTACCTCGTGGGCCTCAAGGGCGCGGTTCAGGTCGGAGACGGCTTCGTGCTGCGCCACGGCGGCCCCTGGCAGGACGCGCTCGGCGAGCGCCCGATGCTCGGCTTCGTCCGCGCCACCCGGGTCTACCAGGGCGGCGAGAAGGTGCTCGCCATGCCGGAGCTGCTCCTCAAGGAGGTGGATCCGGTCGGGGCGCTCGTGGAGCCCTGGGAGTCGGAGATGCCCCCGATCATCGGCAAGGGGATGGTCCAGGTCAACCAGGTCAACGGCGACAAGGTGGAGCTGTCGCTGGGCTTCTACCAGGGGGTGCAGCCCGGCGATCGGTTCATGATCTTCGAGGCGCCTGGCGGCGACCCGAAGCAACGGATGGGCGACCGGCTCGCGGGCATCGTCAGCGTCGTGGAGTCGGGCGACCGCAGCGCCACCGCGCGGATCCTGGTCCAGGGCGGGGTGACCGGCAAGCCGATCGCCGCCAAGCAGTGGGGCGTCTTCGCCGTCCCCGGCGTCCCCGAGCGACCGCTGACCGGCACCATCCAGGTCAGCCGCGTCATGGGCGCCAGCGCCGCGACGCAGAAGAAGGTCGCCGCGCACCTGAAGTCCTACCTGGGGCGCCTGTCGGGGGAGCGCTTTGAGGTCGAGCTGCTCGACCAGGAGGTCGATCCGCTCGACGTGCGCTTTGGTCGCCTGCTCTCCGGGCAGGAGCCGGTCGAGTCGCCGCGGATGCTCCTCAGCGGGCGCGTCGTGGAGCGCGGCGGCCGTCAGCGGCTGGTCTTCAACTACGCCAGCACCGGCCTGAGCATCGCCCACGGCATGATCGCCGCCACCCCGGAGGCCGGGATCGACGTCGGCGACCCGGACGATCTGGAGCAGGGCACGCTCGACCCGGTCTTCCACAACATGATCGCCGCCGCGCTGGCCCACCGCGGCCAGGTCGCCGAGGCGCTCTACCTCCTGGAGGTGGTGCTCCACCAGGGCGGCTGGGACGGCCCGGCGCGCTGGCACGCCCGCGATCAGCTCGCGATGCGCTACGCCCAGGCCGGGAACATCCGCGAGGCGCTGCGCATGGTCCATCAGGACGTGGCCCACGGCCAGAAGACCGACGACAAGCCCGCGGTGATCAACGCCGTCGGGACGCTGATGCCGCTGTATGAAGACCTGGGGATGATGGACCGCAGCCTGATCGAGGCCGAGCGCTTCTACACCCTCCGGGCCGAGTTGGGCGAGGGGGTCTACGCCGACCACGCCTGGCGCTCGTGGATACAGATGCTCCTGCGGACGGGGCGCACCGAGGACGCCGAGGCGGAGATCAAGCGCTTCGAGGAGCACTGCGCGCCGACCATCCAGGCCGCCCAGAAGGCCGATGACAGCGCCCTGGCGCTGTACGGCACCTGCGCGATGGATCTGCACTACGTCTACATGACCGGCTACTGGAACCTGCCCCCGGACAACCCCAAGCGCCCACTCTACTTTGAGCGCGCCCGCGCGCTCGCCGACGACGCGGGCGACCGCAACACGTCGTCGATCCGCGTCGCCCAGGGGATCGAGCTGCTGCGCTCCGAGGACTACGACGGCGCGCTGATCGCCTTCCTGGAGGCCGAGCGGCTGCTCAAGAAGTTCAGCCCCGCCTCCGGGCTGATGGAGATCGACGCGCTGATGTTCCGGCTGCGGTTCGCCCAGGAGGACCGGCAGGGCGCCTTCGAGGCCGCCATGAACGGCGCGAACCGCGCCGCCCGCGTGCAGGACGTCACGGAGCTGGCGTCGATCTTCAAGATGATGCTGCAGCTCTACGTCAACGTCTCGCCCGAGGACATGAGCATCGCGACCTACACCCGCAACGCCGCCCCGACGCTGGCCGAGGCGCTCAAGCTCCAGTTCGGCGCCAACGACCTCGGCGCGGTCGCCGAGGTGTTCTACGTCAGCGGCGCCTTCCGCGCCATGTCCGACCACAACGAGGCGGCGGTGCTCCTGAGCAAGGCGGTCGATTACGCCCTGCAGGTCGTCCGCTTCGACATCGCCACCATGAGCCAGCTCACCCTCGCCATGCTCCACCGCCGCGACCCCACCGCGTTCGCCAACCACATCGGGCTCGCCCGGGAGTTCGCGCGCCTCAGCGGCGATCCGAGCCTCCTCCAGACCGTCATCCGTATTCAGGAAGGCGCCTCCGCCCCGCCCCCTCGCCACGACACCCTCTGACCCCACGGAGCCCGGCATGACCGAACGGCCCATCTACGGCGCCATCCTCGCCGCAGGCTACGGCTCGCGGATGAAGCCCCTGACCGACGCGCTGCCAAAGCCGCTGCTGCCCTTCCTCAACACCCCGATCATCGCCTACACGACCGATCACCTCGTGCGCGCCGGGGTTCGCACCGCCGGGGTCAACCTGCACCACCTCGGCGAGCTGATCCCCCCCGTGCTCAAGCAGCTGGAGACGACCTGGGCGCTCCAGGGCACGCCGCTCACCCTCACCCCGGTCCCCGAAGATGAGGTCCGCGGCACGGCGGGCGGGGTCGCCGGGATCTGGGCCGCCCTCGGCGCCCCGACCGACGGCACCCTCGTCGTCCTCAACGGCGACCCCGTCATGAACATCGACCTCGCTCAGGAGGGCGCCCGCCACCGCGCCTCAGGGGCTGAGGCGACCATGATCGTGCGCCCCGTCCTCGCAGGGCACCCCGGCGGCGTCGAGGTCAACGGCGCGGGTGACGTGTGCCGGCTGCGCGACGTTCACCTGGAGGATGGGGTCGAGCGCGAGTTCATGGGCGTGCACATCCTGGAGCCGAGCGCCCTGGAGCGCGTCGCCCAGGCCGCCCAGCGCGCCACCACGACCTGCATGGTCGGCGACGTCTACATCCCCATGCTCCGCCAGGGGGTGCGCGTCCGCGCCGCGCTGGTGGACGACTTCTGGGTCGCGCTCGACAACCCGGGGCTCCTGCTCGACGCGACGCGCGCCGTGCTGGAGCAGCCCGAGCTGTTCCACCAGGCCCCCCTCGGCGAAGGGCTCGGCGGGCGGCGCCTCTGGATCAGCACCCCGGACGCCGTCGATGGGCAGACCCAGCTCGCCGCGCCGGTCTTCCTGGGGCTCTACGCGAGCGCGCGGCGCGGCGCGCGGATCGGCCCCGGGGTCGTGGCGGACGCGACCGAGTTTGGCCCCGAGGCCCGCGCGAAGAACGCGGTCATGTTTGGCATGGGGCGTGTCGATGGGGTATGGGAAGATTGTGTGGCCATCCACGGGAAGATCGCTCAGGTGACTGGACGAAGCCAGGCGAGATGATCAACATTCCGACAGGGTGTCTGACATCCACGCCAATTACCTCGGAGCCAGGTTCTTCACCGAGGTGGCATGCGCTCGAACCGCCCACATACGGGCAACAACGGATCGGGTTCACGGCGCACCAGAGCACACCGGAGAGACATCATTTTCAGTGAATATCGGTCGCGTCGGTGCGTCCAAGGCCCTGTGTTGGTCTCTTCGTCCAACCAGGGGCGAGGTGTGTCATCGATGGAAAGTGACCACGGGATAGGAGTGTAACGACCATGAGACGAGCCCGGACGTATCTTGATCGCGCAGGCAGCGCGCTGCTCTCTTTGGGGGGGGTGGTGTTTCTGCTTGGGCTGACCGCGTGTGTTCAGGACACCGGTCAGCCATGTAACACAGAAGCAGACTGTGTCCTGGGGGACACCTGCCTCACGGAAGAAGAGGGCTTCCCCGGGGGGTACTGCACCACGGAGAACTGCGACGTCTCAGGGTGCCCGGATCCGCTCACGAGCGAGTGCTTCTCCTTCCCGGTCAACAACCAGGACCGGATCATCTGCCTGGCGCTGTGCGACTTCAACGGCGAGTGCACGCGCGCGGGCTACGACTGCTACGACGTGGACAACCAACAGGTCTGCCTGCCGACCGACGGCGCGGGCGGCGATCAGCCGGTCTCGGGCGCGATCGGCTCGTCGTGCACCGACGACCCGCAGTGCACCAACGGCCTCTGCCTGACCAACTTCCCGAGCGGCTACTGCTCGCAGCTGTGCAGCGCCGACGCGGACTGCCCGAGCGGCTCCCACTGTGAGCAGGTCGGCAGCCAGAGCTTCTGCTACCGCGACTGCCAGGACAGCGCCTCCTGCCGCTCTGGCTACGAGTGCTCCACCGCCGAGCTCGCCGCGCCCTCGTGCGTGCCGAGCGACGGGACCGTCGTCAAGAACCCCAACGGGGCGAACGACGGCGAGTCGTGCGTGTCGGACATCAACTGCAAGGGCGGGGTCTGCTTGAAGGAGGCCGCGGGTCACCCCGGCGGCTACTGCACCACGCTCAACTGCGACAACGACTCCGAGTGCAACGACGGCATCTGCACCGTCGGCGCGGCCAACACCTTCTGCCGCACCGCCTGCAGCGACACCGCCTCCTGCCGCTCCGGCTACGAGTGCATCACCACGGAGCTGACCAGCGGCACCGGCGCCACCTGCCAGGCCCCGGCGGGGACCACCCCCGCGCCCACGGTCGGCGGCGACGACGTCGCCATCAAGGAGGTGACCTGCTCCTCCGGTGGCCAGCTGAGCTTCAACGTCAGCGACGGCGCCACGGGCTTCTACATCGCCCCGTTCAGCTCCGAGGGTCGCGCCATCGCGCCCACGCGCCTCACCGGCGACAACGGCGTCAACCTCGACATCCAGAACGACTACGACTTCTACCGACTCAACGAGCAGTTCCTGATCTCGATCACCCCGCTGCTCTTCCCTGGCTCCGACCAGGCCCGCTTTGAGGGCGCCCGTGACAACTGGGGCGGCAACTACACCCTGGACGTCAACGGCTCCGGCGAGATCTGCGGCTACATCATCGAGAGCCCCAGCGAGGGCCAGGTGATCGACGTCAACTTCTACCTCGTCGGCGTCCCCGGCGTGGACGCGGGCAACCCGCTGAGCAACGGCAACTTCAGCACCATGCTCGACTCGGTGAAGACGATCTTCGGCAACGCGGGCGTGAGCGTCGGCACCACCCGCTTCCCGCAGCTCAGTTCCAGCGACGTCCAGAAGTACTCGGTCATCCGTGACTTCAACGACGTCTTCCGGCTCACGGCGCTCTCCGAGGACCCCGGCCCGACCGCCAACGAGCGGCTGAGCGTCAACGTGTTCCTGATCCTGGACTTCGCCATCCCCGAGGTCCCCGGCCTGCTGGGCATCAGCCCCGGCGTCCCGGGCGCCAGCGGCGTGCACCGCACCACCGGCGCGGGGCTGGTCTTCTCCAGCGTCAACCTCAACGACTCGCCGTCCGACCTCGGCCAGACCATGGCCCACGAGATCGGTCACTTCCTGGGGCTGCGTCACACCTCCGAGCACGGCGGCGGCGGCGATCCCATCAGCGACACCGCCGAGTGCGCCGATCCGCAGGACGGCACCCGGTGCCCGGACGCCAACAACTTCATGTTCCCGTTCTCGATCACCGGGGTGCCCCAGCAGGAGGTGTCCGGCGGACAGCAGTACGTGCTCCGCCGCAGCGCCTTGATCAAATAACGACCGCTCACGCCACCACGGCCCGCCCCAGTGGGGGCGGGCTGGCACAGGAGGATAACTTATGAGACGCCATATCACCGCTGCTGTCGCGGCGCTCCTCGTTGGCATGATGAGCGCGACCGCCATGGCCCAGGACACCACCACCACCGCTCGCCCCGATCTGTCGGTGGAGATCAACCAGGAGCAGCACGACAAGATCCTGCTGCTCCTGTCGGGCTACGAGTACTTCCCCACCTACGACGAGCTCGTCGCGGTCACCCCCGACGCCCACGTCGCGCTGTTCCGGATCGCGCTCGACGACTCGATGAAGCCGAGCCACCGCGTCCGCGCCATCGACGCCCTCGGGCTGTTCCCCGAGGACGACGCCCTCGCGGGCTTCCTTGAGGAGGCGCTCACCCGCACCGACCTCAAGCCCACCTTCACGCGGCACTACATCAACACCGCGCTCAAGGTGTACCAGGAGCAGGCCGTGTCGTGGGTCGCCCCCCACCTGAACAACCCCGACCTCCAGACCCAGCTGACGGTCATCCACAGCCTGGGGCTGTTCGGCGGCGAGTCGGGCGCTGAGCTGCTGGAGTTCCACCGCCAGTTCATGCCCCGCGACGTCCTCGTCGAGCGCACCCTGGAGAACGCCATCGACCGGGCTCGCCGGTAGGGTTGCGATGAGGCGGGCTCCCTTGAGGGCGCTCGCCGCTGAAAAGACAAAACGCCTCGGCGACTCAGGTCGCCGAGGCGTTTTGCGCTCTGGCCTCAACGCACGGGGCGGCCGCTTCCGGTCGCGTCAAAAGAACTGCGCGGCGCTGAACGAGATCGCCTGAGGGGTGTCGTTCTCCAAGGTGACGGCGTAGTCGAACCGCACGGTGAGGCGGTAGATGCGCGGCGACATGAGGCGGACGCCGAGGCCGAGGCTGGTCCGCGGGGCGCGCTCGAAGGTGGCGAGGTCGGCGAAGGAGTCGGAGACGTCCCCGACGTCGGCGAAGCCGACGTGCTGGAGGACGACCCAGGAGGTGTCGACGCTGGGGATGCGGTACTCGACGTTGGCCTGCCAGAAGTTGTGGCCGCGCAGCTGCCCGTCGAAGTAGCCGCGCATGTAGTCGAGCCCGCCGATGAAGAACAGGTGCTGGTCGGCGTCCGTGTTGTTGTGGCCGACGGTGACCCGGGTGGCCAGGTTGGAGCGCCACGGGAGGCGGAGGAAGGCGAGCGTCTCGGAGTGGATGAAGTTCAGGTTGAGTTCGGAGCCGATGAGCTTCGAGGCCCGCTTGAAGCGGTTGGTCATCTGAACGCCTTGAAAGAGGAACTCGTCGCGGTCGAGGCGCCCGAGGATCAGCCGCGCCTCGGCGAACGAGGTGCGGCCCCCGGAGGGGAGGTCGAGGCCGAAGGCGTCGTTGGCGGCCTGCTGATCCTCGGTGAGGTTGCGGGTGTTGAAGCGATCGTTGTCGAACTCAAAGCCGACGCCGACCTGGACGTAGCGGACGACCTCGTAGTCGAAGGCGTTGAAGACCTGGAGGCGCTCCTGGTTGTAGCCCCCTTCGAGGACGTTGGTGCCGTCGCGGTAGAGGGGGCGGACGATGTTCGTGTACCACAGCTCGGCGCTCCAGCGCAGGCGGAGCCCGAGGAAGCGGGGCTCGCGGAACCAGACCACGCCGGAGTGGGTGTTGAGGTTGGTGTTCTGGTACTGACCGCCCAGCTCGATGTACTCGCCGAACGCGTTGGGATCGTAGACGCCGACGATGAAGTAGGTGCTGCCGCCCCCACCGCCGAACTTGACGATCGGGATCGTGGTCCAGCGCTCGCCGACCGCCAACCAGACGACGACGCCGCCCTCCGGGGCGCGGGTGAGCTGGTAGCGGACGTCCCGAAACAGCGCCGTGTTCCAGAGGCGCTGGATCGACTCCGTGAGATCCTCCTCGCGGAGGAGCTGACCGCGGGCGATGTACAGCTCGCGCTCGACGACCCCGGGAGAGGTGCGGCCGAGGCCGAGGATTCGGATGTCCTGAACGGTCAGCCCCGTCGCCTCGGAGAGCGGGACGAGGTCGTCGAGGTCGTCGAGGTTGACCTCGTCCGCGAGCACGCCGCCCGACGACGCCTCCTGGGATGAAGACGCGTCGCCCTCCGCCTGCGCAGGGGGGCTCAAGGCGACGAGCGAGGTCAGGAGCGCCAGGAGGGCGTGTGTCGTAGCAGCGCGCATGGTTCCAGGTCCAGGCGGCGCCCGGGTCGGGCTGGGTTGCGGTGTCGCGCGGGCGGCCTCGGCGCCCGGGTCCGAACCGTCCGTGGGCTCACATCGGGGCATCCTACCGCCGCCCCGCTCGACAGGCCAGCGGGGCGTCTCCTGGCAGTGCCGCCCTGCGCGATCGCGTTACACCCCTTGGGCGTAGGTTGTCAGCGCCGCCGCTCGGCTGGTAGTATCGGCCACCTTCACGTGGATGGTTTGGTAGCTGGCGAAGGACGTCCACCAACAGCATGCGCCTCACATCAAGGAGCCCAGGATTGGCTGAGACGCGCCGCCGTCACCCGACGGAGCGAGCGCACCGCCCCTGGCGCCGCAGCCGCCCTGATGACCCTACGGCCCTCCTGGGGGCGGGGTTGAGGCGGGCCGCGGCGCTGATGACGGCGGCGCTCTGGTCGCTCCTCGTCGGCGCGGCGCTGATGGGCACCGGGCACGCCAACCCGCCGCCGCTGAGCGCGGCGCACGCGAGCCTGGACAACGACGCCGGGTGCGTCCGTTGCCACACCGAGGACAACAGCGCCCCCAACAGCAAGTGCCTGTCGTGCCACAAGGCGATCGCGGTGCGGGTCAGCCGCGGGCGCGGCTACCACGCCCGGGTGAGCGGGCGCCCCTGCTTCTCCTGCCACCGCGAGCACCGGGGCCGGGGGGCGGGGCTGATCAACCTCAACCCGGCGACCTTCGACCACAACCAGACCGGCTGGCCGCTGCAAGGCAAGCACACCGACGTGCGCTGCTCCAAGTGCCACACGAGCAGCCGCGGCGGCGGGCGGAGCCGCTCCTACCTCGGCGCCCAGCCCATCTGCTCGTCGTGCCACGCCGACATCCACGGCTTCTCCCGGCCGGTGCTCAAGAAGTGCGACACGTGCCACAACGTGTTCGGCTGGCGCGGGATGAACGCCAACACGGGCTTCAACCACAACAACACCAGCTACCCGCTCACCGGGCAACACGCCGGGGTGGGCTGCCGCAAGTGCCACGCGGGCGGCGCCCGCTTCGCCCCGGTGGCGCACGAGGACTGCAGCAGCTGCCACAAGGACCAGCACCGGGGGCTGTTCGGGGCGCGCCCCTGCTCGGGCTGCCACACGACCAAGGGCTGGAAGACGATGATCTTCGGCCACCAGGTGCCGCGCTTCCGGCTGACCGGGCGCCACCGCCAGGTGCCCTGCCGCAAGTGCCACACGAGCACCAACTGGCAGCCGCCGTGGAAGCCCTCGACGACCAACTGCAACGGCTGCCACGGCAAGGACAACGTTCACGGCGCGCAGTTCAAGGGGCAGCCCTGCTCGGCCTGCCACCGGCCGGTGGGCTGGAAGAAGCTCAAGTTCAACCACAACGCCCAGAGCCGCTTCAAGCTCACCGGGCGTCACACCCGGGTCGCCTGCGGGAGCTGCCACCCGGGCGGGCGCTTCAAGCCGCTCGCCATGGACTGCCGCAGCTGCCACGCCCGGGACGATCCCCACCAGGGCAAGTTCTCCGACAAGCCGTGCAGCAACTGCCACGACCCCCGCGCCTGGGACAAGGTGCGCTTTGACCACTCGATCACGCGCTTCAACCTCGTGGGCGCGCACATCGAGTCGATTGCGAGAAGTGCCACCCGGGCGGGGACACCAAGGTGACGATCCCCAGCTCGTGCGACGGGTGCCACATCGATCTGCACGGCGGGCAGTTCTCCGACAAGCTCTGTGGCAACTGCCACAGCTTCGACCAGTGGTCGATCCCGAGCTTCCCGCACAACGACATCTCCCGCTTCAAGCTGGTGGGGCGTCACCAGGAGGTGGACTGCGATCAGTGCCACCTGAACGGCCACTTCAAGCCGATCCAGGCCAACTGCGAGACCTGCCACCGGGACTTCCACGACGGGCAGATGGGGGACAAGGTCTGCGAGCAGTGCCACTCGCCGCTGGGCTGGGGTGAGGTGGACTTCGTGCACAACCGCGACAGCGATTACAAGCTGATCGGGCGGCACGTGGCGCTCGACTGCAAGAAGTGCCACACGCGCGGCGAGTTCGCCGACCTGCCGAAGGACTGCTACGGGTGCCACCTCGATCACCACGAGGGGGCGAAGGGGACGAAGTGCGGCAACTGCCACACGGAGCTGTCGTGGCAGACCAACACGGCCCAGGTGCACGTGTTCGGCGCCTACGAGCTGGCGGGCGAGCACAGCCGCCTGCCGTGCGACACCTGCCACACCAACGGGCGGCAGCAGGGCGGGCTCGGGCACGAGTGCGTCGGCTGCCACCGGGATCCGCACTTCGCCAGCTTCGGCCCGTTCTGCATCGACTGCCACTCCCAGCGGGCGTGGCTGCCGAGCACCTTCCGTCACTTCCAGACCGGCTTCCGGCTGACGGGGCGGCACCGGTTCGTGTCCTGCGACCGCTGCCACGTCAATCGGATCTTCGGCGGGCTGCCGACCGACTGCGTCTTCTGCCACACCGACACCCTCCAGGGGGTGCTGAGTCGCCCTGGCGGCGACTTCCACAGCTGCCTGGTGAGCGACTGCAACACCTGCCACACCACGCAGGGCTGGGAGCGCGTCCGCGGCGCCTTCCGCGACGCGGACTGCCGCCAGGGGGGTGTGCCATGACGCGCCTCATCGGGACGTTGATGGCGAGCGCGCTGCTGCTCGCCCCGGTCGGCGCGGCGGCCCAGAGCGGCGCGGACGGGCCGGGGCCGGGCTTCGCGGAGCGCGGCGGCCAGCCGAACGAGGCCCGCGTGGACGGCCGCCTCGCCCTGCGCGACGTCTACAGCTTCGACAACCAGACCCCGTGGGACGTCCACATCCTGTTCCTCGACAGCGACGTGCGCGCCTACGACGTCGCCGAGGTGGGCAGCGGCGCCCTCAACCTGAGGCTCGACAGCCGCCTGCTGTTCGACCTCACCCAGGACGACCGGGTCAGCGAGCCGTCCGACACCTCCCCCGGCCTCCAGCGCAACGAGCGGCGCTTCGGCGTCACCCAGACCGTCACGGACATACGCCTGCTCTACGCCGAGCTGGAGCACCTCGGCCCGGTCGACGCGACGCTGGGGCGGATCTGGTTCTACGAGGCGGGCGGCGCCTGGGTGGACGGCGGCGCGCTGAAGCTGCACCTGAGCGACGACTGGTCCGTCGCCGCCTTCGGCGGGCTCGCCCCCGACCCGATCGACTGGGACCTCGACACCCAGCGGCAGACCGGCGGGGGCTTCCTCGCCTACCGCACGCGCCGCGCGGACGCCTCGCTGGCCTACACCACGCAGCTCTACGACGGGGCGCTCGACCGCCACTACGCCTTCAGCCGCGGGCACTGGAGCGTCCCGGTCGGCGACACGGTCCAGTCGCTGTTCCTCTCCTATTATGGGTCGCTCGACCTCCAGAACGAGGACCCGGTCCTGACGACCGTCTTCACCAACGCCAGCTGCTGGCTCAACTCGACCCTCAACCTGTCGGCCCACTACGCCCGCTTCGCCACCAGCCGCCTGCGGCAGACCCAGCAAGGCCCCCGCCCCGAGGACAACCAGCGCGACCTGCTCGGCGAGGAGATCAACACGGGGAGCTACGATCAGGTGAGGCTGGCGGCGGCGGAGCGCTTCGGGGGGCATTACTACCTGTACCAGCAGCTCGACTACCGCCAGCGCGACCTGCTCGACCGCGACTCGGCGACCTACTACCGCGCCGGGATCCGCGACAGCGCCGTGCTGGGCACCCAGCTCGCCCTCCACAGCCGCGTCTCGGTGCGCAACAACTTCGCCTCCGACTCCAGCGAGTTCCTCGCCGAGGGCGCCTACCGGTTCGGCGATCGCTTCGAGCTGGAGGGCGCCTTCATCTTCCAGCGCGGCCGCTCGCTGATCGCGGAGCAGTCCCAGGACATCTACCTGATCAACGTCGCCGGGACGTTCGACTTCACCCCGGACGTCTACCTGACGCTCGATTACGAGCTGAACAGCGAGACCAACATCGTACAAGAGGAGCAGGAGACCGCGGGCAACCTCAACATCCACACCGTCTTCACGCGCCTCACCTACCGCCTCTGAGCAGGAGCCCCAACCCATGTCCAAGAGCTACCTCAAACACCAGGAGCGCCTCAACGAGGTCCGCGGCTTCGGCCGCGCCCTCGCGCGCCGCTCACGCTCCAGCTGCGAGCTGTGCGGCGTCACCGGGGAGCGCCTCGATCCGGTCGAGATCCCGCCCGTCCCCGAGGAGCCCGACCCGGAGCGCTGCCTGTTCCTGTGCGATCGCTGCGCCGCGGCGATCGAGCGAGGCCCGACCGGCGATCCGAACGGGTGGCGGTTTCTGGAGACGGCGGTGTGGAGCGAGCTGGAGCCCGCGCAGGTCGTGGCGGTGCGCTTGACGCGGCAGCTCTCCGAGGAGGACGTGGCCTGGGCGCGCGAGGTGTTGGAGGGCCTCTACCTGGCGCCGGAGGTCGAGGCGTGGGTCGACGCGTCGTAGGGGCGCGCCCGGATCAGAACGACAGGAAGTCGCTGGGGCGCTGCCGCCGCGTGACGACGACGCGGGCCTTCGAGACCGAGCCCTTGGTCGCCTTGGCGACGCCCTTGCAGGTGTAGGGGGTCGAGCGGGCGCGCGAGTACTCGTCGTAGACCTTGAACCAGGCCGTGAACTTGCCCTTCTTGGTCTTCTTGTACCGCGCGACGCCGTAATCCTTGAGCGCCAGCTTGAAGGTCCTGGGGCTGGGGTCACCGTAGCGGCTGCACCCGACGGCGCCCTCCACCTCGAAGTCGTCGCCGTCCCGCTTGCCCTCGATGACGAGCCAGACGTCGTGCCCGGCGTAGTTGACGCCGTTCCAGGTGAAGTCGAAGTCGAAGGGCTCCTCCATCTTGACCTTCTTCTTGACGATCTCGTCTTCGGTCGGCTCGCCGTACGTGACGCTCTCTTCGAGGTAGAAGAGGTAGCCGATCCCGCCACAGACCGAGAGGATGCAGCCCAGGAACCCCAGGCAGCCCACGATCGCCAGCGTCTTGAGGACCTTCCCCGACTTGCTCTCGGCGGGCGGCGGCGCCCCCGCGTTGGGGTTGGGTGGCGGCGGCGGGGCGATGGTTCCCGAGTTGTTGTTGTCCACTGGACGACCTCCTGAAGAGCAGGTTGTTACAGGGGGCGTATGTAACCGGATGGAGGCGGTTCAGGTCAAGAGGCGCGGACATAGGTGTGCGCATGCGCTGGATCTTCGACCTGCGCCGCCGTCAGGCAGCGGCGCATGGCCAGGATCAAGCCCACCTGCGCGCGCACGAGCGGGAGCACGTGGGCCAGGTGGGTGGCGCGCCCGCTGATCCGCCCGGTGACCCCGTGGTCGTCCAGCTGGAGGGAGCCGATCTGGGACTCGTAGTGGAGGATGTGGCGGCGGACGTCGCCGTCGAGCAGCCGCACGACGGCGTCTGGATCGTTGCC
>PBBL01000038.1 GCA_002716585.1 Myxococcales bacterium | reverse complement strand
TTGCGCTCCACCGCCTCCTTGAGGGCGGCGATCTCGGCGTCCAGCTCGCGCCGCGCGCCGTGGTGGCGCGACTTGTGGTAGTAGGCCGGGGCGTAGAGCGCGTTCTGGCGCGTCGCCTTCTCCAGCGCCTCCCCGACGCTGCGGTGCTCCAGGTCGTTGCGCACCTCCTCAAGCCTCGCCAGCGTGGTGTAGCCCTGGCTCAGGCGCCACGGTGAGGCGTGGTGGCGCTCCATCAAGCGGAGGCCGTCCCGTGCCCGCGAGAGCCCCACGCGGGTGTCCCCCTGCTGGCGGTCGGCCTCGGCGAGCGCGACCAGCGCGAGCCCCTCCCAGGCGCTCTCGCGGACGAGCTTCTTGAGGTGCTTGCGCGCGTCCCGCGTCTTGCCGAGCAGCAACAGCGTCCAGGCCAGATCGAGGCGGAGGCTGCGGTCGGTCGGGTTGGCCTTGAGCGCCCGCTCCAGGTAGCCCAGGGCGCGGCTCGGGTAGTGCATGTGCAGCTCCATCAACCCCTGCAGCGCGAGCAGGTCGCCGTCCTCCGGGTGATCGGCGAGCATCGCCTCGATCTCCCCCCGCGCCGCCTGGAAGTCGCGGAGCATGACCAGCGCCCGGGCGTGCAGGAGGCGCGCCTGGGGGTGCCTGGGGTCCTGCTTGAGGATCGACTCCAGGCGGCCGCGGGCCTCGTGGTGGTCCCCCCGTTGCAGGTCGATGCGCGCCAGGAGCAGCCGGGCGGTCGTGTAGCTCGGGCGTTGGCGGAGCGCGAACAGGCAGTACTCGTGGGCTCGCGACAGCGCGAGCTGCTTGGTCTCCACGCGGCACAGGTCGGCGCTGGGCGGGAAGTTGAACCGGAAGCGCCCAGGCGTGTCGAGGCGCGCCGCTTGCTTGAAGTGGTGGGTCGCCGAGGCGAGCTGCCCGCGCGCCTCCAGCACCTGACCCAGGCGCCAGTGGTGGGCGGCGCTCTCGCTGCGGCGGAGGCGGTCCTCCAGGCGACGGAGCGCGTCGTCGCGGCCCTCGATGGCGCGGATCATGTCGAGGTCGGCGCTCAGCCCCTCCCGCGCCAGCCGCGGCGCCTCCTTCAGCGCCCGCTCGAAGGCCCCGCGCGCCGCCTGGAAGCTGCGCTCCTCCACCAGCGCCTGACCGAGCAGCACCTGCAACAGGGGATCTTCGTCGTCCGAGCGCTTGGAGAGCATCTCGGCGGCCATCCGGGGCATGCTCTGCCGCATGAGCAGCTCGGCGCGCTGTCGGGTCAGATCCTCGCCCGACCGCTCCTCGGAGCGCTCGATCAGCAGGCGAGCCTCATCGAGGCGATCCTGCGTGAGCAGCAGGTTGAGCAGCTCAAGGCGCGCGTCGTGGTTGGTCGGGTCGATCTGGAGCGCTTCGCGCATCTCGGAGGCCGCGTCGTCGGTCTTCTCGTAGTGCAGGTGGTAGCGGCCCAGCACGAGGTGAGCCTGCGACAGCTCGACCGGGCTCGCCTGCTGCGCCATGTGGGTGATGATCCGTTGCAGGCGAACCCGCGCCTTGTTCAGCTCGCGCCCCTCCTGCACGCGAAAGCTGGCCCGGGCGATCATCGCCCCGACGTGGTCGGGCGACATCTGCTCCAGGACGCGATCCCAGATCGCCAGCGCCCGCTCGTTGCCCGACCGGGCGAACCACGCGCCGAGTTCAAGCTGCGCGGGGATGAACCGCGAGTCGAGCTGGTGGGCGCGGTCGAACTGGGCGAAGGCGCCCGTGCGGTTGCCCTGGCGCAGGAGCGCCAGGCCGGTCAGGTAGCGCAGGTTGGGGTCGAAGGGCCAGGTCGAGGTCGCCTGCTCCAGCTCCACGAGCGCCGCGTCGTACTCCTTCGCCTCGATGTGCAGGAGCGCCATCGCCGCCGCCAGGTGGGGGCCGTGGTAGCGCTCCGCTTGAAGCGCCTCGACGAGCGCGCGCGCCCGCTCCAGGCGCTGTCGCTCCCCGTAGCGGGTCGCGAGCGTCGCCTCGACCTCGGCGAGCGCCGCGCGCGCCTCCGCGCGCTGGGCGCGGTGGTCGGACACCCCGATGAGGGTCAGGTACTGGTCGAGGACCCCGCCGAGCTGCGCGCCGAGCGGCCCGGTGGTCTCCACCGCCTGCTCCAGGTGCTTCGCCGCGGTGGTGGTGCTGACCCAGGTGTCCAAGCGCAGCTTCTGCTCGGCGATCGGGGTGTGGTGCTCCAGCTCCTGCGTGACCCGCTGGTAGTGCGCCAGCGGCGCGAAGAAGAGGGCGATCGTCAGCAGCGCGACGGCCCCCAGCGTCGTCCCGATCATCCAGGCCAGGCGGCTCTGCTCCACGTCGCCCTCGTCCAGCTGGAGCTGGATCGAGCTGCTCCTGAGGAGGCTCACCGCGGTGTGCTCGGAGGGCAGCGCGAGCTGCTCGGTCTGCGGGGCGTGCTGGAGCACCTCGTGGTGGCGACGCCCGGGCGGCGGCGCGTCGAGCGCGGCGTGGCTGCGCTGCGCGGGCGCCTGCCGCCCGTGGGAGGTGTCGAGCGCCGGGAGGTCGGTGTGGCGAACCCGGGAGGGGGGAGCCGCCTCGCGCGCCTCGGACACCGCGGGGCTCGGCGGCGTGGCTGGTTTGGAGACGTCGGTCGCTGAGGGGGGCTCCAGCTCCGGGACCGCGTCGTGCCGGGGCGGTGCGAGCGCGGTGCGAGCGCGGGGCGCCGGGATCTGAGGCGGGGCGTCGGGCGACGGGCGAGCCGCGTAATGGAGGCGCTGCCCCGGCTTGAAGCCGTCGGTGTGGGTCGCGGTGGAGCGGGCCGCGAGGTCCATGTGGCTGTGGCGAGACACCGGGATCGGCGCGGTGGGGAGGTTGGTGAGGTCGCTGTGGCGAGGCTGCGTCGGCGGGGTGGACCGGGGGGGTGGGGCGCCTGGGTTCGTCGCGACGTGGTCCTGATCGGGGAGCGCGTTGAGCAGGCCGTAGGAGCGCGTCCCGAGCGCGACCTGGGGGTGGTGGGCGAGCTGCTGATCGACCTGATCGAGGACGTGGCTGGAGATGCCGTTGAAGGAGCCGGTGACGGTGTCCTCGTCGTCGTCAAACAGGGCGCCGCTGGCCGGGCCGCGCATGTTGGCGCCTCGCCCCGGGTCGCCGACCGACCAGCTGGGCGGCTCGGGGCGGACGATGCGCGGCTGATCGCGGGGGTCGCCCGCCCAGGGGAGCGTCTCCTCGTCCTCGCCGAAGTAGAGCAGGGGGGAGGTCTGGTCCTCCTCGTCCATGAAGATCAGCTCGTCGTCGGCGGCGACGATGATCGTGTCCTCGCGGGACTCGAAGGCGAGGGGGCGCCCGGGGACCGGTGGGGGCTTGGGCGCGGTCATGTGGGTGATCGGCGGCTCGCCGAGCAGCTCGCAGATGGCGTCGAGGCGAGTCGGGTCGGCCCCGGAGCGGCGAGCGCGGTCGAGGATGTCGCGGGCGCGGTCCAGCTCGTCGCAGGCGATGAGCGCCTCCGCCAGCAGGAGGAGCGCCTCGGGGCGGTGCGCGTCGACGCGGAGCACCTCGACCATCTCGGCGACGGCGGCCTTGGGGCGCTCGGAGTCGATGAGGACACGCGCGAGCGTCAGGCGGAGGTCGGCGGCGGGCCCCGCGGGCAGGCGAGGGCGCTCCAGCTGCTTGCGCAGGAGGGCGATGGCCTGACCGGGGCGGTCAGACCGGGACATCTTCAACGCGCGCGATGTCACCTCGGCGACAGGAGCGACGCGACGGGGCTGTTCTCTCGGGTCGCTGCTCATGGCGTGGCGTCCACCTGGGTTGTCTTGCCGGCGCCTCCCTCAAGGATAGCACACCTGCCCCGGTGGTCGCTACGCGCGGTCTCAGGATTGAGCCTGGAGGGCGCTCAGGAGGTCAGCTCCTTCTGCTTGATCTGCTGGATCACCTCGGTGTACGAGGTGACCTCGACCATCTGACTGAGGAGCAGCTGGTACTTCGTGACGAGGTCGGTGCGCCCCTCCGTGCGGTAGTGCTGGAGGATGTTGTAGACCTGGATGAAGGCCCGCTCGCTGTTGACGAAGTAGCCGACCGCCTTGAGCGTCGCCTCGACCGAGGCGCGGCTGATGGAGCGGGAGGTCGCCGTGAAGCCAAACGTGTGCTCCTCGCTGGAGAGCACCGACAGCTCCACCTGGCCCTCGGCGTCCGAGCCCGACGCGGCGTTGCGCGTGGACATGATCCCCTTGACCGAGAAGTCGTTGAAGCTGATCGAGTTGAGCGACGAATACTCCGGGGCGAGCTGCGCCTTGAGCCCGTTGAACAACGCGTCGATGATGCCTGTCCCCTCGGACTCGACCGTGAACAGCGGCTGGCCCGTGACGGCGTTGGAGACCTTGCAGGTCAGGCGCGCGATGCCCGAGTCGAAGTCCTCGGACAGCTGATACGACGAAATGGACAGGCTCAAGAAGTCATCGCCGAGGATGTCCTGGACCTTGGCCAGCATTTCACCTTGCTTGTGGTACATGTCTCTCCTGAAGCACGTGGGGGTAGGCCATCACGCCGTGGATGGGCGGGAACGACGTGGCCCTTCTGTCGGTTTGTATGCGTGGATGGCGTCGCACGAGGCGTTGGCCGACCGATCTCTCTGTGAGCCGACGCCTGACCCCAGAGTATCGAGTCGGGGCGCCGTCGCGCAAGTTTGCGGTGGCGGTTGGGGTCTCGGCCGCGCTCAAGGGGGTTGTTTCCACCCATGAGTTCGACACCTCTGAAACCGATGTTAGGTTGTGACCTGAAACTCGCCCCACCGGTCGGGGCGCTCACGACCCGAACCCACCACAGCACCATGGTCACCCCAACCCCCCACAAGACGACGCCGCGACTTCGGCGCGGCGTCCGCGCGGCGACGCTGCTCGTGGTCGGCGCTCTGCTGGCCTCCTGCCAGCCTGGCCCCGACCCCGCGATGCTCCGCCCCAGCCTCCACGAGGCCCAGCGCGTCGCCGCGCAGGAGGCGCAGCGCGAGGCGATGGCCCGGATCACGGCGCTCGCCGCCGATCGCGCCGGGCACCTCTCCGATCGGAGCGTGGCGCAGGCGCGCGGCGTCATCGAGCGCACCGTCCCCAAGCCGCCCTGGTCGATGTTCCCGGGGTTGGAGGGCAAGGCGCAGCGGCTGCGCGAGTCGGTCCGGCGCGAGCGCCGCGAGGACGGCCCCAAGCCGGTCCTGCTCCTGGTCATGGACACGACCCGGGTCGATCACCTCAGCGCCTGGGGCTACTCGCGCGAGACCACGCCCAACCTCGACAAGGTGGCCCAGGAGAGCATCCGCTTCTCGCGCTTCTACTCCAACGGCGCCTGGACTCGCCCGTCGATCGCCTCGATCATGACCTCGCGTTACCGTGGCGAGCACCACTGTGAGCTGGCTGGGGCGAAGCTGCCCGACCGCATGACCACCGTCGCGGAGGTGTTCAAGGCGAACGGGTACGCGACCGCCGCCTTCGTCGGCAACCAGACCGTGCGCGGCGCCTACAACTTCGATCAGGGCTTCGACCACTACGAGGACATCCACGACGAGATCGAGCACAACCCCAAGGCCGACGAGATGGTCGCCCGGACCATCCGCTGGCTCGATCACAACGACAACGACAACTGGTTCATCTGGCTGTTCCTGGTCGATCCCCACGACCCCTACACCCCGGTCAAGGAGTTCGACCGCTGGGACACGAAGTCGCGCTACAAGCGCGTCGGGATCCCGAGCCCCGAGTACCGGTCGATGCCGCCGCGCAACCTCGTCAAGCGCATGGTCGCGCTCTACGACGCCGAGATCCTCCAGATGGATCACGCCATGGGCACCCTGTTCGACTACTTCCGCGAGCGGGGCATCTGGGACGACCTGTCGGTGGTCGTGGTGACCGACCACGGCGAGGCGTTTGGGGAGAACAACAGCTTCCGCCACCCCTACCACTTCTGGGAGCCGAACATCCACGTGGGCTTCATGATGCGCTCGCCGGAGTTCAAGTCACACCTCGGCGCGGTGGAGGATCGGCTGACGCAGAGCGTCGACGTGGCGCCGACGCTGCTCGATCTGGCCGGGCTCAGCTACCCGGAGGGGTGGACGCCGTCGGGGATCAGCGCCGCGGCGATGGTGACCGGCCCGATCACGGTCGGGTGGGATCGGTCGGTGTACACGGAGCTGCGCGGCTACGGCCTGGTGCGGTGGATGGTGCGGCGGGGCGATTACAAGTACCTGCGCTTCAACCCGAGCGACCTCGACGCCCTCAAGGGGGTGTGGGAGAAGACCTGGGAGGATCTGACGAGCGCCAACCACGAGACGACCCGGCACTACCTCTTCAACGTCGCCAAGGACCCCTGGGAGACGCGCAACGTCGCGCGCCGGGAGCGGACCATCTACCGGGCGATGGCCAAGGATCTCAAGACGTTCCGGCGCGCGCTCCGCAACGGAAAGCGGCCGATCGGCCCGAAGATCGAGCCAAAGTTCGACCAGGACAAGATGGACCCGGAGATGCTCGAAGATCTGCGCTCGCTGGGCTACATCGAGTAGCCTACATCGAGTAGCCGCTCACTGGCGGGGGTTGTCGATCGTGACGTCGGGCTTGTCGAACACCTCCGGCAGGGGGGCGTCGCCGGGGTTGTCGGTCGGCGGCGCCTCGGTGCGTCGGAGGAAGAAGCGCCAGACGGGCAGCCCCTTGCGGATGATCTTGCGCTCGCGGGTGGTCCTGGGCCACGCCTCGACGTCGTCCGGGGCGCCGGGGTCACCGGGGGAGGTGGCCTGGAACTGGGCGAGGGTGGAGGTGAGCTGCTCGATGTGCTCGGCGTAGGGCTCGACGTCGGTCTTGATGACGAGGTGGCCGCCGGGGGCGATCTTGGCGGCGAGCAGCTGGAGGAACTCGGGGGTGAAGAGGCGGCGCTTGGCGTGGCGGCGCTTCCACCAGGGGTCGGGGAAGAGGACGTAGACCCGCTCCAGCGCGCCGTCGGGGAACAGCATCGGGAGCGCGAGGTTGACGTCGGCGTGGAGCACGCGGGCGTTGTCCAGCCCGGCGTCGCGCAGGTCCTGCTCGCTCAGCCGCGCCCACTTGCGCTGCCACTCGACGCCGAGGAGCGAGCGCTCGGGGTAGAGTTGGGCGAGCCCCTGGATGAAGCGGCCCCGGTTGGAGCCGATCTCAACCTGGATCGGTGGCGTGAACGGGGCCGCGGTCGAGGCCCAGGCGCGGATCTCGTCCAGCTCGTTGTTGCGGTAGCGGGCGATCGCTTCGGGGAAGGAGACTTCTTGCAGATCCATAGGGCGGCGCGTCAGGAGGAGGGGAACTCGGCGATGAGGTCGATCGTGGCGTTGTCGCGGGCCATGAGGCTCGCCGGGAAGCGGCTCTGGGCGAGCCGCTCCATGTCCGCGAGCTTGTCGTCGTCGTGGCTCGGGTCGTGGTGAAAGAGGTAGAGGCGCTTGACGTTGGCCTGCTCGGCGACGTCGGTGGCGATCTGGATGGTGGAGTGACCCCAGCCCTGGGTGGGCACGGGCCCGGTGGCGTAGCGGTCCTGGGTGTACATGGCGTCGTGGATGAGCACCTCGGCGCCCTGGGCGAACTGGATCAGCCGCTGGTCGCCGTGCACGTAGCCTTCGACGTCGGTGGCGAGGACCACGGTGCGCCCGGCGCACTCGATCCGGTAGACGGTCACCCCGTTCTTGGGGTGGTTGTAGCCGCGCAGGCAGCGGATCACGACCTCGACCTGGTCCTCAGGGGGGGTCAGCGCCTTCTGGCGCGCGTGCTGGGTGCGCAGGATGATCGGCTGCTCCTGGCCCTTGAGGAAGTAGACCACGTCGGGCTCACCGACCTCGAACCAGAGCTTCTCGCCCGCCATCTCGTGGAGCGCCACGGGGTGGAAGGGGGGGTGGATGAAGCGCTTGATCGCCTCCTCGAACGTCCCTTGCGCGCTGCGGGGGCCGTAGACGTAGGTCGTGGCGTTGGCCAGGAAGAACGGGACGTAGTAGGGGAGGCCGCAGATGTGGTCGTAGTGGGTGTGGGTGTGGAAGATGTAGGTGGTCAGCGGCTCGGTGGCGTTGGACGCGAAGTGCTCCTGCACCAGGCGGTTGCCGAGGTTGACGATGCCGCTGCCGGAGTCGAGGATGATCTGCCGATCTCCGGCTCGGAACCCCAGGCAGGTCGTGTGCCCTCCATGGGCGCGGTACTGTTCACCGTGGACGGTACGCGTGCCTCGCGTACCGTAGAATGTCAACTCGAACCGATCCGCCATGGAGTCGCCTCTGAAGCCTCTTGATGACCGGGCCTTGGGGTCGCTGGGCCATCCTAGGCCCCAGCGACGCGTATTGCAAGCGTGATCACTTGACGTCTTCGACCTCGACCACGATCTCGTCGAGGGTCTTCTGGAGCTTCTCCAGGCGCTCGTTGACCTCGGCGAGCTGCTGGCGCAGCTCCTGGGCGTCGGCCTGGCTGGCGATCCCGATCGCCTCGGTGATCTCGGACTGCATGTCGCGGACGTTCTTCATGAAGTCGCTGCGCAGGATGCGCTCCAGCACCTCGCGCCGGTTGAGCACCTTGAGGAAGACGTCGAGGATGCGCTCGATGGACTCCTGGCCGGGGGGCTTGCGCTCCAGCACGGAGCGCGCGACCTTGGAGGCCTCGTCCTGGAGGCTCCCGACGAGCTTGGTGAGGCCGCGGCGGCCTTCATCGTGGCGCCCCTCGTCGTGCTGGGGGTCGTCGTGGGTGGGCTCGTCCTGATCGCTCATGGCGCGCTCCTGGTCGGTGTTCCGGGTTGTTGGGGGGGGCTCGGCGTCGCCGCGCCGGGGCGCTCGATGTCCGAGCTGGGGGCCCCGTTGAACGCGCCGACCAGGGCCGACATGCTCCGGGCGAGCGCGTCCTTGAACGTCAACACGAACATCAGCACGCCGGCCATGAGGATGATGGTCGCCACCTGCGCCGTCTGCTGCCGCGAGGTTCGTGTTCGGTAGCGGTGTGTGCGTCGATCGCGCATGACTTCAGGTCTACCGGGGTGATGGCCGCCGGGGTCTATGACAAACCCCGATGGGCCGGGAGCCGAGGCGCTCCGTGTGCCGAGGCGTGGTCCGCTGGGTGGACGACGGCGCCGCGGCCCCTGACGGGAGCCCTCTCATAACACATTGCACCACACCTTCACTCCGCGAGTCCAGAAGTCCGCGCGCGGTCGCGGTTGGCCCCATACGGGCGGATGTCGTGGACGGTCAGCTCAAGCCGCTGCTGCTGCCACGGGTGGGTCAGGCGCGGCGTCAGGGCGACGTCCAGGGGGCGATCGAGGATCTCGGCGCGGCTGGCCAGCGTGAAGCCAATCGCGTTCATCGCCACCTCGCCCTCCCGCAGGCGGAGCCGCAGGTGGCGCTCGTTGATGATCTTGCCGCGGGCGCGGACGTTGCGCACGAGCAGGATCGGCTCCGGGTTGCCGGCTCCGAACGGGGCGAGGTGCTCCAGATCGTTGATGAAGGAGGCGTTGAGGTCGGCGAGGCGGCTCTCGGCGTCGATCTGGAGGATCGGCGAGGGCATCGGGTCGGCCTGGGCGCTGATGGCGGCCTCCAGGCGAGAGCGGGCCTGCTCGAGGTTGTCGATGGGGAGGGTCATGCCAGCGGCGGCGATGTGGCCGCCGTAGCTCTCCAGGAGCGGCTCGATGGTGCGGAGCGCGGCGATGAGGTCGATGCCGCGGATGGAGCGCATGGAGACCCGGGCCATGCCGGTCTCGGGGTTGGCGGCGACCATGGCGGCGGGGCGGTGGAAGCGCTCCTTGACGCGGCTGGCGACGATCCCGAGCACGCCCTGGTGCCAGGAGTGGCTGCTGAGCATCAGGAGGTTGCGCCCGGCGTCGAACTCGGCGGCGGCGAGCCCGATCGCCTCCTCCAGGATCTCGCGCTCGGTGCGCTGCCGCTCCCAGTTGTCGCGCTCCAGCTCGCGCGAGAGGGCGTCGGCGCGCTTGTAGGAGTTGGTCGTGAGCAGCTCGACGCAGCGGCTGGCGTCCCCCATGCGCCCGGCGGCGTTGATCAGGGGGGCGATCCGGTAGCCGATGGTGCGGGCGGTGATCGGCTGATCGTCCACGTGGGCGCGGTCGAGCAGCGCCGAGATCCCGGGCCTGCGGCGTCGGCGCAGGATCTCCAGGCCGAGGCGGACGAAGACGCGGTTCTCGGAGACGAGGGGGACGACGTCGGCGACGGTGCCGAGGGCGACGATGTCGAGGTACTCCCGCAGGTCGATGCGGCTCGGGCTGAGGAGACCGTAGTCGCACAGCGCCTTCCAGAGGCCGCGGACGAAGTTGAAGGCGACCCCGACGGCGGCGAGGCGCTTGAAGGGGTAGCGGTTGTCGGGGCGCATCGGGTTGAGGATGGCGACCGCGTCAGGCAGCTCCTCGGGCATGGTGTGGTGGTCGAGGACGATGACGTCCATCCCCAGCTGACGGGCGAGGGCGATCTCCTCGACGTTGGTGACGCCGCAGTCGGTCGTGATCAGGAGCTGGACGCCGTCGCGGGCGGCGCGGCGGATCACGTTCATGTTGATGCCGGAGCCGCCCTCGGTGCGCAGCGGGATGCAGAAGTCGGCGGGGATGCCGAGCTGCTTGAAGAAGAGGTAGACGCAGCTGGTGGAGGTGACCCCATCGACGTCGTCGTCGCCGCAGACGCGGATCCGGTCGCCGTCGCGGAACGCCTCGAGGGTGCGGCGGACGGCCCGGTCCATGTCGATCATGGTGTCGGTGTCGCCGAGCTGGGAGAAGGTGGGGTTGAGGAACGCGTACGCCTCGTCGAGGTCGGTGTATCCGCGGTTGGCGAGGATACGGGAGACGAGCCGATCGAGCCCGAGGTGTCGACGCAGGTGCCTGCTCTCAGAGAAGTTCCGAGGTGCGAAGCGCCAGGTTCTCGGGGTCGGGTTTGGGGTCATGAGGCGAAGCTGTTGTGGTGAGGCTCGCCTCGCAGGGGTGTCGACGCTCCGTCGCGGGGTTGGGTGCGGAGGTTTGACCCGGGTGTGTGGGGCGAGCCCACCATGGGGATCCTAGGGTGTTTGTTCTACCTGTTCGGCCTGCTCTGCGGCGCGCTGTTCTTGCTCCAGCTTGAACTGCCGCCGCTCCTCCATCCAATTATGCATGAAAATGAGGACAGGTGAAGCGACAAACGTAGAAGAGTACGTTCCGACGATGACACCGACGATGAGCGCGAAGGCGAACTGCCTGACGAGGTCCCCGGCGAAGGCGTAGAGCGCGAGGACGGCGATGAGCGTGGTGACCGACGTCAGGAGGGTTCGGCTGAGCGAGTCGTTGATGGAGATGTTGACCGTCTCCTCGATGCTCTTGTCGCCGAGGAGGGTGAAGTTCTCGCGGATCCGGTCGAAGATGACGATCGTGTCGTTGAGCGAGTAGCCGACGATCGTCAGCAGGGCGGCGATGATCGGGAGGCTGACCTCGATCTGGAGGGCGGCGTAGAAGCCGAGGGTGATCAGGATGTCGTGGAAGAGGGCGAGCACGGCGCCAGGCGCGTAGCGGACGTCGAAGCGGAAGGCGATGTAGATGAGGATGAAGAGCATCGCCAGGAGGATGGAGAGCAGGCCGCTGTTGCGCAGCTGCTCACCGACGCGGGGGCCGACCGTCTCGACGCGCTCGACGCCCTTGGTGGGGTCGAAGACCTCGGCGCCGAAGGACTTGGCCATGTGCTCGGCGACGCGGCCCTGCAGCTCCTGGAGCTGGAGCTTGTACTCGGGGCGCTCGTCGGTGCCCTGGAGTTCGACCTTGAAGTTGCCGAGTTCGGCCTTGTTGACGAGCTCGCTGAGCTTGTCGATGTCGACCTTGGCCTCATCCTGGAAGCGGATGTAGATGGTGTCGCCGCCCTCCTCGCTCCAGTTGAAGCGGCGGATCGGGGCGAGCTGGGCCTCGATGTCCGTCTTGAGCTTCGCGGCCGACTCGGCGTTGAGGAACGAGATGCTGGGGATGCGGATGAGGAAGCGGTGCTCCTCGGCGTCGCCGAAGGCCTGCACGTCGGGCTTGGCGAACCCGAGGTTCTCCGCCGCGTCGCGGACCTGGTCGCTGCCGACGTCGGACTTGAAGGCGAGGATGATCTCGGAGCCGCCCTTGAAGTCGACGCCGAAGTTGAGGCCGACGCCGACGAGCAGTCCGATGCTCAGCAGCACAGCGATGACCGATCCGATGAGGAAGGGCTTTTGCTTGCCAACGAAGTCAAAGCGGGAGCCAGGCTTGATGATGTCCATTCTCGTATCACCGAATCGTGTCACCTCAGCGGCCCACCGGGGGGCGTCGGAGAGGTGTTCGGGGCCAGGCCCCGGGGCGCGTCATGAGGGCAACAACAACAGTTCTCAGCGAGGCGCCCCGGGTCGGGGGCGCGGTCCAATCAGATGCTGAGCCGCTCGGGGCGCATCCGCTGGATGATGAAGTCGTAGAAGAGGCGAGTCACGATGACCGCCGTGAACACCGACGAGACGATGCCGAGCAGGAGCGTGACGGCGAAGCCCCGGATGGGGCCGGTGCCGTACTGCATGAGCACGGCCGCCGCGATGGCGGTCGTGATGTTGGCGTCGAGCACCGCCGAGAGCGCCTTGCCGTAGCCGGCGTTGATGGCCGCCTTGGGGCTCTTGCCGATGTACAGCTCCTCCTTGACGCGCTCGAAGATGATCACGTTGGCGTCCACCGCCATACCGATCGTCAGGATGATCCCGGCGATGCCCGGCAGGGTGAGGGTGGCGTTGAGCGCGGTGAGCCCGGCCATGATGAAGATCATGTTCAGGATCAGGGCGATGTTGGCGATGATGCCGCCGCCCTTGTAGTAGATCAGCATGAAGACGACGACGAGCGCGGAGGCGATCAGCAGCGCCATGCGGCCCTTGCGGACGGAGTCGGCGCCGAGGCTGGGGCCGACGCTCGTCTCGAACTGCTTGTGGATCGGGGCGGGCAGGGCGCCGTGCTGGAGGACGAGGACGAGGTCGCGCGACTCCTGGTAGGTCTCGCTCAGGCTCTTGTAGCCGCCCATGGTGATCTGGGCGCGCCCGCCGGGGATCGGCTCGTTGATGACCGGGTCCGACTTGAGCGTGTCGTCGAGGATGATCCCGAAGCGCTTGCCGACGTTCTCGGTCGTGGTGCGGCCGAACAGCTCGGCGCCGGTCGAGTCGAACGTCAGCGAGACGTAGGGCTTGTTGGTGCGGTTGTCGTTGGAGACCCGGGCGTCGGTGATGTACTCACCGGTCAGCTCCGCCTCGTCGAACACGAGGTGGGTGCGCCAGTAGGAGCGGTTCTCGTCTTTGACCGTCTTGGTCTTGTCCGTGTAGAAGACGATCTCCTCGAACACGACCTGGTGCTTGTCGTCCACCTTGCCCTTGAAGTACGCCTTCAGGGCGTCCTTGTCGCGCGCGGTGACCGTGGGCTGGCCGTTCTCGACCTTGTACTCCAGCCCGGCGGGCAGGCCACTCTGGTGCTTGGAGAAGAAGCCCTGCATGTCCGACTCGGCGACCATCTTGAACTCAAGCTGCGCCGTGGTGCCGATCAGGTTCTTGGCCCGCTCGAAGTCCTCCTCGTTCAGGCCCGGCAGCTGGATGACGATGTCCGCCAGCCCCGCCTTCTTGATGTCCGGCTCCGCCACGCCGAGCGCGTCCACGCGCTCGCGGATGGTGCCGATCGCCTGCTCGATGGCGTTCTCCTGGATGGTCTCGATGTACTCGGTCGACATCTTGAAGGAGAGCGTCCCGCCGTCCTCGGTCATGACCATGTTGGGGAAGAACGACAGGAAGTCTTCGTCCACCAGGGAGGTCTTCGCCGGATCCGCGAACGTGAGCTTGATCTCCGACATCCCCTCTCGGGCGCTGGTGACCTGCAGCTCCGCGTCCTTGTCCTTGAGGCGCTTGACCATGTCCTCTTCGAGCCGGTCGGCCTTGTCGATGACCGCCTTCTCCACCTCGACACGGTACTGGAGCAGCAGGCCGCCCTGGAGATCCAACCCCAGGTTCAGCCGGTTGTTCCACACCTTCATGTACGAGGTCAGCCACGACGGCACCGGCTCACCCTTCTCAGGCATCGCCACCGTCGGCACGAGCGACCCCAGCGCCATTACGACCAGCGCCAGAATGAGCACGGCCCTCAACCACCACGCCCTGTCCATGTCTCTATCACCTCACCTGTGATCGGGTGGCAGCCGCTCATCGCGCGCTCAACACACCACGGGCGCCTCTCGGCGCCCTCAATCGTCCTTGGATTCCTTGCTCTTCTCGTCGTTCTTGGCCGCGCCGCCGCCGCCCTCCAGCTCGCCCGCCAGCGCGGCGTCCTGCGAGCCGATGACGTGGCTGCGGAGCACCTTGACCCGCGTCCGGTCCCCGATGTCCAGGGTGATCGTGCGCTCGCTGACCGCGGTCACCCGGCCAAAGAGGCCTCCCTGGGTGACCACCTTGTCGCCGGACTTCAGAGCCTTGAGGTACTCCTCGTGCTCCTGCTGCTTCTTCTGCTGGGGCCGGATGACCAGGACGTACATGATCCCGAACACCAGCGCCATCGGGATGATGAACCCCGTCAGCAGATCGCCGCCGCCGGCTTGACCGCCGCCACCACCACCAGCGATGGCGATGACCGTATACAACATCTCATTCACGTTTCCACCTGGGTCCTGGCAACATCGCCCGGCGCGTGGCGCGCGGCAACCTCGCAAAAAGTTGCCGGGGCTGCCGATTCGCACGTGTGTAACAGACACCTCCCCCCACGTCAAGCAGGGGTTGGACCTGTCCGACATCGCCCGAGACCGCGCCGCCTTCGGTGAGGCGACCTCCACCTGTTCGGTTCACCTGGCGACTCGCCCGAGCCTGTCTCCAGGGGTCGTGGCCGTACCAGCCCACCCAACTGAGGCACCGTCTCCAAAAAGTCCAGGCAGAAAACACGCCGCGTTACGGCGTCAAGACGATCTTTCCGATGTTCTTCCGGTTCTGCATGTGCAGGTGCGCCTCGTGCGCCTGGTCGAACGAGAAGGTCGAGTCCACCCGCGGCTTGATCTTCCCCTCCTCGTACAACCGCAGCAGCGCCTCCATCTCCTCGCGCAGCATCTCGACCTCGTCCCAGAGCTTGCCCATGTTCACCCCCGAGATCGTCCGGTTCGTCTCCATCAGCGTCATCGGGCTCCACCGCGGGATCGACAGGAGCTGCTTGCCGAGGTTGAGGAGGTTGCGCTTCGGCCCCGTCGCCATGTTGGCGAAGCCGAACGCGATCAGGTGCCCCACCGGGCTCAGCAGCTCAAACCCCTTCTTCCAGTCCTTGCCGCCCAGCGCGTCCAGCACGATGTCCACCCCGCGCCCGTTGGTCAGCTTGCGCACCTCCTCGGCGTAATCCAGGTTCCGGTAATCGATCGGGTGGTCGCAGCCCTGCTCCCGGATGATGTCGTGCTTGCCCGGGGAGGCGGTCCCGTAGGTCGTCACCCCCTCGACGGTCTGGCAGAGCTGGAGCGCCGCGATCCCCACGCCGCCCGCCGCCATGTGCACCAACACCCGCTGCCCCGGGCGCAGCGACGCGGCGCGGAACAGCATGTGGTACGCCGTCAGGTAGTTGACCGGCAGCGCCGCCGCCTCCTCGAAGCTCATCCCCTCCGGCATCGGGTAGGCCTGGCTCTGGTCCACGCAGATCACGTCGGCGTGCGCCCCGAACTTGATCGCCAGCAGCGCCCGATCCCCCTCCTTGAACCCCTCCACTCCGTCACCGACCGCGTCCACGTGCCCCGCGGCCTCGTAGCCGACCACGCACGGCGGCGGCGGCGCGTCCGGGTAGAGCCCCTGGCGCGCCATCAGCTCCGCGAAGTTCAACCCGCACGCCTCCACCCGAACCCGCACCTCGCCGGGCTTCGGGGTCGGGTCGGGGCTCTCACGGATCTCAAGGACGTTGGGGCCGCCGTGTCGGGTGATCGTGATCGCGCGCATGGTGTCTCTCCTCTCCAAGGGTTGCTCAAGCGCCTCATCCGTCGCACGAATCCCCTCCAGAGTAAAGGCGCGTCGCTACGTCCCTCCCTCCTCGCCGAGCGCCGCCCGCAGCCGCGCGATCTCCGCGAGCGCCTCCTCGTGGGCGCGCTCAGCCGCGCGCCGCGCCCGCTCCTCCTGGGCCAGGGCCTCCTCGGCGGCCTCGCGGGCCTCCTCGGCGAACTCGCGGGCCTCCTCGGCGCTTCGCCGCGCCTCCTCGGCGGTTGCGATCAGGTCTCGGCCCTGTTCGTCGCGGGCGACGCGCAGGCGAGGGCCGTGGCGCGTGGTGGTGATGACCCACCAGGCCCCGAGGGCCTCGCTGTAGACGGGCCGCTGCCCCGTCGCTCGGGTGCGGACCAGCGACCCCTGGGCGTCGCGGACCCAGACCTGGAGGGGTTGGCGCATGCCGCGCTCCGGGGCGCTCAGGCCAGGCAGCGGCGGCGTGCCGCGCGCTGCGTGGGGGTCGAACACGATCAGCTCCTGCGCGCCGAGCTGGTCGTACTTGCGATCGAGGTCGATGTAATCCTTCTTCCAGTCCTTGGAGACGATCTCCACCGCGACCAGCGGCGGGTTGTGTCCTGGCTTCCAGACCTGGATCGAGCCCTGGTCCATGAAGCCCGCAGGGGGCTCGAAGACGAAGACGTCCGGGCTGATCTGGACCAGCTCGTGATCGGGGCGCCAGCCAAAGAAGACGTCCGCGCCTGCGTAGAGGTGGCCGCGCTCCGTCTCGATGAGCCACTGCTGAATGGCGGACAACAGAATCAGGATGCACTCCAACTGCTCGGGGCTCTGGCCCATATCCTCCTCGTAGGTCAGGTACCACGACGACCAGTCGAACTCCTCCTCGTGGTCCTGAGGCCTGTAGGCGGGGTCGGGGTGGGATGTGGTCATGTCAACTCCTCGGGTCGTGACCTGCGTGGGGCCAGGCTGGCGCTGGCGAGACAGGCGTTCAGCCCTCACTATCCCTCGCCGAGTGGCCTGTTGCAAGGAGAATCACGAGGCGCTGGACGCAGCAGCGGCTTTCAGGGGCGAGCGCCCCTGATCTCAGTGTGGTGACGGTCGTCACCCGCGTCCAGCGCTTGAGGTGGGGTCACGCGCCGCGCTCGGAGTGGCTCCAGCCCTCCTTGCAGCGCGCGATGAAGGCGTCCAGGGTCCCGGCGCGGATCGCCGCCCGCAGACCCCCGATCAGGTTGAGGTAGTAGTGGATGTTGTGGAGGGTCACCAGGTGCCCGGCCAGCATCTCGCGGCTGATGAACAGGTGACGCAGGTACGCGCGCGTGTAGTGCGTGCAGGTGGGGCAGTCGCACTCGGGGTCCACCGGCCCCATATCCGTGCGGTAGCGCGCATGCTTGATGATCATCCTCCCCCGGCTGGTGAACAGCTGCCCGTTGCGCCCGTTGCGCGTCGGCAACACGCAGTCGAACATGTCCACGCCGCGCGCGACGCACTCGACGAGGTCCTCCGGCGTCCCGACGCCCATCAGGTAGCGCGGCCGGTCCTCAGGCAGCTGCGGCGCGATCGCCTCCACCGTCTCATACATGCGCGGCTTCGCCTCGCCGACGCTCAGCCCGCCGATGGCGTAGCCGTCGAACGGGAGCGGCAGCAGCTCCTCCAGGTGGCGCTGGCGCAGGTCCAGCTCCGTGCCGCCCTGGGTGATGGCGAACAGCGCGCAGTCCGGCCGCGTCCTGGCCGACAGGCAGCGCTTCGCCCACCGCGTCGTGCGCGCCATCGACCGCTCCAGGTAGCGCCGGTCCACCGCCTCCTCGCCGAGCGGGGGGCACTCGTCGAAGGCCATCATGATGTCCGAGCCGATCACCTCCTGGGTGGCGATCACCGACTCGGGCGTGAACAGGTGCTTGCGGCCGTCGATGTGGTTTCGGAACTCCACCCCCTCCTCGCGGATGGTGCGCAGCTCCTTGAGGCTGAACACCTGGTAGCCGCCCGAGTCGGTCAGGATCGGGCGATCCCAGTGCATCATCTCGTGAAGCCCGCCGTGCATCTCCAGCACGTCCAGGCCGGGCCTCAAGAACAGGTGGTAGGTGTTGCCGAGGATGATCTCGACGTCGGCGTCCTTGAGCGCCTCCGGGGTCAACCCCTTCACGGTCCCGGCGGTCCCCACTGGCATGAAGATCGGGGTCTCGACCTCGCCGTGGGCGAGCTTCATGCGTCCACAGCGGGCTTCGCCGCAGCGGTCGGTGACGGTGAAGGGGATGCGCTCGAAGCGCTCCTCGCGCGGGTCCGGGGCGGTGGTGCTCATGTCGCCCCCTCCTTCGGGGCGTCGGCCCCGTCCTGGTCGCGTCGCCACAGCAGCGACGCGTCTCCGTAGCTGTAGAACCTCAACCGCTCGGCGATCGCCTGTTGGTAGAGGCGCCTGGTCGCCTCGTGGCCGATCAGCGCCGAGATCATGACCAGGAGGCTGGAGCGGGGCAGGTGGAAGTTGGTCACCAGCCCGTCCACCAGCCGCCACCGCCACCCCGGGCGGATGAACAGCTGCGTGTCGTAGGCGCCCGCCTGGACGCGGCGCTCGCCCCACAACACCCCCTGGTCCTCCAGCGCCCGCGCCGAGGTCGTCCCCACCGCGATGATCCGCCCGCCGGACGCGGCGCACCGGGCGATCTGCCTCTCCAGCTCGGGCTCGATCCGGTAGCGCTCGACGTGGAGCGCCTGCGCGTCGAGCGGCACCCCGTCGGCCAGCGGCTTGAAGGTGCCCGCGCCGACGTGGAGCGTCACGAACCCGACCCCGATCCCCGCCGCCTTCAGCTCCGCGATCAGCTCCCGGGAGAAGTGCAGCCCCGCCGTAGGCGCCGCCACCGCGCCGGGGCGACGCGCGTAGACCGTCTGGTAGCGGGTCCGATCGGCCTCGACCTCCTCGGGCTCGCCGAGGGCCTTGCGGCGGCTGACGATGTAGGGGGGCAGGGGGACGTGGCCCGCGGCCTCCAGGAGCGCCCCCAGCGGCTGCGGGCCGCTCAGCCGGATGATCCAGGTCCCGTCGTCCTGCCTGGACTCGATGGTGACGGTCGAAGCCTGGGTGAGGGCGTCACCGGTGACGCCCTCACCTGGAGAGCGCGGCTCCACGGTGAGCGTCGCGCCGGGGCGAGGGGTGCGGTTGGCGCGCATGAAGGCGGTCAGGAGGAGCCCCTCGGGGGGGAGCGGGGCGTCCCAGGGGAGGCGCGCCTGATCGAGGGCGCCGAGCACGAAGATCTCGACCCGGCCGCCCGTGGGCTTGAGGGCGTAGAGGCGACAGGGGACCACGCGGGTGTCGTTGAAGACGAGCAGATCGCCTGGGGCGAGCCACCGGCCCAGCTCGGCGAAGCGCGCGACGCGCGGCGTCTGCGCGGCGCGCGGCGTCTGCGCGGCGCCGCCGGGGGGCGGGGAGACGAGCAGGCGGCTGGCCGGGCGCGGGCTGACCGGGTGGTGGGCGATCAGCTCCTCGGGGAGGTCGTAGTCGTAGCTGGCCGGATCGTTGAGGTCCATGGTGGCTCGGTGGCGCGGTTGCCCCTGGCGAGGCCTCGGGCGCGTCGAGGCGGTGGCCTGGGTCGGCGCTCTGTGTGGCACAAACAGGCGCAGAACACAAACCCTCCCGCGGGGTCAGCGCGTTTGTGGGGAACCTGACAGCACAGCGCCCCTCGGGTTGTCAGGTGGGTTGAGACGGTGTAGTCTCATTCCAGAAGTCGTTCTTCTGCGGTGATAGTGAAACGTGGTTCAGTATTGCACAGGTGGCATGGCCGAATCGTGTTAGAATCCAGGGTGTGACATGGGCAAGATCATTGGTATTGACCTGGGGACGACCAACTCCGTCGTTGCTGTGATGGAAGGTTCGGAGCCGACCGTCCTCCCCAACAGCGAGGGGGCGCGGACGACCCCCTCGATGGTCGCGTTTACGGACGGTGAGGAGCTGTTGGTGGGCCAGCAGGCCAAGCGCCAGGCGATCATCAACCCGGAGCGGACCGTGTTTGGGATCAAGCGCCTGATCGGGCGCAAGTTCCGCTCGCACGAGGTCGGTGATCTCGGCGAGATCATGCCCTACCAGATCGTCGAGAACGTCAACGGCGACGCCTGGATCTCGGTCAAGGGGATGAACTACTCCCCCCAGGAGATCTCAGCCCACATCCTGCGCAAGATGAAGTCCACCGCGGAGGATTACCTCGGCGAGGAGGTCACCGAGGCGGTGATCACGGTGCCGGCCTATTTTGACGACGCCCAGCGTCAGGCGACGAAGGAGGCGGGCACGATCGCCGGGTTGAACGTGCGGCGGATCATCAACGAGCCCACCGCCGCGGCGCTCTCCTACGGCTTCCACCACCAGAAGAACTCGCGCATCGCGGTGTTCGACCTCGGTGGCGGCACCTTCGACATCAGCGTCCTGGAGTTCACCAACGGGGTCTTTGAGGTGGTCGCGACGAGCGGCGACAACGCGCTCGGCGGCGAGGACTTCGATCGGGTGCTGTTGATGCACCTGATCGACAAGTTCCACGAGCAGACCGGGATCGACGTCTCGGGTGACAAGATGGCGTTGCAGCGCCTGCGCGAGGCGGCCGAGGCCGCCAAGTGCGAGCTGAGCTCCCTCACCGAGACCAACATCAACCTCCCGTTCCTCGCCGTGAACGACGACGGCCCGAAGCACCTGTCGCTGATGCTCGGGCGCAGCGAGCTGAACGACCTGTGCTACGAGCTGGTGCAGCGGCTGGAGGCGCCCTGCCTGGCGTCGCTTGAGGACGCCGGGGTGATGCCGGACGACATCGACGAGGTGCTGCTGGTCGGCGGCATGACCCGGATGCCGATCGTGCAGGAGAAGGTCCGCGAGATCTTCGGCCGGGCGCCCTTCAAGGGGGTCAACCCGGACGAGGTGGTGGCGGCGGGCGCCGCGATCCAGTCGGGGATCCTGGGCGGCGAGGTGAAGGAGGTGGTGCTGCTGGACGTGACCCCGCTGTCGCTGGGGATCCGGGCGGCGGCCGATCGCTTCGTGTCGATCATCCCGCGCAACACCAGCATCCCGGCGCGCGCCAGCAAGGTGTTCACGACCACCGAGGACAACCAGGAGCTGGTCACCATCCAGGTGCACCAGGGCGAGTCGCGCTCGGCCACCGACAACCGCATGCTGGGCACCTTCAACCTCACCAACATCCCCCGCGCCCGCGCCGGGACGCCGCGGATCCAGGTCACCTTCGACATCGACACCGACGG
This sequence comes from Myxococcales bacterium, assembly GCA_002716585.1. GTDB lineage: Bacteria > Myxococcota_A > Bradymonadia > Bradymonadales. The sequence goes on along the minus strand of PBBL01000038.1, from coordinate 19,828 downwards.
CATCGTCAACGTCTCCGCCATGGACATGCAGACCGCCCAGTCGCAGTCGATCGTCGTCTCCGGCCACTCCGGGCTCTCCCAGGAGGAGCTGGAGCGCGCCGTCTCGCGCACGAGCGCGATGTGACGTCGGCGGCGCCAGCCTCCCAGAACCTGAACCGACCTCGCGCAGGAGGCTCGCCATGAGCGCCGCCGACCTCGTCCGCACCGCGCCCGCCTGGACCCACGTCGCCCTCAAGACCCTCACCCTGCCCCCTGCCACGACCACCAACGCCCTGCTCATCGGCAGAGAGGCGTTTGTCGTCGTTGATCCGGGCGCCGACGCCTCGCGCGAGCAGGCGCGGCTCGCCGCGATCGTGGACGCGCGCCTGGCGGCGGGCGATCGGCTGGAGGCGATCGTGCTCACCCACCACCACATCGACCACGTGTCGGGCCTGGGGGCGCTGGTGGAGCACCTGGGCGGCGAGGTCGTGGTCATGGCGCACGAGGCGACCTGGGAGCGGGTGGACGCCCCGGACGGGGCGCGGGCGGTGGCGGTGGCCGACGGGCAGCGGGGTGGAGCTGGGCGAGGTGACCCTGGAGGTGCTGTGGACGCCGGGGCATGCGTCGGGCCACGTGGCGCTGTGGGACGCGGCGGCGGGCGTGCTCGCCGCCGGGGACATGGTGGCGTCGGAGGGGACGATCCTGGTCGCGCCGCCCGACGGCGACATGGCGTGCTACCTGGCGTCGCTGGAGCGGCTGCTGGCGTTGGAGGGGCTGAGGCAGATGGTCCCGGCGCACGGCGAGGTGATTGAAGATCCTGAAGGTGTGCTGCGTCACTACATCGCGCACCGCCTGATGCGGGAGGGGCGGGCGCTCCAGGCGCTGAAGCCGGAATCCCAGACGTTGCTGGCGATGTTGCCGGAGGTGTACCCGGAGGTGTCGCCGCTGCTGTACCCGTTGGCGCAGCAGAGCCTGCTGGCCCACCTCATCAAGCTGGAGGGGGAGGGGCGAGCGCGACGCGACGGCGATGGCGGCGGCGCGAGGTGGGCGGCGAGCGACGGCGCTTGACGCGGATCCGGGTGCGCCGGTACACCATGGGGGTTCGTGTCATCGAGGCGCGAGGGCTGGGGTGAACGCCAGGCCGCAGCGCCGCCGAGCGCTGCGCGGGTGTCCGCCGGATGTTCCGAGGGGTTGAATGAACGTTGCAATGTCAGGCGCGCGGCGCGCCACGTGGATAGGAGCGGCGCTGGTTGGTCTGGCGCTGATCGCCGTCGGTGGCTGCCAGGGGGGTTGCGACTGCGGCGGCGGCGCGGCGTCGATCCCCGCGACCCCGCAGGAGCGCATGGACGCCTTCGCCAAGGCGCTCCCGCAGGACGTGGACGTGGCGGTCTTCCTGACCGACATGGACGGGGTGCGGTCCTCGGGGCAGCACCTGGCGACGCGGTTTCAGGGCAACCTCCCCGTGGACGCCTATCGCCAGGAGATCAAGCGGGTCCTCGGGGTTGACGTCTTCGACAAGGCGACCTACGGCCCGGCGGGCATCCACCCGGACGGCGGCATGGCCGTGGTCGGCTGGAAGGGCGCCCCGGTCGTGCTGTTCTACACGAGCGACCTCAAGGCGTTCGAGGCGAAGACGATCGGCGCCCTCAAGCGCCAGTACCGGATCAGCGGCGAGCCGACGCGCCAGGAGGGGTCGCCGATCAAGACGCTCAAGGGCGACGCCGGGGAGTTCTCCTGGGCGCCGGTGGACGGCAGCCTGGTGGCGATCGCGGGGGCGTCGCTGGCCCAGTCGGGGCAGGCGACGGCGAGCCCGGAGGTGCTGGGCGCGGTGCTCAAGCCGGAGGCGCCGCTGGCGGAGCTGCCCGAGTTCGCGGCGTTCCGCGAGCGGGTCGGCCTGAAGTGGCCCGCGTCGGCCTACGTGAGCACGCCGCGGGTGCTGGCGTTCTACAAGTCCTGGGCGCCCGGGCTGAAGACCTACCAGAAGGAGGTGCTGGACGCGGTCGCGTCGCACCTGACCTGGAGCGGGTTCGGCGGCCAGGCCGACGCCTCGGGCGGTCAGGGGCAGGCGTTCTTCGGGGTGGACGAGGCGACCGTCAAGGCGATGGAGGGGCTGGACAAGCCCGGGAGCGAGGCGCCGCGGTTCAAGGTGCTGGTGCCGCCCGACGCCTACCTGTTCCTCCGCACGGCGATCGACGCCCGCCTGTTCTGGCGCGAGTATCAAAAGCTGATGCCTCCTCGTCAGCAGCGGTTCGTGGCGAAGATCTTCAAGAACATCAAGGCGTCCACCGGGATCGACATCGAGAACGACCTGATCAACAACGCCAGCGGGCACGCGGGGCTGACCCTGCTCAAGGTCGATCCGTCGCGCTTCCAGGCGAGGCGGCGGACCGAGCAGATGCGGTCGATCACGATGATGTTCCACCTCCAGGTGCGCGACCGCGAGGCGTTCTTGAAGCTGCTCGACGGGCTGGTGGAGGAGCTGAGCGGCTCGATCATCCGTCAGCAGCTCGCCAACGACATCCTCCGCTACGGCTTCCGGCCGACGAGCAGCACGGCGCCGCCGTTCGCGATCTACGTGCTGGGCGACCTGGTGACGGTGGCGAGCACCGAGCTGACGATGACGGACGTGCACCGGGCGTTGACCGGCGACGGGCGCCGCCTCGACAAGGCGCTGCCCGAGGGGTCGCTGTCGCGGGCGCTGTTGACGGACGACGTGGCGACCGGGGCGTACCTGAGCGTCGATCGGGTCAAGGCGAAGCTGGGGCCGGTCATGGGGAGCGGGATCGCCGAGGCGGTGGTCGGGCCGATCGGCCAGGTCGGGGTGCGGCTGCTGCTCGACGGCGGCGGGATCGACGCCCGGGGCGAGCTGCGGTTCTCGGAGCCCGGCGCGGCGGCCGCGGAGCCGACCGAGGAGGAGGGGGAGGCTCCTGAGGGCGAGTCGCCTGAGGGAGAGACGCCGGAGGGCGAGTCGCCGGAGGGCGGCGCGCCCGGTGAGCCGGGGGCGGGAGGGGGCGAGACAGCACCATGATCGAAGTTTCGGGCGTCACCAGGTACTACGGATCGGGTCGGGTGCGGCACACGGCGCTGCGCGACGTGACGTTGTCGATCGGCGAGGGCGAGTTCGTGTCGATCGTGGGCACGAGCGGCTCGGGGAAGACGACGCTGCTGAACGTGTTGGGCGGCCTGGATCGGGGCTGGGAGGGCTCGGTCAAGGTGGACGGCCGGGAGATGCGGGCGCTGAGCGACAGAGAGCTGAGCGCGTTGAGGAACACGAGCCTGGGGTTCGTGTTCCAGCACTTCAACCTGCTGGACCACCTGACGTGTCAGGAGAACGTGACGCTGTCGAGCTTCTTCGGGTCGCCGGTGAAGGATCCGGCGGCGCGGGCGGACGAGCTGCTGCGGAAGGTGGGGCTGGGGGACAAGATCACGGCGAGGCCGTCGGAGCTGTCCGGCGGTCAGAAGCAGCGGGTGGCGATCGCGCGGGCGTTGTTTCCGGGGCCGAAGTTGATCCTGTGCGATGAGCCGACGGGGTCTCTGGATTACAAGACGGGGATGCAGATCCTGGAGCTGTTTCAGGATCTGAACGCGACCGAGGGGATCACGGTGATCGTGGTGACGCACGAGGATCACGTGGCGAAGGTGGCGCGGCGGCGGATCCGGCTTGAGGACGGCGTGGTGGTCGAAGACGAGAGGGAGGGGTAATGGCGTCGATGTCGAAGCTGGCGCGCCTGGTGGGTCAGAACCTCAAGCGCAACACCAAGGACTTCGTCTTTTCGAGCTTCGGGATCGTGGTCGGGATCTCGACCTTCATCTTCTTCGTCGCCCTGGGTCAGGGGATCAAGACGGTGGTGCTGGAGGAGATCTTCGTGATCAGCCAGCTGGAGGTGGTGCTGCCGAGCTACGACGTGGGGGTGTTTCGGACGGAGGGGTCGCTGTTTGGCGGTGGGCGCAAGCTCGACGACCAGACGGTGGAGGAGCTGCGCAAGCTGGAGGGCGTGTCGGGGGTGTACCCGAAGATGCGCTTTGAGTTCCCGGCGCGCGGCTGGGGTGGTCAGGAGATCATCGGCAAGACCTTCTGGACGGAGATGATCGCCGACGGGATCCCGGCGGAGCTGGTGCAGCCCGATCTGAAGAACCCGGAGATGTTCCGGGACTGGGACGCGGCGCCGATCGCGTGCAGCGACGACGCGGGGTGCCCGTCGGGGCGGAGCTGCGGCGGGGCCGGGGTGTGCGAGAAGCAGGCGTGCGAGCCGCCGCCGGTGGATCGGCGCGGGCGGCCCCAGGGTGAGGATCCGTGCCCGGGCAAGAGCTACTGCGGCCAGGACACGAGCCAGTGCGAGATGCCGGTGCCGGTGGTGGGCAACCCGAGGCTGCTGGAGGTGTACAACGGCTCGGTGCACACGGCGATGAAGGGGAGCAACTCGGCGCTGGCGAAGCTGCCGAGGCTGACCCCGGACGCGCTGGTGGGGTTCAGCTTCAACGCGACGCTGGGGCGGAGCTACCTGGGCGAGAGCGGCACCGGGGAGCCGCGGACGCGCAAGTTCGAGGTGGTGGGGTTCTCGCCGAAGGCGATCGCGATCGGCGCGACGATGCCGATCGGGTACGTGCAGCGCTTCAACGCGATGTACCGGGAGAAGGACACGGCCGAGACCTACCACTCGCTGCTGGTGGAGGCGGAGCGCAACGAGTACGTGGCGGAGCTGGCGCGGCGGGTGACCGAGGAGATGGGGCTGGCGCTGGACGAGCGGTACGAGAGCGCCCAGAAGGCGGGGCTGGTGATCACGATCGTGACGAGCATCTTCACGCTGATCTCGGTGATCATCATCCTGATCGCGGCGGTGAACATCATGCACACGTTCCTGATGGTGATCACGGATCGACGGCGCGAGCTGGGCATCATGCGGGCGGTGGGCGCGACGCGCGCGAGCATCCGGGTGATGGTGCTGATGGAGGCGACGGTGATCGGCGCGGTGGGCGGCGCCATCGGGTGCGGGCTCGGCGTGCTGGCGGCGGTCGGGGTGGACGCGGCGTTCGCGCGGCTGATCGGGGACTTCCCGTTCAAGCCGGACTCCTTGTTTGTGTGGGAGCCGTGGTTCTTTGCTGCGGGGCTCGGGGGCGGTATACTGTTCTGCCTGGTGGGCGCCCTGATTCCGGCCATTCGGGCCTCCAACATGGACCCGGCGGCGGCTCTGACGGGCCACTGAGCCGGGGCGTCCGACGAAAGGAGTGTGGGAGCGCGTTGACAAGAGAGGGGGCGCTCTCCTAATTTCATGTGAGTTTGAAGGCTGTTATTTGGGCGGCCGTCGGCGTGGACCCGGTCACACACGCCGCGCTCGACCGCCCACGCCCTGACTGGAACCGATGAATACCGATATTGGCGTACTCCCCAAGCCGATTCCCTTCGGCAAATATTGCCTGCTGGAGAAGATCAGCGTAGGCGGCATGGCGGAGGTCTTCAAGGCCAAGGCCTTCGGCGCCGAGGGCTTCGAGCGCCTCCTGGCGGTCAAGCGGATCTTGAACTCGATCGCCGAGGACGAGACCTTCATCTCGATGTTCATCGACGAGGCGAAGATCGCCGGGCAGCTCAACCACCCGAACATCGCGCAGATCTTCGACCTCGGCAAGGTGGACGGCTCCTACTTCATCGCCCTGGAGTACGTCAGCGGCAAGGACCTGCGGACGATCTGGGAGCGGATGGTGCGCGACGGGGCGAAGCCGGACATCTTCATGGCGACCCACGTCGCGATGAAGGTCTGCGCGGCGCTGCACTACGCCCACACCAAGGCGGACGCGTCGGGCAACCCGCTGCACATCGTGCACCGCGACGTCTCCCCGCACAACGTGCTGCTGAGCTACGAGGGCGACACCAAGATCATCGACTTCGGGATCGCCAAGGCGCAGGGCAAGACGAGCGAGACGCAGGTCGGGATCCTCAAGGGCAAGTTCAGCTACATGTCGCCCGAGCAGGTGCGCGGGCTGCACGTCGATCACCGGGCGGACATCTTCAGCCTCGGGATCGTCCTGTACGAGATGCTCACGCTGGAGCGGCTGTTCCTCGGTGAGAGCGACTTCGACACCCTGGAGAAGATCCGCAAGGTGGAGATGGCGCCGCCGACGCTCTACAACCCGCACATCCCGCGCGAGCTGGAGGACATCGTCCTCAAGTCGCTGGCCAAGGCGGCGGACGACCGCTTCCAGAGCGCCAGCGAGATGTACGACGCGCTCGATCGCTTCATGCGCAACCAGGGCTCCTACTTCCAGTCCAAGGAGCTGGCGTCGGTGATGAAGGGGCTGTTCGCGGCCGAGATCGAGATGGAGCGCAAGAAGCTCGATCACTACCGCACGATCAGCCTCGACTCGCTCAAGCAACAACAGCAGCAGTCCAACAACGGCTTCCTGCGCTGGGACGAGGAGGAGCTGGACACCCAGGTCTTCGGCCGCGACGGCAAGCCGATCGCGGGGGCGGGGGTGATCAGCCCGGCGCTCGACAGCGACGAGCCGCTGCCGGACATCGTCTACAAGGACGCGCCGCCCGCGACGGCGGAGCTGCTCGACGTGGTGGAGCTGGCGGCTGGGTTCGACGACCTCGACGACCCGACGATGGAGTTCGATCGGGACGAGCACCTCAGCGCCCTCACGGGCGGGGGCCTCGACGACCCGGCCCCGCCGATCCCCCCTGAGCCGTCGCTCGACCCGAGCCCGCCGACGCCTACGCCCGCGCCAGCGCCCCCGCCGCCCGCGGCCCCCAGCGGCCCCGATCTGTTCGGCTCATCGACGCCGACGGCGCGGCCGACGGCGATCAAGCCCCCGCCGCCCGCGCCAAAGCGCAACGGGCTCGTGATCGGGCTCCTGGTGGCGCTGATCCTGCTGCTCCTCGGCGGGATCGTGGCGGTGCTCACCGTGCCGTCGATGTTGGCGCCCGACGACTCGGCGATCACCTTCAAGGTCAGCAACGTCGACCAGGTGACGATCGCCATCGACGACAAGGTCGTGCACGAGGGGCCCGCGACGCAGGACATCATCGTGGACAAGGTCGGGCCGGGCAGCCGCTCGATCACCATCTCGGCCGACGGCTTCGCCACCCTGACCGACAGCCTCAAGGTCGAAGCGGGGCAGAAGTACGTCCTGCCGATCCAGCTGGAGAAGAAGGCCGCCGCGGCCAGCGCGTCGGGGATCTCGGTCAAGGTGACGCACGCCGACGCCTCGGTGTTCGTGGACGGCAAGCCGATCTCCGATCCGCCGCCGTTCGAGCACAACCTCTCGCCTGGCACCTACCAGGTCAAGTTCACCAAGGCGGGCTTCCTCGACGAGGTCCGCGACGTCACGGTCAAGGACGGCGAGGTGGCCCGGGTGGACGTGACCCTGCGCCCGTCGCAGGTCGCGCTCAACGTCCGGGCCGAGCCGCAGACGGCGATGATCACGGTCCTTGAGCTGGACAAGCCCGGCGAGAAGACCGGCCGCAAGGTCCAGAGCGGCAAAGGCACCCTGGAGGTCAGCGGCCTCGACGCCACCCGCTCCTTCCGCATCGTCGCCGAGGCGCCGGGCCACGAGCCCTACGCCGAGGAGTTCACCCCGGGCAGCGAGCCCTCCACCTCCATCGTGGCCAAGCTCACCTCCAGCAAGGAGGACGAGCCCGTCGTCGCCGACAACACCAGGGACACCACCTCCCGCCCTGGTGAGACGAACGACAATCTTCTGGCCAAACGCGAGGAAGCCCGTAAAAAGAGAGAGGAGGCTCGCAAGAGGAGGGAAGAGGAGGAGCGAAAGGCAGCCGCGGCCAGGAAGGCGGAGGAAGATCGGAAGCGACGCGAAGAGGCCAGGAAGGACACGACGCCCCCGGCGGAGAAGCCGCCTGAGAAGACCGGCCCTGGTTTCCTGAACGTCGCCTCCAAGCCCGCCGCCCAGGTCATGATCGACGGCGCCAGCGTGGGCTGGACCCCCGTCATCAACCACAAGGTCTCGCCCGGACCCCACAGCGTGGTCCTCGTCAACGACAAAGAGGGCATTCGCAAGACCTACCGGGTGACCATCAAGTCTGGCCAGAGCCGCTCGCTCATCAACCTCCCCAAGAAGTAACCCCCCTCTCCGTGAGCCTTTTGTTCCGCAACCGGCGCCCGTATGCCGGGCTGGAGACGACAAAAGGCTTGAGATGCACGTCGCACCGCGACCTCACATCCCGGTTCTCCTCTGCGCGCTGCTGATCGGCTGCGCGACCTCACCGCCCACCGCCCAACCCCCCGCGGAGGTCCCCACGGATGGGATCATCGAGGTGCCGCGCGGTGAGCTGAGGCCGCTCAACCCGCAACGGATGCCGAGCGCCGCCTGGGACGAGCTTCAGCTGCGGGTGCGGCTGGAGCCTGACCCCGTCGCCAACCAGATCCGCGTTGAGGCCACCTTCGTTGAGCCGCCCTCGCCGCTGCGGCTGCTGCTGCCCAACCGGTGGAGCGAGCACCTCAAGCTCAAGCGCTCACTTCGGGACATGACCGCCGCCTGCGCCTCGGGCGCTCCGGTGGAGATGCGCTCGGACGCGCCGGGTGAGCTGGCGCTGACCCACGGCGGGTGCGGCGAGCTGACGGTGAGCTACCGGGTGGTCCCCCCCCACGGACCAGCGCGGACGAGCCACGCGGCGCGCTACGAGCCGCGGATCGACATCCAGGGGTTGCTCCTCTACGGCCAGGTGTCGCTGCTGCTGCCGAGCGAGGCGCGTCAGTTCCAGCGCAGCGGCGTGGAGGTGGTCGTGTCGTCGGACTGGGCGGTGGCCACCAACTGGACCCCGGTGCGGCTGGAGGGGAGCGGCGTGGCGGCGCTGGAGCCGATGGCGACCCGGACGGTGTGGCGGTTCGTGGCGGACGACATGGGGCACCTGTTCGACTCGGTGGTGGTGGCCGGGCCGCTGCGCCTGTATGGGCGTCAGTTGGCCGACGGGCGCTTCCTCCAGGTGGCCTGCCAGGGGGAGCTGCCGCTGGCGGACGAGGAGATGATGGAGCTGGCGACGCGCCTGGTGCGCGACCAGCGGCGCTACCTGCCCCGCGGCTGGCACTGGCCCGCCGGGACGCGGCGGCTGTCGATGATCGCCCTCGGCGTCAACGTCGACGGGCGCCTGGAGGGCGGCGGGCGGCGCGGGGGGTTCCTGGTGGAGGTGGGGCGAGGCGCCCCGACCCGGGAATTGGCGGAGTTGGTGGCCCACGAGGCGTTTCACGTGGTCAACGGTCACCTGTTGGTGCACCACCCGAGCGCGGAGTACGACACCCTCTGGTTCAAGGAGGGGGTGACGACCTACATCGCGGCGCAGACCGTGGTGCGGGCGGGGCTGGCGGACGAGGGGTGGTTCCGGGCGAGGTTGGCGGAGGCGATCAGCGCCTATTACAGCAACCCGGCGTCGCTCAAGATGCCGCTCGCGGAGCTGCCGGAGCGCTTCTGGAGCGACACGAACGCGCGGCGGCTGCCCTACGACAAGGGGGCGCTGCTGGGGGCGATGCTCGACGGGGCGCTGGCGGCGCCTGGCGGCGGCCAGGTCGAGTCGGGGCTGGAGCGGATCTTCAAGTCGCTGCTGGCCGAGGTGGCGGCGAAGGGGCAGACCTACGACAACACGACGCTCCAGAGCGTCACCCGGCGGCTGGACGACCACGGTGAGCTGGCGCAGGAGACCTTCTGGTCGCGGTACGTGTCCGGGGCGGACGCGCTGCCGCTGCGCAGCGTGCTTCAGCAGCAGGGGCTGCACCTGATGCAGGGGACGGTGCAGGTGCCCTGGTTCGGGTTCCAGGTGGGGTTTGACGCGGCCGGGGCGTACGTGGCGGGCGTGGACCCGCGCGGGCCAGCGGCGCGGGCGGGGGTGCACCCGGGGGATCGGCTGTTGGATGAGCGGGCGCTGCGGAGAGCGCGGATCGGGCAGCCGTTTCGCTTGCAGGTGACGCGCGGCGGGTCGTTGATTCGGGCGACGGTGACCCCGGAGCCGGGGCGACGGACCGATTACCGGGTCAACCCGCTCGGGCTGGACGGGCGCAGGCCGCGCTACCTCCAGCTGCTCCGGTGAGGCTCAGCGCTCCTCCCAGACATCGACCTGTCCGTCGCCGGACTGATCGCGGCCGATGCGGTCGAGGGTGCCGCGCTCGTAATACTCCCAGTGATCGACCTTGCCGTTGTTGTCGGTGTCGCGCTCAACGCGGACCAGCTCCCCCTTCTTGTAGTACTTGAAGACGTCGGGGGCTTGATCGAACTCGACGTCCAGCTCCTTGCGGACGAGCATGGACTTGTCGAAGAAGTTCACGGCGTCGACGCGGCCGTCGAAGTTGTAGTCCAGCTCCTCGCGGATGAGGGCCTCGGCCTGGTTGTAGTGGCGCCAGATGTCGACGGAGCCGTCGAAGTTGACGTCGATCTCCTTACGGATGAGGCGACGCTCGGCGTCGTCGCCCTCGCCGTCCTCCTCGTAGACGGAGTAGACGTCGGGGATGGAGTCCTTGTTGAGGTCGGCCTTGACGATGATCAGGCCCTCCGTGGGGTAGCGGTCGGCGCCGCGCATGACGTGGTCGCGCGCGGTGAAGCCGCGCCCGCCGCCCCCCTGGTCGCTCCCACAGGCGGAGACGAGGGAGGCGCTGACGACGGCGAGGGCGATGAGCAGCGCAATGCGGTTCATGGGGTTTGGTGCTCCGTGGGTGGTGTGATCGGGTCAGCCCTGGCGGTTGCGCGTGCGGAGGTCCTCCTGCTCCTGGAGGGCCTGCGCCTCGGCGGCGGCCTCGGCCTCGGCGGCGGCCTTGGCGGCCTGCTCGGCCTTGAGCTGGCCCGCCTCGCAGCCAGGGCAGTCGATGAACTTGAAGGCGGGCGGCCCGAGGATCCCCTTGTTGGGGTGGCCCGGGAAGCGCACCGGGTTGACGATCTTGAAGCAGGCGTTGCACATGCGCTGGTGCTCGCGGAAGGCCTCGCTGGCCTTCTCCTGCACCTTGCGGATCACCTTCTGGGCGCGCTGATCGCCCATGGCGACCAGCCCGTCGTTGGACAGGGAGCGAAAGAGATGGGAGGTGGGGATGCGGGTGCCGTTCTCGAGGCGAATCTCAAACGGGAGCCGCACCTGGACCTCCTTGGGGGTGACCCGGATGACCGTGCCCTGCTCGCGGTTGTTGCTGAACAGGTAGTAGCGCCCCTTGAGCAGCTTGCTGGGGACCATGGCGCGGCGCGGGTCGTCCTCGGGCATCTCCTCCATCCACTCGGCGGCCTCGGTGATCGGCTTGATCGACTTGGGATCGACCCCCTGCATGGTCGCGACCAGCTCCGCCGCGCGGCGGTGTGAGGACTTCAGGAATGAGAAAACCATGGCATCTACCCCGCTCGTGCTTGGCGCAGCCGATGAGCGCGTCGGTCAGGCGTCGTGTGGTGAGCGCGCCGAGGCGCTCCGGTGCGTTCTCCAGTGTATACCACAACCGCCGCTGGGTACGAATCGATTCCGCTGGATGCGCTGCCCGGTTTGGGTTACACACGAGGGAGGCCTTGGCTGTGTACGCAACCCGAAATGAGCGAGAGCACGCATGGATCGTTTCAAGCCGACCCTCACCGACGTCTTCTACGCCCTGACCCTCCAGGAGATCGCCGCCCAGCCCGGCCTCCGCGAGGAGCTGGGCGACAACCACCTGGACGACGTGGCGCGCCGCGCGTTCCGCTACGAGCTGCACGAGCTGAGCTACCTCGGCGATGAGGTGTGGGGGCTTGGCGCGCAAGGGGTCATCGCGCAGCTCGCGCCGCCGCCGGAGGACAGCCTCCGCGAGCTGTCCCGGATCCGCGCCGCCGGGGCGGACGGGTACTACGCCGCGCTGTGTCGCAGCGCGCTGGTTCACCTGTTCTGGGGGGAGCCGCTGCGCGCCGAGAGTCGACTCGCCATGGCGATCCGCCACAACGGCGACGGGGCGTTCGCCCATCACGCGCTCGGCCTGCTCAAGGGATACCAGGGTGACCGCGACGGCGCCCGCCACGAGCTGCAAGAAGCCCTCAACCGCGAGACCTTCTACGACCCCCGGGAGCGGATCGGGCGAGCGCTCGCCGCCCTCCGCTAGCTCCATCAAGGGCGCGATGGCCGACCCCAACGCGTCCCTCTTCCGCTTGCGCGAGGGGGGCTCGTCGAGGCGACTGAGTTGTCTGCGTCGAGGGAGGTGACAGGGGCAGCCAGGACGCACACCAGGCGCCGTGGTGTGCGTGTGTCTGAGGAGGTTTCTATCACTCATGATAAAAGATCTTGCGATTTTTATCGCGGGTGATTAAAAAAAGGGGTGCGGGCGAGCGTCGAGTGCGTGTGTGCCTGAGACGCTGCGAAGAACATTGGAGGTGACGAACGTGAAGACGAGCGATACAGAGCGGAAGGTGTTGGGTCGAGGCTGGTGGTGTGTGGCCGCCGCGGCGATCCTGATGTGGGGCGCGGCGGGGTGCCAGGACGACACGGGCTCGGACGAGGGCGTGTCGTGCGGCGACGGGACCCTGATCGAGGTGATGGGGCGGTCGTTGTGCAGCTTCGAGGCTGGGACGATCACCGAGGAGGGGTTCCTGTGCCCGGAGGAGCTGCCCGAGGGGCGCGTCTGGGGCGACCTGGTCGTCTGCACGAGCGACGGCGAGCTGTCCGAGGCGGCGCAGGAGCGGCTGCGGGAGCTGTACCCGGAGCGGGCGCCGGACGGGGCGTGCAGCGCCGTGCTCTGCGAGCTGGGCCAGGAGTGCGTCGATGGCGCGTGCGAGGATCGGGGCGGGACGTCGAACGGCACGTCCAACGGGACCTCGAACGGGACGAGCGGCACGTCCAATGGGACGTCCAACGGCACGTCCAACGGCACGTCCAACGGGACAAGCGGCACGTCGAACGGGACGAGCGGCACGTCGAACGGGACGACCAACGGCTCCTGCTTCCCCGAGGAGGGGGTCCTGCGTGAGTGCGGCGACGGCGAGGACTGCGCGTGCATCGAGGAGGCGATTGAAGGGGCGATGATCGGCAGCGGCTGCCGCGTCGATCGCGCCTGCGGGACGCTGGTGGGGGTGGACTGCAACTCGGCGGCGGACGGCCCCTACTACTACCTGAACGGCGAGACGGGGGAGATCGTGGATGCCTGCGGCGGGGTGTGCTTCCAGCCGGTGTCGGAGCTGGATCCGGGCGAGTGCGAGAACTGCCCGAGCATCGGCTGGACCTGCGAGGGGTACAACGGCAGCAACCGTACGCCCAACCCGACGACCGAAGGCTGCGCCGACGCCGGCGGGTCGTGCTGGGGCGTGGGGATCTGCGGTGAGCGCGACGGCCTCATCGTCGAAGACGAGGGGGCGAGCTGCGATGACGCGGCGCTCGTGTGCTGCACGCTGGAGTGCGCCCCGGCGGAGGAGCCGATCGAGGCCTGCTGCCGGGAGGGCGAGTCGTTCCAGACCGAGCCCGGGTGCGTGAACGGGCAGGAGGCCTGCATGGAGGGCTGGAGCCCGTGTGATCTGCTGCTCGGCTGCTTCCCCGAGGAGGGCCAGCAGGTGCTGTGCGACGAGGACGCGGCGAGCTGCGCGTGCGCGGAGGAGGCGATCGACCTGTCGGCGCTCGGTGGGCCGGACTGCCGCGTGGAGCGGCTGTGTGGGTCGCTGGTGGGGGTGGACTGCGGCTCGGCGGCGGACGGCCCCTACTACTACCTGGACGGGGCGACCGGTGACGTGCTGGAGGTGTGCGGCGGCGCCTGCTTCGTCCCTGAGGAGGAGCGCGAGCCGGGGCAGTGCGAGAACTGCCCGCCGCTCAACTGGGCGTGCGACGCGTTCTGAGCACCGGTCGGAGGCGGTGGCGCGGGGCGTCGCCTCGGGCCACCGCCGCGCGTGAATCGACAGCACCCAACGAGAGGGATCTCAGATGGACAGGGATGAAGAACACACCTTCGGCGACTCGCCGCCCCGCGGCGATCCCAGGACCCCGAGCGAGGAGGAGCGGGCGCGGCTGATCTATTCGCTGCTGTTGCCCGCGGTGAGGACGGCGCGCCAGTTCAAGGTGCCCCTCGGCGAGCTGATCCGGTGGCTCAAGCTGGCCTACTTTCATGAGCTGCGGGCCTCGGGGCTGACGCTTCGGGAGGCCAGCGACGTGATGGAGGTGTCGATGCCGACGACGGCGCGGCTGAGCCGGGCGCTCAAGGGCAGCTTCTACGCGCCCGAGCGCGAGCACCAGCTGCCACAGCGGATCGAGTTCCTGCTGTGGGCCGACGGGCAGAGCCGGGCGCGGATCCACCAGTGCCTCCCCGACTACGACAACGAGGACATCGACGCGGCGCTCCAGCAGATGCAGGGAGAAGGGCGGCTGCGGGTGAGCGGCGACCGCGAGGTGTTTGAGGTGGTCAAGTCGGAGGCGCGGCTGGTGCGCGGGGACTGGGTCGCCCGCATCGGCAGCCTCAACAGCCTGCTGGACAACCTGAGCGACGCGGTCTGGCAGCGGCTCATCCTGGAGCGGCCCGAGGCGTTCGCGCGGACGCTCAACTTTCGGATCCGCGACGTCGACATCGCCGAGCTGCGCACCTTCTATGAGGAGGAGCTGTGGCCCCGCATGAGCCGCTTCGACGAGGCGGCGCGGAGCTGGGCGGCGCGCCGCAGCGTCAAGCTCTCGATCTTCTGGGCGCCCTCGGATCACCCGAGCGAGTAAGACGCCCTACTTCTCAAACACCTCCACCTCGCCGTCCAGCAAGAAGCCCTGCTGGAGCCACGCCATCGCCTGCGGATCGTTCAGGACGTGGGCGCGGGCGAAGGCGAGGCTGTAGGCGTTGATGATGACGTGCGCGTCAGGTGGGGGGAGGAAGGAGTCGCCGCAGCCGTCGTCTTCGGCGAAGTTGGGGACGACCTCGCAGAGGTTGGAGAAGGTCATGTGCCCGGCGTTGAGGAAGACCATGCGGGTCGCGTCCGGGCCGTCGAGGGCCTCCCAGATGGGGTCGCCCTCCTCGGGCTCAGGCAGGGTCGTGTCGCGCGCCCCGGTCATCAAGAGGACCGGGACGTCGACGTCGGCGAGCCCCTCACCAAACAGCAGGTAACCGCCCGGGGTCATGGGGATGGCGGCCTTGAGGCGGGGGTCGCCGTAGCCGCCGCGCAGGCGGGGGGCGGCCTCCTCGATGAGGTCGCAGCTCCTGGGTTCGAGGGCCTCGCAGGCCTCGTCGAGGTTATCGACGTCGTAGGTGGCGCCGACCACCGCCAGCGCGGTGTAGCCCCCGAAGGAGTGCCCCGAGACGAGCCGGGCGTCGCTGAACAGCCCCGAGAGCGCCTCGCTGGCGGGGAGCGCGTCGATGTAGTCGATGGTGGCGACCACGTCCTGGGGTCGCAGCTCGACGAAGGGGCCAACCCCGAGCCCGTTGTCGCGCTCAAAGAGCGTGTTGCCGGGGTGATCCATGGCCACCACGATCCAGCCGTGGGTGGCGAAGAACTCCGCCATGAACCAGCTCTGCTCGGCGATCGCCGAGCTGCCGTGGGTGAAGACCAGCACGGGCGCCGCCTCATCCACCGCGACCGGCGCGTTGAGGAACACCCCCTCGCGGGGCAGCAGATCGGCGTACTGGCCCAGCTCCCCGTCGGTCGCGGTGGTCGGGTACCAGAAGACCACCCGGAGCGTGCGCGGCTCCTGCGCCCCCTCAGGGGTGTAGCTCATCTCGTGGCGTTGGAAGCCGATGCCGTAGGGTCCGGGCTCGGTGTACTGCTCCGGGGTCGGCGTGGTGTCCGGCGCGGCGTCGATGGACGCGTCGTCCATCGACGTATCCTGGACCTCTCCCGAGTCGTCCGTCTGCTCCGAGGTGTCCCGGGCGGTCGTGTCACCGGCGTCCAGCTCGGTCTGCCCGGCGATGGAGGGGTCGTCGTCGCGGTCGTCGCCGCAGCCGACGAGCAGGAGCTGACCAAGAAGGAGCGCCGCGAGGGCGTTGAAGGCGTTGTGCGTATACATGGGCGTCGATCGGGTCGGGGGTGGGTCCTACGGCGGGTGAGCGGTCGCGCCGCGCCTGCCTGGGGATGAAGTATAGCACGCCGCACCCGCGACGTCGTGAGTCGGCGTGGGGGGCGGTCCAGGCTGGGCTCGCGCTGTGCAGGGTCGCGAATCTGGATACCATGACAAGAACCGGAGTGCGAGGAGCGCGCGCCCCGATTAGGTTGGGGGTGCGCCTGGCGGTGGTGTCAGGCCGATGGCCGGAGGGAGAGGCGTGTCCAGATCGAATGAGGAGGTGCGTGAGCGCAGGCTCGCCGCGGTGCGGGCCCGGGATCCTGGCGCCGATGGGGCGTTCGTGTACGCGGTGACGACGACGGGGGTGTACTGCAAGCCGTCCTGCCCGTCGCGGGCGGCTCGCGAGGAGCACGTGGTGTTCTTCGAGGCGCCCGACGAGGCGCGGCGAGCCGGGTATCGGCCCTGCAAGCGGTGCAAGCCGATGGAGCCCTCGAAGGCGGAGCGCCGGGCGGCGCTGGTGGCGTCGCTGTGCCGCGTGATCGAGGAGCGCGAGGAGGAGCCGACGCTCCAGGAGCTGGCGGAGTTGGCTGGGTGGAGCGCCTCGCACCTGCATCGGGTCTTCAAGGCGGTCGCGGGCGTGACGCCGAAGCAGTACGCCGCGCGGCTCCGCGCGGAGCGGGTCCAGGGCGCGTTGAGGAGGGAGGACACCGTGACCGAGGCGATCTACAGCGCGGGCTACAACGCGTCAGGGCGGTTCTATGAGCAATCGCAGGAGGTGCTTGGGATGACACCGACGGAGTTTCGAGGCAAGGGGGCGGCGCAGCGGATCCGCTTCGCGGTGGGGGCGTGCTCGCTGGGGGCGATCCTGGTGGCGGCGACCGAGCGCGGGGTGTGCGCCATCACGCTGGGGGACGACCCGGAGGAGCTGGTTCATGAGCTGGAGCGGCGGTTCGCCCGCGCGGAGCTGGTGGGCGCCGACGCCGACTTTGAGGCGCTCGTGGCCCAGGTGGTCGGGATGGTCGAGCAGCCTGGGGTGGGGCGAGAGCTGCCCCTCGACATCCGGGGGACGGCGTTTCAGCAGCGGGTCTGGCAGGCCCTGCGCGCGATCCCGGCGGGCACGACGGTGAGCTACGCCGAGCTGGCGGAGGCGATCGGGAAGCCCACGGCGGCCCGGGCGGTCGCGGGCGCCTGCGCCGCCAACACGCTGGCGGTGGCGATCCCGTGTCATCGGGTGGTGCGGGCTGATGGTGGGCTCTCCGGGTACCGGTGGGGCGTGGAGCGCAAGCGGCGCCTGCTGGAGCGCGAGGGGGCGCTGCGGTCGCCGGACTCACCTGCGTAGGGTCCTCAGATCAGCCGCATGGCCCAGCGGCGGTCGCTGTGCGGCGCGCCGAGGGCGTTGATGGCGGCCAGGACCTGACGGGCGAGCTGTTGGGCGCGCTCGTGGGCTCCGACGGCGAGCAGCGACTCGGCGGTGGCGAGCGCGAACTGGAGCGCCAGCGAGCCGTCGGGGCCGTAGAGGGTCGCGTCGGCCTCCAGGTGCGGGGTGGAGGTGTTGGGGCTGAGGCGGACGCCGACGCGGCTCATGGCGTGGGTGGCGATGTCCACCCAGCGGTCGTGGATCGCCTCCTGGTAGGGCTCGGGCCAGCGGTCGCGGTGGAGGCTCAGCTCGGCGACCGCCGCCGCCATGGTCATGACCTGGGCGTAGTCCGGGGCGGGGCTGTAGCGGACGTCGCGCGTGGCGATCCAGCTCAGGCGGGCGCGGTCGACGAGCCAGGGGGCGCCCTGGTCGTAGATCGCCTCGGAGAGGGCGGTGAACACCGCGGTGTGGCGCTCGGGCGTGATCCGCGCCTCGGGGGCGAGGCGGGCGAGCAGCGCGGGGGCGCCCCAGCTGTCGGTGCCGCGGACGACGGTGCAGATGCGGACGGGCGTGTGGGTGATGGACCCGGCGGGGGTCGTGGCCACCGTGGCGGTGAGCGCCGTGAGGGTCAGCGCCGCGACCTCCTCGGCGGGGAGCGCCTCGGCGGCCACCGCGGCGGCGATCCAGCGGGCGAGGTCGCCTGGGACGAGGCCGTGTTGACGGAGCAGGAGCGTGAGCCAGTCGAGCACCCCCGCCTCCGTGACCTGCGCGCCCGCGAGCAGGGCGGTGATCTTGAACAGCGGCGGGGTCTGGGGGTGCTCCGCGGCGTGGCGGTGGCGCAGCAGCGCCAGGTTCCAGCGCTGGGGGTGCTTTGCGTCGATGAGCTGGGCGACCTGCCCGGTCAGGTAGTCTTGCAGCAGCGCGAACTCCGGCTCGGTCGAGGCGGCGCCCAGCAGCGCGTCCAGCTCGATGAGGTCGGGCTCGGCGGCATGCAGGTGGTGGCGGAGGATTTCGAGCGCGGCGTTGGGGTCGAACACCATGGTTGTCCTCGTCGTTGTGCACCTCGGGGCGAGTGTGACGCGTCAGTGTACCACTGAGTTGGCCTCGTATTCGCCGCCGTGTACATTGTGGCGACGTTGCTGAGGCGCGGGCTGCGAGGAGGTGTCATGGGGGAGCGTGGGGTGGACGCGAGGTGGTTGCTGGTGGTGTGGCTCGTCGGGTGCGCTGGAGCCCCGACGCCTCCACCGCTCGATGAGCTGACGCCCTCCGTCGAGGAGGTCGCCCCGGCGGAGGATCCCCCGCCGCCGCCTGCGGTGAAGACCCCGGAGATCCCGCTGGAGCTGTTTCACCAGCTCGCGAAGGGTGAGGTGATGCTGGGCGACTTCATCGACCCGGGGGAGGGGCTGCTCCTGACCGAGGCGAACACGGGGTCACCCGCGGGGATCGACGAGCGGTCCGAGCCAGACGGCTCGATCCGGCTGGCGCGGCGTGCGTGCGGTCAGGTGCTCTACCACCAGGTGGAGCGGCTGAGCCAGGAGCTGAAGGCGGACGCCGAGCGCGCGCTCGACGCGATGGTGTGTGAGGGGCTCGTGTGCCGGGTCCCCGGGCAGCTGGAGTACGACCTGGACGAGATCTACACGTTCCGCGTCCGCGAGGGCGGGTTCGTGCTGGAGAGCGTCCAGTCGGTCGAGGCGGCGCTGGTCGAGCCCGAGGTGGCCGAGGCGCTGAGCGCCTGGTCCGCCGACGCGGCCACCCAACGCCAGGGCGGCCGATGCGACCGGCACTCGCCGGAGAACAACGCCTGGTTCTACCGCGTCTGCCACACCGCCCAGGATCGGTCGCCGGGGCTGCCGCTGCGCAACGGGCCGTCCTGGGACGACGACGAGCACACCACAATCCTGCCCGGGCGCGTGATGCGCGACGGGCTCCTCGTCGAAGACCTCGGCGGGCGCGATGATGGGTGGTGGCGGGTTCGGGTGCTTCGGACGGGGGACGTGGGGTGGGTCGTGTCGACCAACAGCGACAAGCGCTCGCCCGACAACGGCAAGCCGGTCCTGTGCCCCGTCGAGTCAGGGCCGCCGTGACGCGCGCACGATACCGACCGCCAGCAGCAGCGCCAGCAGCGTCAAGCCGCTCCCCGGGGCTCCCGGCGCGGCGGCGCACCCCTCCTCCGCGGCCTCAGGGGAGGGCGCCGGGGCCTCGCCGCCCGGCGCCGCGGGCTTGTCATCAGCCGGGGCGTCGCCCTTCGGGGCCTTGTCGGTCGGAGGCGCTTGGGGCGTCTCCTGGATGGGCTCCTTGGAGGGGACGTAGCTGGGCATGGTCTTCTTGCCTGTCATGATGTCGGCCATATCGACGTCGGCCTTCATCTTCAGCGCGGGGATGTCCTGGAGCGTCAGGTTGGCGAGCCGCACCCCGCCGCGCTTGACCATGCCCAGATCCTCCGCGGCCACCGGCCCGGGGTTCGACTTGCCCGCCGGAGGGCCGCCCCAGCGGCCGCGGACGGGGTTCTGGCAGGCGATGGGGCCGGTCCAGGCGTGTCGGATGATGTAGCGCCCCTGGAAGTTGTTGACGTTGCCCGGCTGGGCGCCCTGCTCGGCCTG
>PBBL01000037.1 GCA_002716585.1 Myxococcales bacterium | reverse complement strand
TCGGCGGCGCCACCTCGTCGGACGCCTTCGCCAGCCGCTCCAGCCGCGCCTCATACGCTCTCGCCGCCTTGCCGCTGCGCAGCGACATCCACCGCTCGCGGACGATCTCGGCGGCCTCCGCCTCGCGCCCCGCGGCCTCCAGCAGCGCCGCCCTCACCAACCGCACCGAGCCCCGGGTCGCGGGGCGCTCCACCTCGCGCTCCAGCCGCTCCAGCAGCGCCAGCGCCGCGTCGTGCTTCTTCTCACGGGAGAGCCGCCGCGCCCGGGCCAGGATCATATCGACGTACTCGGACCCGTGCACCGCGATGCTCGGCCTGAGCGGCGTCGGGGCGGGCTTGCCCAGGCGGCTCGCCATCGTCTCGATCAGCGCCCGCACCTCCAGCTCCATCCCGGGGTAGCCGCGCGCCTCCAGCGCCGTCGCGTCGCGCCAGGCGGCCTCGCGCTCCCCGGCGCACCACCGCGCCTCGGCCTGCAACAGCGCCAGCGCGTTGCCCCCCTCGCAGTCGCCGCCGCACGCCTCCACGGCGGGCTTCAGCAGCTTCAGCGCCTCGGCGCAGTCGCCGCGCCGGACCTTGAGCCGGGCCGCGTGGTAGGGGCTGTCTTCTGGGAAATAGGGGGTGAGTGAGACCACCGGGAAGGGTCCCGACGTGCTCTCAACGTCCAGCGGATCCACCGAGTCGTCGCTGGCGCGGGCGATCTCGCAGTTGAGATCACACTCCACCTCCGCGCGCGACATCCACTCGAGCTTCTCCTCCAGCTCATACTCAAAACCGGCCCCGCTGTGGGACCCCTCGACCTCCGACGCGGTCGGGTGCCTGCCCTGGGCCACCGCCCCGGCGGGCGCCAGCGCGGACAACGCGCCCAGCAGCAGCGGGGCGGACACGAACGAACTTCTCTTCATATGTGGACCTCTCCGCGCAGCGCCCGAAACAGCATGGGCGCCGCTTGCAGCAACAGAGATACATACCCGACCCATTCGTCAAGATCAACGCCCCCCGTTCGGCCCGAAGTCGGCGCCTCCCCGTGGACCGCCGAGGCCGGGTTGTGGTACCCATGGCCTCAACAACACGCTCGCCGGTGACGCGGAGCGGACCCACATCCTCTCTCAGGAGCTGCACGATGTCTGACTGGAAGAACACCATCGACCGGACCCCCCTCAACCTCCCCACCCGACCGCGGCGCAACCGACGCAGCGACGCGATCCGCCGCCTCGTGCGCGAGACACACCTCTCCGTCGACGACCTCATCCAGCCCCTGTTCGTCGTACCCGGCGAGGGGCGGGAGGAGCCGATCGGCGCGATGCCCGGGTGCGCCCACCTGAGCCTGGATCGGCTGGCGGCGAAGGTCGAGCGCCTCGCCTCCCTCGGGGTCCCCGCCGTGGCGCTCTTCCCGGCGCTGCCCGACGACATCAAGGACCCGGTCGGCACCGAGAGCGCCAACCCCGAGGGGCTCATGCAGCGGGCGATCCGCGCATGCAAGGACGCCGCCCCCGGCGTCATGGTGGTCGGAGACGTCGCGCTCGACCCCTACTCGTCCGACGGCCACGACGGGGTCGTGGAGGACGGCGAGATCATCAACGACCCGTCGGTCCACATCCTGTGCGAGATGGCCGTCAGCCAGGCCGAGGCGGGCGTTGACATCATCGCCCCGTCCGACATGATGGACGGGCGCGTCGGGGCGATCCGC
Source organism: Myxococcales bacterium (assembly GCA_002716585.1). Lineage (GTDB taxonomy): Bacteria > Myxococcota_A > Bradymonadia > Bradymonadales. Next base: position 35,999 of record PBBL01000037.1, on the reverse strand, counting down.
GACGCGCTCGACGACGCAGGCCACACCGACGTCCTCATCCTCTCCTACTGCGCCAAGTACGCCTCGGCCTTCTATGGCCCGTTCCGCGAGGCGCTCGACAGCGCCCCCCGCGCGGGCGACAAGAAGACCTACCAGATGGACCCCGCCAACGCCCGCGAGGCCGAGCGCGAGGCGATGCTCGACGAGGAGGAGGGCGCCGACATCCTCATGGTCAAGCCCGCGCTGCCCTACCTCGACGTCATCTACCGCCTGCGCGAGGTCTCCAACCTCCCGATCGCCGCGTACCACGTCTCCGGCGGGTACGCGTCGCTGATGGCCGCGGGCCAGCGGGGCTGGCTGGACGCCGACAAGGCGCTCGCCGAGGCGCTCCTCGGCATCAAGCGCGCGGGCGCGGACATGATCCTGACCTATTACGCCGAGCGCTTCGCCGAGCGCGCGTAACGGATCGTGGCCTGAGCGCACCATACGCCCAGGCCTGCGCGGCCCGCCTCAAACCGTCACGCGAGGAGATCATGACCGCTCAACCCCTCCCGCCGCCCGATGACACCGATCAGCCCGTGTCACTCGGAGGCGACACGCCCCAACCCGGACCTGTGCTGCCCTTCGCCGCGCTGGACACCCTCTGGCTCCAGATCACCGGCACGATCTGCAACATCGCCTGCCGACACTGCTTCATCACCTGCGGACCCAAGAACGACTCCCACCCCATGATGGACGAGGAGCACGTCCTGGAGACGCTCCGCGAAGCCTACGACCGCGGCGTCAGGGAGTACTACTTCACCGGCGGCGAGCCGTTCATGCACCCGAAGATCCTGCCCATCATCGAGGCCACCCTCGCCCAGGGGCCGCTCACCATCCTCACCAACGGGATCCTCATCACCGACACCCTCGCGGCCCGGCTCGCCGAGATCGCCCAGGCGAGCGAGTACAGCCTCGACGTCCGGGTCAGCATCGACGGCACCACCCCTGAGGAGAACGACCCCATCCGGGGCAAGAACACCTTCCACCGCATCCTCGCGGGCGCCCAGGCGCTCCACCGCGGCGGCATCAACCCGGTCTTCACCGTCACCACCGTGCACGCCCGACTCGCCGAGTCCGAGGGGCGCGCCGAGTTCCTCGCCCTCTTGCGCGAGCTGGGCTTCACCCGCCCTCGCTTGAAGATGATCCCCCCCTTCAAGCTCGGGCGGGAGGTCCGCCGCGGTGGCGGCTACGACGCCGCGGAGTACCTCGTCGAGGGCGACCTGATGGACGGCGAGGAGCACGTGCTCCAGTGTGGCTCATGCCGGATGGTGACGGCGAAGGGGGTCTACCCGTGCCCGATCCTCATCGAGGAGGAGGGGGCGCGCATGGGCGACACCCTCGCGGACGCCCTCAAGCCCATACGCCTCGACCAGCGGGCCTGCTACACCTGCCACGTCGAGGGCTTCACCTGCAGCACCTGACCCCCAGCCCATCGAGGAGCACTCTGCCGTGACCGCGCCTCCCAGCTCGACGGACGCCTCGCCGGAGACCATCGCGGTCTTCGGCGGGGTGTACAACAACTACCTGTCGCTGCAAGCCGTCATCGACGACGCGCGCGCCCAGGGCGCCCAGCGGATCTACTGCCTGGGCGACATCGGCGGCTTCGGCCCCCACCCCGACCGCTCCGTCCCCATCCTCCAGCGCGAGGGCGTCCTGACCATGCAGGGCAACTACGACCACAGCATCGGCAACGAGCTGGAGGACTGCGCCTGCGGCTACACCGACCCGCGCGACAACCACTTCGCCCAGATCAGCTACGACTACACCCTCGGCCACACCAGCGACGCCCACAAGGCCTGGCTCCGCGACCTCCCCACCGAGTTCCGCCTGGAGTTTGGCGGCCACCGCCTCCTGATGGCCCACGGCTCACCGCGGCGCGTCAACGAGTTCCTCTGGGCCTCGACCACGCCGCGCCCCTTCATCCGTCGCCTGCTCGACGAGCACGAGGCCGACCTGCTCCTGGTCACCCACACCGGGATACACTGGTCGCGCTTTTTGGAGGAGGAGCCGACCCGCGGGGTCGTCAACGTCGGCGCCATCGGCCGCCCGGCCAACGACGGCCGCACCGAGGTCTGGTACGCGCTCCTCACCGCCCCGGAGCGTCCTGGCCTGCCCATCGACGTGACGTTTCGACCGATCGCCTACGACCACGCGCGGCTCGCCGCCGACATGCGCGCCGAGGCGCTCCCCGAGGAGTTCGTCGAGACCATCCTCACCGGCTGGTGGACCACCTGCCTGGAGATCCTCCCCATCAAAGAGCGCTCCCGATCCCGCTACTGAGTCTCGCCGCGCCGCGCAGGTTGCATCAGGTGGCGGCTGCCGTGTTAGACTTCCGTGCTCCAGACGTCTGGGGACTACACAACCGGGTGTGATGGTTCTCATGCCTGAGACGCTCGGAAGAGGAGCATGACCCGATGGGCAAGGTGTCTGACGACAAGTACGATGAAGGCGCGTTCTTTGACGACGGGATCGACCCCGAACTCGAGGCGCTCCCGACCCAGATCAACTGGTTTCGACCCGTCTTGATGATCGTCGTCATCTTCTTCGCAGGGTGGGTGGTCACCAAGTTCCAGACCGAGCTGGAGTACTTCTTCAGCTCCACCGAGCCCATCCCGCTCGGCGCCGCCACCGACTTCGCCGACGACCCCGACCAGAAGAAGCTCACCGAGATCCCCCACAACCGCTACGTCTCGATCGACGGGATCCCCACCCGCGGCTCGCTCTCGTGCGACCCGGCGGTGCGCTACTTCAAGCTCATCGGCGAGCACATCTACGTCGAGGAGCCGGTCGAGGAGGAGCTGTCCGCCATCGCCTGCCGCGCCCGCAGCAAGGAGGCCAACCCGAAGGTCAACACCGCCCCGATCTTCAGCGGGGCGGGCCGCGCCGTGCACTTCGAGCAGCTCGGCAACCGCTACAACGGCTTCCTCACCTTCTATGAGCGCAGCTACGAGGACCGCTTCTGTGCCACCATGACCCCCGCCAAGAAGGAGGCTCGCCTCAAGTTCCTCCGGCAGCTGCTGCGCGAGCAGATCAAAGCCGAGAAGGGCAACTACCCCCCCGACGCCGAAGTCGAGCGCCTGCTCGCCGGGGAGCGCCTCTGCGTCCGCGCCGTCCTCATCCAGGCCGGTGAGGCGCCTCACTCCTTCTGGCCCTACCTCGCGGTCTGCATCGTCCTCGGCCTGATCATCCTCTGGAACGTCTACCTGCTCGTCACCTGGACCCGCCGCACCATCGCCCTCACCCGCTGACGCCTCCGCTTGAAAACCTCCGGCGCCGTGCTATCCTCCCCCCGCCTCGCCCCCTCTCCAGGGTGGACACCGACCAGCAGGGAGATCGATGAACCGGAACGACATCCACGGGCTCTCGGAGCTGTTCAAGTCGCTCAGCGACCCCACCCGGGTTCGCATCCTCCACGCCCTCACCGAGCAGGACGAGTGGAGCGTCGGTGAGCTCGCCGAGCAGCTCGACATCAGCCAGTCCGCGCTCTCACACCAGCTCCGGGTCCTGCGCGCCCACCAGATCGTGACCTACCGGCGCGACGGCAAGCAGTCCTTCTACCGCATCAAGCAGCGGCGCATCATCGGCATCATGGCGGCCGGGCTCAACGTCGTTCAGGCCTGACCCCCAAGCGCCACGGGCGCCTGGCCACGCCGAGCGCCCGTGGCGCCGATGGTTCATGACCCGTCACCGCCGCCGCCGCGCCCCCAGCCCGACCAGCAGCCCGACCAGCAGCCACCAGGGCGCCGCGCCGCGAGACGTCGGCGCCACAGCGCACCCGCCCCCGTCGTCGCCCGAGCCGCCGCCCGACGTCATCGCTCCGCCCGTGTCCCCGCCGCCCATACCTGCGTCCTCGCCGCCACCACCGACGTCTTCGCCCGACGTGTCGCCCGTGCCGTTGGAGGTCGCCGTCGTCCCGTTGGAGGTCCCGGTCGTCCCGTTCGACGTGCTGGTGGTGCCTCCCGTCGTCCCTCCGGTGGTGCCGCCGGTCGTCCCGCCAGTTGTCCCTGCGCAGGTGTTGGGGTTGAAGGTGCAGTTCTCCCAGCAGGTCAACGCCCCGTCCCCGTCGTACCCCAGGCTCTCGCACGTCTCGCCGCCCAGCTCCTCACCGTCGCACTCCTCCACGCCATCCAGCACGCCGTTGCCACACGACTCACACCCTCCGACGTCGTAGGTGCAGTCCACGCCGCACGACAACAGCCCGCTCGCGAACCCGAGCCCCTCGCAGGTCTGCCCCGCCAGCTCCTCGCCGTCGCACTCCTCGTCCTCGGAGCGGATCCCGTCGCCACACACCAGCTCGGGATCCCCCTCACAGGCTGAGACGTCGAACTCGCAGGCGTTGGAGCACGTGAGCGCCCCGCCGTTGAACCCGCGGGTCTGGCACGTCTGCCCGCCGAGGTCGTCCCCGTCGCACGCCTCACCGCCGTCGGCGATGTTGTTGCCGCAGTCCGAGCAGAGCGCGTCGTCGTACTGACAGTCCGCCGTACACCCCAGCCCACCGCTGCCAAACCCGAGCGTCGCGCACGTCGTCTGGCCGAAGTCCCCGTCGTCGCACTCCTCACCAAAGTCCTTGACGCCGTTGCCGCAGTTGGAGCACTCCCCGGTGTCGAGCGTGCAGGTCCGCGAGCAGCTCAGCTCGCCGCTCAAAAACCCCATCGACTCACAGGTCATCTCTTGAAGCTCGGCGCCGTCGCACTCCTCGCCCTCATCCAGCTCGCCGTTGCCGCAAGGCAGCGGGAAGGACTGTGGGTTGTTGGGGTCGGTCGCGTCGAACGTCGGGCTCGGCTCCCCCGAACTCCACCCGCCGCTGGGATCCCCCATCTCCTCACCGTTGGTGAACCCGTCGCCGTCCGCGTCGAGGTCGAAGATCGCCCCCCAGTCCACGTTGGGACCGCTGAGCGTGGTCTCGACCTGCTCGCCGAACGCGTTGCGCGGCGCGCCGGAGGCGCCGCCCTCGTGGCACAGCCCACACCCGAAGATCCCCCCGTTGGGGACCTGGCTGACCCGGAACGAGCGCGCCTCCGCGTCCCCCACCACCACCACGGCGATCACCGCCGTGAAGAGCCCCAACCCCACGCCGGGGCGCAAACGCACACACCTCATGAGCTACCTCCTCACCTCGTCGCGAGCAACTCGGGCGTCACCATTGGCAACACCCCCGCCGGACTGGTATACCACGGTTGCCTGGCCGATGTGCAGCAGACCGCACCGGCCGAGAGGGAGGGCCACGTGGAGCAGGAGAGGTTGCCGCGCTACATCGTCGTCGAGGGCCCCATCGGGGTGGGGAAGACCACGCTGGTGCGTCGCCTGGGGGAGCTGCTCCAGGCGCGAACCATCCTGGAGATCTTCGAGGAGAACCCGTTCCTGCCAGACTTCTACCGCGATCGGGAGCGCCACGCGTTTCAGACCGAGATGTTCTTCCTGCTCAGCCGCTTTCGCCAGCAGGAGACGTTCGCGCAGGAGGAGCTGTTCGCCCGCTTCACCATCAGCGACTACCTGTTCGTCAAGTGCCGCCTGTTCGCCAGCATGACCCTCAGCGAACACGAGCGCGCCCTCTTTGACAAGGTCTACACGATCCTCACCCGCAACGTCCCCGTCCCGGACCTCGTGATCCACCTCCACGCCCCGGTCCCGGTCCTCATGGAGCGGATCCAGCAGCGCGGCCGCGCCTACGAGCGCCAGGTCGATCGCGGCTACATGGAGCAGCTCACGGACGTCTACGGCGAGTACTTCGGCGGCTACACCGCCACCCCGCTGTTGAGCGTGGACACCACCCACATCAACTTCCACGAGGACGCGGCCCTTGAGCTGCTGCTCACCGAGATGGCCGCCACCATGGACTCCGGCCGCCGCGCCCTCTCCGGCACCAGCTCCGACCCCATCCAGGGCACCCTCTCCTGAGCCCGCTCACGCCATGATCGGGCGACCCTTCATGATCTGATCCCTCACCACGCCCCGCACCACGCCGATCGTGTGCTCCGCCAGGTCATCCTCGACCAGCTGCTGACGCCGCACCGCGAACATCGACACCGGCTCGATGAAATCGAGCGGCAGCCGCCACAGCGACCCCTCCTCGACCGACGCCCGCGCGATGTTCTCCGGCAACACCGCCAACAGCTCCCCCTGACGGCACACGTCCACCACGGCGTTCAGATCCATGACGTGCATCTGCACCGTCCGCTCCACGCCGTGCGGCCACCGATCCGGCGTCTGACCATGGCTGTCCGGGACCGGCGCGATGAAGCTGTGCTCCACCACCGCCGCCAGCTCCAGCTGCGCCTCGCCGTGAAGCGGGTGGCTCGGCGCGCAGTAGATCCCGTTGGGGATCTTCAGCAGCTCGATCACCGCCAGGTTGTCCGCCGGGATCGGGTTGTCCACGAACGCCACGTCCAGCTCGCCCCGCAGCAACTTCGGGTTGATCTCGCCCGCGTCGTAGCTGTACAGGTAGGGCGACAGATCCGGGTGCTCGCTCCGAAGCGACAGCATCGCCACCGACACCTCGCGCGTCCACTGCGTGTAGGACGACACCTTGAGCGTCCCCGAGAACAGCTGCGACGTCGCCGTCAACAACCCGTCATCCATCACGCGCATCGCCGCGCGCGTCGACTCCAACATCAGCTGGCCCGCTCGCGTGAGCTGAATCCCCCGGCCCTCCCGATGGAACAACGCCACGCCGACGTTGGCCTCCATCAGGTGAATGGTCCGCGAGAGCGCCGATGGGCTGATCTCCAGAATCTTCGAGGCTTCGCGCAGGTGCTCTGTTTCGGCGACGACACGAAACGCGGGCAACCAGCGCCAGAACTCCGCCAGGCGCTTGAGACGATCCATGGTTCCTCTTTCTCTTCATGCCCGGCGCCATGAGACCATGACGCTGGCTTAGCGGGGTGGTGTACAAGGCAGAGCATGCCTGCGCGCGCTGCCACGGGTACACGTCGTTGTCCTATTGAACCAAACAGATGAGAGTCAATCAACCCGTAAAAACAAACAATTTGCCCTTCGCGCGCTGCTCCTGTCGCGCGCGCGGTCACTCCTTGAGGCCCAGCTCCCGGGTCAGCTCGCCCACCACACGGGTCTCGAACGGGCTGAGCTTGCCGTCCACCAGCGCGGCCGAGAGCAGCTCGTCGAGCAGCTCTCGGCGCAGCGACTCCGGCAGCTCACGGGCGACCTCGGCCGCCCGATCGGCCCCCTCGAAGTGCACCACCGCGTCCCGCTCGGCGTCCGACAACCCCATACGCTCCATGACCCGGCTCAAGAAGGCCCGCTCGTTGGGTGTTATGATCCCATCCGCTGCGAGCACGCTCGCGATGAGGTGACAGTAGGCGGTGCGATGATCCATGGTGTTCCTCTGGGCATCGTATCGACCGACGAGAGGAGCTTGAACGCGACGATCTCCCATCGTCCGGCTTGAGTCAGCGCGTCGCCCCCCAGCCACCTGAGGGAAGCGGCAATCACATGAGCCAGGAGTTTATCCTACATCCAGCCCCGTCGCCACCTCCGAGCCAGCAGGAGGCTCACCGTACCTCAAACCCCCGCTCGGCCACCATCACCGCGGTGTGGGTGTGCTCGGGTTGGGCCTCACAGCCGACCAGGACCGGCAGCAAGGCCAACCCGAGCGCGATCGTCAACGTCCTTGTCTCAACACACACCATCGCCCCTCCCTGGCTCATGGACCGGTTCACGACAAAGCATGACCTGTGCCACCCCGAACGCCGTGAGGCGGCGCGCGGCTCAGGGGTCACGGTCGCTCAGACGCGTGTCACGACGGGGGAGATGTCACCAAAACCAGACGTGGTACAGGAAAGGTAGACGCTGATCGGAGAGGCGATGTCAGTCTTTGGAGCTGTCCGCTTCGTAGTTGAGGACCGAGTGGGAGGCGAGTATGGAGTCCACGCCCAGCTCCTCGGCGCTCAGCCCGGGGAGGGTGATGTCTTCGCCGATGGCGTCTTCAAGGGAGCTGATGTGGTCGATCATGGGGCTGAGGCTCTGGCGGAGGGTGACGGGTGACTCGTCAAAGTCGCCTGTCTCGTCCTCGCCGGAGGGCGGCGGCCTGAAGTCGGGCTCGTCCGAGAAGTCATCGGGGCCAGGGGCGTCCAGGACCTGGGAGTTGGTCGAGGGGGGCGGGCGGAACTTGTGGCGCGCCGAGGAGTTGTGACGCGCGGCCTGGGCGATGGGGGCGTCTCGCAGGCGCGCGGAGAGCGTCTGGATGAAGTTCCAGAGCAGCTTGACGGCCATGGTGGCGTCTTTGCGGAGCAGCTCGTAGAACTCGGGGCGTCGGATCGAGAGCACGACCCCGGACTTGTTCGCGCGGACGGTGGCGGAGCGCGGGCGGTCGTCGATCAGCGCCATCTCGCCGAAGTGGCGCCCCGCGCCGAGGACGGCGAGCTGCTGCCCGGCGCGCTCCACCTCGAACTCGCCGCGGAGGATGATGAAGAGCTGCTCGCCGCGCTCGCCCTCACGGATGAGCACGTCGCCCTCGTCCACGACGCGGCGGTGGGTGACGTTGATGATCCGCACCAGCTCCTTGTAGCTCAAGTAGTGGAAGAGGGGGATCTGGCGGATTGTGTCCATCGTGAGGTGGATGTCCGCCGTCTCGATGCTGCCCCCCGTGTCACCGATGGAGACCACGACCGCGGTGATGTTGTCCTTGCCGCCGCGGGTGTTGGCGTAGCGGATCAGCGCCTCGCTGATCCGCTTCATCTCGTCCTGGCTGGAGGGGGTGTCGGTGCTCGACTTGAGGTAGCGGCGCAGGGTGTCGTTGTCGGTGTACATGCTCAAGCCGTCGGAGCAGAGCATGAGCCGATCGCCCTGGATCACCTCGAACGAGAGGGTGTCGACCTCGACCGACTCGTAGACGCCCACGGCGCGGGTGATTGCGTTCTTGTACGGGGAGTTGTAGGCCTCCTCCTCGTCGATCCGACCCTGGCGGATCATCTCGTTGACGAGCGAGTGGTCCTCGGTGAGCTGGTGCACCTGATCGCGGCGGTGGAGGTAGACGCGGCTGTCGCCCACGTGGGCGATGAAGGCGCGGCGCCCGACGAGCAGCAGCAGGCTGCAGGTCGTCCCCATACCACGCCGCTCGGGGTTGGCCTGCGCCAGGTCGAAGACGCGGGTGCAGGCCTCCTGCACCGCGTACTCCAGCAGCTTGAGCAGCTCCTTGCGGGTCTGGAGACCCTCGGGGCGCTCCACCGCCAACGCCAGCAGCGGGCGGTTGTTCGCGATGACGTCCCGCACCACCCGCACCGACACCGCGCTGGCGACCTCCCCGGCGGCGTGTCCCCCCATCCCGTCGCAGACGATGAACAGGTTCAGGCGCTTGTCGACCAGGAAGTTGTCCTCGTTGTGGTCCCGAACCTTCCCGATGTCCGTGGTTGCCCAGAACTGGATGTCCATGCCCGCGACGCCTCTGCGCTAGAGTCTTCTGACCACAACGAGGGCCACACCATCAAGGGACGGCGGGAGCGCGCTCGGTTGCAGTGACAGGTCGCATCACAGTTACCACAACGAGGTGGGCATTGCCACCTCACAGAGCGAAACAGCCCGGTCCTCGTGGACCAGGCTGCGTCAACCCGCGGGTGGATGGGCGCGTTACGCGCTGAAGCTCGTCCCGCAGCCGCACGAGCGCTTGACGTTCGGGTTCGTGAACTTGAAGCCGCCCCCCATCATCGAGTCCACGAAGTCGATCTCGGTCCCGTTGAGGTAGAGGTAGCTCTTGGGGTCGCACACGATGCGGACGCCGTGCTGCTCGAAGGTGCGGTCGTTGTCGTTGACCTCATCGACGATGTCGAGGACGTACGAGTAGCCCGAGCAGCCCCCGGCCGTGACGCCGATCCGCACGACGTGCTCCACCAGCTCGTTCTCATCCATCATCCGGCGCACCTGGGTCGACGCGCTGGGTGTGATCGTGATGGCCATGATGTCGCCTATGCTCCTATCTGAAACCCGCCTTGGGCGGGCGCGTTGTCATCCGCGGCGAGTCTAGCACCCGCGCTCCTCCGCCTCAAGTAACGGACCGGTGCAGTCCACCATTCCTCCCCACGCCGCGCCACCGGCCTCGACGGGGCGCCCAGGCGCCGCGACGCTTGCCAGCGCCCGCCCGCTGCGCTAGAAAGATCCATCGAGATGCCCAGCTGTCTGCATCGGAGCCTGAGATGACCCTGACACCAGCCACCACCCTCCTCTCCCGCGCCTCGCTGCTCGCGCTCATCGCCTGCCTCGCTGCCTGCGCTGACTCCGAGGGGGATGGCGGCGAGGCGACCTCCAACGGCGCGACCGGCGGCACGACCGCCGAGACCACGGCGAGCAACGACGTCGAGACCACGCCCAACGCGCTCCAGTCGCCCGAGTACTGCGGGCAGTGTCACACCGCCCACTACGACGACTGGGAGGGCAGCATGCACGCCTACGCCACCCAGGATCCGGTCTTTCAGGCGATGCTCGTCAAGGGGATCCTGGAGACCGAGGGCAAGCTCGACCAGTTCTGCATCCAGTGCCACGCCCCGATCGCCGCCAAGTTCGAGCTGTCGCCGGTCTACGAGGACGACGACGGCGCCTGGCGGGTCGACTTCGACATGAACAACCCGCTCATCGGCCGCGGCGTGGTCTGCACCTCCTGCCACTCCATGAGCGAGGTCGAGGCCACGGTCAACGCCGAGTTCAAGCTCGACCCCAACATCATCCACGGCCCCAACGGCTCGGCCGCCGCCCAGGAGGCCCACCCCACGGTCAAGTCCGAGAGCCTCACCTCCAGCACGATGTGCGGCACCTGCCACAACGTGGTCAACCCCAAAGGGGCGCTGCTCGAGAACACCTTCAGCGAGTGGTACGCCAGCGAGTTCAACAGCGGCGACCCGAACACCGACAAGAGCTGCCAGGACTGCCACATGCCCGCCGCCCGCGGCGAGATCGTCGAAGGCACCGAGGCCGACATCCACCGGCACCGGTTCGTCGGGGTCGATCTGGCGCTCATCGACGACTTCCCCGACAAGGAGGAGCAGCTCCAGCTCGTCACCGACCTGCTGCGCAGCTGCGTCCGCCTGGAGGTCAACCGCACCGAGGATCACGACGACTCCTACGCGATCCGGGTCAGCATGACCAACATCAACAACGGACACGCCCTCCCCTCCGGCTCCACCGCCGACCGCCAGGTCTGGGTCCACATCACCGTCACCGACGACGCCACCGGCGAGGTGGTCTACGAGAGCGGGATGATGGATGAGAACGGCGACCTGATGGATCGGATCACGGGCCACAGCACCAACCCCGAGGGCGACCCCGACCTGCTCATGTACAGCTCACTCCTGTTCGGCGACAACGACCAGCACGTCACCTTCCCCTGGCAGGCCGCCCGCAGCTTTGAGATCCTCCTCCAACCCGGCCAGACCGGCTGGCGCGAGTACCTGATCCCCCACGATCGGATCCAGGGCGATCAACTCACGGTCCAGGCCCGCGTGCGCTATCGGACCTTCCCACCCTTCCTGATCCGCGAGCTTGAGGAAGAAGGCTTCCTTGAGCCCGGCCTGATCGGCGAGATCCCGATCATCGACATGGCCGAGCTCACCGAGACCTTCTCGGTTCGCTGAACGAGAGGCACATCACCATGCGACTCACATCCACCCCAGCGGCGCGGCGGGCGTCGTTCGCGCTGATCACTCTGCTCGTCGCCCTCGGCGGCGTCGGGTGCGGCGACGAAGGCGGCGGCGACGCCGGCTCCGACGCCGGGCTCATCGGCAGCAACACCACCGCCGCCGACGCTGGCGACACCTCCTCCATGGGCGGCGACGCCTCCACCACCGGCGACACCTCGGGCGACACCACCGGCGGCGGAGGCGGCTTCGTCTTCGAGGGCGAGCAGGTCGCCTGCGCCGAGAACACCCAGTACGAGGCCCAGCGCGCCATCCTCGCCGGAGGCAAGAACAACCCCACCGGGCGAGGCGAGCAGGGCGGCGTCTTCGACCCCTGCAACAACCGGGTCATCCTGTTCGGCGGCAACGACCGCCAGCCCGAGGAGTGCGACTCCTTCGGCCCCAAGAACTACGTCGGCGACACCTGGGCCTACTCCCTGGAGTTCGAGAACTGGTACCGCATCAACACCGCCACCGCCCCGTCGTCGCGCGGCCGCCACGCCGCCGCCTTCGACGTGTCGCGCAAGCAGATGATCATCTTCGGCGGGCGCTACCGCGAGGACGCCAACAGCGGCCTCTATGAGCTGTACAACGACCTGTGGGCCTTCGACATCAACACCGACACCTGGGAGCAGCTCCAGCCTCAGGGCGAGGTCCCCCCGGCCCGCACCAACAGCGCCATGGTCTACGACCCGACCGGCGATCGCATGATCCTCTTCGGCGGCAACACCAGCAACGACGGGCTCCGCTTCACCCCGCTGAACGACACCTGGATCCTCGACCTGGAGACCCGCACCTGGAGCAAGCTCACCTTCGGCGCCGCGCCCACCGCGCGCCTGTTCCACGCCATGGCGCTCGACAGCGCCCACAACAAGGTGCTCGTCTACAGCGGCGGCGACGAGAACGCCTTCTTCGGCCCCTTCATCAGCGACGTCTGGGCGCTCGACCTCACGACGCTCGCCTGGGAGCAGCTCTGGGAGGCGCGCTCCTCCTCGGGCGACGCCCCCGCCGCCCGCATCAACGCCGTCCTCATGGACGACCCCGAGCGCAGCCGCGTCGTCATGTTCGGCGGCCACGACGACACCAGCCTCGGCAACAGCAACGACCTGTGGGCCTTCGACTCCGCCACCGCCCAGTGGAGCGTCCTCCGCCCGGGCGACGTCTACACCGGCGCGGGCTGCCCCAGCTTCTGCCAGTGCGCCGAGGACTTCGTCGAGTACGACCTCGAAAGCCCTGAGCGGCGCCAGTACCACACGCTCGTCCCCATCCCCGACCAGAGCACCGCCATCCTGTTCGGCGGCACCGGCGACTGCGGCTACATCGACGACACCTGGCACCTCGACCTCGCCAACGCCACCTGGCTTGAGGTCCACGCCCCCGAGCAGGGCGTCGCCTGTGCCCGCACCGGCCGCGAGCTGTGCGAGGAGCTGTGCTTCTGAGCCTCAGTGCCAGCGCACGTCCCTGAAGAACACCACCCCCGGGTTGCACACCACCGCGAGCCCTCGCCCCTCCGTCCGCCACACCGTCCCCGGCGGGTCGTCGCTGGCCCAGTCCACGAAGGGGACCGGGTCGCTCAGCTGAAGCGCCACCAGCTCCGCGTCCCACCCCTCCTCGGCCTGCGCCGGGACGCCTCGCTCCAGCGGCCCGCTCCACCACGACCGCTCCACCCAGGTCACGATCCGCATCCACGGCGCCCCCGCCCGTGACCGGTTGTAGACGTCCATCGCGGGCAACATGAAGGGGAGCTGCACGTGCTCGGCCTCCACCCGGGGCTTGTACGACCCCCCGCCGCGCTGAGGGAGCCGCTCCCACTCCGACATCTCCTGCCCCAGCAGCTCCGCGAGCAGCACCTCACCCTCGGCGATCGCGCGGTCCTGGTAGTCACCGCACGTCAACCACGGCTCCACCGGGAACGACTCCTGCGCCAGGATCGCGCCGCTGTCGATCTTGCGCACCACCTCGTGGATCGTCACGCCGCCCACCTCGCAGCCATCGGCGATGATCCAGAACTCCGGGTGCGGCCCGCGGTACTCGGGCAGGAGCGACGGGTGGATGTTGATGATCGGCGGCAGCGCCTCCAGCAGCCGATCCTTGAAGATCTGGTTGAAGCCCGCCATCACCCCGAGGTCGGCGCCGAAGTTCGCCAGCTCCTCAATCACCTCGGGGGCGTTGACCCGCTCGGGCCAGAAGAGCATCGCGTCGGTGTTCCGCGCCGCCCGCGCGAGCTGCGCGAAGAAGGAGTCCGGGCCGATCTGCAGGAGGCTCTGCACCGAGTCGCGCAGCCTCGCCATCAACCCCCTGCCCATCACCGAGCGCAGCTGATGTCGCTCAACAGGATCGGACACCGGTGATACAATGGCCACCACCTCGACGTCTTCGTGCGCGAGCAGGACGCGCAGAAACGCCATCGAGTATTCATAGCCGTTACCGAAGAAGATCACCTTCCTGGACATACCATGACCCTTCCCTTGTGCCGTCGCGCGGCGGCGCTCACCGCAACGCTCCTGGCTGTATCGTTGGCGCCTGCCGCTGTGCACGCGCACCCCACATCCATGGGCAACACCCTGATCCACGTCAAGCCAGCGAGCCAGGACGTGGATCTCTTCGCGTCGGTCGCCCGGAACGACCTGGGTGAATACCTGAAACTGGACCAGGACGGCAACAACGTCACGGACGAGCGGGAGGTTCACGCTCAGCGCGACGTCGCGATCGACTACATGGCCTCCCACCTCCGCGTCACCAACGGCGGCCAGCCCTGCCCGCCCGTCGAGACCCGCCTGATCCCGTCATCCCCCGACAAGCCCCGCGTCAACCTCATGATGACCGCCCGCTGCGCCGCGCCGCTGGGCTCCGTCACGATCGCCAACCGGATCCTCTTTGAGGATCGCGGCGGGCACCGCCACACCGCCCGGATTCAGCTCGGGGAGGAGGTCTACACGACCGTCTTCAGCCGCGAGGCGCCCGACTACACGCTCCAGATCGGCGCTCGCCACGACAGCGGCGGCCCCATCCCCCACCCCGACGCCTCCTCGGACGACCGTAGCCTCGGCGCGGTGGCGCTGCGCTACACCTGGGAGGGGATCCTGCACATCCTCATCGGCCTCGACCACGTGCTGTTCGTGCTGTGCCTGCTCCTGATCGCCCGTGAGCTCAAGCCGCTGCTGCTCGTCGTCACGGCGTTCACCGTCAGCCACTCCGTGACGCTCGTGGCCAGCGCGCTCGACCTGATGATCGTCCCGGCGGCGATCATCGAGCCGGTCATCGCCCTCTCGATCCTCGTGATCGCGATCGAGAACATCGTCATGACCCGCCGCGACGAGGAGCCAAAGCACCGACCGATCCTGACCGGCCTGTTTGGCCTGGTCCACGGCTTCGGGTTCTCCTACGTGCTGTGCGATGAGGTGGGGCTGCCGAGCGAGGCGCTGCTCCCCGCCCTGCTGACCTTCAACGTCGGCGTGGAGCTGGGGCAGCTGGCGATCATCCTCATCGCCTGGCCGTTGCTGCGGCTGGCGATGAAGCGCGACGGCTACCCCAGGGCGGTCCAGGCGATGAGCGGCGTCATCGGGGCGCTCGCGGTGTGGTGGTTCATCGAGCGGACGCTGCTGACGTAGGCGCCACCCGCGCGATCAGTCCACAGGCCACTCGCCCTGCTCGTACTCCTTCCAGGGCGCGTCGCCCAGCTCCAGGACCTGAAAGGCGCTGTCGGGGATGGAAGCTTCGTCCTTGTCGCCCGAGCCGTGCCAGCCGCCGCGGTAGCCCTCCTCCTTGGAGAGCGCCGTCTCGCGCTTGCGCTGCTCGACGAGGCCGCTGTTGGAGAAGCCGGTCTGGAACTCCTTGGTGTTGAGCTGGCGGCCGTAGTTGACGTGGAACCAGGAGATGAGCGTGACCGGGTGGTAGGTCCACACCAGCCGGTTGCTCTGGAGCCCCGCGTGGGAGATCGCCTCGCGGTTCATCCACATGAAGGGGGACCACTGGTCGATGAAGGTCTCGTAGGCCTTCTGGGTCTCCCACTGCCAGCCGACCGCGATGTTGGCGGTCTTGATCCAGTCGAGGTCGTCGCTCCACTCCGAGACGTGGCGGCAGACGTAGCCGCGGAAGGCGGTCTTCTCGCGGGAGTCGCCCTGGAAGAAGTCCTGTATCTCCGAGCCCTTGAGGATCCGCTCGTCCGGCTTGAGCTTCAGCTCATCGGAGCGCGCGAAGTTGATCACGTCGAAGATCGGGCGCCAGATCTGGTCGATGTCGGCGAGGCTGTCGCTGCCCTCGTCGGCCTCAATGGCGCGCCAGGTCTCGGGGTGGCGGGTGGGCTCAAAGAGCGGGTCATCGCCCACCGAGAAGGTCTCGACGTGGATCAGGTCGCGCTGCGACTCCGGCGAGTTGCCGAAGATCCCGACGTAGCCGATCACCTCGCCCGCCTCCACGGGCTGCTCCATGAGCACGGTGCGGCCCACGCGCAGATCGCGGAAGGTGGTGCCGGTGCGGGGGCGGCGGTCGCCGCTCTCCTCGGCGAAGCCCGGCTCGATGAAGATCTTCTCGGCGTTCACCTCGCGGGCGCCGAGCTGTCGGTACCACAGCGGGCGCTCCTCCATCGGGGTGGACTCGCTCAAAAAGCGCAGGTGCATGTAGAGCGAGTACCAGATCTTCTCGACCGGCTCCTGCTTGTCCCCGCCGCCGTCCTGGGGGACGATCTCGCTGGCGCGGATGGTGTGGCGCACGAGGACGAAGCCGGGGCTGCCCAGCTCCACGTCCGGGGCGTTGCGCACGGCGACGATGGTGCCGCGCGCCATGGCCCGCACGGGCTGCCCGCGCGACGCGTTGAAGTGCACCCCGCTGTGCCAGGACTGGCTGCGGGTGATCGGGTAGTAGCCCGAGTAGCCCAGCTCGTTGTTGATGTAGAACGCCTCGGCGAGCTGCTGCGTCTCGGCCGCCGAGAACACCTTGGCCAGCGACTTGACCCCGGGCAGCTCGACCGGGAACCGGTTGCGGTTGCCGTGCAGGCCGATCATCACCCGCCGCCAGTCGAACCCCGGGCCGGGATCCCACTTCTTGGCCAGCACGTGCAGGTGACCCAGGAAGCCGCGGAACGAGGCGTAGTTGACGATCTTGCGCTGGATCACGTCGCCCGACGCGTCGAGCGGCGGGAAGAGGCGCAGCTTCGGGAGCACTTTGGCGAGCGCCTTGATGACCGCCACCAGCGACTCATACTGCGCCTCGGTGTAGCCGGTCCCGGTCACCTCGGCGCCGTTGATGGTCCCGGTGAAGTAGCCGCCGCGCGACGCGGCGTAGCGCCGCCCCTTCTCGCTCTCGGTGAGGATCTCGTAGTTGGCCATGCAGTTGAGGTCGATCCCGACGCTGAAGTCGTTGATGTCCCCCGCATGCCAGGCGCTCTCGCGCAGATCGAGCGGCTGGTAGATCACGCCGTTGGCCTCGATCAGCAGGTGCGAGCTGAAGCCGCGCGACTTGAGCACCTCAAAGCAGGCCGGCGAGTTCCAGGTCGAGTCATGGTGCAGGCAGATCTGGTAGACGATCTCCCCCAGCCGGTCGACCCCCGAGTCAGCGCCCACGCCGGGGCGCGACGAGAAGAAGTCCTGGCCCAACTCCTCCTTGGCCTTGTAGAAGTTCGGCGCGCCCTCTTCGAGGAAGGTCACGACCCGGCGGCCGATGTCGATCTCTTCTCCACACACGACGAGGAACGTGGTCATCGGACTCTCTCTCCTCTCAATCGCCCGGCGCCTCCCTGGCGCCGAGCCCGCTACTTGTCTTCCTGCTCAAGCATCCGCTTGGCCAGCTCTTCCGGGTCGATCTGGCCGAGGACCAGCGCCTCACGATCCTTGGCCTCCTTGAACTCGGGCAGGATCGTGTTGTCCGGGAAGTAGAGGCAGGCCCCGATCGCCTTGCAAGGCACGGTCTGCTTGCCGTCCAGCTCCCGGCCGCACTTGTTGCACAGCCGCTCCCCGCTGTCCGTGTACACGAACGGCGGCGGATCCTTGCGCGGCGCCCCGACCATCGCCTCGCCCTTGGTGTCATCCTCCTTGAGGATGTCCTTGAGGTCCTTCTCCAGCTTCTCCTGCGCCCGCTTGCGGCGGTAGTAGCGCGCCACGTAGTAGCCCACGATCGTGCCGATCCCGATCAGGAAGCAGGCGATCCCGCAGAAGATGCTCCAGAAGATCCAGTCCACCTTCAGCGCCCCGACCTTCTGCTTGTAGGGCAGCGTGTCGATCTCGGGGCTGCGCGGCGACTGAAAGCGCGCCGTGAAGGTGTAGGGGGTCTCCTCCTCGAAGTCCCACTTGACCTTCAACACCAGCTCGCCCAGCACCTCGCCCATCGCGTTGTCGAGGTGGAAGGCCAGGTCGCGCAGGCTGTCGGCGCGGCGGTAGGTCGCGCCCGTCTTGCGGGCGAGCAGATCGAGCGAGCGCACGTCGACGTCGTCCAGGCGCCCCGAGCTGTAGCCCACGGTCCAGACGCTGATCCCCGCCTTGCGGGCGCGGGTGATCACCTCGCGCAGCTTCTGGTTCACCTTCTCGGCGTCGTAGGTGCTGGCGTCGGTGCCGTCGCCGACGTAGATGATCGCCTTCTTGCGGTTGTCCGGGCTGGCCTCCAGCAGCGAGATCGCCGTGTTGAGCGAGCTGAACATGAAAGGCCGGATCCCCACCGGCTTCACCCCGTCGTAGGCGCCGGGCAGCTCCCCCGCCTCGGCGCTCATCGGGTAGCGGACCGTCACGGCGCGGGTGTAGGTCACCAGCGCGGCGCGGTCGGTCTTGTTCAGGCCGCTGACCATCCTCGGGAGGATGTCCGCGATCGCCTTCTTGGCGGGCTGGCCGGGGCTCGCGGTCAACGGCAGCACGAGCACCGCGTCCGTCCCGTCCTTCTCCTGGCCCCACACCCCGATGTCGACCCGGCGGCGGTCGATCCGCTCCTCGTTGATGAAGATGTCGTACTGGTCGATCAGCTCGGGGTTGATCGGCACGTCGAGGGGGCTGAGGAAGGTCGCGCG
Organism: Myxococcales bacterium; assembly: GCA_002716585.1. Classification (GTDB taxonomy): domain Bacteria; phylum Myxococcota_A; class Bradymonadia; order Bradymonadales. The sequence goes on along the minus strand of PBBL01000037.1, from coordinate 17,369 downwards.
GACCTTGACCAGCGGCGCCTCCCGCACGTCGACCGCGTTGATCTTGGCTCGGTAGCCGGTCTGCTCGGCGCTCGGCGGCTCCTGGGCCAGCGCGCCGGTCGGCCAGACCAACGCCAGCGCGACCGCCACGGCCAGGGTTCCGGGGATGATTCTGCTGGTGTGATGCATGGGTGCGACACTCACCGCGAGCCCGCGCTCCCGCGGGCCGTCCTCGAAAGAAGCCGTAGGCCCTACGCCCCGGCGCACAGCGGCGTGCAGATGACCTCGACCGGAGCCGAGACGCTCAGCCGACCGTCCTGGTGACGGACCGCCGCCGCCAGCAGGTAGCTCTCCTCGCCAGCGCGACGCGGCCCGGGGGCGCGCACCTGCGCGCTCCACGCCGCCCCGCTCGGTTCAGCCGTGACCACCCCGAGGTGGGCCAGGACCTCCCCCTGAGGCGCGTCCAGCTCCACCAGGTGGATCGACAGCGCCCCTCGCGCCACGACTCGCCCCTCGACGACCAACGGCACGCGACCACCCGAGCGGACGCGCCTGGCGTCCAGGCGGAGCGTCACCTCCTGAAGCGGCCCGTCCGGGGACGACGCCGCCGCGCCCAGCGCGGCGGTCACCCCGGCGCAACCCGCCAGCTTCAGGAAAGATCGCCGACTCGGGGCTACGCGCCCCGCGTCCACCTCACAACCGCCCGCTGCGGTATGGGGAGGTGTTGGACTCTGGTCGGTCCTTTGTCCCATACGTCATGCTCCGACCTTGTGTGGTTCATTCAACACACCTACGGCGGATGTAGGTTAACACAGGCTTTGCAAACTCGTGAATAAAGCCTGTCGTCCGCTGAGGCCTCGGCTCGCAGGGGTAACAACGGAGGCGGCAGGCGTCAAGAATGTACCGCCTCGGCGCGCCTATTGAGGCGCGGGCTGGCCGGGGGGGACCACCATCAGGTGGCACGGCGCGTAACCCAGCAGCGTCCGCGCCGTGCGCCCGACGCGCATCGGCAGCGCGGTCCGCCCGTAGCCCTCGCGGCCGATGAGCAGGAGGTCGATGTTGTTCTCGACCACGTCCTCGATCAGCTGCTCCGCCGGATCCCCGAACAGCACCCGGTCGTGCTCGTCCTTGCGCAGCGCCTTGAGCCGGTCCTGCTCCGGGAAGGGCACCGCGACCTCATCGCGGATCCGCGCCAGCTTCTTGCGCACGTCGCGGTTGGCCCGCTTCTGTATCGCCCCCGGCTCCACCTTCAGCGCCGCCCCGACGATCCCGCCGATGTCCTGATTCCTGGGATCCGCGGCCACGACCAGCACGTGCAGCGACGCCTCATACACCAACGCCGCCTCCAGCGCCCGCGCGTACACCTCGGCGCTGATCGGCGACAGGTCCAGCGCCACGGCGATGCGCCTCACCGGGCGCGCGCTCTCCGAGGTGCGCGCCACGAAGACCGGCCGGGTGCTCCCCGACAGGATCCGCTCCGCCACCGCCCCGTGGCGGCCCGGCTGCTCGCCCGACTCACCGCTGGAGCCGATCACGACCAGATCGACCTCGACCTCCGCCGCTCGCCCCATGAGCTGCTCGCCCACCGCCAGCTCCTCGTGCCCCAGCACCACCTCCAGCTCGGGCCGGGTCGCCTTGTCCCCCTCGCTCAGCTCAAGGTAGCGGCGCAGCCGCCCCTCCGCCTGGCGCCGCAGCTCCGCTTGCAGCTCAAGCTCCTCGGCGCCCATCGCGGCGTAGGGGAAGATGACGTCGCGCACGTAGCTCAGCGCGGGCGGCATGACGTGCAGGCAGCGCACCTGGGCGCTCGTTCGCGTCGCGAGGTCGCGCGCCTGGTGGAGCGCGGCTCGGCTGCCGCGAGAAAAATCGACCGGGACCAGGATGTTCGAGGCGTTGAGCATCGGATCCGTCACGTCCAACGCGGCAGCACCCGGACAGGACCGCGACGGTCGCGCCCGGGGTGACATGAACACGCGCGTGGGTTGGAGGCCGCAGGAACGGCGCCGTCATGCGCGCGTTCCAAGCCAGCGAGCCGTAACACAGGTCGAAACAGGACACAAGTGTCCCCAAACCCGCGATTCTCGCCCGAACCCTCACCCGAGGCGCGCGGCACCTCCGCTGAAGCGGCGTCAAGCTCGTGTGGATCGAACTGGAGCGGCTCAGCCCCCCGTGGCGTCCTTGAAGACATCCGGGGAGCCGTCGCGGTCGACGTCGCGACCGACGCGGATCAGCTTGTTGTCCTGGAAGTACTCCCAGGTGTCGACCTTGCCGTCCTCGTTGCTGTCACGCTCGATGCGCGACAGGGTGCCGTCGGTGGCGTAGTACTTGACGACCGAGAACTGCCCCCGGAAGTCGATCGACATCTCCTTCCGCACCAGGACGCCGCTGCGGTAGATGTTGACGACGTCAATCAGGCCATCGACGTCGAGATCCATCTCCTCCTCAAGGAGATCGCCGCTGGGGCAGTAGTGCAGGTAGACATCGACGGCGCCGTCGAAGTTCATGTCGCGCTCCTCGCGCAGGAGGCGCCCACCGGCCGAGATCGCCCACTGGTCGGGCTCCGTGTCGCGGTTGAGGTCGTGCTCCGCGACGTCGCGCCCCGACCGGCTGAGGTTCTTGTACCTCGCCCGCTCGGGGCGAGGCCCGCTCAACTCGTCGTCTTCGCCTGCGCCGGTGGCGCAACCCGCCGCGACCGAGGAGCCGAGGAGGGCCAGCGCCAGGAGCGCTCTGGAGAGGGTCTTCATGGTGTCTGATCTCCCGGTTGGGGCGCGCAACGCGGCGCGGCCCCTTGACCTTCACTATCGGCGCTGCGCGCCCGGCTTTCAAGTCCGCCCATAGCGGGTGTTCTCGATCGCCTGGCTGACCACGTCGTGGCCCGTGTAACCGTTCAGCTCCGCCTCGGGCGACAGGATGATCCGGTGCGCCAGCACCAACGGGGCGAGGGCGCGGATGTCGTCCGGGAGGACGTAGTCGCGGCCCCGGAGCAGCGCCCGGGACTTGGCGGCCTTCATCAGCGCGATGGCCGCCCGCGGCGACGCCCCCAGGTCGGCCTGGGGGTGGTTGCGGGTGTACTGCGCCAGGCGCACGATGTAGGCGAACAGCTCCTCATCCATGTGCACGCGGCTGGCGAGCCGGGACAGCTCCAGGATGTCGCCGCCGCTCAGGATCGGGGTCGCCTTCTCCGGGGGGCGGTCGTGGGTCCGCATCACCTCCAGCTCGTCCTCGAAGCTGGGGTAGCCCATGATCAGCTTGATCAGGAAGCGGTCCAGCTGCGCCTCCGGGAGCATGTAGACCCCCTCCTGCTCTACAGGGTTCTGGGTGGCGAGCACGAGGAAGGGGTCGGACAGCTCCTCGGTCGTCCCCTCGATCGTCACCTGGCCCTCCTGCATCGCCTCCAGCAGCGCCGACTGCGTCTTGGCGGGCGCCCGGTTGATCTCGTCGCCGAGGACGACATTGGCGAACAGCGGCCCCTTGCGGAGCACGAAGGTGTTGTCGCGCATGTCGAGGATGTAGGTCCCGGTGATGTCGCTCGGCAGCAGGTCGGGCGTGAACTGGATGCGGCGGTAGCTGACGTCGAGCACCTGAGCGAAGGTCTTGACCAGCGTCGTCTTCGCGATCCCCGGCACCCCCTCAAGCAGGATGTGGCCCTTGGAGAGCAGCGCCACGAGCAGCGCCTCGATGATCGGGTCCGGACCCACGTAGACCTTGCGCACCTCGTGGGAGATCGCCTTGACCAGGCGAAGCACCCGCTCGAGCAGCTGAGGGTCGATGTCACTTCCTGCCCGGGCGCCCCCGGCGGATCCGTCGCTCATAGTCCTCTCCCAATCCAAGGTTGCCGAGGATCTCCCGACACTGGTCGTGGATCCTCATCATGTCACGTTCGCTGAAGGAGGCCTCGCTGTCGAGGAACAGCCGGTGCCGCGGCGGTAGCTTGGAGAAGGTCGTCAGGAGCGTCAAGGTCTGCTTGTAGAGCTTGACCTTGTTCCCGGCGGAGTTGTCCTCGGGCGCCACCCGATCCACGTACCGCTTCGCCAGCCGCCTCAAGAAGGCCCACCTCGCCGAGTCCGCCACCGGCGGCACCGGCTCTCCGGGGGCCATCTCCTGAAAGAACAGCCGCTCGAACTCGCTCTTGAGGATCGCCACCGGCAGCGCGTAGTTCGCCTGGTGCCCCAGCCGCTCGAACCGCTGGAGGTTCCACTCGAACTCCGACAGCGGCGCCACCCCCGGCGGCGGCCCCACGTCGGGCTCCACGTCGCTCGCGCGCCGCACCGGGAAGATCGTCAGCAGGAACACCACCACACCCCCCATCAACAGCAGCGACGCGTAGTACACCGCGTTGTGGGGCGGCACGTAGTCGTCCAGCTGCTCCAACGCCTCGTTGAGCTGATCCAGCGCCCCGCCCAGCCACCCCGACACGTCCTCGTCCGGCGACCGGGTCGGCGTGTAGCTGCCCGACAGCGTGAACTCGCCCACCAGCAGGATCGGCGAGCAGTCCTCCTCGACCCCCCGACACAGGTAGTCGATGGCGTTCGAGACAAACTGGCGGTTGTCGCGCACTTCGAGCATGTGGTTGATCAGCAGGCTCGAGTCCCCCAGCACGATCACCTTCCCCTCCGCCAGGCGCATGTCGTAGACCAGCCCGTAGGCCTCGTCCAGGAAGGGCAGGATCGCCCCGCCCCGGGTGGACAGCGCCGCCGGGTGGTTGGCCACCACCGACTTCACCCCGGTGAGCAGCGGGTGCTTGCCCCCCGGCTTGAACATGGGCAGCCCTGGCCTGCTCAGGAAGAACTCGCGGTGCTGCACCGACGCCGCACGGAACCGCTTGATCCCCAGACGCTCCAGGAACCCCTCCGACGCCCCGAAGTCGTCCGCCAGCAACACCTTGCCGCCGTCGATCACGAAGCTCGACAGGTCCTGCGTCGGCAGCTCCTGCGTCGGGTAGACGATGATCAGCCGATCCTCCGGGGTCAGCTCGTTCAGATCCACGCTCGTGGACACCTCGATCGGGTGCCCCCGCTCCGCCGACAGCCGCAGCAGCCGCGACATCCCGTTCCACTCCGCGTTGCCCATCGCGAAGTCACCGCCCGTCAACCCGGGCTCCTGGGACGCCGCCGGGTGCGCCGCGATCACCAGGGCGACCCACAGCGCCATCGCCGCGATCCTCGTCATCGCCCCCTCCACTCCTCGACGTGCTCCCGCACCCGGCTCGCCAGCCGCTCCGCCACCGTGATGATCTCCTCATCGTGGAGGCGCTGGCTGTAGTAGACCTCCTCCGTCAGCGTCACGAACGCCTTGACCACCTCGTCGCTCGACAGCGCCGGGCCGTCGCCGCGCTCCGCGTCGAGCACGCGCCCCAACAACGCCCGGAACGCCTTGAGCCCCTCCTGCACCACCTCCTCGCGCTCCTCCTCCTCGCTCAGGATCGACTCGACCGCCTCCAGCAGCCGCTCCGAGACCTCCCGCGGCGTCAGCCGACCCCAGGCCCCCTCGTCCGCCTCCAGCAGCTCGTCGCTCAGCTCGGCGTAGAGGTCGCGCACCACGACCCGCACCGGGGTCAGCGGGAACCGGAAGTAGCGCAGCTCGCCCGAGTGCGGGATGGTGAACCGGTAGGAGGCGCTCACGAACCCTCGCGCGGTCGCCCGCAGCACGTAGGCCCCCGGCGACAGCGGGCCAAACGAGAACGCGCCGTCCGCGTCGATGGGGGTCGCCGGGATGACCGCGGGCTGCCCCTCCTCCTGCGTCGTCAAAATCGCGACCTCGCCCTCGCGCAGCGGCTCCCGGCGCTGACGGTCCCAGAGCACCCCGGCGATCCGGGTCGCCCCCTCGGGGACCTCCGAGGGGATCTCGGCGCGCTCCACCGCGACGATCGACGGCCGCCGCGCCCGCTGCGGCGACACCCGGGGCTTCTTCGCCTTCTCGGGCCGCTCCTCGCGGGCGCCCCACCAGTCGCGCAGCGCGTTCACCCCAAGCACGGCGCCGAACACCCCAAGCAGCGACACGAGCAGCCAGGGCAGCCCGGTCAACCCCGTCTTCTCCACCTCCAGCGTCAGCGGCGTCGCCTCCAGGAGCGACCCACCCGGCAACACCACCTGGCTCTGGACCGTCAGCTCGCCCGCCTCGTAGCGATCCTCGCTGATAAAGAGGCCGTACTTCCCCTCCTCATCCGTCCTCGCCCGGAAGCGCTCCAGCTCCTCGCCGCCCTGCGACAGGATGACGTCGATCTCCTGCGCCGTCACCCCCCCGGCCCGATCGCCCAGGACCCCTGACACCGCCACCCCGCGCTGCAACCTCGCCCGGATCGCCCTCGCGTCGCTGCTGAGCGTCGGCGCGTCCAGGATCCGCACCACCTCGACCTTGCGGTCGGCCTCGAAGCGCTCGTCTCCGTCGAACTGCACCACGATCTGCGCCGTCGAGCCGGGCAGCTCGCTCAGCTCAAGCGGGAAGATGACCGTCCCGTCCTCCTCGGTCCGCGGCAGCTTCAGCAAACTCCCGCTGACGTAGACCGACAGCTGAAGCCCGGGCACAGGCTGGGCGGCTGAGGTCGCCGCGACCGCCACCCGCACCCGCTCGTTGGCGCGCAGCGCCAGCGCCGGGGCGCGGATCGTCAACTCCAGCTCCCCACGGCGCGTGGTCACCGGGTCGAGGCGCCGCTCCACCGGGGCGTAATAGAACTCGCGGCCGCTGTAGCGGATCGTGCCGTCGTAGCGCCCCGGGGGCAGGGTGAGCGTCACATAGAAGCGGCCCGTGCGGTCCGTCCGCAGATCCCGGGCGATCGGCCCCGTCGCGTCCACCGCCTTGGCGAAGTCGATCTTGATCGCCTCCCCCTCGATCCCCTGGCCCAGGTTGTCGCGCAGGAACCCGTCCACCGTGACGAGGGTCCCCGCCGCCCGCACGTTGGCCGTCAGATCCGTGCGCGTCCCGACGCGGATGTCGTGCCCGTCGGCGCGCCCGCTCCACCCGACCGTGAGCGCGAGGGCGAGCGCGAGCCAGCTCCAGGTTGTTGTTGCGCGCGTTGTTGGCATCCAGGCCTCATTCGACAGGCTGTCTCCGCACCACGACAACCCATCCGGGCGGCAGAGTATTCGGCGGCATCACTGGCGCCGAGCCACAAGAGATAATACAACGATCCGGTCGAGTCCACTGGTCCCCGTCGGGGATCGCCCAGGTCGCCGGGACAGACAGCCGATGAACGACACCCCCACCCCACCGGCCCAGCCGCGCCGCGCCGCCCTCCTGGCGAGCCTGGGGCTCGCGCTCCTCGTCGGAGCGCTCTACGCGCGGACGGTCGCCTTCCCCTTCCTCGACTGGGACGACGTCACCCACATCCTCCGCAACCGCCTCATCGTCGAGCCGGGCAGCGTCGCGCTCATCGACCTGCTCCTGACGCCCAACATGGGCTACAGCGTCCCGGCGCTGATCCTCACCCAGGCCGCGCTCGCCGCCCTCTCGGGCCTGGATCCCTGGCTGTTCCACCTCACCAACGTCCTCACGCACGGCGCGGTCGTCACGCTGACCTTCCTGCTCGCCCACCGCCTCACGGGCCGCCTCGTCGCCGCCGCGCTCGCCGCCGCCCTCTTCGCCGCCCACCCGCTGGTCGCGGAGCCCGTCGCCTGGGCGACCGGGCTCAAGGATCTGCTCTCCGCGGCGCTGGCCCTCGGCGCGACCTGGAGCCTCTTGACGTGGCTCGACCGCGAACCTGACAGACCGCGGCTCCCGCTCGCGGCCATTGGTCTGGCCACGCTGGCGATGCTCACCAAGCCCCAGACCCTGCCCCTCGGGCTCGCCTGGCTCGGGATGCTCGCCGCCGTCCCCGCCGAGCGCCGCCGCCCCCTCGGGGAGTCGGCCGTGGTGGCGCTCGGCGTCGGCGCGGCGCTCGCGGCCATGACCCTGATCGCGCGGCGCGTGCTCGCGTTCGACGACGTGGAGACGGCGCAGGGCAGCCCTCTGCTGGCCCTCGGCGTACAGCTCCAGCACCTGCTGTGGCCGACCGACCTGCACCCGACCTACCTCATGGACCGCGCCTCCACCGACGACCCGCGCTGGCTCGCTGGCCTCCTCGCGCTGCCCCTCATCGGGGCCGCGCTCTGGTTCGGGCGGCGCCACCGCGCCGTCGCGCTGGGGCTCGGGCTCGCCGTCGCCAGCTACCTGCCCGTGAGCAACCTGATCCCCTTCAACCGCTTCATCGCCGACAGCTACCTCTACCTCCCGCTGGCCGGGCTCGCGATCGCCGCGACCGGCCTCGCGGACACGCTCATGGAGCGCCGCCCCGACGCGACGACCGCCGCCCGCGCCGCCGCGGCGGTCGCGGTCGCCGCCATCCTGGGCGCGTCGTGGCTCGGCTGGCAGCAGACCTCGCGCTGGCAGGACCACGAGCACCTCTGGGTGCCCGTCACCGAGGCGTGGCCCGACCAGGCGTGGCCCTGGCTGACGCTGGCGCAGGGGTACCGCTTTGAGGGGCGCCACCCCGAGGCGGTCGCGGCCTACCAGGAGGCGTTCGCGCGCGGCTACCACCCGCAGCACCTCAGCAACGTCGCGGTGGCGCTGGTTCAGGCGGGCGACCTCGACCAGGCTGAGTGCGTCATGGTCGAAGCGCTGCGCTTCGGGCCGGAGCCTGGCCGCGCCCGGCACAACCTGGCCCTCTTCCTGAGCACCCACCCGAAGCGCCCACCTCAGCGCGTGACCGCCGCCCGCGAGGCGCTGCGGTGGGCCGCGTCGGCGCGCGACGCGGGGTCGCTGCGCTGGAAGCCGGAGTGGGTCGCGGCGATCGCGCCGCTGCTCGAAGGGTTGGACGACCGCGACCCCTCCCCACCCGCCGCGCCAGCGCGGCGCGGCTGCCCTGTGCTCAAGGCGCCGCGCCCCGACCCATCCGGCGGGCATGATTGACATGGGCGGCCGTGAGTGCGAAGAATCAAGCACATCGCGGGAGCGATCTGCACCAACCTGCGCGACCCGAACGCGAGAGCCCCATGGATCACAAGCCCCCGACCCCTCCTGACGCCAAGCGCGAGAGGCGCGCGACCGTCGCCAGGCCCCCCTGGCCCATGAAGCGGCTTCAGTTCACGGAGGAGGTGCACGACATCAAGCGCCTGCTCCGGGCTCAAAAGCTGCGCACGGTCTGCGAGGACGCGCGCTGCCCCAACATCAGCGAGTGCTTCAGCCGCCGCGAGGCGACCTTCATGATCCTGGGCAAGCACTGCACGCGCTCGTGCGCGTTCTGCGCCATCCCCACGGGCCGCGGCGAGCCGCCCGACCCGGAGGAGCCGCGGCGGCTCGCCGCCGCCGCGCAGGCGCTGGGGCTGTCCCACGTGGTGATCACGAGCGTCGCCCGCGACGACCTCCCCGATGAGGGCGCCGGTCACTTCAAGGCGGTGGTGGACGCCATCCGTGAGCGCTCCCCGAGCACCACCGTCGAGATCCTCACCCCCGACTTCCACGCCCGCGACGACTGCCTCGACGTGATCGCGCGCTGCGACCTGGCGATCTTCAACCACAACATGGAGACGGTGCCGTCGCTGTACCGCGCCATCCGACCCCAGGCGAAGTACGACCGCTCGCTCCAGGTGCTGGCGGGCGTCAAGGCGCGTCGCCCCGACGTGGCGACCAAGAGCGGCTTCATGCTGGGGTTGGGGGAGTCGGACCGGGAGGTGCTGGACGTGATGCGCGACATGCGCGACGCCGGGGTCGATATCCTGACGATCGGCCAGTACATGCAGCCGCGCAAGCGCAACGCCGACGTGGACAGCTACGCCACCCTGGAGCGCTTCGACGCCCTCCGTGAGGCCGGGGAGGAGCTGGGGTTCCCGCTCGTGCTGAGCGCACCCTACGTCCGCAGCTCCTTCGGCGCCGCCGAGGCCAAGCGCGCGCTGGAGCAGGTCCAGCGCCACACGGCGCACTGAGACAAAGCCATGAAGCCGAAGCTGTTCCGAGATCCGGTCCATGACATCATCGCGTTCAACACCGACGACGTCTGCGGGCGGCTCCAGTTCGCGCTGATCCGCACCCGCGAGGTGCAGCGGCTCCGGAGGATCCGGCAGCTCGGCCTGGCCCAGTTCGTCTACCACGGCGCCGAGCACAGCCGCTTCGCCCACTCGCTGGGGGTGACCCACATCTCGGGGCGGATGCTGGAGCAGATCGGCCACCGCACGGCGCTCAGCGACGAGGAGAAGATGCTGACCGTCGCCGGGGCGCTGCTTCACGACATCGGCCACGGCCCGTTCAGCCACGCGATGGAGAAGATCGCCGGGATCGAGCACGAGGCGCTCAGCCGCCAGATCATATGCGACCCCGACTCCGAGGTGAACCAGGCGCTGCGCGCCGTGGACTCCACCTTCCCCGAGCAGGTCGCGGCGTTGATCCACCACGATCAGCCGCGCAGCTTCCGCACCGACATCGTCTCAAGCCAGCTGGACGCCGATCGCCTCGACTACATCCTGCGCGACGGGATGGCCACCGGGGTCCGGATCGGGGTCTACGATCTGGAGCGGATCATGAGCATGTTGGAGGCCAGGCCCGAGCACCTCGTGATCAGCGGCCGCGCCACCGAGGCGGTCGAGGGGTACCTGCTGGCGCGGTTTCACATGTTCAAGCAGGTCTACCTCCACAAGGCGGTGCGCGCCGCCGAGAAGATGCTCGAAGCCGCGCTGGGGCGCGCCGCCGAGCTGCTGCGCGACGGCGCCAGCCTCCCCATCATCAACCCCGCGCTGGCCAGCCTCCTGCGCCAGGAGGCGATGTCGAGCCACGCCTACACCAGCCTCGACGACACCGACGTCTGGGTCGCCCTCAAGGCCTGGACCCAGGCCTCCGACCCGGTGCTCGTGGAGCTGTGCCACGGCCTGCTGAACCGACGCCTGTACAAGACCCTGGACCTGGCGACGACCGACGAAGACCGCATCAGCGAAGCGATCGAGGCCGCCTGTGACGTGGTCCGTCGGCGAGGGGGCGACCCCGCCTATCACGTGATGGTGGATCGCGCGGAGGACACCCCCTACAAGCCCTACGTGCCCGACACCTCCTCCACCTCGCGGCCGATCATGGTGTCGCGAAACGACCACCTCTACCGGATCGAGGAGCTGTCCGAGATCGCACACCTCCTCGGGCGAGATCGCTATGAGATCACCCGCCTCTGCTTCCCGAGGCGCTTCCGCGAGCCGATCACCGAGGCGGTCGAGGCGCTGCTCGGCCCCGACTTCATGATCAGCCGCCGCCGCCCGACGGGCTCCTACCCGCTCATCGGTCGCAAGGGTTGACGAGCTCATACGAACTCAAATCACCCAGATCGCGCCCAACCAGCCGCCGAAGCTGATCGCGATCCCGAGCGGCGCCCACCGCCACCGCCCGGAGCGAAGCTGCCCCGCCCCGTCGAAGCCCAGCGCGATGAACGCCGCGGCCCCACCGAGCCACCCCAGCAGCGCCAGCAGTGCCAGGACACGCCCTGGCGCGGAGGGGCTCCCGAAGGCCTCCTCCGCCTGGAGCGAGGCAGCGGCCGTGGGTGGGGAGGAGGCGATCCGGTCGGCGTAGGGGGGCGCCCCCCAGGAGCGTGCGCCGCCCGACGCCGCGAGCAGCGCCCGTTGGGCGCGGACCCCCGCCACGCCGTCCCGCTCGGCGACGCGGGACAGCTCGGCGGCGGCCGCGCCGGAGGCGATCGGGGCGTTCTGGGCCGCCGCGAACTGGAGGCGAGCCAGATCGACGCCCTCGGCGACGGAGGACGCCTCCAGATCACGGGACGCGTCCATGGAGACGCGCCCGATGAGGGCGGCGCCGAGCAACACCGTCGCCACAACGACCCAGACCAGGGTGAGGCGCCAGGCGCTCATACGAAGTCGCGGCGGCTGAAGATCAGGATCGCCAGGATGAGGCAGACGCCGGTGTAGGCGAGGCTGTAGGTGCAGGTGTAGGCGACAAAGGACCAGTTGAGCGGGATGGTGTAGGCGACCTCGATGTCGGCGCGGTGCAGCGTGAGGTCGGGGATCACCACCCCCATCCCCTTGATGAGGGTCGCCAGCGCCTCCTCCTTCATCAGCTCGGCGTACTTGTAGAGCGCGCCGCGCAGCCGCCCGAGGATGAACACCCCGAACGTCAGCACGCCCGACAGGACCGGGGTGCTGAAGCTGGAGAAGACGGTCGCGACCGCCGCGATGAGCGCCCCCTCGAAGAACATCAGGACCAGGCTCTGGACGATGACGCCGCTGAACGGGTCGCCGCGGGCGATGATCACGAGCGCGAAGACGAGCGAGACCAGGAGCTGGACCACGAACAGCGTCGCCGCGAGCCCGAGGAACTTGCCGACGATGAACAGCCAGCGCGCGACCGGCTTGGTGACGATCGTGTAGATCGTCTTGCGCTGAAGCTCGACCTGGAGGAGGCTGACGCCGGAGAAGATCGCGACGAAGATCACCGTGAAGTTGATGAAGGTGACGCCCATGTCGCGGATCACGCGGGCGTTGTTCTCAACGCTCAGCGCCCCGATCGCCAGGCTGGAGATGACCAGCGCGAACGACATGAGGAGGACGGCGTGGAGGACCCGGTTGCGGATCGCCTCCCGAAACGTGTTGGCCGCGATGGAGAACAGCTTCTGCAACACGATCACGCCCCCCCCGAGGCGCCGCTGGTCGCAGCGGCGCCCTCCTGCTCACTGTTGGCCTGGCGCACGAACAGATCCTCGAGGTGCTCATGGCGCTCGTTGTAGCCACGCACCGCGCCGCCGCGCTGGAGAACGAGCGACATCGCCTCACGGCCCACCTTGACGTCCTCCGCGACCAGCATCACGCGCCCGCCCTCGCCGTCCACGTCGCGCCAGGAGCAGCCGAGCTGCTCGAACTCGGGCCTGCTCTCGGCGCCCAGCCCCTCGGCGAGGATCTCGACGTCCAGCACCTGGGCCTTGAGCAGCTCGGAGAGGCGACCGACGCCGACCACCTTGCCGTTGAACATGACCGCCACCCGGTCGCAGACGCGCTCCACGTCGGGCAGGATGTGGCTGGCGAAGAAGACGCTCTTGCCCTGCTCGCGCAGCTCCATGATCAGCCGGGTGACCTGGGTGCGGCCGATGGGGTCGAGCCCGGTCTGGGGCTCGTCGAGGATGACGAGCTGGGGGTCGTGGATGAGCGCCTGCGCCAACCCGGCGCGCTGCAACATGCCCTTGCTGAACTTGCGCAGCGGGCGGTCGCGCGCATGGGAGAGGCCGACCTTCTCGATCAGCTCGTCGATGCGCTTCTGCCGCTCGGCCCTGCTCATGCCGAAGATCCCGCCATAGAAGTGGAGCAGCTCGCCGACGGTGAGGTACTCGTAGAAGTAGGGGGCCTCGGGCAGGTAGCCCAGGTGGCGCCGGGCGTCGACCGAGCCGATCGGCTGCCCCAGCAGCGACCCCTCACCGGCGTCGGGCTTGACGAGCCCGGTGAGGATCTTGAGCGTGGTGGTCTTGCCCGCCCCGTTGGGGCCGATCAGCCCGAACACCTCGTGCTCGTTGACGTCGAAGGTGGCGTCGCGCAGCGCCACCACCTTCTTGCGCCAGAACCCGATCCGAAAGGTCTTCGCGAGCTTATGGGCCCGCAGAACAACGCTCATCGCAGCCCCTCACACGTTGCGGTCGCGGTACCAGGCGATCGTCTTGAGCAGCCCCTCCTCCAGCTCAACCCGCGGCTCGTACCCGAGGAGGTCGCGCGCCTTCTGGATGTCGGGGATGCGCAGCTCGACGTCCGGGTAGGGCCACTCCTTGAACAGCACCTCCGAGTCCGAACCGGCGAGCCGCACCACCTCCTCGGCCAGCTTGTAGATCGTGAGCGTCGAGCGCGGGTTGCCGATGTTGAAGCTCTGCCCCACCGCCTCCTCACGCTCCAGGCTCAACAGGACCCCGTCGATGATGTCGTCGATGTAGCACCAGGAGCGGATCTGGCTCCCGTCGTTGTGCACATGGAGCGGCTCGCCGCGGATCGCCCGCACCACGAAGGGGTGGATCGCCCCCGAGCCCACCTGACCGGGGCCGAAGATGTTGAAGGGGCGGATCGCGACCGTCGGCAGCCCGAACTGGCGGTGGTAGTTGTGCGCCAGGTGCTCGGTCGCCAGCTTGCTCACCGCGTAGGTCCACCTCGCCTCGCCGACCACCCCGAGCTGGGTGGCGTCCCCCTCGGTGACCTTGTAGGCGAACCGCCCGAACACCTCGCTGGTGGAGAAGTCGATGAAGCGCTCCACCCCGCCCAGTTCCTGGGCGACCTTGAGCATGGCGATGGTGCCCAGGAGCGTCACCTGCATCGTCTCGACCGGGCGGCTGATCACCGTGTCCACCCCGGCGATGCTCGCCAGGTGGATCACGTGGGTGGCGCCCCGCATGGCGCCCCTCACGGCGTCCTCGTCGCGAACATCGGCCTCGACCAGCGTGAGGTTCTCGTGATCCCAGTAGGGGGTGTCTTTGAGCGCGTTGCGGCTGAGGTTGTCGAGGACGACCACCTTGTTGGCGTCGATGAGCCTGGCGATCAACGCGGTGCCGATGAAGCCGGCGCCGCCCGAGATCATGATTGTCTTTCCCTCTAACATGTGCGTCGTTCTCGTCTGAAGCGTTCGGTGTCTGATCCCCTACTCGTCCATGGGCCGGGCGAAGCGCCCGAAGTCCACCACATGGACCGCGAGATCGGGTGAGATGAAGGGGAACGTCTTCTTGTGGATCGAGGAGAACTGCTCGCGCATGCGTTGCAGCTGATCGGCGGACAGCCCCTCTCCACAAAACCCGCTCTTCATGCGGCGCTCGATCTGCGCCTGCACGTCGGGATCGTTGTTCCCCATGTAGGTGTTCCTCAAGAACTCGCACAGCTGCTGCCGCACCTCGGGCGACTCGCTCGCCTTGGAGGCGGTGGACTGCACGTGGAGCATGACGACGTACTGCGGCGCGCCGGGGCGTTGTGCCGCCATGGCGAGGAACCTGCGTCGGCACGCCTCCAGCGCGTCGGACTCCTCCTGAGACGGGTTCTTGACGTAGTAGGTGCAGTTGGCGGCCGCCGACATGGGCAGCTGGTAATCCTCCGTAAAGCGCTTGGCGCCCTCCTCCAGGATGGCGTTGGCCCGCGCGACGTCCTCGTACGAGATCTCGTCCTGCCGCGAGAAGACCATGACCGTCCCGCCCCATCGGTAGATGTCGATGAAGTCGGGGTCGAGGGCGGAGACGAGGTCGGTGTACTGCTGGAGCCACGTGAACTGGTGGTAACGCATCACCTCGTTGTGGAAGTAGAGGACCGCCCGGATCCAGAACAGGTCGGCGAGCGCGGGCTCATGCCCCAACGACAGGAGCCTGGCGGACTGGACCGAGGGCAGGTACTCCAACGGCGCCTGGACCCCCTGGGCGTTGTTCGTCCGCTCGACCTGCTGCGCGCCGCGGTAGGAGCCCACCGCGGCGCCGATCAGCACAACGAGCGCCACAACCAACGCGATCCTTGAAGAAGCCATCCTGCCCATGCTCTGCGACTGTTCTGTGGCTTGACTCGGCCGACGCCCAGCATGCCCCCCCACCGGGGGGGGGGTCAAGCGCATTCATGCCCGAAGGGCGGCCCGGCGGCAAGAAGCACAAAACCCCCTTCCGTGATGGAAGGGGGTCTCGTGTCGTCTCACGTCGTGAGGTTCAGGAGAACCTTACTCGAGCTCGTTGTCGATGACGTTCAGGAAGACCGGGGAGATCTGCAGCTCGCCGTTGGTGTCGGCCGCGCCCCACACGATGAACTTCGAGGTCGTCTCGTCGCCGTCGAGGTCGCCCTCAGCGTAGGAGGAGAAGGTCGCCTGGACGTCCGTGGTGGTGTTGGTCGGCTGGTAGCTGTAGCGGTAGTAGACCGGCTTGGTGATCTTGAACTTCAGACCCTTCCACGCGGGCTCCGTCCACTCGCTGTCCGGGATCTTGACCTTGGTGCCGTCGGGCACGCCCGCCGGGGACTCGAGATCGACGCTGGTGTTCAGGTAGTCGTTCGAGGGGAACTGCGTCTGAACCGGGTTACCTTCGGTGTCGAGGTGCTCCGACTGGTAGTAGGAGGCGGCACCGTCGGCCAGCGTCTTCAGGTTGAGACCAGCCTCGGACGTCTTGGTCTGCTTGAGGTACTTGATGAAGGCGGGGATGGCGATCGCGGCCAAGATTCCGATGATGGCGACGACGATCATCAGCTCGATCAGGGTGAAGCCCTTACGGCTCTTGAGGTTCTTCAGCATTGGTTGTTCCCCCTAGGGTTGATTGATATCAACCTCGCCATTGAGGTTGATGAGTTGAGTTCGTTTCTGGAAGCGAGCAGCGCTCGCTTGTGAAGCCATCCTCACCCTTGTGCAGCACACGTGCCAGGTTTTGAGCCCCCCCCCCAACACCCCCCCATAAAAACACCCAGAACCTCAACCCACCCCGACCAACACGAGGCTTAAAACTTTACAACGGAGACATAACACGCCGCCCGGCCCCCTCGCCATGACGCGCTTCGGCGCAAAACGCGACCGATCTACCCCACCCGGGTGACATTCTACGTCACCCCCCTCGCGACGATTTTGGGCCCGCTCTCCAACCAACCCCCGATATCACGGGCACAAACAAAAATGGACACTGCGCGCCCCCCCAAACCGAGGGTGACGCAGAATGTCACCCCCCAACAATACTGAACAAAAATTCATTAAACCAGGCACATATGCACAACAAAACAGACTGATTTGTTCTCAAAAAATCATGGTTCGCCCCCAGGCTTGATCCACACACCCGCTCCCCGTACCCTCACGCCCCCTCTCCCCGCCCAACACACCCCATCTCCTCGCGCTCCTCGCTCATCCTCCGACCGACGCTCCGCGCGCCGGTGACATAAATCGTCAGGACACACCCGCGCACATCCACCGACCCTGTGCACAAGCGACCGTCGCCCTGAGCACACACGCCTCACCGTGGCATCACGCAGGCGCGCGAGGAGCCCGCGTGGGCGCACCCTGAGCGCGCCGGTCACAACGGGTCGCTGATGTGTAGAGAGAGTCTGTTTGAGAGAGGAGCGCTGAGAGGAGCGCCTGGAGGTCTGCTCAAGCGGGCGTCAACCGCCGCGCGAGCTGCCCCTGCCGGCGCGCGGGCGTCACTTGTCGAGGACCCAGACGTTGGGGCGGGCGCTGTTGGCGATGACGATGAACTTGGAGTTCTCGGCGGTGGCCCAGAACCAGTTGCCGGTGGGCGACCCGCCGCAGGTGCCGTTGACGCCCGCCTTCGCCTGGCAGGTCCCGGTCCCTCCCTTGGTCTCGTACTGGAACTGCACCCGCGTCACGCCCGGATCCGCACCGAGCGCCTTCCACGCCGCGTTGTCCGCCCAATCCTTGACGTGGCCGGTCAGCGACGGGTCACCCGCCGGGTTCGCGGGCGCCGTCACGTAGTACCCGAACCGGTTCCGGTAGCTCTCCTGCTTCGTCTT
>PBBL01000036.1 GCA_002716585.1 Myxococcales bacterium | reverse complement strand
TGACCGTGTGCACCAACACCGAAGGTTCCCGCACCTGCGGCGACTGCCCCGAAGGCTACTCAGGTGATGGCGAGTCTGGCTGTGTCGACATCAACGAGTGCGAGACTGACAATGGGGGTTGCGATCCCCTGAGCCAGTGCACCAACACCGAGGGCGCGCGCACCTGTGGCGCCTGCCCTGAGGGCTACACCGGCGATGGAGAGGCCGGTTGTGTGGACATCGACGAGTGCGTCACCGACAATGGCGGTTGCGATGCGTTGACCATGTGCACCAACACCGAGGGTGGCCGTACCTGCGGCGATTGCCCCGAAGGCTACTCAGGTGATGGCGAGGCAGGCTGCGTCGATGTTGACGAGTGCCTGGTCGACAACGGCGGTTGCGATGCGCTGACCACCTGCACCAACACCCCTGGCGGCTCCAGCTGCGGCCCTTGTCCCAGCGGTTTCGACGGTGAGGGCGCCACCGAATGCGTCGACCGTGACGAGTGCGAGCTTGGCACGGCTGGTTGTGACCCCCTTGTCTCCTGCACCAACACCCCTGGGGCCTTCACCTGTGGCGACTGCCCAGAAGGCTACTCAGGAGGCGGTGACACCGGCTGCATCGATGTAAACGAGTGTGAGGTCAACAACGGGGGCTGCGATGTGTTGACCGTGTGCACCAACACCGAAGGTTCCCGCACCTGCGGCGACTGCCCCGAAGGCTACTCAGGTGATGGCGAGGCAGGCTGCGTCGATGTTGACGAGTGCCTGGTCGACAACGGCGGCTGTGACGCCTTGACCATGTGCACCAACACAGACGGCGCCCGCACCTGCGGCGCTTGCCCAGAAGGTTATACGGGTGATGGCGAGGCAGGCTGCGTCGATATCAACGAGTGCTTGGTCGACAACGGCGGCTGCGACGCGTTGACCATGTGCGCCAACACCGAGGGTGGCCGCACCTGCAGCGATTGCCCCGAAGGCTACTCAGGTGATGGCGAGGCAGGCTGCGTCGATGTTGACGAGTGCTTGGTCGATAACGGCGGCTGCGCCGCAGAGGCTCCCTGCATCAATAGCCCCGGCGCCTTCGCCTGCGGCGACTGTCCCGAGGGCTACACCGGTGACGGCGAGGTCCGCTGTGACGATATCAACGAATGCGCCACCGACAACGGCGGCTGCGAGGGCACCTGCCTCAACGAAGGGGGCAGGCGCACCTGCTTGTGCGAGCTTGGCACCACCCTGGCCCCTGACGGGATGGCCTGTGTGAACGTCAACGAGTGTGAGACCAACAACGGTGGCTGCTCGGACACCTGTGTGGACACCGATGGAGGGTACACCTGCAGCTGTGGCGATGGTTATGAGCTGAGTTCAGATGGCCGCACATGTCGAGACATCAACGAGTGCTTTGTGGACAATGGCGGCTGCGACCCCCTTGTCACGTGCACCAACCAGGTGGGCGCTTCCCCGACCTGCGGCACCTGTCCGGCGGGCTACAGCGCAGACGGCGACGGTGTCTGCGTTGAGGAAGGTACGGTCCCTGGTGGCACGCGGGTCGTTGTAGGCGCCACAGACGCTGAGTTTGATGCCCTGCGCGATGCATGGGACCCCCAACTGCCACCTGACCACAACGGCTTGACCCCTGTCCCCGGCGTGCTCGTCACCACCGATGACCAGCGCAACCGCGTGACGGTCACCCCCGAGGAGCTGCGCTTTCCAGCGGACACGGAGGGCGTCGAAGATTGGGAGGTGGGGCGCGTCATCGCCAGTCTACCCAGCGAGCCGGGCTCGCCAGGCAAGAATGGCTTTGGATTCTTGCGCAAGGTCAGCGAGATTGAGCGGGTCGGTGACGAGATCGTCGTCAGGACCAGGACCGCTGCCTTGGAGGAAGCCATCCACGGCGAGCTTCAGATGGCCTTCGACCCTGCCAACGCACGCGTTGTCGAGTGGGACGAGTTTGACCACACATGGGCAGCAGAGAACCTCTACGTCGACGTGGGTCTCATTGGCGGCGAGCTTCCCCTGGCGCTGCGCGACGACAGCAACCTCCCTGGCATTGATACGCTGGGATCCCCCGAGTCACCTGAGGGGGTACCCTTGTGGGGTTTCGTCAAGAAGGTCGTCAAGGCGGTGGTGAACTTTGTTAAAGCTGCGGTTAACGCGGTTATCAACATCATCGAGGCCATTGTGCCGAGCCACTTCAAGGGCAGCTTGTCTCTGAGCAAACGGATTGGCCTCGATGTCCCTGAGGGCCCCATGTTCGTTTTCAGGTACGCCCACAGGGGGAGGGACTCTGATGTGGAGTTCTCTCTCACTGGCGAAGGTCAGATCTCGGGTGGGATGGCCTTCAGCCCGCGAACCTCGGTTGGCGTGGTGGTGCCGAACCTGCTGAGCCCCAGCCAACCGCCTTTCAAGATCTGGATGGACATTGACGCCTACTTCGACAGCTATCTGGAGCTCGATCTCCTTCTGGAGGCTGCCCTCACCTCGGCGGGGGGGGGGTCTGGAAGTGAACTCGAGACCTTGCTGAACGAGGGCGGTGCCTTTGCCGAGCGCGCCTTGAAGGCCTACAAGGTCGAGTCCCTTGGCAACCCCGAGGCCAAGCCCGCTGGCGGGTGGAAGAAGACCCTTTGGTTGAGCAAGCCTTCCAGCCAGTGGATTCTGGCTGGCCCCGTCCCAGTGGTCTTCACCCAGACCTTCCAGCTCGATCTGGAGTGTGGCTTCGAGTTCAAGGCTTCGCTCGAGGCCGATGTCGACAACCGAACCGCCAGGACCTTCAAGTTCCGCGCGACCTACACCAAAGGCGGCGACTCATCCATCACGACCCCTCGCTTTAGAAGGGTGTCGAGCAGCGACGTGACCGTGGAGGGTGCAGGTGAGGCCGGGATCGCTTGTGGACTCATCCCGCGCGTCAACGCATACGCCTACGACGCCGTTGGTGTAAACATGGGTTTGAGGGGGTCCCTTCAGGCCAAGGCGAGCTACACCTCCACCTGTGAGAACGCCGTCACGACCTCGCGCCCTGACGCGGAGGTTGCCCTTGACCTCGGCGGCAGCGTTGGGATCCAGTTTGGCGGCCGTCTCCAGTTCCCTGGCTCCAGCTACGCTGGTAGGGCCGGGCAGTCTTTGGGTTTTGACGTTGGGCCCTTCGAGCTCTACACCAAGGCCTTCTCCTTCTTCAGGCGCACCTGGGAGTTTTCTGAGGCTGGTCTTGGCTACTGCAAGGCCACGTGCGCCAACGGTGTGAAGGACCCCAACGAGCTGGGTGTTGACTGTGGCGGTGATTGCGCCACCGGTTGCGGCGCTGGAGTGGCCTGCAACATCAACAGCGATTGTGCTGACGGTCTGTACTGCACAGGGACGGTGTGTGGCGAAAACCATTGCCTTGACGGGGTGCTCTCTGGCACCGAGACCGCCACCGATTGTGGCGGTTCGAGGTGCGCGCCGTGCACGCTCAACAAGGGTTGCCTCGTGCCCACCGACTGCGAGAGCCAGGCATGCTACGTCGAGACCCGAGGCACGCCGAGCAACCTGGGGGTGTGTGTGAGCGACCCTTGTTTGGACAACCAGGTGTCTCCTGGGGAGTGTGGCATCGATTGTGGTGACTTCTGCGGAAACCTCTGCCCCCTCGGCTCGCCGTGCACCGATCCTGCCCAGTGTGAGTCTGGTATTGCCTCCGCCTTCTCCTGTGTGACCGAGCAGTGCACCAACCTGACCGTGGATGGTGGTGAGACCGACCTCGATTGTGGTGGAGACACCCCGTGCGATCGCTGCGCCCCGGGCAAGAGGTGCAACGACGCCAGCGACTGCATGGCGTCGGCGCCGATCTGTGACCCCGAGCTCAACATCTGTTATCAGCTGGCCTGTCTCAACGAGGTCAAAGATGAGGGTGAGGGCGATGTTGATTGTGGTGGCTCATGTGAAGACCGCTGCCAGGTGGGCCAAACCTGCAACAGCCACAGGGATTGCGCCATTGGCCTTGGCTGCAACCCCGACGTTGGGGTGTGCGCGCGCCCAACCTGCAACGACGGGTGGACGGGGCCCTTCGAAGGCGACGTCGACTGCGGCGGGCTTTGCGAAGCGAAGTGTGAACTGGGTCAAATGTGTCGTCGGGATGTTGATTGCGACTCAAGGATCTGCTTCGAGGGCACATGCGCGGACTCGGACTGTGCCGACCGAAGCCAGACCGGGAGCGAAACCGATGTGGACTGTGGCGGGGCGTGCAACCCCTGTGTGGCGGGGCGCGTCTGCCTGGTCAACGGCGACTGCCTCTCCGAGATCTGCGGAGACAGTGGGGTTTGCCAGGCGGCGGCCTGCGACGATGGGCTGCAGAACGGCTCGGAGAGTGACGTCGACTGCGGCGGCAGCTGCCCCGGTTGCGATGAAGGGGAGGACTGCAGGAGCAGTCTGGACTGCGAGAGCCTCTCGTGTGATGAGGACACGCTGACCTGCGTCGCGGCGACCTGCGATGATGGAACCCGCAACAGCGACGAAGGCGACATTGACTGCGGTGGCAGCGCTTGTGCGGAGCGCTGTCTTGCGGGCGATCTCTGCAACGCAAACAGCGATTGCGCCTCACAAGCCTGCATCAGCGGCGTGTGCTCCGAGGCTCACTGCGGCGACAATGTCCTCAGCGGCACCGAGACCGACGTCGACTGCGGTGGTATCTGCGCTGCGGGATGCGCCGACGGCGAGAACTGCGCCGTTGAAGGAGACTGCCAGAGCGGCAAGTGCGAGGGTGGGCAGTGTGCCCCCCCCACCTGCGACGATGAGGTCCAGAACCAAAACGAGACCGATGTGGACTGCGGTGGTGCCTGCCCGTCCTGCAACACCGGGCAAGGCTGTGAAGCGGGCGCCGACTGCACCTCACTTGTGTGTGACGGTGGCATGTGCGCCATGGCCTCCTGTGAGGACAGGATCCTGAACGGAGATGAAGAGGACATCGATTGTGGTGGCGCGTGTGAGCCTTGTGTGGTGCAAAGGCTGGATATTGGACAGGGCGGCTTCATCACCGATGGCTCGAAGCCCTTTGGCTTCACCAAGCTCGGGGACAAGCTCATCTTTGTGGCCAGTGAGCACAACCGCTTCTCCAAAGGGCGCGAGCCATGGGTGACCGATGGGACCCTGGCGGGGACCTTTGAGCTCGTGGACATCAACCGCAACACGCGCGTTACGATCTTTGATAACCAGGACCTCGCACCCTTTGACTACGGCAGCATCAAAGATAGGCAGTTCGACCGGGCACTCCTGGGAGATGACATCCTGATCTTCGCGGCCTACGAGTGGTCGCCTGACAGCACCTCGACCGGCACCAACACACTTTGGCGCACCGATGGTACACGGGAAGGCACCTTCCGCATCGCGACCGCCTGGCAGATCTCCAACCTCCACGCGGGGCAAGGTAGGGTGTATTTCTCCTCCGCCGAGACCGACAGCCCATTCACAGATCGGCTGTGGGTGACCGATGGAACTGCCCCAGGCACGATGCCGGTTGGTGAAGAGTTGGAATTTTTCGGTCGAGACTTTCAAGGCGCAGGGGATTTGCTGGTCGACACGGGCGACCACCTCATCTACTCCAGGCCGGTGAATCGTGGTTCAGCCTTTAGAGAGATCCAGGCCAGACCTCTCACGGGTTCGTCCGCGCCGTTGGTCAGCAGCAACATCCTGACATACGGCCCTGTACCCGGTATGGGTGGTGCGGTCTTCATGGACAGAATGGACCCTCTCAGGCTTGAATCTCGACTCCAGGTGACCGATGGCACCAGCGAAGGCACCACCATCTTTGAAAACCCAACGGGAATTGTCCTGCGCGAGTGGTTCATCGCTGAGGACGACCGCATCTTTGTGTCCGGCACGCAGGGCAACTCGACGAACATCTATGTGCTCGACAGTGAGCTGAACGCCACGCTCCTCATAGAAGGTTACGAGATTGGGGAGATTGCCCCGCGCAGGCCGGTGGTTCGCATTGGGAACACCTCCTTCTTTGCGGCCCGTCGCGTGCGCTTCGATTCGGACCCCTTCGTATTGTGGAAGAGCGACGGCACACCTGAAGGCACCACCTCGTTGAGTGGCGCAGAGATCACCGATGGCATCGTGGCTGCCAATGGCAAGGTCTACTTCGGGGCGATGTACTTTGGTGACGCTGGCACCGAGCTGTGGACCTCCGATGGCACCAATGTGGGGACCCGCAGCCTCAACATCAATCTCAGCGACATTGCACCAGCCAGCGACGATGACCTGATGCGCCAGGAGCAACCTCTCATAAGTCGCCTCAATGACATGGTGGTGTTCTCTGGCAAGACGGACCTCAGCCAGGAGGACAACTTCGGTGAGCGCGCATTCAGCATGGATGGTGAGTTGTTCTCGACCGATGGCACCGAGGCAGGCACCCAGCTCTTCAAGAACCTCAACAACTCGGTCTTCAGGGAGGCGGTGGGCCCCTTGGTGACCACCATGGGTGAGATCACCAACTACGTCGTGGACGTGCCTGGTGGTGAGATCCAGATTTGGAGGACCGACGGGACCGACCAGGGCACCACCCAACAGCTCCTGCCCCACAACACCAGCGGGGTTGCCATGGGCAGGTTGGGTGACACGCTCCTGGTGAGGACGCAAGAAGCCCCCTTTCCAGACTGGAGTCGTGTATGGGCGCTTGGTGAGGGAGCCCCAGTGGAGTTGCACGCGGACCCACCGTCCTTTGGGGGGGGGTGTTCCGGCCAGAGCTGCAGCGGTGTTGGTGTTACCAACTTCTTCAGCGAGAGCCGCGGTGATGGTTTGACCTTCTTCACTGGCTATCCAAGTGAGGCCATCGTGACCGATGGGACCGCTGATGGCACGGTGGTTGTGCAGACAAATGCAGTCAACAGCTTTAGGCACCTGGATACCACGCAGACACTCTTTCAAGGATGCGATGACGTGCCCGTGTTCATCTCTTCGAATTGCGAGCTTTGGTCCTCTGATGGCACGATTGATGGTACGGCGCTGCTCAAGGACATAAACCCTGGTACCAATAGCTCCCAACCACAGGAGTTTAGCCCTGTGCTCAACGGCGCGGTGTTGTTCAATGCGAGAACGGAGGAAGAGGGGGCCGAGTTGTGGCTTTCGGATGGCACCGCTGATGGGACGGTATTGCTGAAAGACATCAACACCATCAACGAGGACAACTCGTTCTCTAGAGGCAGCACACCACGCGCGTTTGTGCTGGTTGGAGATCGTATCTTCTTCACCGCAACCACAGAAGCCACAGGTGAGGAGCTCTACGTCAGCGATGGAACCTCCTTTGGCACGAGGATGACTGACGAGATCAACCCAGGCAGCGCAGGCACCATCTCCGATCCGTTTGATCCCCGGACGGGTGTGGTGACCTTTTCAAAAATCCTGGTCGCTGGAGACCCTGGTGGCAACATGGCCTTCTTTGTCGGACAAGAGGACGGTGAGGGGACCAACGTCTTTGCGACCACTGGCGATCCAGGGGGGACCATCCAGCTGACCGACTTTGGCTACCCCATAAACTTCCAGCCGATAGAGGATCTCGTGGCTGGAGGAACCTACGCCTTCTTCTCGGCGTACACGCCTGGTGAAGGCGTCGAGCTGTGGGTGACCGATGGTACGCCCGACGGCACCCACGTCGCGATTGACCTTGCGCCGGGGCCCGCTGGCTCCTACCCAAGGGACCTCTACTGGAGCGCCTCACAGCAGAAACTCTACTTCTCGGCGACGGATGGGCTCAGCGGGCGCAAGTATTGGTCGTACACTCCCCAATAGGACCTCACCCCATGAATGGCAGCCTCGCAGCGCACATCATTGTGCTCGTGTGCATGGGGAGTTCGGCGCCACCTGCCCCCCCAGCAAGGGTGGGTCCACGGGTCTGCGAGCTTGCCGATGACGCCGCCTCCGTGGCGTTGGCGGCCCGCGCCGAAGCTGCTTTGCGCTTTATGAGCGCGCATGGGCTGACGCCAGCTGGTCCTGTGCCTGTGGTGGCGGTGGGCGCCCTCTCGGGGGAGGGCGCCACCGACCGGGCGGTCTCTGTGGCCGACGCCGCTGCCCACGGGCTCGGCGAGCGTTGGGCTGGCGTTCCTGCGCTGCTGCTTGAGGCGCCGGGACCAGGAAGCACCAGCGAAGACCCTGAGGCGCTGCTCCACGAGCTGGTCCACATATGGCTCAGAAGCCGCGGCGCCCCCGAGCCCGCCTGGGCGACCAGGGTGAGCAAGGACGAGCCCGGGGTCATCATAGCGACCCGTGAGTCTGGGGTCATTGAGGAGGCCCTCGCGGACTTCATCACCGCTTCCCGCTCGCGCTCACCGGTGCTGTACCGGGCGTCTGCGCGACCGGGCACCCCTGCCCGCTCGGTGCGTGGGCGCGGGGCCCGGTGCCCCGAGGCCTTCTCAGGCCGCCCCCACGCCGACGCCAGCGTCCTGAGCGGTGCCCTCTGGGACGTGGTGACCAGGCACGGTGCGGAGGCCCATGGGATCCTCCTGACAGCGCTCGCCAAGGTCGCGCCTTCCCACACCCACGAGGTGAGGGCCCTGGCCAAAGCCCTCACCGCTGAGCTGAAGCGGCGTGCGCCCAAGGTCGCCAGGGTATGGGCCAAGGTGGTAGACGAGCGTGGTCTAGGACGCTGCCAGGAGCCCATCTCCCTCACCCTACAGCGCACCTTCCAGAGTCCCCTTGTGCAGCCGGTCATCCCTGGCAAACGCGGCGACACCCCTATGGCCAGCCTCCAGCGCTACGAGGTCCAGGTCAGCGGCAGTCGCACGCTCTCTGTGGGTGTCCGCTTTGATGGGCAAGCCCCCCCAAACCTCCGATGGGATTTTGTGGACGCTCGAGGACGCCGTGTAGACGCGTCATCGTCGGTTTTGGATGCCCAGACCAGCAGCATGGCCTCCACGCGTCTTGCGGTCCCCCCCAGAGCCACCCGCCTCCTGTTTAGGCTGAGCAACCCACAGTCAACCCCCATCGCATTTGATGACATCAAAGTGATCTCTGTGAATTGACGACGACGATGAGGTGGAGGACCACTCCTTATACTCAACAGGTCGGACACTTGAGGTTGGGTGTGGGTAATGATCGTGTCGCTGATGTGGGCCTCGGCCCCTTCCCCAAGCACAAACAAGCGTCGTTCCGGGCCAGGCGCGACGCGACGGTGCGCCTGGAGCGGGCAGGGGAGGGGCGCGCTGACGACCCCCCGGCGCTGTCTCTGGGCTGCGGTGACGAAGAACGCCTTGCGCCCATAGGTGTTTGATTTAATTGTATGGTTGGGGGTTGTTTGTGTTTTGGCCGTGCTTAGGGTTGGTTCAGTGTGAGAAGGGGTAAGATATGAGTGTTCTTCCTTGGGATTTTGGGGTATCCATCCATACCGATGAAGGCGCTCTTTTTCAACTCTCCTCGCGCGTCAGTTCAGGAGACACACCCATCGTCAATCGCAGCCAACGCGGGTCCAGGGAGCACGTCCCCGACAACGACACCGCGTCCACGGAGAGCGAGTGATGCCGGACGGTCCCATGCCCGAGTCCGCGAGCCCGCCACGCCTGCTGCAGGAGTTCATCGATCGCGCCGCCGCCGAGCCGTCGAAGCTCGGCGATGCGTACGGCGCGCTGGTTGAGGCCACCGGCGGCGACCCGTTCGACGGGCCGAGCGTCGAGAACTGGCGCCTGATCTCGGCCTCGGTCGGGTCGGACTTCGTGGACCGCGTCCAGACCGCACTGCGCGAGATCGCCCCGCTCGGAGTGCAGCTCGTGCCCGAGCCCATGCTCCGGACGACGCTCCCGGATCACGAGTTCTTGCTCGTCCGCTATCGTGGGCTGGACGGGAGTCGCCTCGCGAAGCCGCTCTTCGACGAGCAACCTCTGGAACCGGGGGCCGTGCCTTCCGCGATCGAGCAGGTGGAGCGGCTGGCAGCGGCCGGGTGGTGGCACCGCTTCATGGATCGCGGCTACGGCCACTGGCGCGTCGCTCGCCCCGCTGGTCGGCTGGTCGTCACCGGCTGGAGGACCGAGCTTCGTCGCCATCACCCGTCCGCTCTCCAGCAGCGCATGTCTCGAACCCGCCGCCTCCTCCGGGAGCTGGAGCAGCGCATGGGGGTCACCGATGCGCCGTCCGGGGGCCAGGCCGAAGAACCCGAGTAGAAGACCCCTCCATGCAGCACCTCCCGCCGACGCTCGCCTCCATCGCGCGCCAGATCGACTCCGGCAGCTCCTCCACGGCCGTCCGCGCCGCTCTGCTTGAGGCTGGCGCGGAGCACGCCCACATGGAGTACCTGCTCGGACCCTGGCTCGTGTCCTCGACGCCCGATCCCTGTGGCCTCGAGGCGACCCTGGGTCAGGTCCAGGAGCTGGACCTCACGATCGGGCCTCGGCACGTCGTCACCCTTCGCTGTTCCGACGGTCCGGCCTTCGTCGTGAGCCGCTACCTGCTCCCGGAAGACGCGTCGCTGGTCCCGGTCGTCACATGGCCTGGACCTCGCACGAACTCCGCGAAGACCAGCGCCATCGCCGACCTCGAGGCGCTCGCCCACGCCGGGTCCGGCCACACGCTGTCGTACCAGGGTCCGCGCTACTGGCGGGCGGCAGCGCCCACGGGCGCACTCGTGCTGCACAGGTGGAGCTCGCTCACGCCCCTTCGTCCAGATCGCGTGGCCGAGATCCTCTCGGGCGCCCGCGATCTCATCCTCGCGCTGCCCTACCACACGGGCTCCGCTGAGGGCGCCGCGCAGCTGGCGCGCACGTATCGGGCGTGGCTGGCCGACGAGCCCCGTGCCGCCCACGCCATGGGGCCCGCGCTGCTGGACGCGGGGTGCGGCCTCGAGTCCCTGCTCTGGCCGCACCTTCTCGCACGGGAGGTATCGGTGGCCGTGCCGGACGGCCGGTGGGCCGGCACGCTCGCCCACCTCGGTCCCCAGCCCCCGACATCGGCTACGCCGGGCGAGCTCTGGCTGGATCCCGTGGAGTGCTGTGTCGCGGTGTTCGTCGGCTCGGGCTGGCTCTCCCTCCACCCCCTTCGGACCTGGCAGCTGCGCGCCTGGCAGCGCCTGCCGTTGGACGAAGAGGCCGTGGGAGTGAGCGAAGGCGACGCGCGGCGGGCCGCGCGTCGCCTCACCGCCACCGAGGCGAGCGCGCTTGCGGCGAGGCTCGGCAAGCAACTTCCGCCGGCCGAGGCGTTCCTCGACGCCGAACGCGAGCTCGCCGATCGACACCGCCATCTCGACGACCTCTGGGCCCACGCGTCCGACAACTGGCTCGTTCCTCACGACGCCGACATGGGCGGGGCTGCGCACCCCTGTCGGTCGTGGTTCTCGCAGCGCGACCGCGACCCGCTGGACCGCGCGGTTGGCGCGAGCGCCAGGACCTGGATTCCCGCTGGGGGTTCCGTCCGTCGCGGCCCACGAGCTGCGCTCCCTGCCACGAAGTGAGCGCCATGACCTCCCCCGACTGGCCGAACCTCCTGCGCACCTCCAACCCCGGTCTCTCCGTCGAGCACGAGATCGGCCAGGCGCACGCGCCGGACTCTCTCGACGGAGCCGTGGCCCTTCGCGTGCACGCCGACGGAAGCCTACACCTGACCCTCACGCGGCAGGACGTCGTCACCGAGTGGACCGCCCGGGTGCATCCGGGCTCCGCCGCGAAGCTCTTTCGCCGCCTCGCGGACCGGGGCGTGCCGGACCTCCCACTCGAGCCATTCGGACCCGGCCCGAGCCGCCGCTTCCTCGTCCTTCGCTGCGATGGGGCAGAGGCGATCTGCGAGCTGTCCCGAGCCACGACGGATCGTGACCCGGCGTGGGAGCCCATCATCGTGTGGTTCGATGGAGCGGTCGAGCGCATCCTCGGGCGAGAGCTGCCCGAGTGGCTGAAACGCGCCCCTGTCGTGAAGGACGCCCGGCGGCGTCAACACGACGAAGACACGGACAACCCCCCAATGGTTGGTGTTTGAACGCTTGTTCATGGTATACATGTTCATGCGGGCATATCAAACACGGAGCACGTATGCAGTTGGGAGCATTTTCAATCAGCCTGTCGGTCAAGGACGTGAAGGCTTCGCGCGACTTCTACGCCAAGCTGGGCTTTGAGGTCAAAGGTGGCGACGTGGAGCAGAACTGGCTCATCCTGGCCAACGGTGAGACGCGCATCGGGCTGTTTCAGGGGATGTTTGACAAGAACACCCTGACCTTCAACCCCGGGTTGAACAACCGCAAGGAGCGGCTCGACGCGTTCACCGACGTGCGCGCGCTTCAGGACCACCTGGAGGCCCAGGGGTTGGAGCTGACCCAGCGCGTCGCCGACGGCAACACGGAGGGGGCGGCGCACATCGCGTTGCTGGACCCGGACGGCAACCCGATCCTCATCGATCAGTTCTTCTGAGGGCGACCGGTGTGGATTGAAAGACCCCACCGCGTCGACTTCCCACGATGACAAAAGAGGGCTACACCAGCCTGGTCCTGCGCGTCACGAGACCACGACTCGCCCCAGCCGCTCCCGAAGCCGCTGGATCCACGTCGCGCGGCGTGTGGGGCTCGCCTCGGCGATGCGACGCGTCAACTGGAGGAGATCGTCGCTGAGCGAGGGGAACCGAACGTGGCGCAGCTCGTCGCCCGCGAGCTTGGTGAGCTGCGCCTGGGTGAGCGCCTCGTCAAAGCGCCCGAGTTCAACGAGGGCGGCCACGAGGTTGACGCGCGCCAGGGTGGTCTGGAGCAGCGTGTAGGGGGTGTCGGCGCGCGCGATGCCGTCGCGCAGCAGGCGCTCGGCGAGCGCAGGCTCGCCGGTGGTGAGGTGGAAGTCGGCCGTGTTGAGGAGGACGCGCATCTCGATGCAGAGGTCGCCCGAGCGTTGGGCGAAGTCGAGGGCGCAGGTGTAGGCGTCGAAGGCGGGCGCGTGGCGACCGTCTTGAAAGAGCATCACGCCGAGGTTGGAGTGGGCGTCCGCGAGGAGGCGCCAGGTGTCGGTGGCGCGCGCCTTGTCGATGGCGCGGCGGAACAGGCTGGCCGCCTCGTCGCTTCGACCCTCCTGCGCCGCCAGGATGCCCATGTTGTTCATCGCCGAGGCCGCCGCCCGCACGTCCCCCGCCGCGTCGACCGCCGCCAGCGCGTCGCCGAACGCCTCCCGCGCGGCGGCCAGATCGCCCGACGCGCGGATCACGTTGGCGCGCCGCGCCATAAACGCCGCGGCCAGCGCCTCAAAGCCACAGGCGCGGGCCGCGTTGATGCTGGCGACGAACACGGCGTCGGCGCGCTCGTAGTCGGCGCCCTGTTGGTGGAGGCGCGCGATGTGCCCGAGCACGAAGGGGGTCAGCTCGGGCGCCTCGGCGCGCGCGAGCGCCAGCTCGGCGTCCAGCTGCTCCAGCGAGAGCCCCAACCAGGGCATGATCCAGGACGTGTTGACGAAGCCGAGGGTGTGGAGCCGAGCCACGGGCGCGCCCTCACAGCGGTCGCGGCCCCGCGCCAACACCCCCGCCAGGCTCTGGGTCGGGATCTGATCGATGTAGGCCGAGATCATCGCCCGGGTGAGCTGGGCCGTCAGCGCAGGCTCCGCGCACCCCTCCAGCGCCCGCTGGATGTCCTCCACGAGCGCCCGGAGGCGCCGCCGTCGCCAGCCCCCTTCGGCGTCGAGGCCAGCCTGGTGCTGGATCTCGCCCAGACGCCCCACCCAGGCGGCGTGGCGCTGGCGGCACACGCGCCACCAGTCCGGGTGGTCGCCCCGGGCGCGCTGCTCCACGAACCCCCGCACGGGCCGCAGCAGGCTCCACCGGGCCTCCCGGCCAGGATCCCGCTGGGACGGCCGCGGCGGTGGCAGGAAGCACGCCTCCCGCAGCGCGTCCAGGTCCGCCCAGAGGTCCCCCGCAGGCTCGCCGAGGACCTCCGAGAGGCTGTCGAAGCTGAAGTTGTAGGCGAAGGTCGCGCAGGCGATCAGCGTGCTCTGGGCGGAGCGCCCCAGCTCGCTCCAGGACCAGCGCAGCGCGGCGTCGAGCGAGGTGTGCCGCTCGGGCCGATCGCGCCGTCGCGCTTGCAGGATCCGGACGTTGTCGGACAGGTGCTGCACCAACGCCTGAGGTGGGATCAGCCTCAACCGCGCCGCCGCCAACTCAATGGCCAGCGGCAGGCCGTCCAGTTGGCGGCTGAGCTGCTCCAGCGCCTCGCCCTGGAGCGCGTCGGGCGCGACGCCGTGCTGCTGCGCGCGCTCGCTCAGGAGCCGATTCGCAGCAGAGGGCTCGCTCCCCTGTGAGCGGGTCTCCAGCGGCGGCAGCGAGACCTCGCGCTCATCGCGGATCCGCATCGCCTGACGCGAGGTCACCAGCAGGCGGCACTCCGGGGCGTCCCGCAGCCACCCCGGGAGGAGCCCGGCGGCGCTCTGCGTGAGCTGCTCCATGTTGTCGAGCGTGACCACGAGCGCCCCCCGACGCCGCAGCGCCGCCCCGATCTCGGCCGCCGGGTCACGGTGCAGCGCGATCTCCAGGTGGACCGCGACCCGCTCAAGGAAGGCGTCCCGCGCCTCAACGCCCACCAGGCTCAACCACAGCAGCTCGCCCCCCCAGCGCCGCGCGACCTCCATCGCCAGGCGCGTCTTGCCGATCCCGCCCGGCCCCGTGATCGTCACCAGCCGCTGAGGACCCTTCAGCGCCTCAAGCACCTGCCCCAGCGCCGCCTCTCGGCCGATGAAGGCGTCGTCGCTGGACGGCGCCGCGCGCGGCGCCGTGCCTGGCTTCGGCGAGCTGCCGTCGTTGACGTCGGCCAGCGGGAGCCACTGGACGCCGACGCCGAACACGGTCGTGAGGTGGGCGGGCTCAGATGGGTCGGGCTCGATCTTGACGCGCAGGCGGCGGATCGCGTGGTGCACGGCCCGCGTCTCCACCCCTTCGCGGTAGCCCCAGACGTCTCTGAGCAACGCCGCGGCCTCGACGACCTGCCCGCTGCGCTCCACGAGGTAGCTGAGCAGCTTGTGATCGGTGGGGGTGAGCCGCGTGGCGGCGCCGCCCCGCACGACCTCCCGCGCGTCGAGGTCCACGTACCCGTCCGCGAGCCGAACCACTCGCCCTGCCTCACCGTGCTCCGCCACCTGCTCGCCCCATCGCTTGGATTCGACAACGTTCGACGCGCACAAAGCGCGCCGAACCGAACACCGGGGCCGTGGTGGGTTGAGCCAGACGCACACGCCCGCAGAGTGCACGGTTCGATGAACATATCAGCGGGCGAGCGCGGTGTCAGCGGTTGTCGGGGAAGAGGTTGTCCGAGAGCGGGAGGGCCGGGTTGGCCCACTTGGTGGCCGCGTTGTCGTCGTAATCAAAGCAGAAGGCCGGCAGCGGCTCGTGGTTCGGGTCGCTCGCGGGCAAGGTCGAGAGCTGCTCCCAGTCGACGTGGGTGTCACGGAGCAGCCTTTGGGCCGTGTTGGTCACGCCCTCGTCGAACACGTTGGGGCAGTACCAGTTCGCGGCGGGCGCGGGGTTGAGGTCGTTGGGGGACACGTTGAAGTGCACGTGTGGGCCGCGGGTGGCGTTCGTCTTGACCGGGAAGATGGCGATCACGTCCTCCTCCGCCACGCAGTCGCCGTCCTCGACCAGGATCTGAAGGAAGTTGTCCGACATCCCGGCGACCAGCGGATCGTTGTCGGCGTCCTGACCGCTCAGCCCGGCGTCCTCCCAGACCCAGCTCCGGTCCTTGCGCACGCAGATCACGTCGCGGTGCTGCGGCTCCAGGCTCATGCGGAAGTCCCACGCGCCATCGGCGGGCGTCGTCGAGGGCGGCACGGAGCGATCGTTGGTCGCGAACTGGATGTCCACGTTGGCCTTGGCCAACAGCCCCGGGTTGACCGGGTCGTTCGTGGCGTTGATGACCGAGCACGGATCCCGGCTCAAGCCCTTGATGGTGATCATCCCCGGCGTGGGCGCCTGGATCTCAACGGTCCAGAGGTTGAGGCCGATCGGGAACTCGCTTGAGCGCATCTCGATGTGAGCCCCGTTGTGGCGGCCCACCGTGGTGTCAGGCGTCGTGGCGTAGGGATGGTCCTGCGTCGCGGAGGAGTTGCCGTGGGGGGTGTGGGGGACCATCTCCAGCGGGCAGATGGTCGGGCTCAGCCCGGGAGACCCGGGGGCCGGGTTCTGCAAGCACGCGGGCCACTGCTGGATGAAGTCTCTGTGAATGAAGAAGTGATCGAAGGGACCGATCGCGCCGCCCGTGTTGAACTCGGAGACCGGGCGCGTGCTCAGCCAGCTGCTGTAGCTCACGCCGCCCGGGAGGTTCTGGCACCCCGGGAACGACGGCTGCGCCTGCGCGTCGCCCCCTACGAGCGCCGCCCCGAGCGCGACCACGAACACCGTCATCATGGAAACTGCGTGATGGTTCTGCATATGCAAACCCTCCTCCTGAACAGAGGTCGGCGGCGGGCACACCCCAACGGTGTGCCACAACCCTCCGACGCGTTGTCGATCAGGTCAGCGCGTGTCTGACTGCTGTTCTGCCAACGTAGCAGACCCTGCCGAGGCATGTTGTCGCAAAGCTGGACCAAACGTGTCGCGG
Source organism: Myxococcales bacterium (assembly GCA_002716585.1). Taxonomy (GTDB): domain Bacteria; phylum Myxococcota_A; class Bradymonadia; order Bradymonadales. The sequence goes on along the minus strand of PBBL01000036.1, from coordinate 19,989 downwards.
CCGTGGACCAACGTGTCGTGATGGCTGGCGATGGGAGCGCCACCGGATGGACTCCTACTCAGACACGCTGCCTCTGTGCGCCTCATTGCTCGCGTAGGTGAGACCGCTCGCTACGCTGGACACGTCTGAGGGGCGCCTGTGGACGTTGTCCTTTCCGGTGAGTTCGGTGTTGGTGTGGTGACCGCCGTCTTTGGAGGGCTCCTTTGTCGTGTAACCCACGGTGAGGCTGGCTGGAACCACAGGGACGTTGAAGGTGACCCCGTGGGTGACTTTGTCCATCTTCGGTGTGCCTGCCGCGCCCGGGAGAGATCTTCTATTCGTGGAAGGCACCACAGGGGATTTCAACCCGACACCAGCCCCCAGAGAAGCTCCGACAGCCACGCCTTTCCCCTCCTTGGTGGTCAACGAGCCTTCTGCTTTTGTCTCGTAGGCGGTGGCGCCCACGCCCGTCCAACCCATCTCAGCGACGCCGTAGTTGCTGGAGGCCCCGACCGAGCCGTACTTACCGTCCGCATGGATCTCTGCTGAGGCGAGCTTGGCTTCGATTTTGCCGTTGGCTTTGTCAAACTTGACGTCAGGACCACTCAACGTAGCGGACACGGTCTCGCCCTTCACTTTTTTGGTCGCGCCGAGCTTCGACTTGAGCTTGGACATCAACCCCTTCTTTTGGTCCTTTTTGCTCTTGGTTGCTTTGATGGAGCGGGTGCTGGAAGACTTGCCGTCGAGGCCGGTGGGGTCGAAGTAGTTGAAGAAGTTGTTGCCCACGTAGGCGTAGCCGGTGGTGGAGGCGCTGGGGTTGGCGAGGGCGCCAGGGGTGGCGGTGGAGAAGAGGGGATCGAGCGACATCCAACGGCCGAGGGCGGGGTCGTAGAGGCGCCACCGGAAGTGGAGCAGGCCGGTGGAGCGGTCAAGCTCCTGCCCGGTGAAGCCGTACTCATCCACGTACCCATGGGACTCGCGCTCAAGCCCGATATCGTAGTAACTGCGCTGGCCTACGGGTTCGCCGCCCACGGTGGCGAGCGTGACGGAGCCGAGGTGGTCGTGGTGGAGGTGGGTGACGCCGTCTGCGGGGCCAGCCTCCATGTGGAGGCGACGCAGGGAGGAGATCAGGAGCGCTCCTACGGGGGAGGGGTCGCCCTCGACGTCGAGCGCGTTGTTTTCGGCGCGGTGGGCCAGGAGCGCGTCGGCGACGTTGATCTGGCCATCGGGTTCGGTGCCCGAGAGCGCCAGGTCGGAGAGGACGGTGGTGGCCAGCTCGTCGGATTCGATGCGGGCGGTGCGGTCGCGGCCAAGGATGACGTAGAGGGTCGAGATGCCGTCGCGCACCTCAAAGTTGGGGGTGAGGTAGTAGGTGAGGCTGTCGCCCTCCTGTTTGGCGATGCGGTCGGGGCCTGCGCCGTAGGTGAGCTTGAGAATGGCCTGGTTGTCGACGGTGGCCTGGGTGAGGCGGCCCTGGTAGTCCCAGTCCAGCTGCTGCCCGTTGCGGCGAGTGGCGTGGCCCGCGGCGTCGTAGGTGAAGGTGTGCCCGCCTGCGGACGCGAGGGCGTTGGGGGCGGTGGGGTCGTAGGTGAAGTCGCCGATGTGGGCGGCGCTGTCGGCGCCGAGGTCGGAGCTGCGGCTGGTGATGTTGTCGATGACGCTGAAGGTCGTGTTGATGCGCTCTTTTTGAGCCGCGGCGCCGTACTCCATGGAGGTGGTGCGGTACCAGGCGTCGTAGGTGGCGCTTGTGGTGAAGTCCGGGTGGCTCGGGGAGGGGTCGGCGATGTCGTCGAGGGTGAGGAGGTTGCCGACGCGGTCCCGGTGGTGGGTCCAGCCCTGGAGGACGTCGCCGCTCTTGCCGAGGGTGACCTGCTGGGCGGTGCGCATGATGGCGTCATACTCCACGACAAGGGCCGAGCCATCGGCGCGGTCGACGTTGGCGATGAGGCCACGCTCATCGTATTGGATGGTGTCGACCAGGCCGTCGATGCGGGTGGGGCGAGACGCGTCGTCGTAGCGTTGGGTGATCGTCTGGCCGCCCGCGTAGGTGGTGCGCGTGGGGCGGTCGGCGTTGTCGTAGGTGGTCTGGAAGCGGAAAGGGACGTTATCGATGGTGCGCTGGCTGGCGACCAGCCGCCCGCGGGCGTCGTAGCCTGCCTGGTCGCTGGTGGGGAGCCCCTGGAGGCCGGGGTAGGTCACCTGGGTGAGCAACCCCTCGGTGTTGCTGCAGATCCCAGGGTCGCAGCCGGGGGCGTTGTCGTAGTCCCACTGGATGAGGGTGGCGTCGCGGTCGGCCGCGTCCCACTTCTCGACGAGTCGGTTGAGGCCGTCGTAGGCGAACGCTGTCTCGATGCCGCGTGGATCGGTCATGCGGGTGACGTTGCCTACATCGTCGTAGGTGTAGCGGGTGGCCCCTTCGCAGTTGGGGTCGTTGACCTCAAGGACGCGGCCGAGCAGATCGAAGCGCTGGGTCTTGGTGTGGCCCTGGGCGTCGGTGTACCCCGTGAGGCGGCCCAACGCGTCGTAATGAGCCCGCGTCACGGCGGTCTCGCCGGGGAGGCTGCGCTCGACGGCGACGAAGCGGCCCAGGCCGTCGAAGCGGGTCAGGGTCGGGGTGCCAGCGTGAGGGCTGGTGGGGTCCATGTCCTCGGCGTCCCAGCTCTGGGTGGCCAGCGGGAGGTGTACGCTGCGCAGGACGGAGTCGGAGCCGTAGATGGCGCCGTCGGGCAGGGTGGTGGTGAGGAGGCGGTAGGTGGAGTCGCGGTGGAAGGTGGTGAAGAGGGTCCCTTCAGGCGGCGCGTCGTCGCACTCCCCAGAGGGGCTGGTGTAGGGCTGGTAGACGCGCCGTGTGCCGCCTCGGGTGTTGAAGACGCTGAAGCCGCTGACCTGATAGAGGCCATCGCGGAGCCGCTGGCGCGTCTGGTAGGTGCGCCCCTTGCCGTCGAGGCACTGGATGGTCTCGATGTCATAGGGCTGGCCGCTTTGAGACCGCTGCTGGGTGATGACGCGGCTGGTGGGGTTGCTCAGCTCGTACGTGGTGGCGCTGGTGGGGGCATCCGCGGTGTCATCGCCGGGGGCGATGGTCGTGACCAGGCGCCCGAAGGCGTCGTAGGTGTAGAGGGTGCTGCGGCGCGATGAGAGGTTCTGTCCATCCACGACCCGCATGATGGCCGTGTTCTCAACCACCTTGTCAAAGACGGGCTCGTACTGGATCGCGCGGCGCAGCTGGTAGGGGTTCCCCTCTTTGTCTTCGAGGAAAAGGTCAAGTTGCACGACGCGGAGGTTGTCCGCGTCGTAGGTGTAGCGGCGACGGTGGGTGTTGCCGTTCAGCGTCGCGTTGGGGTCGAGGGTCTCGATGACGTTGCCGTGGGCGTTGTAGGCGTTACGCGTCGTCGTGATGGTGGACCCCGCGTCTTTGGAGACGGTCACGCGGGTGACCTTGCCCTGGTCGAGCGTACCTGGGTTCATCCCTTCAAAGTCGGGGCCGTCGTAGTAGGTCAGCGTCTCCAGGACGAGAGGGCTGTCGGGGCGGCCGTAGCTGCGTTCGCGGTAGGGAGCGCCGAGGATCCAGCGGCCGTTGGTGTCCTCTCCAGGCGCGACGAAGCTCGTCTCGTGGTAGGCCTCGTCGCCCAGGCATTGTTGGCCACACGGCTCACCGAACGGCGCAGGGCTCTCCTGGCAGGGCGCGCACCCCTGGCCCCCAATCGCGGTGACGCCGTGGGAGCGGCTGAGGGTGACGTTGCTGTAGCCGTCGTACTCCATATCGCTCTGGAGCGTGACGTGGTCCTCGGGGTCGGTGCCCTCTTGCACGATCTGGGTGTTGGCGGTGTTGCAGATGTACCGGATGGGCAGCGCCGTGCCGACGGGGATCTCGGCCAGCGGGCAGTCTTCGTAGATGTAACGCTCCTCGGAGAGGGCGCGGTCGGCGCTGCGCGTCTCGCTGCTCAGGAGGAGGCCGTTGCGGTAGGGGTCGGTGGCCCCGACGTCGAACGTGGTGAGGTTGTAACCGTCTTCCTGGGTCTCGTCGCCGATGCTGAACGCTTCGACGCGGGCGTAGCCGCGAAACTGCTTCTCGACCCCGTCGTAGAACCCGTCGTGGTACTGGTACTCGGTGACCTCGTGCACGTTCGTCAGCAGGTCGTAGCGATCGATGGAGTCCACCACGAGCATCGGGTGCGGCAAGCGGTGCGCCCACGCCTCCCAGCCTCCGTCGCGGGCCATGTGCTGGACGCTGGTGCCGTAGGTGATGTCGGTCACGCTGCCGAGGCCGTTCTCGATGCGGGCGAGCTGGTTGGGGCGCACCGGGAACAGCTCCAGGTAGGTGGCGTCGCCCTGGGCCGACAGCCAGACGACGTCGCTGGAGCCGTTGCCGTTCATGTCCGCGTACAACACCGTCGTGGTGGCGTCGCGCTGAGGGATGGCGTCACCCACGCGGTCGCTGGTGAGGGTGGTGATGTCGGAGAAGCGCTCCCCGTTGCGGTTGATGGCCAGCTTGACGGTGGAGCCGACCACCACCACAAGATCGCTCAGGCCATCGCCGTTCATATCTTCAAGCGCAGCCAGCTCCAGCTCGCTCTCCCCTATCGGGAGACCGAGCACTTCAACCTCCTCGCCCCAACGCCCCCAACCGTAATTCAGCTTGTAGCGCAGACCCCCGACGTTGAGCTTGACCGCGTCCAGCAGCCCGTCGCCGTTCATGTCCGTGAACTGGATCTGGTCGGCCTGGATGCCGTAGCCGAGAGGTTCGACCTCGTCGTCCTCTTCAAAACCGTCGAGGCCCCGGTTGCGAAAGACGCTGGTCTCGGTGCGCGTGGAGCGCAGCAGGTCGATCTTCTTGTCGTTGTCGTAATCCAGAAACCGGATCGTGCGCAGCTCACCTTCGTCGGCGTTGAAGTCGGCGCCGATGACGTCGGTCACGGCGCCGGGGTCGGTGGTCATGCCCTGCTCCCAGTCGCCGTTGCCTCGGTTGATGAGGATACGGCCGGTCTGCGCGTGGAGCAGGTCGGTGAAGCCGTCGCCGTTGGTGTCGAGGACGTGCACGTAGGGCGTCCCGAGGCGGAAGCCGCTGCCGGTGGCCTCGGGGACGGCGCTGGTGACAGGCGTGCTGGCGAAGCGGCTGGAGCCATCTTCGGAGGGCTCGTTGAGGAGGAAGGTGTGCGCGCCGTCGTTGGTGGTGTTGATCAGGTCGGGCAGGCTGTCGCCGTTGATGTCGAGCAGCGTCGCGCGCCCCACACCCAGGTTGACCCCGATGTTGCCCATCTCGACCACGAAGGGCTCGCCGCAGTCTTCCTCGCAGACGCCGCCCAGCGCCTGCGAGTAGCTGAAGCTGTGAACCACGGGGTAGGGGGAGCCGTCGAGCCCAAGCATCTGAACCTGGCGCAAGCGCGTGAAGCCTCCCGAGTCGGCGTAGCGCTCGTAGCTCAGCTCGTAGCGGCGGATCCGCTCGGACCCGGAGAAGACGTTGATGGAGGCCAGGCGCTGGGTGAGCAGCTCGTTGAACCCGCCCTTGGCGTCCGACAGGTAGTCAAAGCCCGTCTCGTCCTCGCGGTCCTGGTACTGGAAGCTGACGTTGTAGCGGGGGTTGTCGTCGCCTTCGGTGAAGACATAGCCAATGTTGCGCAGCAGGGCCACGTCACCGGACTTCTGGTAGGTGTAGCGGAGGGTGTGCCCATAGACATCGACCTTTTCCACCAACATGTAGCGAAACGTGCCTTCCGATTGACCCACGCGGGCGGAAGGGACCAGGGCGCCCTCGGCGTCGGCGCCGAAGTAGCCCACGGCGCCGTCGGGGTACTCGGCGGTCCAGTAGCCTTCGCGTCCGTCGGGGGCGTCGTGCCAGCGGTAGCGCACGAAGCCCTTTTCGTAGCGCGCCCGGTAGGTGCGCGGGTTGGAGCCGGGCAGCAGCACGAGCTGGGTGTCGCCGCCCGCGGTGAAGTCGTCGTCGGTGGTGTACTCGGGCAGCCCGCGGTAGGTCATCCGCTCGATGTGAGGGGTGTCCATCATCCAGCCGATGCCCACGGTGGACGCCCCTGCGCCGGAGTTGTAGGACAAGCCCAGGTTGGGGCTGACCCCTGGGAACCCGGCTGGGGTCATGATGGAGACGCTGTGGCTCATGGAGCCCATGTTGGGGTTCATCTCCACGTTCTCTCCGACCCCTTCAAGGCTCCCTGGACCTGCGGGGAGGCTCACCCGGTCGTCGGAGACGCCTGTTTGCGCCATCGCCGCGCTCGACCACAAGAGCAGCGCCAGACCTACGATGTAAACGGATGCATCGACTCTCAACATAACGTCTCCCATTGTTGTGTTGTACCTTCTACCTGTGGGGGGAACCTGACCGGCTCGGGAGAGGACCTACTCGGACACCCGGAGGCACATGCAGTAGCCTCGCTGGTCGCCGTCCTGGGTGCTGGCCACATCGAGCCAGACCCGACACCTGTTGCGCTCCAGATCGACAAAGCAGCCCATCGAGTCCTCGTCGCCAGCGGTCAGGTCGATCTTCTCGACGCCGCAGCTGATCGGGACCTCATTGGCGTCGCAGGTGATGCTCTCCGTGGTTGAGGTGGTGAACGTGTGGATCGCCTGCCGCAGCTCAAGCCGTCCACGGAGGGTCCCGTTGTGGACGCGGAGGTCGCCGTTCACGTTGAGGTCGCCCTCCACGTCGGTCGGAGAGCCCACCGTCAGCACAGCCGGGCTCGCGCCATCGCGGGCGATCAGCGCGCTGTTGTCGATGGTGATGTTGCGCGTTCCACCCACGACCAGGGCGCCGTCGCTGTTGAGGGACGCGCCGTCGTTGTTGAGCAGCCGGAGGTGACCCTGCTCCCCGACGGTAACGCCGCCCCCGAACAGGGCGTCGCCGCGCACGCTCAGGTTGGCGGCGACGTTGAGGTTCGTGGCGGAGGTGGTCCAGAGGGCGTACGGCGAGGCGTGGATGCGCTGGCGGTTGGAGAGGGCGACGTCGGGGTTTTCGCCGTCGCCGAGCAGGGTCATGCCGAGGTACAGATCGTCGGCGGCCTGGATGACCTCCGTGATGGTGACCTCCTCTCCATCGGCGTTGGTGCCGAGGGGGCCGATGGACGCGGTGAACCGACCGGCGTAGACCTCGATGGACAGCTCCTGGTTGTAGATGGCCGTGTCCGAGCTGGGGCCATCAAAGAGCGAGAAGCGCATGGGGATCGCGTCCTCACCGAGGGCGTGCACGGGCTGGCCGTTGAACTCCAGGGTGCCCTGGTAGGGCAACACGCGGGGCACGGTGTCGGTGGTGGGGTCGCCGTCGGCCATGGCCGTCACCGTCAACGCGGTGATCAGCCCCAGGAGGACGCCTGCTGCGAGCTTGAGGTTGGATCGGTTCTGGCTGTTCATGGTTCGCTGCCTCGCTGTTCGCTCTTGGGTGATCTGTGGCTGTCGTATGTGGGCTGTCAGCGGATGGTGAAGCTCCCCTGACGCGAGCGTGCGCTGGCTGGGGCGCGTCGGCGTCGTGAAACGCCCGCTTCGTCGAGGACTTCGGTGCTGGCGGTGTTGGAGAGCCCTCCAGCACCGCCTAGAACGTCAAACCCACCCCCGGCGCCGCGATGAGCGCGCCAGGCTGGTCAAAACACCTGCTGGTTACGATCTCGACCCCATCGGTCGGCTGCGCCGCTTCAAATGAGACCGCCCCTGACGGGATCGCGGCGTCGGTCTTCACAAAGAAGGACACCGCCAGGTTGGCCCCCCGGCGCATGGATCGCCCTTCGACCGTGTCCGCGAAGCGCACCGCCTTCAGGCTGTGGCCCGCGTCCCTGAGCATCACCTCGCACGAGCGCGCCGCCCCGTCCGCGACCTGCAACCCCGACTCGGTGGTGCCGGTGGTCCCGTTGCTCGTCTCCGAGGTGGTCCCGTTGCTCGTCTCTGAGGTGGTCCCGTTGCTCGTTGGCCCCGTTGTCCCATTGGACGCGCTGTTGCTCGTCCCGGAGGTGTCCGGTGTCCCCGAAGGCTCCTCGCTCGGATCGCTGCACGCCGCTACGGCGACGATGACGAAGGCGATGACACCCAACATGCTCCACGAAAACTGCTCATGCATCTCGACGATCCTCCTTGAGGTTCATTGGACCCACAAAGCAAACACCGGCGTGTCTGGATGTGACGAAGATTTCTTGCGCGATTGGTGATGGAGGTCGTCTACAAGGGGCTGGAAAAATCTGCGTGGCGTGGCGCGCTACCTGCTGTCCAGGCGCCGCGGCGGATCACGGTCCGACAGGTCAGGTTGCAGCGCGTGGAGGGCAGGTCTAGAATAAGACACGCCGCAGGGTCGATGATATCGGGGGCCATCACCCACGTTGCCAGCATGGCAGCCCTGTACGGTTGAGCCCTCAAGGACCAGACGGGTGCGATGAAACCACACGACAGCATGTGGTGTTATGGGTAATCAGAAGCTCCCGACAGCCTCTGCGCTCACCCCCTTCCTGGATGACTCCGTTGACGATGGTATGCTCGACTCCCTGGACAAGCAGATCATCCAGGCCTTTGGAGGACCCGACGCCAAGCCTCGCCTGGGCCAACAGATCGACGCCCGCTTTGTGCTTGAAGGTGAGCTTGGGCAGGGCGGTATGGGCTGGGTGTACTCGGCGCGGCACCTGGCCACGGATGGTCAGGTCGCCCTCAAGGTCATGAACCCCAGGCTGGGACCCCAGGGCAAGCTGCGCTTCGCCATGGAGGCCCGCAACGCCGCCTCGCTGACCCACCCCAACACCGTGCGCGTGCTCGATTACGGGCAGGACGGAGAGCTCCCCTTCCTGGTGATGGAGTTTCTCCGAGGCGCGCCCCTCGACGACCTGCTCAAGGCGCAAGGGCGCTTCTCCCTCCCGCGCGCGGTGTCCATCGCCTCACAGATCCTCAAGTCCCTGTGGGAGGCGCACGACCACAACATCGTGCACCGTGACATCAAGGCCAGCAACGTCTTCCTGATCAAGCAGCAAGGCACCGAGGATTTTGTCAAGGTCCTTGACTTTGGCATCAGCCAGAACCTCAGCACATCAGGGGGCGCGAGTGAGGGCTTGATCGGCTCTCCTCACAACATGGCCCCCGAGCAGTGGAACCATCAGGAGATCAGCCCCCAGACCGACCTCTACGCCGTGGGGTGCCTCGTCTACCAGATGCTCTGCGGGTCGGTCCCCTTTGACGGCCAGTCCATAGCCGCCCTGCGCGCCCAACACCTCCACGAGGCTCCCCTCTTTGACGGCTCCAGGTTCGCGGACACCTCCACCCCCCTCCACCCCTGGATCGTGTGGATGATGGCCAAGGCGCCCAACGCCCGCCCGCCCAGCGCCAGGCTCGCCCTACAGGCCCTGCAGGACATCGTACACACCGACCTGATCAGCTCTCCGCGGCCCGCTGCGCCCTTCAGCCTGCCCGAAGCGCTCCCCACGCCCCAACCCAAGCTCCTCCCCTCCCCACCAACGACCCAGCACGAGGCGCGCCACAACCTGCCGCGCAAGCTGCGCCACTTCGTGGGGCGCGAGGCCGAGCTGCAACGCCTCGCGGCGCTGCTGCTTGAGGAGCGGGGCAGCCTGGTCACCGTGGTGGGCATGGGCGGCGTGGGCAAAACCAGCCTCATCCAGCAATTCGCCAGGCGGCACCTGGAGCGCTGGCCTGGTGAGATCTGGTTTTGTGATCTGACCCAGGTCCGATCGCGAGACGAGCTGTGTTCGACCGTCGCTCAGGTGATGGGCATCAAGCTGACCCAGCGAGACCATGAGGAGCAGCTCATCGACCTGCTCAAGTCCCGGGAAGAGCCGCTGCTGCTCATGGACAACTTTGAACAGATCACCCACCTGGCGCCCACCACCATCGCGACCTGGATGGCCGCGGCGCCTCGCGCGACGTTCCTCACCTCAAGCCGGGAACCGCTGGCGATCGCCCATGAGCAGCTCGTGCGCCTGTCGCCCTTTCCCCTTCCCCCTCCAGACGCCGATCTGGAGGCGGCCCAACAGAATGACGCGGTTGTGCTCTTCGCAGAGAAGGCCCGCAAGGCCAGGCCGAGCTTCACGCTCACCGCCGAGAACCTTCAGGAGGTGATCGCGCTGGTGCGTCAGCTGGATGGCCTGCCGCTGGCGCTTGAGCTGGCGGCGGCGCGCGTCGCGGTGTTGACGCCTGCTCAGATCGTCGCGCGCCTCTCACAGCGCTTCCAGCTCCTGCGCTCGCGCCAGCAGGACGCCGCCTCGCGTCAGGCGACGCTCAAGAGCACCCTGGACTGGTCCTGGGAGCTGCTCTCCCCCTGGGAACAAGAGGGGCTCCTCCAGTGCTCGATCTTTCATGGCAGCTTCACCCTCAACGCGGCCGAGGCCGTCCTTGACCTCAGCGCCTGGCCTGACGCCCTCTGGACCGTCGATCTCCTCCAGAACCTGCTGGACAAGAGCTGGTTGACCACCGCCCCCCTTGAGGAGCACCCCGAGGAGCAGCGCTTCACCTTCTACGTGAGCATCCGCGAGTACGCGCTCCACAAGCGCGCCCAGCGGCGCACGTCGGCCGAGGCCGACGCGCTGGACCAGGCGCTCACGCGCCGCCACGCCGAGCACTACGGCCGCCTCGACTTCAACGACGCCCCCTGGGAGCGGAATCAACGTCACGACGATCGGAGCATCAAGGAGTTCGAAAACTTCCTGGCCATCGCCCAGGGGCCACACCGCGAGCAGGCCTACCGAGCCACGCTCGCGGTGGTCAGCTACTACCACCACTTCGGGCCTTACAAGGCGGCCTTGAACCTCCTGCGCCCCTGGCTTGAAGACCCCCCCAAAGACCCCCACCAGCACCTGCGGATCCTGCTGGCCCACGTCTACCTGAGCTGGTCCGCGGGCTCTTACGACGAAGCGCGCACGACGCAGGCCCTGACCCTGGCACAAGACCTGAACGAACCGCTCATGGAGGGGTGGGCCTGGCTGCTCATCGCGCTCAAAAAACACATGGAGCCAAACCCCCCACAGCTCCCTTGCCCCGAGATCTTCAAGGCGCTCGCCTCGGGACAGACAACGCAGAGCCACATCCTCCAGGGCTGGACGCTGTTCAACCTTGGGATCCAGCACCGGAAGAAGGGTGAGAGCGAACAATCGATGGCCTATTACCAGCAGGCCCTGCACCACGCGCGCAATCACCCCTCTCTGTTCCTGGAGTGCATGACGCGCCGCTCTCTGGGGGTTTGCTTGAAGCTCCAGGGGCAGCTCCATGAAGCCGCGGATCACTTCCTGAGCGCCCTGGAGCTCGCCAACGTGCTGGGCCACACCGGGACCAGGGCGTGGATCCTGCGCAACCTCAGCAGCTTGTACGACATCCTCGGCGATCACGACCAGGCTCTCAGGCTGATCCATCGCGCACGCGCGCTCGCACGCAGGGCAGGCAGCAAGAGACTGGAGGGCTGGTCCTGCCTCACGCTGGGCGTCTTCTGCGCCAACCAGGGTCAGCGCGTCAAAGCCCTGGAGGCGTTCGCGCAGGGCCTTGAGCTCGCCGAGATCATCCGATCGACACACCTGCGGGGTGACATCCTCGGCGAATGGGCGTTGATCGATCTCCACATGGACAACCTGGACGCTGCGCAGCATCGCATGAAGGAGGGCGTCGAGCTGGTCGAAAAGAGCCAGGATCAATACAGCCTGGCCATGATCCTCTCCAGCCAGGCCACGCTCCAATTCGCCCTGGGTCAACCTCAGCTCGCCGCTCAGACCCTCGCCCGCGTCGAGGCGATCCATGAAAAGATCACGGCTGACCCGAGGTCCATCCTGGGGCGGCGCTTGCAGCGGCTGCGTCGGGTTCAGCTCACGTCATGACGCGCCTGTCCCACCCACGCGCTGACGAGATCACCTGGTCGCGGATGGTCAGGTCGCGCACCGTGAGCCTCACGAGTCCGCGTTCATCCGCTCGCGCAGCCCGCCCTTGAGGCGCTCAAAGCGTTTTCGGGCCGCGGCCGCGCTGCGCTTGAGCAGAGCCGGGTCCGGGTCTTCGTCGCTGTTCAGCACACGCGCGATCTCCGTCCAGCGCATCTGCTGATGAAGGCGCAGCATCAAGAGCGTCCTGTCGTTGGGAGGCAGGGTCTCAATCGACTCCCAGAGCCTGGTCTTGACCTCCGTCTTGCGCCACTCCTGCGTGATCGTGCGCGACAGCTGCGCGGGGATGGAGGAGATCATGTCGGGCAGGTGGTCTTCGCGCCTTCGTTGCTGGTCGCGGCGGTGATTGAAGAACGCGTGACGCGCCACCACAAAGAGCCACGCGCGCAGCGAACCTTCCCACTGAAACGACGGCAGCCGCTGCCACACCCGGACACACACCACCTGAAAGACATCCTCCCCGGTCTGCACGTCCGGTGACATGTTGACCAGAAAGCGCAACAGCGCCGACCCGTAGCGCTCAATGACGCTCGTGGCCGCATCGTCGGTCTTTCCTTGCTGGCACAGGGCCTGGATGTGAGTCTCAAATTCTTGATGTGCGTTGGACAATGGTCAAACAACCTTTCACGTGAGGGCGCGCCGCAGGACCGCAGAGTATTGACCGCATCTGCCTTTGTCAACAAAGGGTTACCTCGGGTGCAGGGGGGCGAATCCTGAAACGAGGGGCCACGCCTCGTCGCGTTCGCCTCTTCGCTTGTCTGGCTCAGGTGATTGCTTCCTACCTCAACTAGACGTCTGGGTGATCTTGATGCTGCTCGGCGTAGAACTGACCGGAGGGCTTGCTCTCGATATTTTCATCCTGAAGGACGCCCTGGATGTTCTGGCGGTGCGCGTCACCCACGCCGAAGAGCTGCACGCCATTCGCCACGCCCTCTCGGATGGATTGCAGCATATAGGAGTCGCGCAGCAGATTGGCCTCTCGATTGGGGTCACCCTCCTCATGGTTCCCCTCGTAGCCAAGCGTGTCTGCGTCGATCTGCGGAACATTTGCGTTTTGGGCCTCCTGCTGAGCGGCGGCGAGCATGTGTTGAATGAGCGCGTCCATGTTGAACCTCCCGGTGACCATCTTCTTGAAGACCGTGGTGTGTTCGGGCGCGACTCCCGCCTCAAGCTCTGTTACGGTCTCATCAATGATGTTCTCGTGAGTCTTGTAGAATTTGTAGAGCTTCGCTTTGGGCGACCTGGAGAAGGGCTTGGGGCGCTTGGTCTTCTGGAGGATTCGAAAGGCTTGTAGGGCCATCAGCTGCGCTACACCATTGAAGTCGTAGGTTCGGTAGGGGGCCTCCTCACGGAGGGGCGACAAGGTCATCTCGCCGTCGGGTGCGCTGCGGTCTTCGTTGCGGCTCTTCGCGGTGGGGTGGTTTTGGTCCCATTCCTCAGACCAGGTGTTGAGCTGCTCATTGTACTCTGTCTTCTCTTCATCTCGCTTCTCAGGTTTGAATTCTTCAATATCAAGTTTTTTAAAATGTTTAATGTCGTCCTTCCATCTTTTTTTGGTCTTGGACTTCTGCCCAGGCCCACCATTGATCCCGAGAGCATCCTGGTCGTTGGCCACGTATTTGGCGACCCTGGCCTTGAACGCGTTCAGGCCGATGATGAGCTTGGGGAGCTGCGCCTCGATGGCGTTGGGGTCGGACGAGTTGATGCCCGCAGGCGACTGGTCGTTGCCTTGGAGGTAGGGAGACTCCGGGGTGTTCGCTTCATACAGGTAGCGGGCTCCTGTGGCGTTGGCCAGGTCGGGCGCCGTGGTGCCGTTGTGGCGCTCGCCGAGGAGCAGCGGACGGTTGGGGAGCCGCACCCAGGTTTTTTCGCGGTCCACGTAGCCGATGTTGTTCGTGTCGCCCATGGCGTAGTTGTGAAGCTCGCCTTCGTCTGCAAAGTATCGGGTGGAGGGATCGTTGCTCATCTCCGTCACGGTCTTCCCCTCGCGTTCCACTCTGCGGTTGGCCAGCGCAGGGTCGAGGTGGTGTCGGTGATCGCCCTCAAGATGGTCGAAGGCGGCCTCCTGGGCGCCCACCATGATCTTGCATTGAACCGGAGCGCTTGAGCCGCTCATCTGTTGAAGCAACGCCTCGCCGGTCACCCCCGCTGAAGCCCATGACGCGTGGCGCTGCGCCGGCGAGGGGGCTTCTGAACGTGGAGCTTCAAGGGGGTCGTGTTGGGGGTGGTCGTGTTGAACGGAGTGGTCGTGTTGATAGGACTTATCCATGCTTGACCTGTGGGGGGAGCCTTCTCCAAAGAGAAGGTTGGATGGGCAGTGTGGCTACATCATGCCACAACATGACGGCTTGTGCCAGATGCAATCGCACAAAGGTTTGTGCGTGTAGAGAGCCGCTGTGTTGTCTTGAGGACGACCGCTTTTGACGTAGGCTGTCAGGGTATACCACTGATGAGCGGTGAGATGAGGGGTCCCGTGGATGTGTCAGCAGCGATCTGCTCCCGGGTCACCCCACGGTTCATTGCCCGTGCTGCGTATGGCGCCGTGTGCGTCGGGGTCGAAACCCTCGGGCCACAGCGTGTCCGGGTCGTAGAGCGTCTCCGTGAGTTGAATCCCATCGAGCTGGGCGCCCTCAAAGTTGGCGCCGACCAGGTGGGCGCTGCTCAAGTTGGCGTTGGTGAGATCGGTCTGGTTGAAGACGACCCCGCCCACATAAGCCCCGGTGAGGTTGGCACCTTTCAACACAGCGCCGTCCAGGTGGGTGCCACCCAACGAGGCACGGCTCAGGTTGGCCTCGGTTAAATCTGCGCCGTTCAGTTCAGCCATCCGGAGTTCGGTGCAGCTCAGGTCGGCACGGCTCAGGTTGGCCCCGCGGAGTTTGGCCCAGAACAGGTAGGCCCCTTTGAGCACAGCCCCAGACAGGTTGACGCGTTCCAGGCGACTCATCCCAAAATCGGCGTATGGGAGTTGGGCAAACCTGAGATCGGCTCCTGGGAGATTGGGGCTTGGATGCGATTCATGGCCGTATGGCTCGTGTGGCCACACCAGGTGAGGCAACAGCGCCATGTTGAGCGCCCACTGATCGGCTTGGCGCAGGACGTTCCTGGGGATGGCGTCCCAGAGGTAGACCTTCAGCACCTCCCAGCGTTCACGGTGGGCCACCTGCCATAGGTGCGACACACACTCCAGGGACACATGGGGTTGGTGGGCGCAGTGGCGAGCGTGTTCGAGGTAGATGTTGAGCAAGGAGTCATCATTCAGCATGAGCGTTCTCGTTCCGGCTTTGGACCGAAGGATCGGCATGTTCTCAGTCTGACGTCATACAAGGCTATCACCTCACTGCCCAGAACAGAGGGCTGACAACGCGAGGAGGCGCCCACCAGGCCCGGTGCAGGACAGAGTTGGCGCTGGTGGAGAAGAGGCTGAACGCCACAGGAGGCACCCGCCACGCTGTTGTTGTTGAGGGGGTTCAATCCCTTGGCGGTATGTGGGCTGTGGCTATCTTGGAGCCAGGCGGCGGCAAAGCGCTGTGGGTTCCGCTTTACCAGTTCATGTCTGTATGGGGAGATGCTGGGTTCTTTTCAGTGTTTACGATAGCGTGACGCAGCGCTCGATGTCATGGCGTGATTTGCGATGGACACGACCTCCTTGAGAAGGTGAGTATGGGGTGGTGGCGTTCGTGCTGAGTGGGGTAGGCTGATTTTCTTCCTGATAAGCAGAGACATGGTCGCGAGGCCGCAGACGTTCTGGCTCTCCCTTGGGGCGTTGTCGGTGGGCTTCCTCTTGTGGGGCAACGTCGCGCAGGCCGAAGTGCCCGAGGCTTCGATCTCCTCTCACTTCACGGCCAAACTAGGCAACTTTGCCGTCCACGACAAGGCGCTGAAGTCCTACGGTTTTCAGCCGGTGGGGAGTGCCTTCCAGCCCACTTGGGGGCTGCGTGGACGTCTCTACCATGAGAGCGGTTTGATTTACGGCGGTGCGATGACGTACGGCTTCGGTTTGACCGACGAGGACCCCGATAACCCGGTCCCCACCACCACCCATCTGGTGACCATGGGGGGCTTGCTCGGCTATGCGTTGTATGGGGGCACGGCGGTGGAAGCGGAGGTGGGTTTTGCGTCGCAGGCGGTGACGGTCGGAAGCGAGCGTCAGGGGGGAGCGCTGGTGTATCTTGGACCCTACCTCCATCCGCGCCTCACCTACACCGTCTCTCCTCGTGAGCCCTTCCTCCAGGTGTCTCTTGGGTACTATCTGCACGTTCCTGTGGGGGCCGCACACAGCAACCCCTTGTGGGAAGACAGCTTTGATGTTCCGGTCATTCACGCCGGTACCCTCAGCGTCGAAATAGGGTTTGCGCGATGAGGTGGTGGTGGCTTCTACTCCTCCTCCTCTTGCTTGTGGGTTGTGCCGGTGAGTCGGAGTGCGTCGCGCCGCCTCCTTCAGAGGAAGCCCTCGGAGCGCCCACCACCTGGGAGCAAGCATGGCTCGAGAGCGATGGCCTGCCAACCTCTCCAGCCCCTCACTTCCTCGACGGAGAGGAAGGGGTGCCGCTGGCGTACAGAGACTGGGTGCCTGAGGGTTGGGATGGACAGGGCGATGTGGTGCTCTTTGTCCACGGTTCTTCGGCCCACTCTGAGCTCTACGCCGTCCTCGGCGAGGGCTTGATGCGCCGCCATGTATACGCGCGCCTCATCGATGTTCGGGGGCACGGTCTCTCGGTCTGTCGAGCGGCGGGAGAGTGCGGCGCCCCGGAGTCCGCTCCACGCGAGATCGTAGACGACGGTGTGTACTATCCCGGCCGGATCGGGGACAGCCACGATCGCCATCAGATCACACGTGACCTCTCCCTCCACCTCACCGATCTCCACGCCCGCTTTCCCCAGGCGCGCTTCCACCTCTCGGGACACAGCAGCGGCGGCGGCGCCGTGTCGCGTTTTGTCGAGCACAACGGGTGGGGTCTCCTGGAGAGTGTCATCTTGCTCTCGCCCTTCAACCACGCATCGCAACCCCAGAATCATCTGCAATCCTACGAGTGTGGACGGATTGAGGGCAGCCCCTATGCCCAGGTGCATATGGGCGCTTTGGGCGATGCCCTGCGGGGCAACCTCCATCGGTATGTGCTCTACTTCAACAAGGGTGAGCCCTATGTGGACGCCCTCGACACCTTGAGCAACACCTGGACCACGACCCAGGGCATGCAGGTCGATGATGTCGACCGCTTTCACGTGGCGTTCACGGGTCCCGTTTTGTGGGTGGCAGCCGAGCAAGATGCGCTCCTTGACCTCGAAGCCTCGCGCCGGGAGTTTGAGCGCTTTCCCGGCGGTGGTGCTTTCGTCACCGTGCGCGAGACAAGTCACATCGGCTTGAGCTGGTCCGACGCTGTTGCCGGGCTGATGGTGGACTGGCTAAGTCAACCCGAGCAGGTTGAGAGCATCTTGTCGCCCTGATTGGACGCCCCTGTGGGGCAGCGGTGATGGGTTGAGGTGGGCCTCGAAAGGGGCCAGCGGGTTCGATGCAGAGTGCCACGGGGTTCGCCGGGCCGCTCCACGCCCGTGCTCAGGCGCCCTCGGGTTGATGCCAGCGCCCCTCCCTTGCCCCTGCCGCTGACACCCCCTACATTGTCACGCTCTCATCGAACGCAGACGTGAGGCAAAACCTCGCCCGGTGCGTGCTCCGACTCTCTTCCAACACATGAGGTACCCAACGATGCTCTCCACGATCAGCCGCGCAGCGTGTATCTGCGCCCTGTCATGGCTCGCGTTGACGATGGCATGCGATCGACGCTCTCCAACCGGCGAAGCCAGAACCTCCGGCCCCTGTCAGGAGGTCAAGAGCGTCGAGATGCGCCAGATCGACCACGCGCATGTGGTCTACGCGGGGGATCGAGCGGGGTCGAAGAGCATGGGACCGTTCGCGCACGCCAACATCAACCACGGCCACACCCTCACGTTGGGCAAATGGGGATCGGACAACTACCTGCTCGTCAGCTTTGAGGGCTCAGACAAGCAGGGAAAGCTCGCCGAAGGAACCTACGACACCGTGTGGGCCGAGGGGGTCTTCGATGGCAAGAAGGTCGCGGCGGGGAGCCCCGACGGCAAGGCGACCACACCCGGAGGGCCGCTGAAGGTGGAGCTGACCTCCTGGTCCAACGAAAAGCGCGCCGGGACGGGCGTCATCTGCGGCGAGTTCACCCACGACGCGGCGGGCGCGCCGCTGGCCAGCCCGATCGTGGTGGGCGCACGGTTCAAGTAGGAGGGGGCGCGCCTGGCGCTGCTCCCAATCGAGTCTGGTGTGGCCCCTGCCGTCAGTCGGCCCACACGTAGCGCCTCGCCCCTTCCAGCCCCTCGTCGCCGCCGACTCCGGCGAGCGCGAACTCGCGGGTGGGGGCGACGACGGAGCGCTCCCGGAGGCCGCGGTGGAGCGCTTCGTAGGCGGCGGGGTCGAGGGCGGTGCGCTCGGCGAGCCGAGCGAACAGCTGGAACTTGGAGACGACCTCGCGCCAGCCGGGCTGGATGATCCCCTCGAAGACCTTGGCCTTGGCGCCTGAGCCGTAGCCGCACAGGCCAACGCTGGCGCCCGCCATGTCGTTGCCTTCGTTCAGGTCGGCTTCGAGGGTGCTCATGAGGGCGAGGAAGATCGAGCCGGTGTACTGGTTGCCGATCAGGCTGGAGGCGCGCTGCCCCTTCTCGATCTTCTCCTGCACGAACGCGCGGAACTGCGCCGTCTTCGAGATGGCGCGGCGGTAGCGGTCCTGGGCCTCCTGGAGCGCGACGGCGTCGGTGAAGTCGTCGGGGTCGGGCTCGGGGCCGATCTCGGCGGCGACGGCGTCCCAGGCCTCGGTGCCGCGGCGGTCGTGCTTGAAGACGTCCGGGAACATGCGCTTGCCCTGGAAGGCGTAGGGCAGGTGCAGGACGACGCGGCTCCACTGGTCGGTCAGGATGGGGTCGCGCTCGGCGTCGTAGCGCCCGGCGCGGGTCGCCTGGTGTTGGAACTGGACGAACGCCTGCTTGACGGCCTGGGAGTAGCAGCGGTTGGAGTATTGGCCATCGAAGACCGGCGTGTCCTTGTGGATCTTGAGCGTGCCGCTCTCGAACAGCAGGGCGTCCCGCTGGCTCGATGAGGGCAGGTGGGCGAGTATCCGCTCGGCGGCGTCGTCCTCAAGCTCGGCGCCGGTCTCGCGGGCCAGCGCCAGGACGCTCTCGACGATGGTGCGGCGCGCGACGCCCCACAGCGGCTTGAAGAAGTCGTGCACCCCCATCGTGGCGACACCCCAGAGGTCAGGGATGACCATCAAGCGCGGGTCCCGGCGCAGCAACATCGCGCCGCCTCCCGCGCCTTGCGTGTACTCGCCGCTTGAGCCCTCGTCGTACTTGGCGTTGTCCGCGAACACCACGATCCCCAGCCGGTCTTGACCGTCGCCGCCGCGGGCGACCCAGTCGAGGGTGTTGTGCATGGCGTCCACGGCCCCGATGCAGGCGAACGTCAAGTCCACCACGTCGCAGTGCCTGAAGCAGCCTGCGCCGTATCGGTCGCTGTAGCGGCGCTCCAACATCTCCATGATGTAGGTGGCCGTTGGCTTGGAGCCGTCGAGCGCCGACTCGGTGCCGAGGTAGATCCGGCCGATGGCGCGCGGATCGAGCGCGTTGCGGTCGATGAGCCGCGCCACGGCGTTGGCGCCCATTGTGGCGGTGTCCTCGTGGATGTCCGGGATCGCCATGGCCGACAGCCCAAGCCCCTTGTTGAGCTTGTCGTAGTTGGCGCCGCGCAAGCGGGCGAAGTCTTTGATGTCGAAGTAGAGTCGGGGGATGTGGATCGCGATGTCGTCGATGCCGACCTGGATCATGGTTACCTCGCGCGGGGTCCTCAGGTGTGAGGAGGGTGAGCGACCCCGGGCATCCTACCGGCGGTCGCGGTTGCAGGGGAGTATGTCCCAGCGCCGCTCAGGGATCCACACGTTGTGTTGTTTCGTCAGGGCCGCACCCGACATCGCCAGAGGGCGTGTCTGGAGCCTTGCTCCGACGGCCTGGGTGACGATGGGCTTTGCTGGTGGGGGTTGATGGCGGTGTCCGTCGGGCGGACCCCACCCCTTCGCGGAGAAGGCTTGAGCGTGGCGTTGATGGCGGTGCCCGTGACCAGACCCCACCCGCGCAGCGAAGGGTTTGA
>PBBL01000035.1 GCA_002716585.1 Myxococcales bacterium | reverse complement strand
GCCCTCACTTACAACTGCTTACAACCGCACCCGGGCATGGTGGCGTCCCCCAAGACCATGTGTTGCGTCACCTGTAGCCTCAACGACAGCCTGACAACACCCCTTCAGCCGATCCGGGCGTTGAGCCGCGCGAGCGTCAGCGCCATGAACGCGGGCAGGCGCTCACGGAGGGCGGCAAACGAGGTGTAGACGTCGCCAGGGCGGTGTTCGAGGCGAGGGATGAGGAGCTGGAGGAACGCCTCGTCGAACGCCTCCTGCCAGGAGACGTTGAGGCGCGCGGCGGCCTCCACGTAGCGGCGGATCGCGTCGACGTGGGTGAACCCCAGCGGCGCGACGCGGGCGAAGACGTCGAAGGTGGCGAGGAGGGTCTCGGCGAAGGGGGCATCGCCGAGGTGGGCGCGGAGCTGGTCCTCGGTGGCGCGGAACTCGATGACCTTGGCGAGGCCGAGGACCTCGGCGGGGAGGCTGGCGGCGCCTGGGTCGTGGGTGGTGAAGGTGGCGATCAGGTGGAGGTTGGCTGGGAGAGGGTGTGGGGTTGAGAGGGGGAAGCCGTTAAATGAATCCCATTGCTGTCCGTGTTCGAACTCGAAGCCGCGCGCCCAACTGGCGAGCGCGGGGGCGAGGGCGTCAAGGTCGGCTCGGTGAAGCTCGTCGAAGATGAGGATGTGGGGTCTGGGGGGGTGGTCGCCTGCGTGGTTGAGCGCGCGGTGGGCTTTCTGGGCGAGCGCGAGCCCTGAGCGGTTGTTGTCGGTGGCGAACTGCTTCGCGGCCCAGTCGGGTTGGGCCTTGGTGAGCTGCCACTCCGCCCCGAGGGCCTGGGCGTACTGGAGCGCCAGCCAGGTCTTGCCCGCGCCGGGTGGGCCGGTCAGGAGCGTGAGCCCGCCGCTGTTGAGGCTGACGTGCAGGCGCCGCAGGACCTTGTCATCGACGTGTCCGTTCTCGTTGAGGGTCGCGGCGACGCTCTCCAGCGAGGGCGCTCGGTAGGTGAAGTAGTTCTCTGGGGTGGAGCGCCTCACCTGGTCGATGGCGCTGCCCCCCGCTCGCTCAGGCGCCGAAACGTCCGTAAAGTGGTGCTTGAGCCTGGCCAGGTGCGGCTGGTCTTCGCGGAGGGTGCGGTGGGCGATCACCTCGATGACCGCCAGCCCCGAGGGCTGTCGCTGCGCCTCGGCGATGAACGCGCTGAGCGAGTCGGCCCACGCCGGGGACGCCTCAAGCAGCGGGTCGAGGTCGCGCAGGACGAGGTGGAGGGCGCGCCCCGAGGCGCGCAGGGAGCGCATCTGCTCGATGTCGGCGAGCACTTCAGCGACCGAGGTCCCCTCGGGCTTCTTGCCCGCCCAGGCGTCGTACCACGCCAGCGGCTCGGTGTAGCGCTCGGGGTAGAGGGTCGGCATCAGCTCGCTGAACAGCTCGTCGGCGAGGATGTCGTCTTTGAGGTCGCTCCAGGGCTCGTCGTGGACCTCTCGGCTGGCGGTGTCCAGCGCGCCCGGCCCCTGCTCCCGCTCGATCTTCAGCTCGTGGTCGGCGACCGCGCTCACCGCGCAATAGCCCAGGCGGCGCTGCGCCATGCGCTTGATGAGCTGATGCAGCGACTCGCCCTCGCGCACCTCCGCGGCGACCGCGCACTCCACGACCAGCGCACCCTCCGCCGCGATCTCGACCTCCTCGCCGACCTGCACCTCGCGCCACACGCACCGCACCGAGCGGTTCATGGACGCCTCGCCGAGCGGCGCCCCGAACCGGGCGTTGAGGCGGTTGAGGTAGGCGCGCCCCTCGTCGGTGATGGCGTAGCCGCCGCGAGACGACGTGACCAGGTCGCGCTCACGCAGCGCCGCCAACCGAAACCTCAACCCATGCCGCAGGCTGCTCCTGCTCTGAATGGTGGAGTGCTCCAGCGCCAGCGGCTTCCAGGCCTCGGCGAGGTCGTTGAACTTCACCTCGCCCTCCTGCGCCAGGTAGGCCAGCACCCAGTGCATCGACTCAGCCGCGTCCAGCTCCATCTCGACCGGGCCCAGCTCCTCCTTCAGGAAGTCAGCGCCGCGCGCGGTGCGCACCTGCTGCCCGGCGCTGTTCAGGCGGAGGAGGTCATGGGCGAACGCCACACGCCGCGGGTGGTAGGTGTAGCGCGGGTTGAGCGCTCCTTCGGAGGACTCCCAGATCAAGGCCGCGAGGGCGGCGTGGTCTCCCGAGAGCGTGGCGTCGATCCAGGTGTCGGGGTCGCTCCAGTCCACGGGGTTGTCGAGGGAGCCCTTGTGCCTGTCGATTGTGCGCCGCATCTCCTGCTGCGCCTCATCGTCCATACCATGGAAGGCTTTGAGCGCGCCTCGGAGCTTGGCGTGGGTCGGGTACTTGATGGTCGTGATCGTGTAGGTCATCTCGGATCCCTTGGCGGTGACCGCGTCGTCGTCGCGGTTGGCCCCGGTTGGGGTTGCTCGCTGCGTTCGGAGCGGTGTGGGCTTTGCGAAGGTAGCAGGCTCTTGTGGAGGTCATCAAGGAGTTGACTTTTCTGATCAAGAAACTGCTTAATGCCCATCTACACGTAAACGCCTGGTTGAGGCGTGTTGGACTCCCCGAACGGCCCGAACCCTTCAGACCCAAGGACCCGCCGTGACCGACTACGATGACACCCAACGGCTCGTGCGCTCGGGCGCCCGTGTGCTGCACATCGCGTCCTTCGAGTGGGAGCGTGTTCGGGGCTGGTGCATCGCCCTGGCGCGTGATCTGGGGGTGCCGCTCTACGCCTGGAGCTTCTCCTCGGGGTTGCTGTCCATCGACGAGGAGGGCAACACCCGAGTCGAGCACGAGGCGATGGAAGACCCCATCGAGGCGATGCTGGAGCTGCGCTCGGCGGAGCAGGGTGGGGTGATGGTGTTGGAGGACATCCACCCCTACCTGGAACAACACCACCAGGTCACGCGCTGGGTTCGGGAGATGTGCCGCATCGGCTCGGATCCGCCCAGGGTCCTGGTGCTGTCCACGCCGCAGCCTGGTCTGCCCGGTGAGCTGCACAAGGAGGTCCCCTCCATCGATCTCCCGCTGCCTGGCATCGACGATCTCGCCGTGGTCGCCGAGCAGGTCGCGGAGCGTCAGGGCGTGCGCTACGAGGGCGATGAGGCGCTGCTGGAGGCGGCGCGGGGGCTCACGGTCATGGAGGCCCGGCTGGCCTTCGGGCAGGCCGCGCATGAGCGGGGCCGCCTGGACGCGTCGGCCGTCACCCTGGTCGTGCGCGAGAAGGAGCGGGTCATCCGTCAAAGCCAGGTGCTGGAGTACTACGAGCCCAACGCGCGCATGAGCGACGTGGGTGGTCTGGAGAACCTCAAGACCTGGCTCGACCGGCGGGGGAGGGCGTTCGGCCCGGGGGCGCGGGAGTTCGGGCTCGACGCCCCGAAGGGGGTGCTGCTCCTGGGGGTTCAGGGGTGTGGCAAGAGCCTGGTCGCCAAGGCGATCGCCGCCGCCTGGCAGTTCCCGCTGCTGCGCTTCGACATGGGCAAGGTGTTCGGGGGGATCGTGGGGCAGTCCGAGGGCAACATCCGCGCCGCCCTTCAGGTCGCGCAGGCGTTGGCGCCCTGTGTCCTCTGGATCGACGAGATCGAGAAGGGGCTCGCGGGCATGGGCTCCTCGGACCAGACCGACGGGGGGACGACGGCGCGGGTCGTCGGGACGTTCCTGACCTGGATGCAGGAGAAGAACGATCCGGTGTTCGTGGTGGCGACCGCCAACCGGATCGAGATGCTCCCCCCGGAGCTGCTGCGCAAGGGCCGGTTTGATGAGATCTTCTTCGTCGATCTGCCGACGCGCGATGTTCGCAAGGAGATCGTGAGCATTCACCTGCGCAAGAAGGGGCGCGACCCCAGCGAGTTCGATCTCGACGCGTTGGCGAATCAATCGCTGGGGTACTCCGGCGCCGAGCTGGAGGAGGCGGTGCGCGAGGGGTTGTTCGAGGCGTTCGCGGAGGGGCGGGGGCTTTGCACCGAGCACATCGCCAAGGCGCTTGAGGAGACGTTCCCGCTGTCTCGCACGATGCGCGAGCAGATCGATCAGCTGCGGCGGTGGGCCAAGGTGCGAGCGCGCCTGGCCAGCCCCGAGGCGCCCGAGCCGCTGGAGGCCGATGGCGGCGAAGCGGCGGTGCCGCGGCTGCGCCAGGAGAGCCGCAACCCCTTCATCCCAGGGGGGCGAGGATGAGGGCGCTGTTCTTCTACGCCGCGTCGGGCACGGACAACCCGCGGGTGCTGGGGGCGCTGCAAGCCCAGACGAGCACCACGCTGCGCCCGTTCCGTCGCTACCTGGGTCAGGCGATCCACACCGCGAAGCAGCGCCAGACCCGTTACCAACTCCCCTGGGAGCGGGTGCGCGACCTCCGGCAGGTGTTCATGGACCCGGTCGGGGTGCGGGCCTGGGTGCCGAAGCGCCGCGCCGCCTGGCGGTTCATCGGCTGGCCCGAGGACCGTGAGCTGAAGCTGGAGCAGCCCGTCATGGTCATCAGCCGCGGGGTGACGCACCGGGTGCTGGCGTGCGAGCGCCTGCCGGGCGGCGACCTCCGCCTCTCCCTCGACGGTGAGTTGCAGGAGGGCGATCAGGTGTTCTGGTATGGCATCCCCTGTGAGTTTGAGCATGACGCGGGCTCCGAGCCGCCCACGCGGGTGTGCGACCAACAAGGCCAGGCGTTGTCGCTGAGCCGCCCCCCGGAGGAGGAGCGGGGCGGGTGGGTGCTCGTGCTGGAGGGGTGGGACGGCGAGGGGGGGCTCGTGGTGGACGGGGACCCGGTGGAGCCGACGACGCTCTCGGCGTTTGAGGGGTTGAGCCAGGTCGTGGACGCGGAGGGGCGCGCGTTTCTGTTGACGAGCGGGACGCTCAAGGTCGAGGAGCTGCCCGCGCAAGGGGAGCTGCGGGGGGACAACGGGCTCCGCTTTCGGTGGCGCGCCGCCTCTCAGGGGCGCGGGGGGGACTGGGTGCAGCTCCTGCTGCCCGAAGACGATCGTGACGCCGAGGGGTTCCTCGACCCGCGCGCGGCGTTCTGTGAGGGCGACGTGCGCGAGGTCTGGACCCAGGCGCGTCACCACCCGAGCACGAGCTTCCGGGTCAAGCGCGTGGACTCGGAGCGTTACCAGCTGTTGCTGGACGAGGTGCCGCCTGTCGGGAGTCAGCTCTACCTCCCCGTCGATGTCCGCAACCTGTACCTCCAGCGGCGGGCGCTGAATCAGCTGGCGTTCGCGCCTCTGCCTCACCATCAAGGCCTGCTGCGCTTGTGCGAGGACCCCGACCACGTGCGTTGGCCAGCGGCGCGCGCGGTCCTGCCCGGGGAGTGGATGGCGCTGACCGACGCGACCCGCAGCGGCACCGACGAGCAGCGCGCGTTCGTCGGCAAGGCGCTCGGCACCCCGGACGTCGCCCTCCTTGAAGGCCCCCCCGGCTCGGGCAAGACCACGGCGATCTGTGAGCTGGTCCAGCAGCTCATTTCGGACGGAAAGCGCGTGCTCCTGTGCGCCTCGACCCACGTCGCCATCGACAACGTCCTGGAGCGGCTGATGGACACGGACGCCCCCGTGGACGCGGTTCGGATCGGGCGCGTCGAGCGGGTGGACGACAACGTCCAGCAGACCCAGATCGACAACCGGGTCGCGCGGCTCAAGGCCGCGTGGCGCCAGCGCCCTGACTTCAGCGCGCTGGGCGACGCGGAGCTTGAGGAGATGGCCACGCGCACGGTGGTGATGGCCTCCAACCTGACGTGCGGGACCACGATGGGGATCGTCAACCACCCGCTCTTTGACAGCCTCCGGGACATCGACATCAAAGAGCGCCCGATCACCAACATGCCGCACTGGGACGTCTTGATCGTCGATGAGGCGAGCAAGACCCTGATCCAGGAGTTCCTGGTCCCGGCGCTGATGGCGAAGCGGTGGGTGATCGTGGGGGACGTCCGCCAGCTTCCGCCGTTCGCGGACCGCGCCGACATCGTGGCGAACCTGCGCTCGCTCGTCGATGAGGACGATCGGGAGGTCTTCCCCTCCTACCACCAGCACGCCTGCCTGCTGAGCTACCGCCTGGCGCGTCCGCGCCTGCGGGGCACCCGAGCCCGTTGGCTGGTCGTCGAGCCGCCTGGGGTGCTGGACTTCCTCGAAAAGGAGTTCGAGGCGCGTGAGGTGGAGCTTATGGTGACCCGCGTCGTGTCGCGGCGGCGTCAGCGCGGTGTTTTTCGTGAGGTCACCGTGCAGCAGCTCCGCCGCGGTGAGCCCGAGGCCCTCCTGCTGGCCGCGAGCGACTGGGTGGTCGTCAACGACGACTGCCTCGCCGAGGCCGCCGAGCACCTCCCCGCCGACCTGCTCCATCACCGCGACCTGACGCGCGGTGAGCACGCCCTGCCCGAGTCGCACCCGCTCCTGTTTCGGCACGCGTGGTGGTTGGACCGCGCTGGGCGGCTCACGAGGTCGTACCGGGAGCGGAGCGTGGACATCACGACCTTCGCCGAGGCGGAGGCGCATGAGCGGCGCTGGCTGTCGGAGCGCGACCTCGCCCTTGAGATGACGTGGCGGCTGACGCGCATGCACGAACTCAAGCGCAGCCACGATCAGCGGGAGCGCGAACGCCTCATCGCGGCGCTTGAGGAGATGATGCCCAGGGCGGTGGACATCTACGAGTCGCTCCGCGAGATCTACGACATCGGCCTGCCGAGCATCCTTGAGGTGGTTCAGGAGGGGATCGGTGAGGAGCGGACCAGCCGCCCCTCGGCGCTGACGGAGGGGATGCGCAGGCGCCGCGGGGACGACTTCCTGGCGAGGTTCGGGAGCCTGACGTTTCAGCACCGGATGCACCCTGACATCTCCGCGTTTCCCCGCGCCGTGCTGTATGGGGGGCAGGCCTTGCAGGACGCGAACACCATCGCCGAGCGCGACCAGGAGGCGCGGTGGAGCTTTGGGGGCTTTCGCGGGCGACGCGTCTGGATGGACGTGGAGGGGCGTGAGCGGGGAGGCGTGAACGAGGACGAGGTGCGCGTCATGGAGCGCCTGGTGCGTGACTTCCTGGGTTGGGCGCAGCGGGTGGAGGGGCCAAGGGGGCGCGCCTGGGAGGTGGCCTGCCTCTGCTTCTACACCAAGCAGGAGCGCGCGATCTCCCGGATGTTGCAGCGCGTCTCGGGAGACGACCGCCACACCCGGTTCTCGGTGGGTGGCGTGGAGCTGGTGTGTGGCACGGTGGACCGCTTTCAGGGGCGAGAGGCGGACCTGGTGCTGCTGTCGATGCGCAACACGGGGCGCATCGGGTTCCTGGACAGCCCCAACCGCCTCAACGTCGCCATCACGCGGGCACGTCAGCAGCTGATCGTCATCGGGAACGCCCGCTACTTTCAAGACTGTCGCATTCACGAGTTGAAGGAGCTGGTTCGGCAGAGCCCCCGCGAGGATGGCCGCCGCTGGCTCGGGAGGGGTCGATGAGGACAGAGCTGGAGTGCAACCTGGCGGTCTCGCGCTACGCCGTGTTCGCCGAGATGGCGTGGATGGAGCGGCGCCCCGAGCTGGGGATCATCTGCCGTCACGCCCGCCAGGCGGATCGGCGCATCACGCCCGCCCTGGTTCAGCAGGTCCTGCCGGGGCTCTCGGACGCCGCCGGGCAGAACATCGTCCGCTGGTGCGCGACGCTGGGCCTGTGCGACCCCTCCGGGAGCCTCCGCCGCCTCGCCGACGAGGTGGCCGAGACGGACGAGGCCCCCATCCCCGAGCAGGGCGTGTACGACCTCTGGGTCGTGCAGCACCCGCTCCTCGGCAACCGCATCCTCCACGCCGAGCGCTTGACCTCCACGCGGGACGCCCGCTTCGAGGAGATTCAGGCGATCCCGCTCAAGCCGGACGAGGGCCGCGTGTTCACCTCGGTCGTCGAGTCGCGCCGCTTCCTCCTCAGAGGCTTCCCGGCCAACCACGGCGGCGAGGGGGCCTGCGTCCAGAAGACCGAGGCGCGGTGCCGCCTGCGGTGGACGCTGGACTGGTCCACCGAGTCCAACCTGTTTCAACTCGACGGTCACCTGGACGGCAGCGGCAGGCGACCCCGCCGCATCCAGCATGAGCCCGAGTCGATGCCCGCGCTCGACCTCTGGCGGCTCCCCGAGCTGTGGTTCCCCGTCGAGCACAACGTCCGCTGGGAGCCGAGCGAGCGGCGGTTGATGCTCGGGCTGGACTTCGTGTCCAAGCTGCCTGACGCCGAGAGCGACTCCTTCTTGATGGACATGACCCTCCCTTCGGTCGACGTCCCTGGCGGAGGGCGCTGGAGGAACGCTCGCCTTCAGCGCCTCCCCATCGGCCCCTTGACGGAGGAGGCGGCCCAGTGGTGGGCCTTGTCGCGCCTGGACCGCCGCCTCGCCGAGGACGCGACCCGGTACAGCCGCGTGGCGCTGCGCGAGGCGTTCGCGGACCTCACCGAGGAGACCCCGCTTGAGCCGCAGCGCCCGACGCTGCCCGCCCACGACGTCGTCCTTGAGCGCTACCGGAGTCAACCCGAGGTGTTCTGGCGGCTGGCCGCGCCCGTCGACCTCGCCCCGGCGCCCCCCACCCGCGCCGAGCTGGCCCCCATGACGGTGGGGCAGCTCGCCGCGTGGGCTCAAGAGGAGCAGCGATGACGCTCACCGGTTCCATCCCCACGCACCTTGAGGGGCAGGGGCGGTCCCTGGACCGTCGCGACAACCGCCTCGACTCCGCCTGGCTGATGCGCTCCGCGCCGCCTCCCGAGGCGCCCTCCCGCGCGCCCGAGCTGCTTCAGGACCCGGACTCCCCCGTGGCGCTGCCCCCCGACAGCCCGGCGCTCATCCTCCTCGCCACCGAGGTCCCCGCCGCCGCTGAGACCGCCCGGCGCCTCATCCAGGCCGGGCGGCGGGTGTACCTGCTCGCGCCGTCTGGCTGGTCCGGCGACCTGGAGTGGCTCTCGGGGGCCTCCCCCACGCAGGTGCTCGCCCGTCGGGTCCGCGAGGCCCCCGTCGCCGCGGTCCTCGGAGAGGGGCGCGGGTGGGTGTGGGCAGGGGCCGCTGGCCCTGGCCCCTGGCGGCTGACGTTGAGCCCCCCTCAGATCGACGCGCTGCGCCAGGTCTTCTTGCGGCTCTACTGGGACGACGCCGACGACGAAGGCTGGCCCGCGAACGGCCAGATCGTGTGGCGCGCGCGCGGTGAGGCGCCCTTTGACATCCCCCGCGCCGCCGCGGGCGCGGTTGTTCGCCTTGAGCGGGCAGACGACGCCCAACCCGACGCGCTCGGCGAGGTCCGCAGCTGGTATGCGCCGGAGCGCCGCCTCCCCGAGGGGCCAGCCGCGCGGGTGTGGGTGCCCGCCTCTCAACAGGAGCACGGCGCGCTCTCGGCGCGGGCGCGGGCCGGGTGCCAGGTGGTCTGGCGCGACCTCAAGCTCCCGCTGTGCTGGACCGGCGCTCGACCCACGCTGATGCCTCGGAGCGCGCGCTGGAGCCTGCCGATCCGCCTCGACCCGAGCCAGGCCGAGGCGCTTGAGGTGGTCCTTCAGCGTCACCCCCAGGCGGTCTTTGAGCCGAACATCACGCTTCAGTCCGTGGAGCAGCGCGTCGGCCTGGAGGGCCGCGTCTGGCTCCCCGGTCGCCCTGAGCCCGAGCCCCTGATTGAGGAGCAGCCCCTCGACGCGGGGGTCGCCGAGGCCCCTTCGCTGCGCGCCGCCCCCGGCGTGAAGCCCGACGCCTGGCCCGAGCCCGCCGTGCTCGCCCTGCGCGCGACGTGGCGCTGGAAGGTGCGCGTCCCCACGCTCCCGAAGGGGGCGAGCCCCGACCCGCTCATCCAGCGCTGGGAGGAGGTGGACGCCGACTACGCTGCGCGCACGGAGCGCGCCCTCACGGCGCTCGCGACGCTTGAGGAGCGCGAGGGGGCGCTGCGGCGCGTGTATGCGTCGCTCAAGAGCGCGCTGCTCGGCTTCGGGCGCTCTCGGGGCGGCCTCTTGAGGGAGCTTGAGGCGTGCGCCGAGCGCGTCCCCTCGCGGGGGACGGTGCAGGAGGCCCGCGAGGGCGTGGCGAAGCTCGCGGCGCTTGAGGGGCGGATCGGTGAGCTTGGCGCGGACGTGGACAAGGCCGAGGACAAGGCGTTTGAGGAGGCCGAGCGAGAGCGGCAACGCGAAGCGCACGAGAAGAAGCGACAGGAGGCGCAGGCCAGGCTCATCGAGTTGAAGCGCGACCTCGCCGAGGTCGAGGAGCGCCTCCTTGGGGTCGATCAGGAGCTTGAGGAGCTGAAGCAGAAGCACCAGGAGGAGGACACGCCGCGCAAGGACCGCAAGGCAGCCGAGGGCAGGCTCCGCAGCGATCAGCGACGCTTCTCCAAGCAGGTCAGTCAGCTGGAGGCCAGGGTCCAGTCGGAGCAGGCCGTGTGCGACGAGCCGTTTGAGTACACGCCGTCACGTCGGAGGGCGAGCCGACAC
Source organism: Myxococcales bacterium (assembly GCA_002716585.1). GTDB lineage: Bacteria > Myxococcota_A > Bradymonadia > Bradymonadales. Next base: position 7,910 of record PBBL01000035.1, on the reverse strand, counting down.
AAGGGGGCGTCCTCGTTTGTCCCGAAGGCGTCCGCGCAGCCGCGTCAGCGCGTCCCGGACGAGGAGCTGCCTCGGACAGGCGCGTTGTTTCGGCGAGGGAAGGGGCGGCTCCTGGCGATCGCGCGCTGGGAGCAGCTGGAGCTGGGAGAGCGCGAAGCAAAGCGCCTCGGGGCGGACCTGGTGGCGTCAGTGGAGGAGCCATGAAGGAGCAGACGATCATCATCGAAATCGACGGCGAGGGGCGCCTGACCGCGGACGCTGAGGGGTTCTCGGGGGACGCCTGCGTCAAGGAGCTTGAGAAGCTCCTTGACGGCCTGGGCCAGTGGGAGAGCGTCGAGCGCAAGGAGGACGCGGACGACCGGACGGTGGGGCGGCGGCGCAGGAACCGGCTCGGGCTCGGGAGGAAGCCATGAGCGCCTACATCACGCTGGCGACCCCCATGATCGATCAGGAGTGTCTGGTGGCGGCGCTGGTCGATCTTGGCTTCGCCCGCAAGGAGATCGAGGTTCACGCCGAGGCGGTGCCGCTCGTCGGCTACCGAGGGCGGGCGCGTCAGCAGCTCGCCCACATCGTCATCCGGCGGGCGCGGGTGGGGAGCGGGTCGAACGACATCGGCTTTGAGCGGACCGACACCGGCTTCCGAGCCCACATCAGCAATTACGACCACCCCCGCTACGGCGGGAGCTGGTTCAGCAAGCTCCAGGCGCGCTACGCCGAGCACGACCGCGTCAAGCAGGAGCGGCTGGCCGAGATCGAGGCGCGCCGCCGCGAGGAGGCGCGCCAGCAGCTCATCGAGGCCCAGCGCAAGGCGGTCCACGCGAAGGCGAGGAAGATGGGCTACCGCGTCAAGGAGACGCGCGAGGGCGAGCGCGTTCGGTTGGTGCTGGTCAAGCGCGTGTATTGAGTGATGCAAGATGACCCCCTCATCAACGTCGCGCGCACGCTGCCTCGCTCGGCGGTCAACGGTCCAGGGGAGCGGTTCGTTGTCTGGGTCCAGGGCTGCTCCCTGCGCTGCCCCGGTTGCTGGAACCCGGACACCTGGAGCGTCAAGCCGCGACGCCCGGTCCGCGCCAGCGCGTTGGCCCAGGAGATCCTGGGCGCGTCCGGGATCGAAGGGGTGACCCTCACCGGGGGCGAGCCCTTCGAGCAGGCCAGCGCCCTCGTCCACCTGGTGACCCCGCTGCGCCAGGCCGGGCTGTCGGTCATGGCGTTCACGGGCTTTCGCCTCGACGAACTCGGCGACGAGCGGCGGCGGGCCTTGCTCTCGCTGTGCGACGTCGTCGTCGCCGGGAGGTACGTGCGTGCGCTGCGGGCCGAGCTGGGGTGGCGCGGCTCCTCCAACCAGCGCGTCCACTTCCTGACCGACCGCTACACGCCCGCCGCCGTCCCTGACGCCCCGGAGTGTGAGGTCTACATCGAGCCAGACGGGTCGTTGACGATGACCGGGTTTCCCATCACCTGGCACACGCGTTGACGCCACACATGGTACTGTAAAAATATATAGGTGTCAGGGGTTGCCTTCGGGCGGCTCGTGCTGATACTTGAGCGTATCATGAGGAACGCCTGTTTAGCTAAAGGGTGGTATGGGCCTTCATTACGAACATCTGAACGAGCGCGTTAGAGCGCATATGGTGGAAGAGCTGGACCTTGACCTGGAGGGCGGGCGTGGAGTGTATATAAGCAAGCGCTTCAACGAACGCGGAAGAGAACTCTGGCCTGAGTTGCTTCGTGAAGCTCTCGCTCATGGTACGGATATTTCACTGGAAGAAGCACTTTGGGCAAATGACTGCTTCAAGTTCCATCATAAAGGAAGTCGAGTGGCTGAAACGGCAGGACAGACCCTGGCAGAGGACCAGTTCAACCGCTACTACCTACGGGCTTTGTGTCGCATCGCTCAAGAGGATGGGATTGGTCAGGTTGAAGTAATCCGGGCTGGTCATGTTTCGCAGCCTCGCTTCAGCTCCAACGCCTTGATTGGGGCTTTGTTGGATGTAGGACCGTTGCTGGAAAGCCTGCGTAGCAACCATGTAAGTAAGGCGCTGGGCCTTAGGCCCGGCGCAAACTCGCGTTTAAGCGCGCGTTTGCCTTAGGAGTTTTCCTCGGAGAACCCTCGACATTTTCAAGAGCATCAAGGAGCGCTTGTGGCACAACACACAACCCGAGCCCTGCTGGTTGGGGTCAGCCAGTACTCGAACCAAAGCGGACAGGGTAACCTACCAGCCGTCAAGAACGATCTGGCGAAGATGGCGAAGCTCCTCGCGTCACCCCAAGGGGTCTTTCAACCTGACCATGTCAAGACCCTGCTCGATTCAGATGCGACCGGGCGTCGGATCAGGGAAGAGGTTGAAGCCCTGGTTGGCGCGGCCACGGAAGATGAGACGGTGTTGTTGTACTTTGCTGGGCATGGCAAGCAGGCCTCCAGCGAGTTCGTGTTCGTTCCATACGAGGGCTTGGTCAATGCAGTCGAACTGAGGTGGTTGCGGCAGCAGTTTGAAGCCTGTCGCAGCAAACGCGCGTTGATGTTTCTCGACATCTGCCAGGCTGGGGGGATTGTCAACCGCTCGGCTGCTCCGCAAGCGATACGTCGCCAGTTGCGGGCCTTTGGTGGTGAAGGGAGGATCATCCTGGCGGCTTGCACCCAGAGCCAATCAAGTTACGAGGAACCTACGGGCGCTCATGGCTACTTCACGCGCGCCTTGTTGGAAGGGCTGCAAGGGAAGGCGCGCAACCAGCAGGGGGTTGTGACCCCGAACTCCCTCCACGATCACATTTCGTACGCCCTTCAGAGTCAGTTGGGGCCGCATCAGACTCCTGTAATGGCTGGTGAGATTGTGGGGACCATGGTTTTGATGCACCAACCTGCTCATCCTTCTGGACAATCTCCGCGGAACTCTTCTCCACCTCACTCTTCCACCCAGAGGCGCGAGTTGCTCATGCTCTCCAACCACTTCATCGAAGTGGAGAGCGCTGAGCACCAGGGTGAAGTGTGGACCATCTCGACTGGAGCATTGAGTCGAGATGCCGAAGTGCTCGTGAACAACCTGGTCAGATCCCGCAAAAGTGTACCTTTTGTCTACCACAACACACCATGTGATGGTTCGGTTCTCCAACCGAAGACGACGCGCAAACAGGGGCAGACGTACATGACGTTTGGCTTCAGACGGGGAGATGACCAGCGACGCGGGTTTGATGCTGGGTACAGTGGTCATGGGCGCAGCTATACTGCTCAAGACATTCGGGAGATCAAGGCCGAGATCGTCCTGGGGATCAAACAACCCGATCGTCATGATGACGTCCTCTCCTTCGCGTTCAGAGGCGACCTTCGCACATACCGCTCGCCGTTGCTTACCTATCTACAGAAGAACGGCGTGACCGCTGATTCCTTGGAGCAAGTTCGCCTGATCGTGATGTACGAACTCTACAAGCACGGTGCTGTGGATGAGGTTGTGACGCTCAAGTTGGAGCCCCAGGGCAAGAATGCAGTACGGATCCACCTGGTTGGTCAAAGGCAACCGCAGTACCACCACGGAGCGCCTGATAGGCTGGAGGTTTCCGGCGTCGCGCATCTGTAGCCTTCACCCAACCCCATCAACCTCCTTGCCGCCTCGAATAGCCTCCACCAACGCCATCGCGCACCGCAGTGTGGCGACCGTTGCGGTGCAGTCGCCTGCTTGGCGGAAGTCGTGTTCGCTGTGTATGGCGGTCGGCGCAGGAACTACGATGGGTTGGTCGCGAGCGACCTCACTCAGGCTGGTTTGCGTGAAGGCTGGGAGCCGACTTTTGTTCGGAGGGAGTGCTCCTGTGGTAGGTTGAGCCTCTGTAACTTCGTGTGGGTCGGGTTGAGTGGGAGGTGAAGCCTGATGTCGTCTGAGACCTGGAAGAGGTCGTGGTGGTCTTGGCTGCGACGTGCTCGTGCTTGGCGAGACCGTACGCTTTGGGTCTCATGGGTTGCCACTGGCGTTGACTTTATTGTCGCTCTGGTCCTGTTCAGTGTGCCTGTCTATGAAGACGTGTTGCAGCAAGCGAGGGCGGAACAGGATGTCAACTGGGTTGTGGTTGTCTATGTTGGGACGGGCATCATTTGTCTTGTGCGCGTTCTCCTCTCCAAACTTCTGGGCAGTCCATCCATCTCACTCCAAGAACTCGGAACTATTCTGACTCGAGCCACGGATGCCATCCACAAGGGTCAGGTGTATGGACAGTCGTCGTTGTCTGATGCATTCGAACTTGAATACTGGACGCAAGAGTACCGATCGTTTGAGAAGATTCTCCTGACTGGCTTGAGGGAGGTTTGCGGCGATGATATTGAGTTTACAACCAATGTGATGTACTTTTTGCAGCGGCATTCCGACGAAACAGTCCGGCAGTGGACTGAACTGATTAACTTTGTCGCCCTTGAGTTTCTGAGCCTCGAATCCAACTTCCGAGATGAGTATCCGGGTGTGCATGGCTGTATCGAGCACAGGTCCATGTTGTTGGGTGAGGTCTTCACAATCGTCAAGACAGAGGGCTCTGTTGAGCCTCACATTCGCATCCCTGTCAACACGACATCAAAACGAGTTTTGATGGGGGCTCCCACGGTCGTTGACAAATTGCGCGCACAACAGAAGTCAATGGGTGAAGATCGTGTTATTGAGTGCCACCCCGCGTACGCTTATGCATACTACCCAGATACTCACAACCTCATGGACGATGACTTTCGTGACGATGTGGGAGAGGAGGCACGAAGGCGTGTGCGAGACTACTTCAAGCAGTCCGAGATCCGTTCGTTGATCAGCGTCGCGTTCACACCAGACCACGAAGCGCTGGCACGAGCCATGTCAGGCGACGAAGAGCCTCCGCCCATCGCTGTCCTGAATATAAACGCGACTGAGCCCGACGCTTTGAAAAACAAGAAGGTAGAAACGCTTGTCCTTCAGTCATTGCAGGTCTATATTTTGACTCTCGGAGGTTGGTTGGAGAAGTTCCACGTAGCCCTTGAGAGCAGAATCCTTGAACGCACTGAGTCAGAGGAGGCGGCCAATGACAAGTAGAGACGACGTGATCCTGAAAGTCTCCCGAGATGGAGAGGTCTACACGTACAACGTGTCACGCAGCCGCATAGACGCGATCCGCCGTGCCAGAAAGCAGCGCTCCAAACCAAGAATCCTCAAGGATACCAAACTCCCTGAGAAGCGCGTTGTGATTGAAGGCAATGGGTTTGGGCTTCGTCACTTGAGCGAGCGCTCTTTAAGTAGCAACTGAACGTTGTACCCTTCCTATATCCCCAAACCCCATCAACCGCCCTCGCCACCCCGCGCCGCCTCCGCCAACGCCATCGCCTCACGCAACGTCGCGACCGTCGCGGCGAAGTCCAGCCGCCCGTCCTCGCCGACCTGGCGGTAGTCGCCGTCGAGGTGGGCGACGGTCATGTAGCGGCCCGACCCGAAGCGGCTCGGGCGGCGCAACGCCACTCCGCGGGCCTTCGCCTCATCGAGCACCCGACGTGACCATCGGTTCCGGGTCGCGCCGCGCTGGTCGCGCGCCTCGACGTGGACCTTGACGCACAGCGACGCCTCCTCAAGCTGGAGGTACAGCTCGCCCCCGGGGATGGGGCGCCACCACCAGTAGAACCCCATGAAGCCCCCCGACGGGTTGGGCACGTCGTGCCAGCCGCCCTCGCCGAGTTCACGCTGCAAGGCCTGGTAGAACCCCTTCCAGGCCGGGTCGCGCGCCTTCCAGGCTGCGGGGCGCCGCGTCTGGTAGGACTGCACGGTGTCTTCGATGCGCTGGAGGTGGCGGAGGAAGTCGAGGAAGATGGCGTTGGTGACCCCGAACGTCTCCCCCTCGTGGAGCACCGCGAGCAGATCGGAGCGCATGAAGGGGGCGAACCCGGCGGCTTTGGCGCTGGCGGTGTCGGCCTGGTCGCCCGTCTTGAGGTAGATCGCGGCCAGCTCTCGCCCAGGCCAGTCGGCGGCGGCGATCTCCTTGTAGCGGGCGAGCTGCCCGGAGTGCTGAGACGTGTGCACCTTGTCCTCCACCACCACCACGAACCGCTCGCCGACCAACGCGAGCAGGTCGATGTTCTTGTATTGGCGCTCGACCTGAACCGCGCCCAGCGACTCGGGTGGGGTGACGCCGCTGGCTTCAAGCAGGCGCCGCGCGAACAGCGCCCCGGCTCGGTGGAGCGGTGGGTTGGCCTCGGCGTGCGCCTCGTCGGCCCAGGCCAGGAGCCAGCAGAGGAAGGCGTCCTGGGACAGCTCCGAGGTCGCGTAATGGAACAGGTTGGGGGTCATGGCGTCTCCAGTGGCGTCAGGTGGTCCAGAGCGACGGTGAGGCGGTGATCCTCGGCGTGCATGACGCGCGAGGTCGATGGTGACGGGCGCGCACGCTCCGGCAGGTGGCGCGCACCCCCAGGTGGGGTGCCGCGCACCCTGGAAATCAGGCGCGCACCCCCCGGTGGGGTCGCGCGTACCCCCCGGTGGGGTGGCGCGCACCCCGAAAATCAGGCGCGTACCCCCCGGTGGGGTGGCGCGTACCCCCCGGTGGGGTGGCGCGTACCCCCAGGTGGGGTCGCGCGCACCCTGGAAATCAGGCGCGTACCCCCAGGTGGGGTCGCGCGTACCCCCCGGTGGGGTGGCGCGTACCCCCCGGTGGGGTCGCGCGTACCCCGGTGGTTACGAGGTCTCCTCGTCGTCGGAGGTGTCGCTGGAGGCGCGGCGACGGCGGAGGTAGGCGCTGGTGAAGGTGGCGACCGCGTCGGCGTCTTTGCGGAAGGCGTAGCGCCCCGCGTCGCGGATCTCGCTGACCTGGTGCTGGAGGTGGGTGGCGGCGCGGTCGCGCAGGCCGATGGCGTCGCGCTGGTCCTCGTGGTCGCGGCTCCCGCTGAGCCCGGCGCGGATCTCGCCGCTGAGCTGCTGGGCCTGCTCGGCGAGGGCGGGGGCGTCGATGGTCTGGTCGGTGTCGAAGGCGTCGAGGTTGGCCCGCATCAGCGCCGCGATGTCCGACAGATCCTGAATCAGGTCCGCGACCCCCTCGCCGTCGCTGATACGACGGATCGCGGCGGCGGCGAGGCGGCTGTTGCGGAGGTTCCAGCGGCAGGCGTCGAGCAGGTCGCTGCGGAGGTCGTAGCCGCGGGCCTCGCGCTCCTTCTGGCTGTCGGGCTTGGAGCGGTCGCGGGCCACGGCCCACCGCGACTGCGCCTCGCGGCTGGCGTCGATGGCGATCTCCAGGCCGTCGAGCACCTCCTGCGCCAGGCCGACCTTGAGCAGCGCGGCGCGCACCGGCGCCTTGGTGCAGTAGGTCTTGAGGTCGTTGGCCTCCTGGTGCATCACCGCCACGGGCAGGCGAGGGCGCTTGACGTCGGCGGCTTCGATCGCCTCCAGCGTGGGCAGCAGGGTGGTGAGGGCTTGTTCGCTCATGGCTCGCTCCTTGTGTGTTGTGGCGCGCGTGCGGCGCCGGGTTGAGGTGTTGTGTGGGCGAGGCGAAGGTAGCAGGTTGTCATGGAGGTGAGCAAGGCGGTGATCCCGAATTTTGATGGGGTTGCGGGTCTAGCAGAATCGGGGGCCTGGAGGTGTGGGCGCCGAAATAGGAGAACAAGGCCGTGCTGATGGGGGTGGATGGCGAGGCCCGTGGACCGGACCCCACCCCCTCGGGCTTCGCCCTCGGCGCCCTCCCCGAAATTTCGGGGAGGGCTGGGCGGAGAGGAACAGGCGGGGCTTACCAACAAGGTCCCGCTTTCGCCTCATTGTCCTTGTGCCATCCCACTGCTCGACTGTTCGTTGTTGCTACAATCAGGCTCGGAGGAGGGTCGAACTCGACCCATAGGCCGAACACGTGTGTGAGGGTACGGACGTGAACCATCAACCCTACACATCGCGTAAGCCCCAGCACCTCAACTCCGTATAGCCCTCCCCGAAATTTCGGGGAGG
>PBBL01000034.1 GCA_002716585.1 Myxococcales bacterium | reverse complement strand
GCTGGGCGATGGCGATCAGATCGACGTCCGGCGCCAGATCTCGGATGATCCCCTCGATGGTCGCCGAGGCCTTGACGAGCACCGAGTACTCGCTCGCGAGCTTGATCCCGTAGCGGTTCGCCGCCTCCACGAACGCCTGCGAGAACGCCGTCGAGTCGTACTCCCCGAAGCTCTGGACCACGAGGTGCTCCCCGCGGATCCGATCGATCTCGGCCTTGAACTCGGCCATGTTGATCCGCCGGGTCGGCGTCCCGATCGAGAGCAGCGTCCGCGCCAGCGTGCTGGTGTCGTTGGCGATCGCGGCCAGGATCAGGGTGACGAGGTCTTCGCGCTGCTTGGTGGAGAGCGAGCCCATCATCCCGAGGTCGATCATGCAGACGACGTCGTCGTCGTTGATCATGATGTTGCCCGGGTGCGGGTCGCCGTGGAAGAAGCCGTCGTGCAGCACCTGCTTGAGCCCCGCGTGCAGCACCGTCTCGACCGCCTCCCGGGCGCGCTCGGAGCCCCGCTCCAGGTCGCGGATCGGGCGCCCCTCGAAGAACTCCATCGTGAGCACCGTGCGCGACGACAGCTCCGGGTAGGGCCTCGGCACGATCACCCCGCCCTCGGGGTCGAGGAAGGTCCGGGCGGTGACCAGGTTGTTCAGCTCGGTCGAGAAGTCCAGCTCCTGCACCAGCGCCCGCTCGAACTCGACGACGATGTTGGAGGGGCTGTAGATCGCCATCTCGTCGATGGTCGCCTCCAGGATCTTGGCCCCCAGGTAGAGCAGGTCGAGGTCGCCGCGCATCACCCCCTCGATCCCGGGGCGCTGCACCTTGATCACGACCGCGTCCCCGTCGTGGGTCGTCGCCCGGTAGGTCTGGGCGATGGAGGCCGTGCCGAGCGGCTCCTCCTCGAACCCGGCGAACAGATCCTCCACCGGCAGCCCCAGCCCCTCCTCGATCACCTGCGCCATCTCCTCGAACGGGCGCGTCGGCGTCTTGTCCTGAAGCTGCTCCAGCTCATGGATGTAATCCGCCGACAGCAGATCCCGCCGCATCGACAGGATCTGCCCCAGCTTGATGTAGGTCGGCCCGAGCGCCTCCAGCAGCCGCCGGAACCGCACCGCCGCGGGCTTGCTCATCAGCTCCGCGTCGCCCTCCGGCACCTCCCGGTCCTTGAACAGCAGCCGCCGGATCGGCGACCGCTCCAGCAGCGACCCGAACCCGTGCCGCGCCACCGTCACCGCGACCTTGTTCAGCCGGGCCAGGTCGCGGATCGCCACCCCCAGGATCGACACGCTCCCCGATGATGTGTTGTCGCGCTTGACGGGCACCAGTGCCTGTTCAGTCATCGTCTCCCTCCTCATACGTCGCGCCGATCATAGCCCACCACCTCGCGCCGACCCAACCCCTCTGGGCTCACGCGCGGCGCCGTGCTACATTCGCTGGTGAGCAGACACTCACCAGGGGCTCGCCCCTCCTACGCGAAGGTGATGAAGGATGAGCGACACAGACAAGGTCATCGTAACCTGCGCCATGAACGGCGTCCTCACCGACCCGAACCAGCACCCGGTCCCGGTGACGCCCGAGCAGATGGCGCAGCAGGCGCGCGAGGCCCACGACGCGGGCGCGGCCGTGGTCCACATCCACTTCCGCCGCCAGGAGCCGGGCATGGGCCGGATGCCCTCCTGGGACCCGGACGTGGCGGCGGCGATCTGCGACGCGATCCGCGCCGAGGTGCCGGAGCTGCTGATCAACATGACGACCGGCGTCGTCGGACGCGACGTGAGCGGCCCGAAGGCGTGCCTGGAGCGCGTCCGCCCCGAGATCGCGGCGATGAACTCCGGCTCGCTCAACTACCTCAGGACGCGGCGCGACGGCCGGTGGGCGTGGCCGCCGATGCTGTTCGACAACCCGGTGGACAAGATCGAGGAGATGCTGGAGGCGATGCGGGGGCTGGACGTCGTGCCCGAGTGCGAGTGCTTCGACACCGGCATCGTCCGCTCGCTGTCGATGTTCGAGCGCAACGGGATGCTGAAGGCGCCCTACACCGTGTCGTTCGTCATGGGGGTGGCCAGCGGCATGCCCGCCCGCGCCGACCTGCTGCCGATCCTCGTGGACGAGGCCCCGGAGGGGTGCAGCGGGTGGCAGGCGATCGTGATCGGGCGTCAGTCGGTGTGGCCGGTGCATCGCCGCTGCGCCGAGCTGGGCGGGCACCTGCGGACCGGCCTGGAGGACACCTTCTACCTGCCGTCCGGCGAGAAGGTGTCGGGCAACGGCCCGCTGATCGAGGCGATCGTGGGGATGGCGCGCGAGGTGGGTCGGGAGCCAGCGACCCCCGCGGAGGTGCGGGAGCTGCTGGCGGGCGGGTGATCAGGAGGGGCTGCTCAGCCCTTCTTGGGGGCGACCATCTTGATCGTGAGCAGCACGTCGTCGCGGATGAGGTCGTCGGGCTTGCCCGGGTAGACGATCCCGAAGTCCTTGCGGTTGATCTTGAACTCGGTCTCGCCCGTCACGGCGTCGTCACCCATGGTGATCTTGACCGGGAAGGTGACCTTCTTCTTGACCCCGCGCATCTCCATCGTCCCGGTCACCTTGTGGGTGAAGCCGTCCTGGGTGACCGGGGTGAACGCCTCGGCGGTGAAGCTCGCCGTCGGGAACTTCTCGACGTCCAGGAAGTCCGGGCTCTTGAGGTGCCCGAGCAGCTTCTCCGAGTCATCCGTGTGCATCGAGGCGGTGTCCACGGTGTAGGTCAGCCCCGTGATCTTGCCGTCCGCGACCGTCACGGTCCCCTTGAAGTCCTTGAAGACCCCCTTGTGGTCGCCGGTCACCTTGGCGCCGAGCCACCCGATCGAGCTCTGCGACTCGTCGATGGCGTAGGTCATCCCCTTGTCGGCCGCCATCTCGGCCTTCTTCTCCTCACCGGCCGCAGGCTCCTTCTTGGCCTCGTCCTTCTTGGCCTCGGGGGCCTCCTTCGCCTTGTCGGCGCCCTCCGCCTTACCATCCTCGACCGTCGCCGCTGGCTTGTCGTCCAGCTCGGACTTGCAGCCCGACGTCAAGAGTCCAACCACCAGAATAGCGCTGAGCGTCGCCTTGAGAGCGTTCATCTGTTCATCCTCCTATGGGGTTCCCGTTTCGCCTGAAGCGCGCAGCGCGCGCGGGGCGTGACCGATTCAGTGCGCTCGGCCTGCGCGCACACCATGCCACACTTGCGGCCACTGGTATACCGACGAGCAACATCGGTTCGGGGCCTGGTATGCGCGATCCCCACCAGAAGGAGCGGAAAAACACTGTTACCAGAAGCGCAGGCCCTACAGATCCACCTCATTCCAGTACTGAACGCCCACCATCATCCAGAACTGGGCCTCCCAGGTGGCGTTCACCGAGTAGGAGGAGAGGATCAGCCGCCCGTCGTCCTCATAATACGAGTAGAGGGTGCGCTCGTTCGGGTCGCGCTCCAGCGGGTGATAGAGCGCCCGCAGCTCGATCGGGATCCGAAACGCGCCGAGGTCGATCGCGCCGCCGAGCTGCGCCGTGAGCATCGTGTAGGTGCTGGTCGGCGGATCGAGGATGTCGGTCGTCACGTCGGGGTTGTCGATGGAGTAGCTCGCCTCCAGCTGCCACACCACCGTCACGCCCAGCCCGAGCTGCGGCTTGAACCACCGCAGCGGCAGCTGCCCCTTGATCAAAATCGGCAGCTGAAGCTCCACCGTCTCCAGCCGCTGCCCCACCGACACCTCATCCGACGCGCCAATGAACGTAAACGTCCCCTCGCCGCTGCCCGCCGCCCGCCACAGCTCCAGCTGGAGGCCGACCACGTCGGCGTACAGCGCCTCGACCGCCAGCCCGACCCCGCCGCCGTTGCCGAGGAAGGCGGGCAGCGGCGGGTTGAGCCCCCGCGACACGTCCGGCGGGCTGATGGCGTGGATGCTCATCCCCGTCTTCACCCCGACCCCCAGCGTCAACTCGTGCTCCTCCACCTCCGCCGCGCCTGCGCCGGTGACGGTCGTCTGCGCCGAGGCCGCGGCGCCCCACGCCGTCGCGGCGACGAGCCCCACCCAGGCCGCCAGGTGGCGACCGGGTGAGCGCGGCCTGCGCGCAGCAGACGATCGGAGGTGGGAGGTCGAGGTGTCGGGCGCTGAGGTGATGGGCATGGCGTCGCGCGGTCCTCCGGGGTGTGTCGGGACGCCGCTGCGCCCCTGGGCCACGTCCAGTATGTCGCGAGCGGGCCATCAGGTCCAGCCGGAGGCGCCCTCGGCGCTCTACCGCGGCCTGGCGATCGCCCGCGGTCCTTGACACATGGGCGCCGAGGGTACTAAGTCCCTTGATTCGGACGAAAAGCCGCCACCGGTGCGCCGGGGCGGTGAGCGCTCACGCGAGCGCGATCGAAGGGACGAGATGACGGGCGAGCGACACCCACACGAGGCGCCGCCCCACACATGACCAGGTGGTGCCGTGTCGGACAACCAGGAGCTAGCCAACATCCTTGAGAGCCTCGGGAGCCTGCTGGAGATCCACGGCGAGGCTCGCTCGCGCAACCGAAACCTCAAGAAGGCCGCCGACGTGGTGCGCGAGCTGGACCAGGCGCTGACCGCCGAGGTGCTCGCCGAGCTGCCCACGAGCGACGTGGGCGACGAGCCCCGCGAGCTGCTGACGGAGCTGCTGGGCGACGGGCGCTGCGCGGCGTACGACGAGCTGCTCGCGATCTACCCGAAGGGGCTCGCTGACGTCGTCCAGGTGCCCGGCATCGGCGCCTCACGCGCGCGTCAGCTCTGGGAAGACAAGGGGGTCACGCAGCTGGATGACCTGCTCGCGCTCGGCGCCGAAGGGTTGACCGACATCCACGGCATCGGCGCCCGCAGCGCCGAGAAGATCCTCGCCGCCGCCCAGGAGCTGATCGAGGCGCGCACCACCGCGGAGCCCGAGGCCGCCCCGGTCGCGATCCCCGCCGACGCTGGCGCCGACCTGGAGCTGACCGACGTCCCCGGGATCGGCGCCGCCCGCGCCCAACAGCTCCAGGACGAGCTGGACGTGCGCTCCGTCGCCGACCTCGCCGCGCTCTCGCCCGAGCAGCTCGCCGAAATCCGCGGCGTCAGCCTCCGCAACGCCCAGGGCATCATCAAGGGCGCGCTGGAGCTGCTTCAACAAGCCGCCGACGCCGCGGCTGAAGCGACCGACGCGGCTGAAGCCGACGACGCCGCTGAAGCCGACGACGCCGCTGGGGCCGACGCCGAAGCGACCGACGACGCCGAAGCCGAAGCGACCGACAGCGCTGAAGCCGACAATACCGACAACGCTGAAGCCGACAATACCGACGACGCCGACGCCGACAATACCGACGATGCCGAAGCCGAGGCGACCGACGGCGCTGAAGCCGACACCGACGCCGTTGAAGCGACCGACGAGGCGGACGCCGACGATGACGCCAACGCCGCTGGAGACGACGACACCGCGGACGAGGCGGCAAACGACGACGAGGCGGCAGACGACGACGAGGCGGCAGGCGACGAGGCGGACGCTGACACCACCGAAGGCGACGCCACGGCGACCGACAGCGACGACCCCGCAGGGTCCGACGACGAGGAAGCCGACGACGAGGCGGCCGCGACGACCGACGCAGAAACCGAAGCGGACACCGACGCAGACGATGTCGAGGCTGTTCAGGCCGACGACGAAGCGACCGCCGAGACGACCAGCCAGCCGAGCGAAGACACCGAGGCGCCCGCTCCAGCCACGCCGGAGACGCCCGAGGAGTGGACCTGGGCCAACCTGCGCTGCTCGGCGTGCCACCACGTCGGGCTGGAGGCGCGGCAGGGGTCGGCGGAGTGCAACAACTGCGGCCGCCGCTACCTGATCGAGGACGACATCGTGGACATGGTCGGGTCGCGCGGGTCGCGGACCTTCCTGCAACAGCTGATGGAGTTCAAGCCCTACACGGTGGTGTACGAGAAGATCGCGCGCCCGGCGCTGACCCGCTCGATGAGCCAACGGCGGCTGGACGAGGAGTACGTGCTCCACGCCGACCTGCTGGAGCTGGAGCCCGGGCAGCGGGTGTTGGACGTGGCGTGCGGCCCGGGCAACTTCACGCGCTACTTCGCCGAGGTGGTCGAGGGCGCCGCCGAGTCGGTGGTGATCGGCGTGGACGTCTCATGGCCGATGCTGAGCCAGGCCCGCAAGGATCACCCGCGCAGCGCGGGCGCGACCGAGCTGCTGCGCTACGTGCGGGGCGACGCGGCGCGCCTGCCGGTGGCCGACGACAGCTTCGATCGGATCCACTGCGGCGCGGCGCTCCACCTGATGGAGGACATCGACCGGGTGCTGCGCGAGTTCGCGCGGGTGCTCAAGCCGGGCGGCGTGATCGTGATCGGGACCTTCCTGGCGACGCGCAACGTCTTCCAGCGCTACCCGCGGCTCGCCATGGGGAGCCTGTCGGGGATGCACTGGTTCGACATCTCGGAGCTGCGGCAGCGGCTCGCCGACGCCGGGCTCGACATCCTGGAGGAGGTCGTGGACGGGAGCGCCATCAGCGTCAAGGCGACGCGCCCCTGAGCGCGCGCCCGCGCGGGCTCACCTGTGTTGGAGTTGAATCATGGTCCAGATCGTCGATGGACGGGTCGCTGAGCAGCTCGCGCGGCTCGACGTGCCCTTCAACCGCTACGGATACGACGCCTACGGCACGTCGCGGGCCTACATCAGCCGCTGGGCCACGATCGCCTACTGGTTCTACGAGAACTACTTCCGGGTGACCACCCACCGCGTCCACCTCATCCCCGACGCGGGGCGCGGGATGCTGATCGGCAACCACTCGGGGGCGATCGCGATCGACGGGTCGATGGTGCTGACGTCGCTGATCATGGAGCACGACCCGCCGCGGATGGCCCACGGGATGGTCGAGAAGTTCGCCTACAAGCAGCCGTTCCTCTCCAACATGTTCAACCGCCTCGGGCAGCTGACCGGGGTGCCCGGCAACGCCGAGCGGATCCTGAACGACGAGCGCCTGCTGCTGGTCTTCCCCGAGGGGGCGCGCGGCACCGGCAAGCTCTACAAGGACCGCTACCGGATGGAGCGCTTCGGGACCGGCTTCATGCGCCTCGCGCTCTCGACCGGCACCCCGATCATCCCGTTCGCGTTTATCGGCGGCGAGGAGGCGATCCCGCAGGTGATGCACATCAACTGGCTGGCGAAGGTGCTGGGGACCCCCTACATCCCGGTGACGCCGTACCTGGCGCCGCTGCCGCTTCCGGTCAAGTGCGACATCTACTACGGCGAGCCGATGCACTTCGAGGGCGACGGGACGGAGGCCGACGAGGTGATCCTCAGCTACGTCGATCTGGTCAAGCGCCGCGTCGCGGAGCTGATGCGAGAGGGACTTGAGGCGCGCGGCGACGCGCTGCCGCCTCAGACGTGGGAGTCGCCGTGAAGGTATTGGTGACAGGGATCTCAAGCGCCATCGGGCGCATGTTGACGCGTCGGCTGCTCGCCGCGGGGTGGCAGGTGATCGGGATCGACCGCCGCCCGTGGCCCGACGCCCCCGAGGGGGTGGAGGTGTTCCGCGCCGACATCCGCAAGCGCCCCGCCGAGGAGGTGTTCCGCACCCACCGCCCGAAGGCGGTGATCCACATGGCGACCGTGAGCCACTTCACGACCTCCTTCGAGGAGCGCTACCGGATCAACCTCGGCGGCACGCAGGCGGTGTTCGACAACTGCGAGCGCTACGGCGTGGAGCAGGCGATCTTCGTCGGCCGCCACACGGTCTACGGGGCGATGCCCGACGCGCCCATGTACCACAGCGAGGAGGACCCGCCGCTCGGCGGCTCCACCTTCCCCGAGCTGGCCGACCTCGTCGCCGCCGACCTCTACGCAGGCTCGGCGCTGTGGCGCATGCCCGAGCTGGACACCGTCGTGCTCCGCATCGTCTACACCCTCGGCCCGAGCCGCTACGGCAACCTCGCCCGCTTCCTGGAGACGGGCCGGGTGCCCACGGTGATGGGCTTCGACCCGCTCTACCAGTTCATCCACGAGGAGGACGCCGCCCAGGCGATCGCGGTCGCGCTCCAGCAGCGGCTGCGGGGCATCTACAACGTCGCCGGGCCGCAGCCCGTCCCGCTGTCGCTGCTGATCAAGATCTCGGGCGGGAAGGCGTGGCCGATCCCCGAGCCGCTCTACAACGCGTTCCTCGGGCGCTTCGGCCTCCCGAAGCTGCCCGCCGGGGCGATCAACCACATCAAGCACCCGGTCGTGCTCGACGCCAGCGCCTTCCGCGAGGCCACCGACTACACGCACCAGTTCGACGAGGTGCAGACCATGAACGCGTTCCGGTGGGCCTGAGCCCCTCACGCAACCCCGGTCGCCACCTCCAACACGAGGCCCCCCATGACCCACAGCGCCGCTGAAGCCTTCATGCTCGAAGAACACGCCCACCAGCTCCTCCACGAGCTGCGCCAGGCCCAGACCGGCTGGGGGCGCCGCCCGGTCGCTGACCGGGTCGCGATGCTCCGCGAGGCGGGCCAGGCGATCCTCTCGCGCGCCGAGGAGCTGGCGAAGATCGTCTGCGAGGAGACCCACAAGCCCCTGGTCGAGAGCTACGCCTCGGAGATCCTGGGGGTCGCCGACCTGTTCGCCTACTGGTGCGACCACGGCCCGAAGCTGCTGGAGCCGCGCAAGGGGCTCGTCCCGATGCTCGACATGCCGGGCAAGAAGGCCCGCGTCGAGCGGCTGCCGCGCGGCGTCGTGGCGCTGATCTCGCCGTGGAACTACCCGGTCGCGATCCCGATGCGGACGATCGTCCCGGCGCTGCTGGCGGGCAACGCCGTGGCGCTCAAGCCGTCGGAGCACACGCCGCGCTCAGGCGCCTGGCTCGTGGCGCGGCTGCGCGAGGTGCTCGGCCCGGTGGTCGGGCTGATGGAGGGCGCGGGCGACGCCGGGGCGGCGCTCGTCAAGGCGGGGCCGGACATGGTGGTCTTCACCGGGAGCACGCGCACCGGGCGCAAGGTGGCGGTGGCCTGCGCCGAGCAGGGGATCCCCTGCGAGTGCGAGCTGGGCGGCAAGGACTGCGCCGTGGTGCTGCGCGACGCCGACATCGACCGCGCCGCCGCCGGGATCTGCTGGGGCGTCCTGACGAACGCCGGGCAGAACTGCGCCGGGATCGAGCGCATCGCCGTGCACGCCGACATCGCCCCCCGCTTCACCCGCGCGCTGGTCTGGAGCCTGGAGCAGGCCGCCCGCGACGTCCCGCGCCTGGTCACCGCGGCCCAGCGCGACCTCGTCGCCCGCCACGTCCAGGACGCGCTCGACCACGGCGCCCGCCTGCTCACCGGGGGGATCCCCGACGACCCCGACGCCCCGATCCCCCCGACGCTGCTCGCCGACGTCCCCCGCGACCGCCCGGCCTGGGTCGAGGAGTCGTTCGGCCCCATCGCCGTGCTGGAGGTCTGCGACACCGACCAGGCCCTCATCGCCGCCGCCAACGACACCCGCTTCGCCCTCGGCGCCTCGGTCTGGGGCGCCCACGAGGACCACGCCGAGCGCGTCGGCGAGCAGCTGCGCAGCGGCATGGTCTGGATCAACAACCACAGCTTCACCGGCGCCCTCCCCGACCTGCCCTGGACCGGCACCGGCGCCTCCGGCACCGGCGTCACCAACTCCCCCGAGGCGCTCCACCACATGACGCGCCCTCGCCTCGTCGTCGTCGACTCCGCCACCGCCACCGAGCCCTGGTGGTACCCCTACGGCGACGCCATGCTCGACCTCATGCGCGCCGCCGTCCGCCGCCAGGCCGAGGGCGGCCTCGGCAACACGCTCAAGACCCTCGTCGCCCTCCGCAAGCGCGCCCAGGAGCTGAACCAGCGCTGAGCGGCCTCGCCCCACACGCGAGAGAATCTGCGACCGCCTTGTGTTGAGGCGGCCGTACCGTGTATCCACCGTGGTAACAGAAAGGCGACGCCGCTCGCCTTGTAGAGCCACCGCGCGCAGAGGTCACCATGTCCCGAGATGTCCAGCGTTCATCTGAGCTGATCACCTCCAAGGAGCAGCTCACGGAGTACTTCCGTCAGGGGATCAAGCCCCCCGAGGCCCGCCGGGTGGGCACGGAGCACGAGAAGCTGATCCTCGACAAGGAGACCCTCGCGCCGGTCCCGTTCGAGGGGCCGCGGGGCATCGGGCGGGTGCTGGAGCTGCTCGCCGAACGCTACGGCTACCAGGCCCACCTCGATCAGGAGCACATCGCGGCGCTGGTGCGCGCCAACGCGGCGGGCGACGACGAGGCGATCACCACCGAGCCCGGCGGGCAGTTCGAGCTGAGCGGCGCCCCCTTCCAGCGCCTCGCCGACACCGAGGCGGAGCTGACGCGTCACATCGCCGAGGTCGCCGCGGTCACCGAGGAGCTGGGGCTGGTGATGCTCGGCACGGGGATCAACCCGATGCACACGCCCGAGCAGATCCCGTGGATGCCCAAGAGCCGCTACCGGATCATGCGGGCGTACATGCCGCGGGTCGGCGCCCTGGGGCACTGGATGATGAAGGCGACCTGCACCGTCCAGGCGAACTTCGATTACACCAGCGAGGCCGACGCCGCCGACATCCTCCGCACCGGGCTCTGGATCAGCCCGATCATCTCGGCGCTGTTCGCCCACTCGCCGCTGTGGCACAACGCGCCGTCCGGCTACATGACGACGCGCTGCTACATCTGGACCGACACCGACCCGGACCGCTGCGGCTTCCCCCTGTGGATGATGGAGCGCGAGGAGTTCGGGTTCGCCGATTACGTCGAGTACGCCCTCGACGTGCCGATGTACTTCATCCACCGCGACGGCCGCTACGTGGACATGTCCGGGCACAGCCTCCGTCGCTTCATCGAGGACGGCTACGAGGGCCACGAGGCCACCATGGGCGATTACGAGCTGCACCTCTCGACGCTCTTCCCCGAGGTGCGCATGAAGCGCTACATCGAGGTCCGCGGCGCCGACATGGGGCCGCTGGGCCACGTCATGGCGCTGCCCGCGCTCTGGAAGGGGCTGCTCTACGACGCCGAGGCGCGCGCCAGCGCCCAGTCGCTCATGCGGGACCTGACCACCGAGCAGCGCGAGCGCCTGTTCACCCACGCGATCCGCTGGTCGCTCAACGGCCCGATCCCAGCCGACCTCGGCCCCGAGCGGATCCAGATCCGCCACGTCGCCCGCGAGCTGGTGTCGCTCTCGCGCGCCGGGCTGGAGCGGCTCGCGGCGCCCGAGGTCGCCGCCGCGGGGCCGGACGAGGCGCGCTACCTGGAGCCCCTCCAGGCGCAGCTCGACGGCGAGGCGCCGTCGACGGCCCACGCGCTGCTGGCGCGCTGGGAGGAGCTTGGGCGTGACACGGGCGCCTGGGCGCGCGAGCTGGCGCTCTCCCCCCGGTAGGGCCTCACCCCGGCGCGGCCTCCCGCCACCGCGCGGCGGGCGTGTGCCGCGTCGTGTCGCCCTAAGATTACCCATAGCACCCGATCTGATGTAACATACGTATACGACTGAGCACGGGTCTGGTTGCGAGGTGAGGCTCAGACCAGCTCCCGCAAACACGAGACGAGCCCCCCTGCCCCACCCGACGCCGCGCACGCACCGAGGCGTCGGGGCCAACGACCCGCCGGGTGAGCGGACCGCGCGAGCTATCAGGAGAGCACAGGGCCCGGATGATGGAACACACGCAGTCAAGCCCAGCCAACACGGATCCGATGATCGGTGAGGTGATCGCCGGTCGCTATCGCATCGAGTCCCTCATCGGCAAAGGCGGGATGGGGCGGATCTACAAGGCGCGCCAGGACGTCCTCAACCGGGACGTGGCGATCAAGTTCCTCATCCCAGCGGGGGGCGCCAGCGACGACGCCGCGGCGATGGAGCGGCTCCGCAAGCGCTTCGACCGCGAGGCGCGCATGATCAGCCGCATCCAGCACCCCAACGCCGTCACTCTGCACGACTACGGCACGACGGATCACGGCGAGCCCTACCTCATCATGGAGCTGCTCCGCGGCGAGGATCTGGAGCAGGTGTTCAAGCGCGAGACGGGGGGGATGGCGCCCGAGCTGGTCGCCTACATCTCATGCCAGGCGCTGATGGCCCTGGCCGAGTCCCACCGCCAGGGGATCATCCACCGCGACATCAAGCCCAGCAACATCTTCCTGGAGGATCGCGGCGGGCCGGTGCCCTGGGTCAAGGTGCTGGACTTTGGCGCGGGCAAGTTCAGCGGCTCGGTCGCGGGCAACACCGGCGTCACCCAGGCGGGCGAGCTGATCGGCACCTGGCACTACATGGCCCCGGAGCAGGCCATGGGCGAGGCGGTCGACACCCGGATGGACATCTACGCGATGGGCTCGCTGATGTACGAGATGCTCACCGGGGAGCTGCCGTTCGACGACTCGAACATGCAGAGCTTCCTGATGGACAAGATGATGAACCCCCCTCGCCCCATCCCCCCCGAGCTTGGGGTGCCCGAAGGGCTGAGGGCGATCCTCTTCAAGGCGCTGGAGAAGAACCCCGACGACCGCTACCAGACCGCCGACGCCATGGTCGAGGCGCTCCTGCCGTTCGCCCCGGACATGGTCGGCACGGGCGCGCACCGCATGGTTGACAGCAGCTCCTCGGGCGTTCACGCCCCCGGGGCGGTCAGCTCCAGCGTCACCCCGGCGCCCGAGCCTCCGGCGCCCGCTCCAACGCCTCAGCCCTCCCAGACCAGCGCGTCGGCGGGGCCCTTCGGCCTCCCGCGGCCGCTCGTGCTGATGCTGGGGCTCCTCGTCCTGATCATCCTCATCGCTCTCGGGGGCGCGCTGGTGCTCCTCACCGGGAGCTGACACCGCGCTGAACCGCAGACCCATGCCACGACCTGAGCAGGAACAGGTTTCCGACGCCCACCCCTCGGAGGAGGTGGCCCCCTTCGCCCCATGGGCAGGGCGCCGCCGCGCCGTCGGCAGGCCCGCCCGCTCACGACGCGGCGAGGCGCCGCGACGCCGCCAACGCCGCGCGGACGACCGCCCCGAAGGCGACGACGCCACGCGCTTGAGGGCGATGGCGCGCGCGCTGGCGGTGCGGGACGGGCTGGGGCGCCACTACCCCCTCGACGCCCTCTATCGGGCGTGGACCTCGCGGGCGCGCACCCCGCGCGACCTGCACCACCTGCGGCGGCTGCTCGAAGCGCACCCGGAGCTGTTTGAGCCGCACCGCCGCACCGCCGGGCTGTTCCGGGTGCGGCTTGAGGTCGCCCCGCGCGTCGCCAACGCCCAGCTCAACGGGCGTCGCCAGCGCCGCGCGCGCAAGGCGATCGCGCGGCGCCGCGCCTCCGGCGAGGCGATGGACCAGAACACCGCCCTCATGGTCGCCCGCGACCGCCTCGCGCTCGCCTCGGGCCTGCACAAGATCAGCGCCCGCACCGGCGAGGGCGTCCTGGAGGTCGCGTTCCACTTCCCGGACGTCTCCGGGCCTCGCCACGCCGACGCGCTGGAGCGGATCGCCTCCGAGACCGGGTGGCGGGTCGAGGTCCGCTCCGTGCCTCACCAGGGCGCGCTCTCCGAAGCGGCCATCGCCGCGCTCCCCGCCGGGTGGCGCCCGCTCCGCAACCCGGCGGTGCGCGTGGAGGATCGCCGGGTGAGCCTCGTCATCGAGGGCGGCGACCCAGGCCACGACGACGCGCGGGAGGCCGCCGCCGCCTTCCTGGCGCGCACTGGCTTCACCCTCTCCTTCCTGACCTCCGAGGAGGAGGAGGAGGGCGACGAGCCCCAGGGCCACGACGACCCCGCGCGCATGGAGATCAACCTCACCTACGAGGCGATCCGCGAGGTGATGGAGGGCGCCGCCCACGACATCCTCAAGACCAGCCTGCGGGGAGACCACATCGAGGTGGCGTTCATCAGCCCCCAGATCGGCGCCCTGTACCGCGACCTCCTCGACGAGGTCGAGGAGCTGACCGGCTGGACGCTGACCATCAAGCCCTACGCGGATCAGCACCGGATCAAAGAGCTGGCCAAGGCGCTCGTCCCCCCGCCGCACGTCCGCACCCGCGAGCCCCGGTTCCTCGCCGCGGACGCGCTGGTCAGGATCCAGCTCGACGACGCGGCGCCCACAACCGAGGTCGCCGAGGCGGCCGATCGGGAGCTGCGGGCGCAGACCGGGTTCGGGTTGGAGTTCTACGTTTCGTCGGAGCCTGGCGCGCGCCCGTGACGCGCGCGGTCGGTCAACTGGAGCTGTCGTGGGGGTCGCGCTCGTGGATGAGGAGCGACAGCTGCTGGCACAGGATGGCGGGCTTGAAGGGCTTCTGCACGAAGAGGTGGGGGCCGTTCAGGCCAATGTCCGTCCGCCCGTCCGTGTAACCTGAGACGACCACCGCGGGGAGGTCCGGGCGCTGCCGCCACAGGGCTTGCAGCATGGTGGGGCCGTCCATCTCGGGCATGACCACGTCGGTCACGATCGCGTCGAGCGCCTCGATGCCCACCGCATCCGCAAGCTCAACCCCCTCCTGGCCGTTGCTCGCAGCGTGCACGCGGCAACCCATGTTCTCGATCGTGCGGCCGAGGAGGCGCCGCACGGAGGGGTTGTCCTCGACGAGGAGGATGTCGCAGTCGCCGAACCCCTCAACCCCCTCCGCCTTCGGCGGGCGCGCCTGCTTCGGTGGCAGCTCCAACGCCTCCATGGGCTCTACGGCCGGGTAGAAGATTTGCAGGAGGTTGCCCTCGGGCTGCCAGGTGAAGACCCCCCCGGAGCGCTTGACGCTGCGGTGGACCGCGGCCAGCTCCAGCCCGACAGGGCCGACGTTGTGGGAGAAGGGGTCATCGAGCAGGGAGAACAGGGACGGATCCAGCGCCCGCCCGGTGTGGGACACGGTCACCACCGTGTAGCGCCCCGCGGGCGCCTGCGCGTCGTCCTCTCCGATCACGCGCCACTTCGTCTCCAGGCGCAGCTCGCCGCCGTCGGGCATCATGTCGCACGACAGGAACAGCAGGCTGAGCACCGCCAGCTCGATGTGCTCCGGGCTCGCGTAGATCGCCTGACACTCCGGGTCCAGCGCCACCGCCAGCGTCACGCCGCTCGCCAGCGTCCGTCGGACGCTGGCGAGCAGCTCCTTGATCAGCGCGTTGGCGTCCACCAGCTGCGCCAGCCCCGAGGCCTTGTGGTTGAGCTGGCTCAAGCGCCCGGTCAGCTCGGTGGTCTTCTCGATCGCGGTCTCGATCGTCGCGAACTCCCGCTCCAGCTCCGCGTCCCCGGGGCGAGCGTAGCGCGCCAACGTGACCGAGCTTTGGATGACGGTCATCAGGTTGTTGAAGTCGTGCGCCATCCGACCCGCCAGCTGCCCCAGCACCTCCATCCGCCAGGACTGCTTGAGCCGCCGATCCAGCACGCGCCGCTCCTCCTCAAGCTGGCGCTGCTCCGACACGTCGTGGACGAGGCCGACGAGCAGGCGCCCCTTCCCGTCTTCATTGGCGAGCAGCACGGTGTGGTGGTTGATCACCGAGCGCCACCCCCCGTCCTTGCCTCGAAAGCGAAACTCCAGCGTGCGCTTCGCCCCCTCCCCCTCCTCGCTCAACTCGGCGAGCAGGGCCTCCACCCTGGGGATGTCGTCGGGGTGCACGAGGTCGGTGAGGATCGTCCCCTTCACCTCCGCCACGTCGGCCAGGCTGTACCCGCCCAGGCCGTGGCTTGTGTAGACGAGCGCCCGGGTGCTCAGGTCGTAGACGTACGTCACCCCCTGCGCCTCGACGAGGATTTCAACGAGCGTCGTGACGTCTCCACCGCAACGCTCGACATAATCAAACAACTCTGTGACACTCAACACAATTCAAACCTCAGACCACGTGCGTACGGAGATAGTAAACGAACTCCGACCGATAACACAACAGAAGATATGTCCGACGTGACGTCATGGTTGCGTTATCCCGCGCAGGGTGCCAGATTTGGAGGACACGTGTGTCAGGAGAGGCTCGACACCCACATGTCATGATCGGGAGCCGTGATCAGCACCTTGAACCCAAAGACGCTCAACCACCTCATGTCGCACGACCTCCGGGGCAAGCTGCACCAGCTGGAGGCGTTCTTGAAGCTCATCGAGGACTCCTGCGGTGAGGCGCTCGACGCCGAGGGGGCCGAGCTGCTGGAGATCAGCCAGGGGATCGTGACGCTGCTGGACGCTCGCCTCCTCGGGCTGCTCACCCTGCTTCAGACGCGCGAACGCGCCATGGAGCGCGCCGAGGTCGCGTTGAGCGACGTCACCGCCGCGGTCCTGCGCGCGATGCGCGCGCAGCTCGACGAGGCCCACGTGGACGTGGACGTGGGCGCGCACCCGATGGTACTCGGGGATCGCCGCATGTTGGAGGAGCTGCTCACGGAGCTGGTGTCCAACGCCCTCCAGTTCAAGAAGCCAGGCGCCCCCGCGACGATCCGGATCCAGCTCCGCCAGCAGCCGGAGCAGGTCACGCTCCAGGTCATCGATCGCGGGATCGGGTTCGACGGGCGGTACAAGGAGCGCATCTTCAAGCCCTACAAGAGGCTGCACCCCGAAGGGACCCACTCAGGGGTCGGGATGGGGCTGCCCGTGTGCGCGGTGATCGCGGAGCGCCACGGCGGCGCGCTGTGCGCGACGAGCGCCCCTGGCGAGGGCGCCACCTTCTCACTCACGCTGCCGCTCGCGTCGGCCCGCAGGGGACCACACGGCGAACCTTCGAACACAGGTCAGGAGCCATGACCCATTACCTGGAGAAAGAGTTCTTCACCCTCCTCAAAGAGGACGCGTCGGTCTTCCGGTTCATCAAGGCCGGAGCGCTCGACGGCATCTGGTACTGGGACCTGGACCACCCCGCGCACGAGTGGATGAGCCCGACCTTCTGGAGGACGCTCGGCTACGACCCGAGCGCGCGCGAGCACCTCGCGAGCGAGTGGCAGGATCTCATCCACCCGGACGACCTCCAGGTGGCGCTGGAGAACTTCCAGATGCACCTCGATGACCCGAGCCACCCCTACGATCAGGTCGTGCGCTACCGCCACCAGGAGGGCCATTGGGTCTGGATCCGGTGCCGGGGGATGGCCATCCGCGACGACGCGGGCACGCCTCACCGCATGATCGGGATCCACATCGACGTCACCGAGGTCCAGCACTCCAGGGCGATCCAGCGCCTCTACGAGCACACCCCGGCGCTCCTCCTCGCGCTCACCGCGAACCACACCATCGAGTTTGTCAGCGAGCGCTGGCTCTCCCACTTCGGCTACACGCGCGACGCGGTGATCGATCGGGAGGTTGAGGCCTTCCTCACCGAGGCGTCCCACCAACGCTTCGAGGCGGACCTCCGCCCTCGCCTCGTGGCTGACGGCGTGGGCGAGGGCGAGCCGCTGGAGTGGATCTGCGGCGACGGCTCCACACGCGAGATCGAGCTCTCTGCGACCACCGAGCACCACCACGGCAGGGTGACGCGCACGCTCATCGCGATGCGCGACGTCACCGAGCTGAACCACTCCAACCGCGCCTTGCAGCGCCGCACCCAACAGCTGGAGCGCTCCAACAAGGATCTGGAGCAGTTCGCCTTCGCCGCGTCCCACGAGCTTCAAGAACCGCTGCGCAAGATCAACGGCTTCACCGACCTCGTCCTCGACGAAGACGGGGACAAGCTCAGCGACAACAGCCTGAGCTACCTCCAGGTCGTGCAACGGGCCGTCCTTCGTATGAAGAGCCTGATCGATGCGCTGCTGTCGTTCTCGCTGCTTCAACCCGCCAACCGACTCACCTTCCAGGAGGTCGACCTCGCTGAGGTCTTCAACGAGGCGCGCGGCGCGCTGTCGTTGCGCCTTGAGGAGACCGGCGGGCGGCTTGAGGTCGTTGGCGACCTCCCGATCATCGAGGGCGAGCCGACGCACCTGCACCACCTGCTCCAGAACCTGCTCAGCAACGCGCTCAAGTTCCACAAGCCCGACACCCCGCCCCACGTGCGCGTCAGCGCCTCGGTCATGGACGGGTGGTGTGAGCTTCGAGTGGAAGACAACGGCATCGGCATTGAGCCGAGATACCAGGCGCGGATCTTCCAGGTCTTCAAGCGCTTGCATGGGCGAAGCCAATACCAGGGCACCGGGATCGGGCTTGCGTTGAGCCTGCGAATTGCCGAACATCACGGTGGGACGTTGAACGTCCAGAGCCAGCTCGGAGAAGGGGCGACCTTCATCGCCAGACTCCCGGTTCATCCACAGGAGCACATATGAGCACAACGCCCACCTCGGTCACCATCTTGATCGTAGACGACGACCCCAACGACCGCCTGCTCATCCAACACGCCTGGCGCAAGGCGCGCCTGCACAACCCGATCGACTTCGTCGAAGACGGCGACCTCGTGCTCGACTACCTGCGCGGGGAGGGGCGGTTCGCCGAGGACCCCCCCACCCTCCCCGGGCTGATCCTGCTCGATCTGAATATGCCCCGGATGGATGGGCACGAGGTCCTCGCCGAGATCCGCGACGACCCCGCGCTCAAGCACATCCCAGTGGTCGTGCTGACCAGCTCCAGCGCCGCCCAGGACATCATGGAGAGCTATGGCCTCGGCGGCAACTCCTACATCACCAAGCCTGTGGGCTTCCTCGACCTGGTGAAGGTGATTCAAAACCTTGGGGACTACTGGTTCGAGCTGGTCACCCTCCCTCCCCATGAACTCACGTGATCGTTTGCATGACAGGCGAATTCCGGTAATCTCAACCACACGCTGTGGTGAATCCCTTGACGGCCTCAAACGCCGTCCTCCCTGTCAACCTGTCACGAGTCGACCAGCCTCTACCCCCCCATGAACGACGCCAGGGACACCATCGCGATCCTGGAGGACGATCCGGCGGACCAGAAGCTCCTTGAGCTGGGGCTGCGCGGGCTCTCGAACATCCAGGTCCTGTTCTACGCCACGGCCGAGGAGGCGCTCCTGGCGCTGCCCGACGTGTCCCCCGACCTCCTGCTCGTCGACATCAACCTCCCCGGCATGAACGGCCTCGACTTCGCCGGCCAGATCAAGGAGCGCAACATCCCGCTGATCGTGCTCAGCGGAGCGCAGGACGACGACGCGATGCTGCACGGGTACGCGCAGGGGGCCATCGACTTCCTCATCAAGCCCGTCCTCCCCAGGATCCTCAAGACCAAGGTCCGCCTCTACCTCAACCTCTACAAGCGCGAGCTCACCCGATCGCTCGCGGACGCGGTCCTGGTCACCGACGACGCGTACCAGATCTGCTACGCCAACCCAGCCGCGCTGCGGCTGTTCGGTCGCCCTGGCTCCGATCTGCTCGGCACAATGTTCCTCCCCCCGCTCGACTCCAAAGCCCGCATACAGATCCTCCAACCCAGCGGCGCGCTCAGGCACGTCTCCATCCACACGCTCCCCACCACCTGGGACGGCAAGCCCGCGACCATCATCTCCCTGCATGACGTCACGGAGGACACGGAGACACAGCGGACCGCCAGACACCTCGCCGAGACCCGACACCTCAGCTCGCTGGGCAACATCATGGGCGGCATCGCCCACGAGCTCAACAACCCGGCGACCCGCATCGCCCTCAACCTGCACCACATCCAGACCACCATCCACAAGGTCGACACCCTCGTCCCCACGCTGCGCCAGGTCGACAAGGCCTCCCAGCTCGACCTCACCACCATCCCGCTCATGCTGGACGAGGTGCAAGAGCGGGTCGAGGAGAGCCTCCGCAGCATTGAACAGCTCAGCCACCTGCTCCAGGATCTCAAGCTCTTCACCCTCATTGAGGCCAACACGCGGGAGGTCACGGCGATCAACGACGTCGCGCGCGCTTGCAGCCACCTCGCGCGCCGCCTGCTCCCCACGGAGGTCACCCTGCAGACGTCACTCGGCGCCCCCCCCGACGTGCTCGCCCACCCCAACAAGCTCAGCCAGACCCTGCTTGGGCTCATCCTGCGCGTCGCGCGCCTGTGCCCGGAGGAGCAACCCGCGCAGCTTCAGCTGAGCACCTACGCGCAGCGCGGCCGGGCGGTCATCTGCCTACAAACACCCAGCGCGAGCCTCTCAGAGGCTGAGTTGAAGCGCCTCTTCAGCCCCTTCACGAACAAAGGGCGTCAGAACATCGGACACCTCGGGCTGACGCTCATCGCCGAGAGCGTCGCGCTGCTCAACGGGGACCTCAACGCCCAGAGCGACGAGCGCGACGGGCTCACCATCGCGCTGGAGCTGGATGGCTGCCCGGACGAGCTGCTCACCCACTTCGACGCGGCGCGGCGCGAGGCCCCGCAGCCCACCCACGAAGCCCCCGACCGGCCCACCGCGCTCCTGATCGACGACGACCCCATCATCCGCGCCTCGCTCAAGCGCACCCTCAAGGCGTGGTACGACGTCACCAGCGCATCCGACGGGCTGAAGGCGCTCGCCGTCCTTGACGTTGAGGAGAGCTTTGACGTCATCCTCTGCGATCTGATGATGCCCAACATGGACGGCGCCACCTTCTACAAGCGCCTCAAGGCGCAGCGGCCCGAGCTGTGCAGCCGGGTCACCTTCGTGACCGGCGGCGCGTACACCACCGAGGTCCGCGAGTTCGTCGAGCGCTCCAACGTCCCGGTGCTGGAGAAGCCCTTCACCGTGGACGAGCTGAAGTCCGCGCTGAACCTGACCTGACCGCTCGGATGAGCGCGTGGATCGGCACGCGCCTCACACCTGGCCCAGCGCCCGCCGGTCCGCGTGGATCTGCTCCAGCCGCTCCAGCAGGAGCGCATGCTCGTGTCCCCGCGGGCCGACCCGCGCGAAGTTGTTGCGATCGATGGCGTCCGAGAGGCTCTCGACCGCCTCGGGGTTGTGGGCGATGATGTGGGCGATCTCGGCGGGGAGGCTCTCCAGGTCGGCGCGCATCCGACCCCGCGCGACCTTGCGGTGGTCGGCCCGGAGCTGGTCCATCACGTCCGCGCGCACCGCCTGGATGACCGGGTCGGGCGACCGACGGATCCGGTGCACCAGGTTCGCGGCGGTCGCGGGCCACAGCCCCTCCGAGGTCGGCATCACGGGGTGGAAGCACGCCATGTAGAAGCGCCGCTGCGGATCCCGGCGCCGGTGCTGGAGGCTGGTCCGCTGCATCATGCGATCGAAGGCGTAGCGATCGTGCCAGGGGTGCCCATCGGGCAGGATGAAGGTCAGCAGGAAGACCGCCGCCCGCGGGCGCAGCACCGCCACGTCCGACAAGAAGCGGGCGACCTCCTCCGGGCTCGGATCCCCCCGGCGGTGGACGATGGTCGGGCCGTGCCACGGCACCGAGCCCGTCGCGGTCACGGGCCGGTCGCGCCAGTCGTCCAGGCGCACCAGGACCCGCACCACCTCCCCCTGATCCCGCGCGCGTGAGGCGAACGGGCACAGCGACAGCGCCTCAACGACGTCGATGAGGTAGCGGTCGTGCACCCGGTGCAGCTCCAGGTCGGTGGGGTACCGACGCCGCTCGCCGCCGTCAGCCATGAACCTCGTCGGCGTCCTCGTCGGCGTCGCTCGGGGGCAGCGTCACCCCGCCCTGCGGCGCGTCGTCGGACGCCTTCGCCTCGGCCTCGTCGTTGATCTTCCAGGCGGCCCCGCCCGGGGCCCCGCCGTTCGCGTCGGGCACGGTCGTCTCGGTCTCGCTGTTGATCTGCCAGGCGCCGTCAGACCCCTCCTCCTCCCCCTCCT
>PBBL01000033.1 GCA_002716585.1 Myxococcales bacterium | reverse complement strand
GAAGTTAAGCTCCTTTGCGCCGATGATACTGCGGTGGAGACGCCGTGGGAAAGTAGGTCGTCGCCGGATCCTCAAGAAGGCGGTTCACTTATGCGGACCGCCTTCTTGTTTTCTTGCTTGAACTTCCTTGCTCGGGTCTTCTGTTTGATGTCTACAGGAGGATCTGTGATCCTTTGGCCCGGCGTCCCCTCGCTTTGGAGGTGGCGCCCTGAAGAACGAGCGGGTGCTGCATATGAACCTTCCAGGTCGAACCATGACAACCCGGCGCGGTGGCTTGTTTGGCGCGAATCCGGTTGTGCTCTCGTTGGGAGCGGGGCTGTTGCTGCTGTTGGGGCTCCTTGGCGTCGGCGAGGCTCAGGCCCAGACCGCGCGGACCCTCCAGGAGAACGCCGATCCGGTTCGCATCGACTCGGTCGTGTCGCTGAACACGACCTACGTTTTTCGGGGGAACCTCCAGTACTCCGATGAGGAGATCCCCTCCCTCCAGCTGAACCTCAACAGCGACTACTTCGTGGGGCGCCGCGGCTTTGTCTGGGGCTGGCTCTGGGCTGGGACCGCGCTGGATGAGCGCGAGACCAACGCCGAGCTGGGATCGCGCGATGAGTTCGACCTGGGCGGCGGCTATGGGTACTGGCTCCGTAAGGACATGGAGCTTCGCCTCGGTGGGATCGCCTACCTGCGACCCGAGAACACCCCGACCGACATCCGAGAGGAGGTGGTCGGGACCCTCACCTGGGTGGTGTACGACGACCAGGACATCCAGTTCGTCCCCTACGCCCGCGTGTACGGCGAGGTCCATCGGATGCTCGGGGTGTACGGCGAGGCCGGGTTTGACGTGGTGCGGTGGCTGGGGTTCGGGTTCTACCTGCGGGGGAACCTGACCGGCGGCGCCAGCACCTACTACCGGGACAACGTCGAAGACTTCAACGCCTTCTCCTTCCAGGTCGAGCTGGCCTACAACTTCATCTCGGATTGGACCGTCTCCGGGCAGTTCAACGGCGCGGTCACCAACGACGTCACCGAAATCTCCACCGACTTCCTCGAAAAATACGGCACCTTCTGGAGCGGCCTCAAGCTGCGCTACAGCCCTCGGTTCTGATCAGCCGATCTGCACGGCTCCGTAACCGGACGGGTTGAACCCATCCGGCCAACGGGTCTGCGCGTCGAAGCGCAAGCTGTCGAGGCGCACTCCGTTGATGCGAGCGCCTCGCAGATCGCAGCGGTAGAGCGAGCAGCTGGTCATGCGCGCCCCGGTGAGGTCTGCGCCGCGCAGGTCGGCGCTGTCGATGTTGGCCGCGGCGAGGTTGGCCTCGCGGAGATCGGCGTCGCGCAGGCAGGTGCGGTGCAGGTAGGCGGCGCGGAGGCTGGCCTCTTCAAGGCGGGCTCCGGTGAGATCGGTCTGATCCAGATCGGTCATCACCAACGTCGCGCGGCGAAGATCGCTTTGGGCGAGCGTCGCGCCGACCAACCTCGCCCGATGCAAGCTGGCGCTGAAGAGCGTGGCCCCGGTGAGATCCGCCCGGTTGAGCCGCGTCTGAGGGCCCGAGAGGCGCGCGTGGCTCAGGTCGGCGCTGAGGAGCGTGGCCCCGGTGAGGTTGGCGCCGCGCAGATCGGCGTTGCGGAGGTTGGCGTGGTGGAGCTGCGCGTGGCTCAGATCGGCGCGGCTCAGCTCGGCGTGGGCGAGCGTGGCGCGGGTGAGCTGCGCGAGGCTCAGGTCGGCGCGGGTGAGGCTGGCGCGGGTGAGGTTGATCTGGTGCAGCTCCGCTCCGCGCAGCTCCGCGTTGGGGAGTCGGGCGCCTTCGGGGACGGTGTCCCAGGGGGAGGGCCAGGTCGTCAGGTGCTGTGAGGCGTATTCGAGCCCGAGGGGGCCAGCGCGGCGCGCGAGCGCGCACACTTCGAGCCAGGCGCGCAGCGTCGGTGGGCCATGGACGCGCTCGCGCAGGCGGGCGAGCGCGCGGTTCAGGTCGTGGCGTGGAGTCGTCGTCATGTCCGGGGGCGCTGGGCTGACCTTCAAGGGCTGGGTTGTGTGGTCGATGGAACGTGGGAGGACATAAGGTCGGCGCCGCGCTCGGTTGTAATAGGCGCTGTGAGGCTGGGTTGGTTCGATGGAGGGGCTTATGGCGGCGGTGTGCGTGAGGTGGGCGAGGGTGGCGATTATCTGTAGCCTGATCGGGTGCTTCGGTTGGGTGGGGGAGGCGTCGGCTCAAGAGCCCGCGTGCCCGGGGGTCTGGGCGAAGCTGGCGCCTGAGGAGGGCTGGAATCGGGGCTTTGAGGTGATGGGGCAGTCGAGGTCGTTCTGGCTGATGCTCCCCAAGGCGTCGGGGCCGCGGCCGCTGCTCCTGGCGCTCCATGGGACCCGCGAGACCGGTGAGGCGTTCGCGCGGCGCGCGCGGCTGCGCGACTTTGTGGAGCGCGGGTTCATCGTGGTGGCGCCTCAGGCGGTGGGCAACGGGACGGTGTGGCCGGTGTGGGACGCGATGCGGATGCCGTCGGAGGCGGCCGCGCCGAACCGGGATCTGGCGTTCTTCGATCGCCTCCTGGCGTGTCTGGGGGAGCACCTGGAGGTGGACCCGCGGAGGCGCTACGTGGGTGGGCACTCGGCGGGTGGGATGATGACAAACGCGGTGCTCCAGCGGCGCTCGGAGGTGTTCGCGGGTGGGGTCGTGGCCTCGGGGGTGATGTCGCTGACCGCTCCGGCGACGCCCGCGCCGCTGTCACCGCTGGCGGTGTTGGTGACCTGGGGCGGTGAGCGCGACGTGTGGTCGGGGCGTGTGGGGTCGGTGAAGGTGTCCGGGTTCTCGTTCGTGGAGCAGGCCGCGCTGGCGTCGTCGTTCTACGCCGCTCAGCCTGGCGTTCAGCATATGCGTTGCAGCGCCGACGCGGGCCACGCCTGGTTGTGGAGGCTGAATGGTTGGATGATCGATCGGCTGCTCGCCCACCCCAAAGGCAGCGCCGGGTCGGTGGAGTGGGGCTCGCCGCCCGCCGGGGTGACCTGCTCGCGGGAGGCCTTCGCGGTCCCGAGGGTCCCTGAGGTGGAGTGCGGCGAGAGCCCGGTGGCGGGCTGCCAGGCGGCGTGTCAGATGATGGCGGACTGCGCCGCGGAGAACGGGACGCTCCGCCATGTGTGGCGCCCGACGTTGAAGGCGCTTGGGTTGGGCGACGGGTCGTGCGGGGGCTGCGTGGAGGCGTGCGCGCGGGTCGGCGCTGGGGAGGCGGATCGCGCGGTGCTGGCATGTGTGGAGGCGCAGGGGGCCGCGGCGCGGTGCGGCCCGGGGATCGAGGGGGCGCTGCCGATGGTCAAGGCGCTCAACACGTGCTGCGCGGGGCGCAGCGGGTCGGGGATCTGTCGGAGCGCGTGCCAGGCGCTGTCGCGGAGCCCATCGGCGCTGCGGTTCTTCGCCGTGTGTCGGCCGTGAGGTGAGCCCGCGGGGGGTTTGCGCGATTCAGGGGCGGTGTGCGACGATGCGGTGATGTGGCCTGTGTGTGCTCCTGGAGAGGTGCTGCGATGTCGAGCGAAGATGAGGTCGTCCTCGGCCCCTACGAGCTGCGTTCAACCCTTGGGCGAGGGGCGAGCGCCATCGTGTATCGGGCGTATGACGTGGAGAGCCGCCGCGAGGTCGCGCTCAAGATCGCGTCGCTGCCGCCGGAGGCGGCGCTGAGTCGTACGCGCTTTGTTCGCGCCGCGGAGCTGTGGGCGACCGTCAGGAGCCCGCACGTGGTGAAGGTGTTCGAGTACGGTGAGTTCCCGAAGTGGGGCCCCTACCTGGCGATGGAGTACGTGCGGGGGCAGGACCTGGAGCACCTCATGCGCGAGGGGGCGTTTGAGGTGGAGCGCGCCGCGGCGCTGATCCGTCAGGTGATCCTGGCGCTCCGCGAGGCGCACCGCAAGGGGGTGCTGCACCGGGACATCAAGCCGGGGAACATCATCGTCACGGAGGGGCGGAGCGGTGAGGAGCTGGTCAAGGTGACCGACTTCGGGATCGCCAAGCAGACCGACGACGCGCAGTCGCTGGGTCCCGATCTGTCGGGGCAGCTGACCGGGCACGGTCAGCTGCTGGGCACCCCGCGCTACATGGCGCCTGAGCAGGTGGACGCGCACGCGGTCAGCCAGGCGACGGATCTGTACAGCGCCGGGCTGGTGTTCTACGAGCTGCTGACGGGCAAGGTCGCGGTGCCGGGGAAGACGATCCAGGCGCTGCTGCTGCGGCAGCTCGACGCGGATCCGATCATCGACCCGCTGGACCCGGACGTCCCCGAGGCGTTCCGCGACGTCCTCGCGCGGGCGACGGCCAAGGAGATCAGCAAGCGGTATGAGACCGCCGAGCAGTTCCTGGTGGGGTTGGACGCGGCGGTCGTGCGGTGGAAGCGCGAGGGGGACGTCGCGGCGATGACGGCCGGGCTCCCGTCGGCGCCTCGGGGCCTGGGGCGCAAGGAGCGGGACGCGCGCACGTTCCAGCCGACCGAGCCGAAGCCCACCGGGCCGACCGACCGCGAGGAGCCGCGGACGCCTCAAGGCGATGGGTTTGTCGCGGGCGTGGTCTCCGCCGCCGGTCGCCGAGGCCAGGACGTGACGCGGACGGAGCCGCTGTACCGCCAGAAGCCCAGAAAGAGCCCGAAGGAGCGGATGGCGGCGGCGCTCAAGGTGACGACGGGGTTGTTCGTGGGGCTGCTGCTGTTGGTGGGCGGGCTCTGGTTCGGCCAGGGGTACCTGCTGTTTCGCCCCCCGGAGCTGGAGCCGAACATCATCACCGACATGGAGCGGCGGGGCTGGGTCCAGCGGGGGATCACCTCGTCCATCGACACGCGGCTGGTCGGGTATTACGGCGCGGCGCGCAAGCAGGGGATCGTGGGGACGGTGCTGGTCATCCACGATCTGCACACGTCACCCGAGCGCCAGGCGCTGCGGTTGCAGCACCTGCGGGACTCCGGGCTCAACGTCATGGTGATCGCCCAGCGCGGCTACGGGGGGAGCGAGGGGGAGACGACGGACTTCG
The DNA here is from genome assembly GCA_002716585.1 of Myxococcales bacterium. Lineage (GTDB taxonomy): Bacteria > Myxococcota_A > Bradymonadia > Bradymonadales. The sequence continues at coordinate 57,483 of PBBL01000033.1, read as the reverse complement.
ACGGGCTCGTCGCGGACAGCGTGCGGGCGTTTGACATGATGACCGTCATGGCCCGCTCGGGGGGGAAGCGCCTCTACGTGTACGGGCACGGGCTGGGCGGTGCGGTGGCGGTGGAGGTGACGCTCCAGCGCCCGGTCAGCGGGCTGATCCTGGAGGGCGCCCCGGTCAGCCTGGCGGCGCGGGTGGATGAGCTGGTCTTCGGGCTGCCCGCGCACGTGCTGCTGCGGCACCGCTTTGACACGGCCCAGGCGCTGCGGCAGACCCGGGCGCCGGTGTTGTTGCTGCACGGCGAGGAGGACGGGTTCATCCCAGCGGAGCACAGTCGCCGGCTCTACACGGTGGGGAAGACCTTCAAGAGCCTCCGGGTCGTGCCAGGTGCGGAGCACGACAACCTGATCGGTCAGATGGGGGCGGCGGCGCATGCACAGGCGCTGCGCGCGTTCATGGAGACGGCGTCGCGGGGGAGTGATCAAACCAACGATCGCGGACGAGGCCGTCGATGATGCCCTGGCCGCGGTGGCCGAAGATGGGGTGCGCTTCGACGGAGAGGGTGTCGGCGAGGTCCATGGCGACCTGCGCGGGGGTGCGCGCCTCGGTCTTCGCGTGGTGCAGGATGCGCTGGGTGGTGCGGAAGATGGAGTGATCCCAGTCGCGGCCGAGGTGACGCTCGATGAGCGGGTCGGGGCTGAGGTAGCCGCTCTGCTCGTCGGCGCAGGTCACGATGCCCATGCGGTTGGTCAGGAAGTCGGGGACGTAGAGGATGTCGCGCTCCAGGAGGAGGCGATCGTCGCGGGCGGCGTCTTCGAGCTGGTTGTTGGCCGCGCCGCAGACGACGCGGGCCTTGAGCCGCGGGATGGTGCGGGGGTTGAGGACGGCGCCGGTGGCGCACGGGGCGAGGATGTCGCAGTCGGCGGCCATCCCCGAGTCGTCGTTGGGCGCGATGACGCGGGCCTCCAGGCGAGTGTCGTTGACGCGCTGGGTGACGGCGTGGACGAGGTCGGGGCTGATGTCCCAGGCGAAGACGCGCGCCACGCCCTTGTCGAGGAGGAAGCCGATCAGGGGTTCGCCGACGTGCCCCATGCCCTGCACGGCGACGGTCTTGCCGCGCAGGGTGTCGCCCGCGTTGAGGAAGTCGATGGCGGCCTCCATGCCGCAGACGACGCCTCGGGCGGTGGGGACGCTCGGGTTGCCGCTGCCGCCGAGCGCGGGGGGGATGCAGGTGGTGAAGCGGGTCGCGGCGTGGACCTGGGCCATGTCGGCGACGCTGGTGCCGACGTCCTCGGCGGTCACGTAGCAGCCGCGCAGCGCCGTCAGGAACTCGCCGTACTCGCGGTAGATGTGGGCGCGGGTCTCCGGGTCATCGACCGGGAGCGACGGGTTGCGGGCGATGACGCCCTTGCCGCCGCCCCACCAGAGCCCGGCGAGCGCGTTCTTGCGGGTCATCCCCTTGGCGAGCCGGAGGCCGTCGCGCAGGTAGCCCTCGACCGTCTCGTAGGTCCAGTAGCGGACCCCGCCCGCGGCCTGCCCGCGGCAGGTGCGGTGGACGAAGGCGCCCTGGAGCGTCGCCCCGGTCGGGCTGACCTGGAGGAAGACCCCCTCGTGCTCCATGAAGTCGCGGGTGTCCTCGCCGATGAACCGCGCCAACGGCTCCAGCAAGGGGTGGGAGGCGGTGACCCGCTCCTGGTCGCGATCGTAGACGAGGTGAGCGCGGTGCACGCCCTCCTGTGTGAGGAGGCCGACGAAGCGCTGGACCGGCATGGAGAGGAGTTCGTGGCTCATGGGCTGCTCCCTGGGTGGTGGCGCCTGTGGGGGCGCCGAGGGGTGGCGGTTGCGGCGTCATCAAAGTGTATTGGCCTCGGGAGGTCAAGGGGGGGAAGCCTGAGGAGCGCGCGGGCGTTCTGCTTCAGGAGCTGGCGATGCGGTGGGAGGTGTGTATGACGAGGTGGATGGGGTGGATCGGTGTGGCGGCGCTGCTGGTGTGGGGCTGCGGGGGCTGCTCGCGCGCGTCGGCGGACTCGTCGGGGATCGAGCGGCTGAGCGAGGAGGCGACGGCCGAGCTGGTGGCGACGCACAACCGCGTCCGGGCGATGGTCAAGGCGCCGCCGCTGGTGTGGGAGCCGAAGCTGGCCGCGTTCGCCCAGGAGTGGGCTGAGGAGCTGAAGCGGCGCGGGTGCGACCTGAAGCACCGGCCTCGGAAGGGCGAGTTCGCCCAGAAGTACGGGGAGAACCTCTACTGGGGGAGCCCGGTGATGTTCTCGGACGGTCGCCGCGAGGTGAAGGTGACCTCCGCGGAGAAGGTCGTGCTCAGCTGGGCGAGCGAGTCCTCCTTCTACGACGCGGCGAAGCACACGTGCGCGGCGGGCAAGGTGTGTGGGCACTACACCCAGGTGGTGTGGAGCGAGACGCAGCGCGTCGGCTGCGCGCGGGCGGTGTGCGAGGATCGCTCCCAGGTGTGGGTGTGCAACTACGACCCGCCGGGGAACTTCCTGGGGCGTCACCCGTTCTGAGGCGCGGCTTACGGCTCGGCGACCATGGGGTCGAGGGCGATGACCAGCTTGAAGGGGCGGTCGGCGCTCCCGGCGCTGGTGGGGCCGAAGGTGAGGTTGTAGGGGGTGCCCGCCTCGAAGGTGTAGGTGTAGCCGTCCGGCACGTCACCGTCGGAGCACTCGACGCCGCCCTCGGCGGCGGTGATCGGGCTGCCGGACGCGGACTGGAGCGCGTAGGGGACGCCGCCCTGGACCAGGATGAGGTAGTCGGCCGACGAGGTCGGGGTGAACTGGAGGACGCCCTCGCGCGGGGGGCTGTCGCCGGGGAGGGTGACGGCGTAGAGCTTGGGGCCGTTGGTCACCGCGGGGATGGCGCCGCTGGTGTCCGCGGCGGCCGTGATCTTCTCGCCGTTTTCGCCGACGAACGCCTGACAGGCGCGATCGGCGACCGTGGCGTTGTCATCGAGGGCGTCTTCGATCTCGCTGTCGATCACATCATCAACACAGCTTATGGAGAGCGGCGTCAGCGCGGCGAGGATGCAGAGGAGTCGTGTGGGCATGGGGTGGTCGTTCCTTGTGGAGGCGTTCATCGGGCACCGTCAACACACGAAGGGACTATAGCGGGGCGCCGGGTGGACGGCAACGGGCGGGCGAGGAGGCTTCATACCAACTCGTGTTGAAAGGTAGCTGCGAAGCAGCGGTGTGCAGATGAACGAAGCCCTTCAGGTTCACTCAGGATATTCGCATCCAGCAAGCTGAGTTCATCGCACGGCCTTTCAACACGAGTTCATATCAGTCGAGGTCGAGGGCGAGTCGGAAGCCGACGTCGTCGATGCGCTGGTCGGGGAGGAGGGGGTAGCGGCTGGCGGCGCGGCAGGCGTGCTCGGTGGAGGACCAGGCGCCGCCGCGGCAGACGCGCTCAAAGGTGTTGAGGTCGGGGTCGATGCGGAGCCGCTGCTCAAAGGCGGGGCCGGGGCGGGTGAAGACGTCGTGGGTCCACTCGCGGATGCCGCCCGCGAGGTCACGGGCGCCGAAGGGGCTGGCGTCGGCCTCGAAGGTGCCGATGGGCTCGGGCTGTGAGGGCTCGGGGCGGCTGCGGGCCATCTTGCAGAGGGAGGCGTCGAAGTGGTCGCCCCAGGGGAAGACGCGGCCGTCGCCGCCGCGGGCGGCCTTCTCCCACTCGATCTCGGAGGGGAGGCGGTAGCGGCGCCCGTCGCGCTCGGAGCGCCAGGCGATGTAGGCCTGGGCGTCGAAGAAGGAGACGCCGAAGACGGGGAGGAACCACTCGTGGCCCTGTCCGCTGGGGTAGCGCTTGCGGGCGGGGCCGAGGATGAGGTGCTCGGCGGGCTCGTAGCGGCCGTCGGCGGAGCGCTGGCAGAGCATCCCGGCGCCTCGGGTGCGTGGCATGTGGGCGATCGCCAGCTCGGGGTCGTAGACCTCCAGGGCGTTGATGAACTCCAGGTAATCGCCCAGCGTCACCGGGAAGCGGGCGATCAGGAAGCCCGGGACCGGCACGGCCTGCCGCGGCAGCGGGGACAGCGCCCGCGAGTCTCCGCCGATCAGGGTCGGCCCGGGCGGGACGTAGACGAAGTCCTCGCCGATGGACTCCTGGGCGTAGAGGCGGACGTCGAAGATCACCTTGGCGGAGCGCTCCATGCGAAAGCTGAGCACCGCCGGGGAGGCGCCGGGGTAGGTCAGGGTGGCGATGTAGCGGCCCATGGGGAGCTTCATGCGCTCGACCGGGGTGAACTGAGCCCCCATGGAGGTGGAGGTGCGCAGGCGCTCGGTCTCGGCGCTGAGGGGGTAGACCGCCACGGTGGCGCCGCGCGGCTCGCTGAGGAGGGTCAGCTCGCCGCGGCCCTCCAGCTCCTGAGCGAAGTCGCCGCGGTCGTACAGCTCCACCCGGGAGCGGTAGTAGATGGCGTTGAGGGTGTCCTCGTCGCGCTCGGCCTGCTGGAGGCGGCTCCAGTAGAGGGCGGCGAGGCCGCGGCGAGCGTGGGCGTCCTCGCGGTCGTAGGCGAGCGCCTGGAGGTAGGCGGCCTCGGCGTCGCCGAAGCTGACGATCATCTCGGCGCGGGCGTCGGTGAGCTGCTCGCGCAGCCCCATCAGGTCGCGCTTCTCCTCGATGGGCTCCCACCCCTCGAAGCGGTGGCCGAGTTCGAGGATGTCCGCGGTGAGGGTCTCGACGCGGGCGAGGTGCTCGCGGTACTGGTCGGCGGCGTGGTCGGCGGCGCGGTTGCGCTCGTCGGCGAGCACCCGGACCCGCTCCCGGGAGCGGCGCCCCTCGATGAACGCCTCGACCGCGTCGCGCAGCGCCTTGGCGCTGGGGTGGCGCTTGTCGGGCTCCTTGGCGAGCGCCTTGAGGCAGATCGCCTCCAGCTCGGGGGGGACGTGGCGCTCGTGCTCACGGGCGCGGATGCTGGGCGGGGTGGGCTCCTCGCGCACGACCCGGATCAGGGTCTGCATGGGCTGGTCGTGCTCGAACGGTGGCGCGAGGCAGAGCATCTCGTAGAGGATCGCGCCGAGGGAGTAGATGTCCACCGCCGGGGTGCGGCCCATGCCCATCGCCTGCTCGGGGGCCATGTACTCGGGCGTCCCGACGACGGTGTCGATGGGGGTCTTGTGGATGGAGCGCCCGGTCGCCTGCTCATCGCGGAAGAAGCGCGCGATGCCCCAGTCCATCACGATCACCTCGCCGTAGTCCCCGAGGAGGATGTTCTCGGGCTTGAGGTCGCGGTGGATCACCCCCTTGGAGTGGGCGTAGTCGAGGGCCATGCACATCTGGTTGAAGATCGTCAGCAGTCGGATCAGGCCGTACTCGGCGATGGTGCTGGCGCGCTGGTACTTGATGTAGTGGAGGACGCGGCGCAGGCTGTTCTGGCCGACGTACTTCATGGTGTAGAACAGCTCGCCCGACGGGTTCACGCCCAGATCGTAGACCGGGACGATGTTGGGGTGCTCCAGCGATCCGGTGGCCTGGGCCTCGGTGAGGAAGCGATCGAGGTGGGTCGGGGAGCGCTTGTGGCCCAGCGGGATCTTCATGGCCACGCTGCGCCTGAGGAAGCGATCCTCGGCCAGCAGCACCTGTCCGGCGCCACCTCGCCCGATCTCGTCGCCGAGGTGGTAGCGCGGTGAGGCGCGCTGGGAGGGTGCGTCGGTGTGTTGGGCCTTGGGGTCGCCGTCGTCGCGACGCTGCTGGAGGAGGCGCTGTTGGAGGAGCTGCCAGCCTCGGGAGGGGGCGCCGGTGCGGGCGTTTAGGATGGCGCGCAGCGAGTCGACGGTCTCGGGGGAGAGGTTGAGGTGTTGGAAGAACCACGCGTCGGGGTGGGAGGCCGCGGGGAGCCGCGTGAGGGCATGCGTGAGCGTGTGGAGGGTGATCAGCTCCTCCTCAAACGCCAGCGTCGCGAGCTGGATGGCATCTTCGTGGGTCGTCACGGGCCGCTCCGGTCGGGGTTGCTCGCACCAGTATCGACCGACCGCCGCTCACTTGCAACCGGTGCGGGGCCACATCAGGCGGGATCCTGCTCGGCCTCCTGCTGCGCGGCGGTGCGGTCGCCGACGACGTTGAGGATGACGACGAGGACGAAGCCGACGACCATGGCGCCGATCGCCATCAGCTCGGTCGAGCCCCAGGCCTTGGGGAGGACGTTGACGAGTTGGCCGTCGAGGGTGCTCTGGTAGGGCCAGATGCCGCGCAGGCAGCCGATCATGAGGCCGACGAGCGCGCCCATGGTCGGCGCGGGGAACTTCTTGAGGAGCCACGCCATGACGCGGGCGAAGCTGAGGATCCCGACGGCGATGCCGCAGATGAACAGCCCGACGTAGGCGAGCGACTGGACGGGCAGCTCCAGGTGGGCGAGCTGGCTGAGGCTGCCCTTGAGAGCGTTGAGGATGAAGTAGTAGCAGCCCAGCACGAGGAGGATGAACGAGCCGGAGATGCCGGGGAGGACCATGGCGCAGATGGCGATCGAGGCGGCGAAGAAGATGAACAGGTGGCTCGGCCGCGGGACATGGAGGACCGTGCCGACGGGGACGACGAGGTCGTTGTAGTCCTGGGCGCGCCGCTTCAGCGCGCGCTTGTCGGTGGCGACGACCTGCCCCTCGGCGTTGTGCTTGGCTTCGAGGGCGGCGTAGGAGTCGGGCGCCGAGGCCTTGATGGCGTCGCGCAGGGCGCCGTTGCGCTCGGACCAGAAGACCTGCTCGGCGGTGAGGGAGCTGGGGCCGCGGCGGATCGCATGCTTGAGGTCCATCGGGTCGCCCTCGGGGACGGTGACGTCGACCCACTCGCTGGTGGTGTTCACCAGGGCGTTGGGGTTGGTGACGACGAACCCGAAGACGCCAAACACGACCGCGGCGGCGGCGGCGACGGCGAGCATGGTCGCGTTGTCGCGGGGCATGAGCTTGATCGGGATGGGCACGCTGGCGAGGATCAGGCCGAAGAACAGGCCGCGCATGATCTCGGGGTAGCTCTCCATGAGGCCCGGGATGATCGCGGAGCCGACGCCCATGGCGAGCACGATGCCGAGGCCGAGCGGGATGAGGAAGCTCAGGTGGATGGTGCCCAGCGCCTCCATGAAGGCCTCGCGCCCCTCCGGCTTGAAGCCGCCCTTGAGCCACTGCAGGAGCGCTACGAGGGGCTTGGGGTTGATGGACTTGATGGCCTCGATGAACTGCTGGTAGATGCCGAGGATCAGCGCCAGGGTGCCGCCGCTGACGCCGGGGATGACGTCGGCGATGCCCATGCACACGCCTTTGGCGAAGGTGATGAGGTGCGTTGCGAGCTTCATGGTGGGTACGCTCCGGGTCTGTGATGATCGCGGTGGGCCGCGACAAGTGACGCAGTATAACGGGGATCATCGCCAGGGCAAGGCGCCGGGCGCATTCCAGCCGGAGGCGAGGTGGATCCCGTGGTTGTGGGGTCGGAGGCTGTCAATTTTGCTTGACACCGGGAGGGCGCGGTGGGCTCGTCGGCGGAGGCGGGCGGGCGGGCTGGAGCGCGGCGGTGACGGAGCGCAGGGGGAACACCTGATCTCGGCAGAGGGTTGTGCTAGCCTTGGGTGGACAGGTGAGGGGGAGAGCCCGCGCCTGTCGAGTCCGACCCGGGTGTGAGCGCAGCGGGGCGACCGCCCCGACGCCACCCTGGTCGCAGGTTCGCGTGGGAGGCTGTTGCAACAGGATGAAGACGTTCCGCTCCATACTGACGCTGTTGGGGTTCGCGCTCTGCCTTGGGTGCGTCGCCTGCGGCTCGGGCTCGGAGGAGGCGGCCCCTGTCTCCGCGGCGGCCCCCGTGGTGGAGCGCTTCGCGGCCAGCGCCGCCGAGGTGCGCCCCGGGGCGCTGGTGGAGCTGTCCTGGAGCGTCCGCGACGGCTCGCGGGCGACGATCAAGGCGGACGGCGTCATCGTCCAGACCTTCCTCGGTGAGGAGGCCCGCGCGGGGACGCTCGCGGTCCGCCCGACCCAGACCGTGCGCTATGTGCTGGAGGTGGTCCACGCCCCGGACGGGAGGGCGGCGAGCCCGACGGTGAGCGAGGAGGTGCTCGTGCGGGTGCTCGCGGCCGAGCCGCGGCCGGTGCTCACGCTGAGGGCGGAGCCCGCGATGCTGGAGCGCGGTGAGCGCTCCAGCCTGCTGTGGACCGTGCGGCATGCCAGCCGCCTGGAGCTGACGGCCAACGGCGCCCCGCGAGAGCTGGAGGGCGACGCCCTGGAGGGCGGGCAGCTCGAGGTGTCCCCGGAGATCAACACGACCTACGTCATGACCGCGACGGGCCCGGGGGGGCGCGTGAGCGAGGAGGTCTCGATCACGGTCCGCTCGTCGGCGTCGGTGCTCGACTTCCGGGCGGAGCCGGAGGAGATCCCGTTGGGCGCTGAGAGCGTGCTGCGGTGGCGCACCCAGGGCGCGCACCAGGTGCAGCTGAGCGACGAGGAGGGGGCGCTGCCGGTGTCCGCGGAGCAGCTTGAGGAGGGCGCGATCGTGGTCGCGCCGGAGCGCGATCAGGTGTACACGCTCACGGTCAAGGGGGCGGTGGGAGAGGCGCGCGAGGCGCAGGTGACGGTGCGCGTGCTTCAGCCCGCGGAGGTGACGTCGTTCACGGTCGAGCCGGAGCGGGTGCGGGCGGGAGAGCCGATCACGTTGCGGTGGGGCGCGGTGAACGCCGACGAGGTGTCGATCTGGCGGGGCGGGGCGCGGTTGGACGAGGGCGGCCTGGACCCTGCGGAGGGGTCGTGGACGACGACCGCGGAGCGCAGCGGCACGTTCCGCTTGAAGGTGTCTGGTCCGGGCGGAGGCGCGTCCGCGGAGGCGACGCTGGAGGTGGTGGCGCCGGTGGCGATCGACGTGTTTCGCGCCGATCCCGCGATGGTGGAGCCGGGCTCCAGCTCGACGTTGTGGTGGGAGACGACCGGGGCCACCCAGGTGGCGCTCGTCGAGGTGAACACCGGGCGGCCGCTCGCGGTCCCGGCGGACGCGGTGGACGGGAGCTGGAGCGTGACCCCGACGGCGCTGACGCGCTACGCGCTGACGGCGCAGGGGCCGGGTGGGACGCTGACGCGCGAGCTGGAGGTGGGCGTGCAGCTGGAGGGGCGGCTGCGGATCATCAGCTTTACGGTGTCGCCGGAGTCGATCGAGCCAGGCCAGGAGGCGACGCTGTCCTGGCAGGTGGCCGGGGCGAGCGCGGTGTCGATCGCCACGCAGCGCGGTGGGGCGCTCGTGCCCGATGAGCTGTCGCCGCTGACCGGGACGCTGCCGGTGTCCCCCGAGCAGACGACGCGCTACGTGCTGCGCGCGACAGGGGAGACGGGGGTGATCGAGCGCGACGTGGTCCTGACGGTCACCCGCGCGGTGGAGATCGGCCGCTTTGAGGCGTCGCCGGAGGTGCTCTCGCCGGGTGAGGGGACGACGCTGGGGTGGACGGTGCACAACGCCGCCTCGGTGGAGCTGGCGTACGGTGACGAGCGGCTGGAGGTCGAGTCGCAGGGGACGCTGCGGCTCGACGAGGTGACGGAGACGACGGAGGTGACGCTGACGGCGTCAGGCCTCGGCGGGCCGCTGGAGCGTCGGCTGGAGGTGGTCGTCGCCGACTTCGGGCTGGCGGACGCGGTCGCGGACGCGCTGACGGACGCGCAGCTCAGCGCGGGGCGCCGCCGAGGCCCGGAGTCGGGAGGGAACCGCGTGGTGCTGGAGGGCTACGGGCTCGACCTGTGGCCGATGCAGGTCTGGTTCGGCGAGTCGGAGGCGGAGTGCGACGTGGTGGAGGAGGGCGCGGGCGCGCTGGAGTGCGTGGTGCCGCCAGGCGCGGGCCGGGTCGCGCTGGTGTTGGAGACGCCGTACGGGGCGAGGCGCTACCCGGGGTGGTATGTGTACGAGCCGGTCGATCGCTGCGCGCTGGTGGGGCCGCTGGAGGTGGTCGGGCGCCCGGGGTCGAGGCAGGTCTTCACGGGGTGGGCGCTGGAGCCGGGCTTGACCGAGGTGTTGGAGGAGCTGCTGCTGGTGGCCGAGTGGGGTTACGGGCCTGCGGGGACCGACCCGGCGTGGCCAGGCGCGGCCTGGGAGTGGTTTGAGGCGGACACCTGGTCGCCGTGCGAGGGTTGCGGCGAGGGCCTCCGGTTCGAGGCGTCGGCGGAGCTGCCGGGAGACGCGGGCGTGTACAGCCACGCCTTCCGGGTGAGGCCGCTGTTGAGCGAGCTGTGGACCTACTGCGACGGGGACGGGACCTTCAACGACACCTTCCGCGAGGAGTCCAACGCCTTTGAGCCTGAGGCGGCGGGGACGTTGACGGTCGAGTGACCCCCTGGAGGCGGCGGGATCCTCCCGAGGAGGCGCGTCTCCGAGCGCTGTTTGGCCGGGATTGACCCGGTATGACTAAGAAATTGACCGGCCTGGGCTATTCTCGAACCCCCCCCTGATCCGATATTCTTAACAAGTGAAGACGAGACCCGCTCACGTACCCACGTGCGCGTCGGACCGTTTTGAAGGAACTTGCCTGGCGCTCGCGACTGCGGATACAGACCACAGCGAGTAGGGTAGGTCAGGTTTTTCAGGGTTGCAGCGCGATTGTAACCCGATGCTCTGTGCGCTAGACTTGCTCTAAGCGTACGTGGGGCCTCATCGAGAAACCTGGAGGGTCCTGGGGTGGCGTGCGCTTGCGCGTTCAGAACTTCAGGGCGCCATCGCAGTTCAATGCCAGACAAGTTCCCTCAAAGGGGTTCGGCGCGCGGGTCCTCCCGCCTCCGAGCCAGGGTTGCTCGAAATGAGTCGAAAGGTTCTCCTCGTCGATGACGAGACATCGATCACGCGCGCGTTCAAGGCGATTGTGGCCAAAGAGCCCTACACCGCGTTGACGGCCTCCTGCGCGGAGGAGGCGCTGGAGATCATCGTCGAGGACGAGATCGACGTCGTGATCTCCGACGAGAACATGCCGGGGATGCGCGGGACCGACTTCCTGTTGAAGTTGCGCAACGAGCACCCCGAGATCGTCCGTGTCCTCCTGACAGGTTACGCCGAGCTGGAGCTGGTGGTGCGAGCCATCAACGAGGTCGAGATCTACCGCCTGATCCGCAAGCCGTGGAAGCCCGCGGACATGATCCGGATCATCCAGGAGGCGCTGCTGGTGAAGCGGATGACGACCAGCAGCCTCAAGGTGCTCAAGGTGATCCGGGAGCAGGGCGAGGCGATGCGCGACGTCATGGAGTCGCGCTCGGTGCTCCCGGCGGTGCCGTTCGGGACCTCGTCGGCGCTGCTCTCCCACCAGCCGTCTCCGGCGGAGACGTTGGAGCAGCCGGAGTTCGATGAGCTCTCCTCCCGTGAGAAGGAGGTGATGCAGGAGTTCATCGCGGGCAATCAGGTGGCGGAGGTGGCCGAGAACCTCTACATCAGCCCCCACACGGTGCGCAACCACCTCAAGTCCATCTTCCGCAAGCTGGGGGTCCGCTCCCAGGCCGAGCTGCTGAGCAAGGTGCTCATGGTGGGCCGCTGAGGCGCGGCGCGCCCAGGCTGTGCCCGGCCGCGTCGTCGCGTGGCGCCGACTTGCGGTGCAGGGCCGGGATCGGCTAGGCTCACAACCCGTGACGCGGTAGAGAACGCCCACCTGAAGGGCTCGGCGCCGCGTACCCGCTCAACACACCAGCTTGAACGCTCAGATCGCGCGGGGAGGCCTCTCCGCGCGGCTCATACGACCCAGGGGGCACACAATGAACTTTGGCTTGACCCAAGAGCAGGAGATGCTCGTCAAGACGGCGCACGACTTCGCGACCAAGGAGATCCGCCCGGCCTCGGCGCACCACGATGAGACGGGCGAGTACCCGTGGGAGATCCTCAAGAAGGCGCACGGGCTCGGCCTGCTCAACACCCACGTCCCGGCGAAGTACGGCGGGCTGGGGTTCGGGGTGCTGGACAGCACGCTGGTCTCGGAGGAGATGGCCTGGGGCTGCACCGGGATCGGCACGACGATGGAGGCCAACACGCTGGCGGCCTGCCCGCTGATCGTCGCGGACGACGACGCGATCAACCAGGAGTTCCTGCGGCCGATGACCGAGGAGCTGAAGATGGCCGCCTACTGCGTCACCGAGCCCAGCGCGGGCTCGGACGTGGCCGGGATCGGCACCCGCGCCAGGCGCGTCGGCGACGATTACGTGCTCAACGGCGCCAAGATGTGGATCACGAACGCCTCGGTGGCCTCGTGGTTCTTCGTGCTCGCCTACACCGACCCCGAGGCGCGGCACCGGGGGATGACCGGGTTTGTCGTCCCGGCGGACACCGAGGGGATCGAGATCGGGCGTAAGGAGAAGAACCTCGGTCAGCGCGCCAGCGACACGCGCGGCGTGACCTTCACGGAGGTGGTGGTGCCCGCGCGCTACCGCCTCGGCGAGGAGGGCGACGGCTGGCGGCTGGCGATGTCGGCGTTCGACCACTCGCGGCCGGTGATCGCGTCTGCGGCGGTCGGTCTGGCGAAGGCGGCGATGGAGCATGCGATCGGCTACGCGAAGGAGCGCAAGACCTTCGGCAAGCCGATCGCCGCCTACCAGGCGGTCAGCTTCAAGATCGCGGACATGGCCAAGAACATCGAGGCGGCGCGGCTGCTGACCCGCAACGCCGCCTGGCTGGTGGACAACGGCAAGAGCAACACGAAGATGGCGGCGATGGCCAAGGCGTTCGCGGGCGACATGGCGGTCCAGACCGCGCTGGACGCCGTGCAGATCTTCGGCGGCTACGGCTACAACAACGAGTACCCGGTCGAGAAGCTGCTGCGCGACTCCAAGATCTTCCAGATCTACGAGGGGACCAGCGAGATCCAGCGCCTGATCATCGCCCGCGAGGTCATCGGCAAGGTCAGGTAGTGTCGGTCCAGCCCAAAGCCGGGCGCCCCTTCGGCGTCTACATCCACTTCCCCTTCTGCGCGCGGAAGTGCCCCTACTGCGACTTCAACACCCGCGCCGCGCGCGAGATCCCCCACGACGCCTACCTCGACGCCGTGCTGGCTGAGCTGCGCGGTCGCCGCGCCCGGTTCGAGGGGCGCCGCCTGGTCTCGATCTACTTCGGCGGCGGGACCCCGGGGCTGTGGCGCGCGGACTGCGTCGGCGCGGTCATCGACGCGGTGCGCGGCGAGTGGGAGCCGCTGAACGACCCGGCGGACGTCGGGCTCTCGGCGGTGGAGGTGACCGTCGAGGTCAACCCCCGCGCCGCGCCGATCGAGCACCTCGCGGCGCTTCGCGACGTCGGGGTCAACCGCCTCTCGGTCGGGGTGCAGACCTTCGACCCGACCTACCTCAGGCGCCTCGGGCGCGATCACTCGGTGGGGCAGTCCGTGGCGACGCTGGAGGCGGCCCGCGCCGTCGGGTTCGAGCGGGTCAGCTTCGATCTCCTGTTTGGAGGCCCCCACCACGATCCGCAGGCGTTTGAGCGTGATCTGGAGCGGGCCAGCGCGCTGTCGGAGGCGGATCACATCTCGGCCTACAGCCTCATCGTCGAGCCCGGGACCCCGTTTGCGCGCATGAAGGCGAGCGGTCGGCTGCACGAGACCGACGAGGAGGAGGTCACGGACATGCTCCTGCGCTGCGAGGAGCGCCTCCAGGAGGCGGGCTACGCGCACTACGAGGTGTCCAACTACGCGCGGCCCGGTCGGTGGGCGCGCCACAACAGCCTCTACTGGGTGGGCGCGGAGTACATGGGGCTGGGCGTCGGCGCGCATGAGCTGGCGCTTCTGCCTGGAGGGGTGCCAGCGCGCCGCGCGGGGGCGTTGACGCTCGCCGAGTACCTCAACGCCCCCGCCGCCTCAGCCTACGACGAGGAGCGCCTCACCGCCGAGGTTCACCTCGCCGAGCGCCTCTTTCTGGGGTTGAGGACGCGCTTTGGGGTGCGCCGCGCGGAGCTGGAGGGTCAGTTCGGTGTGGAGCGGGTCAAGGAGGCGAGCCAACGTCTGGAGCGCTTGTGTGAGCGGGGGTTGATTGAGGAGGTGGAGGGGCCGCCCGCGGCGGACCTCCCCGCCTACCTTCAGGTCGGGGGTCCGGGCTGGGTGCCTACGCGGCGGGGGCTGCACTTCGCCAACCAGATCGCCCTGGAGGTGCTCTGAGGGGCATTCGCCACCTCAGCTACACCTCGACCGAGCCCACCGGAGCTTCCCGTGCATCCCGCTCGCCGCCATCCCCTCCCGCTGACATATGTCTCGGGTGGGCTGCCGGGCCGTCTTCATCAATCATGTTCGCCACGTCCTTTATAGCACCAAATCCGGCGCGTCACAACAAGGTCTTTCAACGGTGTAGAGGCAACGGGCGTCGATGGCGGTGGGAGCCGCGTCGGCGCCCTGGGTTCCGGGGTCGCTTCGACTTTGCGAGGCGCCGGTGCTATGCTCGCAGGCGCGAAACAGCGGAGGGCGAGCGATGTTCAGGTCGTGGTGGAGTCTTGTGGTGCTGAGCGCGGTGGCGCTGGGAGCCTGCGCGGGTGATGAGCCGGTCTACTCAGGTCCAGGCGGCTGTGAGTCGGACAGCGACTGCGACGCGGCGCAGCGCTGCGTCGAGGGGGCGTGCCAGGGGGAGCAGCTGACGGAGGACACCGGCGTGAGCGCCGACGTGGGAGGCGGCGGTCAGGACGCGGCGCCCGACACCGGGGGTGAGGCGCCGGGGGTGGGCGATCCGTGCGACACGGGTGAGGACTGCCCGAGCGGCTACTGCATCGAGGCGTCGGGCGGGGGGCGTCGGGTCTGCACCGACTTCTGCGACCCCAACGCGGAGGACGCCTGCCCGGAGGGGTTCTCGTGCGCCGCGGTGACCAACTCAGGGGCGGACGTGACGTTCCTGTGCTTCCCCGAGACGAACATCCTCTGCACGGCGTGCGACAGCGACAGCGACTGCGGCGGGTTGAGCGATCTGTGCCTCACGTTGCAGGACGGCGACTTCTGCGCGCGCGACTGCTAGCTGCGGGCGTGCCCCGAGGGCTACGACTGCGTCGAGGTCGATGGGCCGAGCGGTGAGCTGGCGTCGCAGTGCCTGCCGACCGCGGGGATCTGCTCCGAGTGCCTGGACCCCGATGGGGACGAGCACGGTGTCGGTGAAGGCTGCCTCGGTGGGGACTGCAACGAGGACAACCAGTCGATCAACGAGGGAGCGTTCGAGCTGTGCAACAACATCGACGACAACTGCGACGGGACGATCGACGAAGGGTACGACCTCAGCGGCGACCCCGAGAACTGCGGGGCCTGCGGCGAGGTCTGCTCGTTTGAGGGGGCGGAGGCGCTGTGCGTCGAGGGGCGGTGCCAGCGCGGAGACTGCCTGGACGACCGCTACGACATCGATGGGCGGGTGGACAACGGCTGTGAGTACTTCTGCGAGCGCTCCGACGACGGCGTCGAGGTCTGCAACGGCCGCGACGACAACTGCGACGGCCGCGTCGATGAGGGCGAGCTGGGCGGGGGAGAGGCCTGCGACACGGGAGAGGAGGGGGTCTGCGCGCTCGGCGAGCTGGTGTGCGGCGGCGGTGAGGTGCGCTGCGTGCGTCGCCGCGATCCGCTGCCCGAGTCCTGCAACGGCGAGGACGACAACTGCGACGGGCGCATCGACGAGGGCAACCCCGGCGGGGGCGCCTCCTGCAACACCGGTGGGGATGGCGTCTGCGCCGATGGGACGCTGACCTGCATGAACGGCGGGCTGTCGTGTGTGCAGCTGCGTGAGCCCGAGGCGGAGTCCTGCAACGGGCGTGACGACAACTGCGACGGACGCATCGACGAGGGCAACCCCGGCGGGGGCGCCTCCTGCAACACCGGCGGGATGGGCGTGTGCGGGGTCGGCGTGGAGCGCTGCATGGGCAGCGAGATCGTCTGCGTGCAGGACCGACAGCCGAGCGACGAGCTGTGCAACGGAGAGGATGACAACTGCAACGGGTCGATCGACGAGGGCAACCCAGGCTCGGGCGGCGTGTGTGACACCGAGCAGGACGGGATCTGCGGGCCGGGGACGCTGCAATGCGCGGAGGGCGGCCTGGTCTGCCAGCGCAACGAGGATCCGCGGCCCGAGACCTGCAACGGGGAGGA
This sequence comes from Myxococcales bacterium, assembly GCA_002716585.1. Classification (GTDB taxonomy): domain Bacteria; phylum Myxococcota_A; class Bradymonadia; order Bradymonadales. Next base: position 41,480 of record PBBL01000033.1, on the reverse strand, counting down.
CGACAACTGCGACGGGGCGGTCGATGAGGGCAACCCCGGTGGTGGCGGCGCGTGCGACACCGGGCAGGACGGGAACTGCGGGCCGGGGACGTTGCAGTGCTCGGGTGGCGGCCTGGTCTGCCAGCGCAACACCGGCCCCCAGGCCGAGGTGTGCGACGGCGTGGACAACGACTGCGACGGGGTCATCGACGGCGGCTCGGTGTGCGGCGCCTACATCCAGCAGCGGTGCCGCCTCTTTGTCGGCTGGGCCGACGACGACACCGGGCCGAACACCGCGACGACCTCCTGGTTCTCGTGCCCGGCCTCCGATCGCGACCTGGCCGGGGATCAGCGGTGCGTCGGGACGCGTCGGGATGGGCGCTTCGCGAGGCTCCAGTTCGGGGGGAACGTCAACGACGACGACGAGCTGGCGGTCGCGCTGCTCTGCGACGACACCAGCAACCCGTCGCTGGCGAGTTACATCGACAGCCACTGCGCGCTGTACATCGGTCAGGCCGATCGGGGGCTGGGGACCGACAGCAGCCCCTCCTGGGGCGACTGCCCCGGGGCGACGAGCGACAACGAGGGCGACGTCCGGTGCACCTCCAGCGGCTTCGACCGCCGGTTTCGGCGGATGCTCATGAAGGGTGACGTCAACGACGACGATCAGCTCGCGGTGGCCTGGAAGTGCGTCGACGCCAATGACCCGGCGCGGGCGGCGGCGCTCCAGGCCGCGGCGCGGGTCTACCTCGGGTGGGCCGATCGCGAAGACGGCGCCCCGGACGGCTCGGCGACCTGGGGCCCCTGCCCGACCTCCGAATCGCCCACGAGCGGGGTGCGGCGCTGCGTCAGCAGCCGCGGTGACGGGCTGTTTCACCTGCTCCAGCTCGACGGCGACGTCAACGACGACGATCAGCTCGGCTGGGCGCTCCGGGCGAACTGAGATCAGCCGCGCAGCAGCGAGACGGCGTTGCCCTGCTTGAGTTGGATGCGCCAGCTGGACCAGGCGCCCGGCAGGTAGGTCATGGGCGGGCGGTAGTTCTTGCGCCCGGCCTGCTGCACGAGGGTGACCGTCTGTCGGGCGATGGAGTACTCGACGGTGTAGCGGACGCCGCCGAGGCTCAACTCCTGAGGGTAGTTGCGCTCCAGCCAGTCCTGCTCGCTGGGGGTCATGGGCGCGGGCCAGGGGAGGATGAAGTCGTCCTCCAGCAGCAGCTCCACCTCATCCCCCGCGTCGAAGCCGATGGCGTCGATCTGCTCGGTGAGCCAGCGCTCCAGATCGAGCGCGGGCGGATCGGTGAGGTGCTTGACGCGTCGGTACAGGTTCCACGCGCTGATCCGGTGCCGCGAGGTCGCGATGGCGTCGCGAAACAGGCTCCCCTGGAGGAGCGCCTTGAGGAGGCCGTCTCGGGCGATCGGGCCGCGGGGGATCTCCTCGCGGAGGGAGAGCTGGCGGCCGCCGAAGCTCGTCCGCACGGTGCAGACGAGGCGCCGCCGGTCGAGGCGGGCGCTCTCGACCGTCTCGCGCCCCAGCCCGGCGTCCCGGAGCATGGCGAGGGAGGCGGGGAGGGCGCAGGTGGCGATGTGGACGACCCGGCCGCCGCGCTCGCTCAGGCTCATGCTCTCGGCGACGACGATCGCCTCGGCGCGCTCGTCGATGAGGCTGTCGCGCCCGAGCCGCATCTCCGTGCCGCCGCCGCCGAAGGCGTCGCCGCGGCGCCTCCGGGCGAGCCCGCAGGAGGGGTCGGCGTCGAGCCAGGCGCGGGCGAGCTGCTCCTTGTCCGGGGCGCTGGGGCCGCGAGGGACCGCCTGGAGGTCGTGCTGGCGGCGGAGCTGGTTGGCGAGCTTGCGCGCCTCGGCGAGCGTGGCGCGGCTCAGGCCGTCGCGACCCGGATCCCCCTCGCGGAGGGCGCGGATCCGCGCGCTGGCGTCACAGCGCGTCTCCTGCCACGCCTGCCGCTCGGTGGAGAGGGTCTTCTCGGGGGGCAGGAAGAGGCGGCGCCCCGCACCCAGCACCCCAAGCAGGTCCAGCGCGTCGCCCACCAGCGTCGGCTTCGCCGCGCCGCGCTGAACACGCTGCTGCGCGGCCACCACGAAGCGCCCGTGGCGCGCCGAGACCGGAACGCGGGCGACCTGGGCGCCGATCTCGGTGATGTCGCCCGCCTCGTCGATGCACCCCAGCCGGGTGAGCTGCTCCTGGGCGGCCGCGACGGCGTAGGGCGGCGGCTGATCGGGCAGCGCCAGGTCGCGGAGGCGGTAGCCGCACGTGGCGACCATCAGCGCGGTGTCCGTCAGGTCCTCGCGGAGGATCTCGGGCGGCGTCACCGCCTCCAGGTTGGCCCGCGCGCTCCACAGCCGGACGCAGTGCCCCGGCCCCAGGCGACCGGCGCGGCCGCGCCGCTGCTCGGCGGAGTCCTCGGCGATCGGCACCAGCTTGAGCACCCCGTCGCCGCGGTGGTAGCGCGTCTGGCGCACCAGCCCCGAGTCGATCACGACCCCGATCCGGGGCAGGGTCACCGACGTCTCGGCGACGTTGGTCGAGACGATCACGCGGCGCTGCGCGCCTGGGTCGAAGACCCGGTCCTGCTCCGCCACGGGGAGCTGCCCGTGGAGCGGCAGCACCTCCAGGTCGTGCTCGCGGGCGAGCCCCTTGAGCGCGCTCCGGCAGGCGTGGATCTCGCCCTTGCCGGGGAGGAAGATGAGGACGTCGCCCTCGCGCTCACGCAGCGCGCGGCCCGTCGCCTCCACGACGCGCTGCTCCAACCCCTGCGAGGTCGGCAGCGACGGCTGCTCCAGGTGCTCCACCGACACCGGGTACATCCTCCCCTCGCCGCGGAGCACCTCGGCGTCGAGGTGGCGGCCGAGGCGGTCGGCTTCGAGGGTGGCCGACATGACGATCAGGCGGCTGCGGGCGGAGTTCCGGGCGAAGCCGAGCAGGATGTCGGTCTCGGTGTGGCGCTCGTGGAACTCGTCGATGATCAGCACGTCCCAGCCGCTCAGGAGGCCTCGCCCGCCGCGCTGGCTCTGGATCATCTGGAGCACCGTGCCCGGCGTGGCGAAGACCACCCGGGTGTTCTTGCCGTAGACCTTCTCGTAGCGCACCGAGTAGCCCACCACCTCGCCGGGCTTCGTGCCCATCAGGTGGGCGACGTAGCGGGCCAGCGAGCGACAGGCGACCCGACGCGGCTCCACGACCAGCACACGCTGTCCGTCCTCCGCGCACCAGATCGGGACGCGCGTGGACTTGCCGCTGCCGGTCGGCGCGGTGATCACGGCGCGGCCCTGACCCCGCAGCGCGGACGCCAGCGGGGCGCGGATCGGGTCGATGGGCATGGGCTCGGTCGCGTGCGGTGTGGGCATGGTGTCTCCTGATGAACCTCCAGCGTGCGGCTGTCCAGGTCGCGGCGGTCATGGTAACATCGCTGCCTCGGATTCCGCGAGTCGTTCACCCGCCTGGAGAGAGCATGTCCAACGAGAGCGTTTCTGAGCACCCCATGATCCCGTTGGAGTTCACCACCTACGGCGCTGAGCTGATGGAGGCGAGGGCGCGGGAGTTCGAGGCGTTGATGGCGAAGCGCCGGAGCGTTCGGGATTTTTCACCGCGCGCGGTGCCCAGAGCGCTGGTGGAGGCCGCGATCCGCACCGCCTCGACGGCGCCCTCCGGGGCGCACCAGCAGCCCTGGACCTTTGTGGCGATCTCGGATCCCGACATCAAGCGCCAGATCCGCGAGGCGGCGGAGCGCGAGGAGTACACCAGCTACGAGGGGGGGCGGATGCCTCAGGAGTGGCGAGAGGCGCTCGCGCCGCTCGGCACCGACTGGCGCAAGCCCTACCTGGAGACGGTGCCGTGGATCGTGGTGGTCTTCCAGCAGACCTACGGGGTCAACCCCGACGGGGAGCGCCGAACGCATTACTACGTCAAGGAGAGCGTCGGCATCGCCTGCGGGCTGTTCATCGCCGCGCTGCACAACATGGGGCTCGTGACGCTCACGCACACGCCGAGCCCGATGGGCTTCCTGTCCCAGATCCTCAACCGGCCCGCCCACGAGAAGCCCTACATCCTCTTCCCGATCGGCTACCCGGAGGAGGACGCCGCGGTCCCGGATCTGGAGCGTAAGGAGCTGGAGGAGGTGGCGATCTGGTTCGACGGCGAGGTCAAGGGAGCGTGACGCACCCGGTGTAGGCCCTGAGCAGCTCGGGGAGCCGGGCGAAGGTCGCCCCGGCGTCGCGCTTGACGATGTAGCCCGCCACGTTGTGCGCGTAGGCGTGGGAGATGTCCCGTTCGTCGGCGGAGGTGGTCATGACAAAGACCACCAGGTTCTTGAGGGCGTCGTCGTTGCGAATCGCGGCGAGGAACTCCAGCCCGTTCATCCTCGGCATGTTCAGATCAAGCAGGACGATGGGGCGCTTCGGGAGCTGACTCGCCTCACCGCGGAGCATGGCCAGGGCCTCCTCGCCGTCGTGGGCGCGGAGCAGGTGAGGGGCGAGGCCCGCCTTCTTGAAGGCGCGCTGGACGCCCTTGACGTCGATGTCGTCGTCGTCGACGAGGAGGATGTTGAGAGCAGCCATAAGTGCCTCATGGTCGTTGGGACCAGACCTCTGGAAACATAACACATCGTCGCCGCGATGCGATGTGAATTGTGCATGGAAGGGCTATTACATGCGACCCGGAAAAATCGCCTGGGGGTGAACACCCAGGCGAGGGCGTGTCGCGTCTAGGTGGTGGCGAGCGGCCCACCCTCGGGCGGGTTGGGGCGCGCGGGGGGCGAGGCGGCGGGAGGCTGCGGCGCCTCAAGGCGTATGGAGAGCGACTCGCCGGTGTCGTCCACGTCGACGTGGGCGACGGAGCCCGGGGCGGCGCGGCCGCAGCGGACGAGGGTCTGCGAGAGCCGGGAGAGGAGCTGCTGTTCGATGCAGCGGTGCAGCTCGCGGGCGCCAAAGCGGGGGGAGAAGCCGCGGGTGGCGAGCCAGGTGCGGGCGCGCGGCGAGAGCTGGAGCTGGAGCCCGGTGCGACGGAAGCCGCGGCGCGACGTGACGCGCGCGATCTGGAGGTCGACGAGGCGCTCGATGGCGGAGTTGTCGAGGGGGTTGAAGACGATGACGTGGTCGAGGCGGTTGAGGAACTCGGGCTGGAAGACCTCCTCCATGCGACGCTGGATGTTGCTCTGGTGCCGCTTGACCTGGGCGTCGTCGCCGCCGCCGCTGAAGCCGAGCGGCGTGGCGTTGATGCGGCTGGCGCCGAGGTTGCTCGTCATCATGATGAGCGCCTGGCGGAAGTCGGAGGTCTTGCCGCGGGCGTCGGTGAGGCGGCCCTCGTCGAGGACCTGAAGGAAGAGGTGGAAGACGTCCGGGTCGGCCTTCTCGAACTCGTCGAGGAGGAGGACGCAGTAGGGTTGTTGGCGGATCGCCTCGGTGAGCAGACCCTCGCGGTCCTTGTCGTGGGGCGAGCCGACGAGTTTTTCGACGGCGTAGCGGCCCTGGTACTCGGAGAGGTCGAAGCGGATGATGTGCTCGGCGTCTCCGAAGACGCGCTCGGCGACCAGCTTGGCGAAGTAGGTCTTGCCAACCCCGGTCGGGCCGACGAGGAACATGGTGCTCAGGGGCCGCTTGGGGTCGCGCAGCCCCGCCTTGACGAGGGCGAGTCGGTCGATGACCGCGTCGACGGCGCGGTCCTGATCGATGAGTCGGTCGGTGAACCAGCTGTTCCAGGCGTCGAGGTCGAGCGGGGTCTGGTCGTCGAGCAGTTCGAGGTTGATGCTCGTGGTGTCGGCGAGCGCGCGCGGGACGTCGGAGTGGAGGATGGTCAGCGGGGCGCCCTCGGGCAGCTCCTTGTGGCGTTGGCGCCCGACGTACTCGACGACCGACTCCATGAGATCGCAGGCCCGCCCGGGGGACTGGGTGCGGGTGATGAAGGAGCGGGCGAAGTCGGCGACGTCCTCCAGGACGTCCTGGCTGGCCTCGACGGTGCGCTCGCCGCGGCCTCGCAGGTGGGGCAGGCGGCTGGTGAGGGTGCGGACCGTCTCGGCGTCGGTCATGGGGTCGAGGCGGATCTGTTGGAAGCAGCGCAGGAAGCCGGGGTCGCGGCTGAGGCCGCCCTTGAGCATGTCGTCGGTGGTCTCGGCGATCATGCGCAGGTCGCCGCGCTGGAGGTAGGGCTTGAAGAAGTCGGCGAAGCTCTCGTTGCTCTTGCTGTGGGCGCCCGCGCCGAGGAGGTCGTCGGGGTTGGTCAGGTAGAGGATGACGTCGCCCTCGGCCTGGAGGGCCTCGGTCATCTCCTTGAGCTTGGTCTCCCAGTCGCCGAGGTAGCGGGTGCCGGTCATCAGCTCGCTGGTGTTGCTCTCAAGCACCTTGAAGGTGGAGTCGCGCTCGACGAGGCGGCGGGTGAACTCGTGGATGATGGCCGTCTTGCCGGTGCCCGCGTCGCCGATGAGCAGGAGGCTCTTGGAGGAGCCGGAGGCGAGCACGTGGTCGAGCATCAGCTCGACGATCTCCTCGCGCTCGAAGGCGCGCTGCAGCTCCGGCAGCTCGTCGGCGTTGGTGAGCAGGCGCCCGTACTTGTCGAGGCGTTTTTCAGGGCGGCGGGTCCCGAGGCGGCTGGCCAGGTGGTTGTAGAGCGGCGTCCAGACCTCCTGGAGGTTGCGGCCCTCCATGTAGTTCATCACCAGGCGGGTCTGCCGCGGGGTGAGGACGGTGCGAATCTTCTTGTAGTCCGCCTCGGTGCACATGGGGAGGATGCGGTCGAGGGTGGTCTCGGCCAGGCTCTGCATCTTGACCTCCGGCTCCAGCAGCGCGAGCAGGAGGTAGGGCAGCGACTTCTGGGTGGCCCGGTCGCGCAGGGTGCTCAGCGCCTGCTCCCGGACGGCGTAGGCGTCGTCCTTGATCGCGCCGACGAGGACGGTCTCCAGGTCCTTGTACTGGAGGTCCTTGAGGGCGACGAGGACGCGGTAGCGGACGTCCGGGTCGTAGTCGTTGACGCAGTCGAGGATCGGCTCGATCGCCTGGGCGCGCCCGAGCACGCCGAGGCCGAACAGCGCCATCTCGCGCACGCGGCTCGACGGGTCGCGCAGCAGGGCGATCAGCTCGCCGATGCTGGGGTAATCGCTCAGGCGCCCGAGGTTGCAGGCCGCGGCCATGCGCTGGCGAGGGTAGCGGCTGGTGAGCGCGGCGCGGAGCGTCGGGATGGCGGCCTCTCCGAGGGCCCACAGCTGGTCGCGGAGGTCGCGGTACTCATCCTCGTCGGCGGCGTGGATGATCCGTTGCATCATCGACTCGGCGAGCTGCCGCTCGTTGCCGCTCTGGACGATGATGGACTCGCTATCAGCTCCTGAGTCGTTGCCGTTCTGTGTGGGCATCTGTTCTCTTGTGTCTTGGCGGCGCGGGCCGCCTTGTCCTCGCTGATGGCTGCTCTGACGCGTGGGCGGTCCTCTAGAAGTCGGTGAAGAAGGAGACGACCGCGGCGGCGTCGGGGTCGCTGCTCAGCTCGCCCAGCTCGCCCTTGTCGAGCCAGACGCCGAGGCAGTCCGGGCAGGTGTCGTAGCCGATGTCGGAGACCAGCAAGCTGGCGACGCGCTCCAGCGCGACGCTGCACCGGGGGCAGCGCCCGGGTCGCGAGTCGGCCCTGCTGGCGCTGAAGGAGCCGGAGTGGGCGCGCTCCTCAAGGGCGTGGGCCTGGTCCGCGCGGAGGATCTGCGTCAGCTCCTGGCGGTCAAACCAGATGCCCTCGCACTGATCGCAGCGATCGATGACGATGTCGTTCACGTGAAGACTTTGCAGCGTCCCGCTGCACTTGGCACATTGCATCTCAACCTCCTAGAGAGACTGGGTTCAGCCTAACACGGTCCCTCATGGCTCACAATGGTTACCTGACGCCCCGAGCCGATCCGGCGGCGCGCTCGCCTCTGGGATCGTCGCCGCCGGAGGCGCGTCTCCGGCCCCACGACGCGGGCCTCCGGCCGTCACCTCAGCGCCCCTGATCGATGGCGCGGTCGATGGTCTGGAGGTACTGCCCCATGCCCTCGATGATCCCAGCGGCGACGATCCCGAAGGCGAGCATGAAGCCCAGCACGACCGTGACCCCGATCAGGATGCGGACGACCCAGCGGGCGTGCTCGCGCTCCTGCTCCGCGATTCGGGGCAGGGTCGCGTCGAGCGTGCCGGTGGCCTCGGCCTGCGCCACGGCGGCGAGCATGGAGGGGTGGAGCTGCCCGGCGGCTTCGAGCGCCTCGGTCAGCGTGCCGCCCGCGTCGAGGGTGTCGAGGATCGCGTCGAGCCGCTGCTGGAGGCGAGGGTCGCCCGAGGCGGTGACCGCCGACTGGATGCTGATCGGCATCGGCAGCCCGGCGGCGATGGAGCGCCCGAGGATCTCGGCGAAGGTGCCGTGGGCGCCGCGGCGCAGCGCGCCGCCGATCACCGGCAGCGCGAGGCCGATGCGGATCGGCACGGTGCGCAGCGGCGAGCTGGGGCGCTGCCGGGGGAGGACCACGAACAACAACACCGCCCCGGCGAGCGTCGCCAGCGGCGCCCAGATCGCGATCTGGAGCCAGGCCGTGAAGCTCTTTGTGAAGATCAGCGGCAGCGGCGTGATGCACCCCGCCATGTTGATCAGCAGCGTCGGGTAGGCGAGCCCGGCGAGCACCTTCCAGCGGTTGGCGCGGCGCTTCGCCATCGCCTCGGCGACCGCCTTGAGCGAGGAGCCCAGGTGCCCCGAGCGCTCCCCGGCCTGGACCAGCGACAGCTCCGCCTCGGTCAGCAGATCGAGCCGGGCGAAGGCGGTGGTCACCGAGGCGCCCGCCTCCAGATCGCGCGCCAGGCCGTCTCGGATGACCGGGGGCAGCACCCGCGACGTGGCCGGATCCTTGAGGTAGGCGATCAGGCTCAGGCCCGACTCCAGGGCTTCGGCCAGCGAGGTGAGCGCCCCTTCGATCTGTTTGTCGGTCAGCGCGCTCATGGGCGCCTCCAGAGTGGCTGGGCGCGTCGCGGCCATGCCCACGACGCGCGTCGCTTCAAGTCTACACGAAACCGCGTTACCATCGCGAGCGCCTGAGGTGAACCCGCGCAGCGCGTTCACAGGACCAGCAAGCCGAGGCGCGTGGGTATGGGTGATTGGCGTGGACGTCTCTTCAGCGGAGCGCAGAGCGCGGCGGAGCCGCTGCTGCTCGCGGTCGGGGTGTTGCTGGCGCTGGCGCCGTTCCTGAACGACGCGCCCGGGCCGTGCAACGACTCGTCACGGCTGGCGACGGCGCAGGCGCTGGTGGAGTCGGGCCGCTTCGCGATCGACGACACCTACTTCGCCTACACCTGCGATCGCATCGTGATCGACGGGACCTCCTACTCCGACAAGCCGCCGGTGCTCTCGCTCCTGCTGGCGGCGCTCTATGGGCTGGGGACGGTGGCGCTGGGGCTGGACGTCGCCCGTGACCTGGGGACGCTGTACCCGCTCATGGCGCTGCTCTCGTCGGGGGTGGCCTTCGCCGCGACCGCCGTCGGGGTCCGGCGCCTGGCGCTGGCGCTGGGCGCGGGGAGGGGCGCGGCGCTCCTGACAGCGGTCGTGGCGGTGTTCGGGACGCTGATGTTCACCTACTCCGCCGCGATCAGCAACCACCCGATCGGCGCGGCGCTCCTGATCTGGCTCGTGGTGGTCGTGGTTGAGGCCCTCCAGCCCGCCCAGGGGCCGCAGCTCCCCACGGGGCGCGGCGCGCTGGTCGGCGCGCTGGCCGCGGGGGCGGTGGTCGTCGATCCGCTGGCGGTGACGGTGGCCGCGCCGCTGACGCTCCTCCTGCTCGTCCGCAAGCCCGGCTTCCCCGGCGCGCTCGGGGTCGCGCTCGGCGCCTCTCCCCTCCTCGCCGCGCACGTCGCGGTGTGCCTCGCCGTGGCGGGTCACCCGCTGGCGTTGAACCTCGACCCGGCGTACTTCGAGTACGAAGGCTCGATGCACTCGACGCGCAACCTCTCCGGCACGGGGTGGAAGCACGGCTCGTTGGGGGCGTTCCTGAGCTACGCCTTTCACTCGCTCCTGGGCCACCGCGGGCTGCTGATTTACAGCCCCCCGGTGCTGCTCGGGCTCATCGGCGTCGGGCTGCTGGCGCGGCGCGAGGAGAGCGCGGCGCGAGACGTGGCGGCGGCTGTGGGGCTGGGGGTGGTCGGGTTCCTCGGCTTGACCCTCGGGTTCAGCTCGAACTTCTCGGGGTGGTCCTACGGGGTGCGGTGGCATGCGCTGATCGCGCCGCTCCTGGTCGGGGTGGGCGGCGGCGCGGTGGCGGTCGTGGCGCCCGAGCGGCGGCGCGCCTGGCTCGGGGCGCTGGTCGCGCTCGGTGTTGTCGGGGCGGTGCTGGGCGGGATCGGGACGATCAACCCGTGGACCGTGTCGATGAACTCCGGGGAGCACTCGGTCGTCGAGCAGCTCACGGCGGACGAGGCGTACGTGCGCCGCGACCTGACCAACGCGGCCTACTTCCTCAAGCGCGATCATTACGTGGAGGCGGCCCACGCCGCGCGGCTGGCGCTGGTGCGTGACCCGATCCACCCGGACGCCTGGTTCTTCCTGATCCAGGCGTCGCGCGGGCTGCGTGATCAGGGCGCGCTGGCTGAGGCGCGGGAGGCGATCGTGGCGGGGCGCTTCGAGGCGGCGACCCGGGCGAGGCTGCTGGCGACGATCGACGCGCCGCTGGAGTAGCCGGGGTTACTGGGTGTAGCCGAGCTGGCGGAGCTGATCGAGGGTCTCCTCGTTGATGGAGTGCAGATCGACGTCGAGGCTCGGGATCGCGTCCATGCCCGCCTCGATGGCGCGGACGACCTCGGCGTGATCGGCGAGCGGGGCCTCCGACGTGGCGCCGTCGGGGGCGACGCGCAGCAGGCGGTCGGTGGTCCAGCCCTGATCGCCGTGGGTGTAGAGCAGCTTCCAGCTCCCCATGGCGGCGAGCATCTCGTCGCGCCAGGAGGCGACGACGACGCGCTCGTCGGGTGGGTCGAGGAGGCTCCGCCCCGCCAGCCGCTTCCGCCCGGAGGCGTCGCCGATCAGGTGCAGGAGGGTGGGGAAGACGTCGAGGGTGGAGGCGGGCAGCGCCCGCGTCGAGGCGGGCAGGGTGACCCCGGGGATCTTCCACAGCAGCGGCACCCGGATCTCGACGTCGGCCAGCGTGTAGCAGTGGTCCCAGGCGCCGTCCTCGCCGAGGCGCTCGCCGTGGTCGGAGAGCAGCACGACGATCGTCCGCTCCGTGAGCTGGAGCCGCTCCAGCGCGTCGAACAGGCGCCCGAGCTGCTGATCGGTGTAGCGGATCTCGGCGTCGTAGCGCTCCAGCAGGGCGGCGCGGTCGGCGTCGGAGAAGATCGCGTCCATCAGGTACCACGCCTCGGGGCGCTCGGAGGCGGGGGCGGCCTCCCAGCGCTTCATCTGGACGGCGCGGCGGTCGCCGTCGGGGACGAGGCTCGACGCGGTCAACCCGTCGCGGAAGGGCGCGGGGGGGTGGTAGGGGTCGTGAGGGTCGAAGTGGTGCAGCCACAGGAAGAAGCGCTCGGCGCGCTGGCCGTCCTGCTCCAGCCAGTGGATCGCCTTGTTGACGATCGTCTCGGCGCGGCGCGTGCTCAGGCTGTGGGCGTCGCGCTCCCAGAGGCCCTGGATGTCGTAATGGTGGAACCCGCGCGCGGTCCCGCGCCCGATCCGCAGGTGGTGCTGGCTGACGATGGCGGCGGTGGCGTAGCCCTGCTCCCCGAACGCCTCGGCCATGGTGGGGAAGCCGCCGTGGTAGCTGCTCGTCATGAACTGCTTGACGCTCGGCACCGTGCAGGGCGCGGAGCTGTAGGCCCGCTCCATGCGCCCCGCGTCGCCAAACCAGGACCGCACCCGCGGGGTCGTCTCCTGGGGGTAGCCGTAGGCGCTCATCCGATCGGGGCGCAGCGTGTCGATCGACACCACGACGATGTTGCACCCCTCGCACAGAGGCTCGCCGTGCTCCTTGAACATCGTGTCCAGCACGACCTGGCGGTGGGGGCTGTGCCCCGTCGGGGCGGCGCGCTTGACCGGGGCGCCCGCGCCGGGGAGGGCGTCTGAGGCGCCGAGGGGCTTCGGCGCCGGGGTCAGCGCCTGGACGAGGGCGACGGCGAGCGCCGCGCAGGCGATCAGCAGCACGAGGGCGGCGATGCGGTAGGGCAGGAGCTGTCGAGAGGCGCTCGGCTCAGGGGTCGTCATGGCGCGTGGGGGTCCGGGGTCACGTGTCGGGCGCTGTGCCTGGCCTGGAGTGTATAGGCGACCGTGGTTTGAGTAAACGCCGTCGGTGTGGCAAGCTGCCACACCGGTCTTGAGGGCCGCCCGAACATCCAGACCCGCCATCACCGACTTCGACGAGGCATGAACCCGTGGCTCCGGTCAAGCTGATCATCCAGATCCCCTGCTTCAACGAGGAGAAGCACCTGCCCGAGACCCTGGAGGCGCTGCCGACCGAGATTGAGGGGGTGGACATCATCGAGCGCCTCGTGATCGACGATGGCTCGGCCGATCGGACCGCCGAGGTGGCGCGCGCGTGTGGGGGGGAGCACGTCATCCGGTTGGCGAGCAACCGCGGGCTCGCCAACGCGTTCCGCACCGGGGTGAGGCGCTGTCTGGAGCTGGGCGCCGACATCATCGTCAACACCGACGCCGACAACCAGTATCACGGCGGGGACATCCCGAAGCTGGTGGCGCCGGTGGTCGAGGGGCGCGCCGACATGGTGATCGGCGATCGGCAGATCGCCAGCCACCGGGAGTTCGGGGCGATCAAGAAGTTCTTGCAGCGCCTCGGCAGCCAGGTGATCAGCACCGTCGCCGGGGTCGAGGTCTCCGACGCCACCAGCGGCTTTCGGGCGATCAGCCGCGATCTGGCGCTGCGGCTCAACGTCATCAGCTCCTTCACCTACACCCACGAGACGATCATCCAGGCGGGGCTGAGCGGCCTGCACATCGAGAACGTGCCGATCCGCACCAACCTCAAGACCCGCCCCAGCCGCCTGTTCCGCTCGACGTTCGGCTACATCCGCCGCAGCGCGATCACGATCATTCGCATCTACGTCCTCTACCGCCCGTTCATGGTCTTCTCGACCCTGGCGGGGCTCACGCTCCTGCCTGGGGTGGCGATCGGGGCGCGGTTCCTCAACTTCTACATCAGCGGCGACGGCGACGGGCACGTCCAGTCGCTCCTGCTGAGCGTCGTCCTCCTCAACCTCAGCTTCATCCTCGCGCTGCTCGCCGTGCTCGCCGATCTGATCGGGGCCAACCGGCGCCTCATCGAGGAGACCCTCTCCCACGCCCGCGCCAACGCCTTGGAGCGGCGCCTGCGCGGCGTCGCGCCGGGAGGCGACGACGCCGGGCGCGCCTGAGGTCGGGCTCCGACAAGAAACGCCGAAGGCCCGCAGACGTGGATGGTCTGCGGGCCTTCGGCGTTGTGGAGATCACGACGGGGCGGCTTCAGGGAAGACGTCAATCGGACCGCCAGAGTCCACACCGTCGCGAACTGGAACCCTGAGTGTGCGCTCAGGGCGTCTCGTGATCACCGGCGCGTCACCGCAGCCCCGTGTCGTCTTCCAACGAGCAGGTGTCCGCCCCTGCCGTGATGAGGGTGCGCCCGACGAGGGTCGGTAGGACGTGTTCGCGCGTGTGATGTGGGGTGTTGTGTTGCATGAAGTCCTCCTCCTTGGCCCTTCAGGGAGGCTACGTGCCTGAACCCTGACTGTAGTTCAGTATACTAGACGGGTTTTCACGCCCCGTCAAGAAAGAACTGTCTTTGTGTTCAGATTCCCGGGCCGGGCCAGCGGAGGGGGTCAGGGGCGGGCGAGGAGGGAGGGCTCGAAGTGGGCGGGGGGCTCGAAGCCCATCAGCTCGAGCACGGTGGCGGCGACGTTGGCGAGCCCGGGGGCGTCGAGGTCGTCGCGGAAGGAGGGCGGTGTGTCGGCCCAGGGGCGGAAGATGATGCAGGGGACGGGGCTGAGGGTGTGGCTGGTGTGGGGCTTGGTGCGGCCGCGCTCGTCGCGCTTGATCGCGCCCTGCTTGTCGCGCTCGAACATGTTGTCGGCGTTGCCGTGGTCGGCGAGGATGACGAGGGTGGTGCGGGTCTCCTCGGCGGCGTCGACGAGGCGCTCCAGGCAGAGATCGACCGCCTCGACCGAGAGGATCGCCGCTTCGAGGTGGCCGGTGTGGCCGACCATGTCGCCGTTGGCGAGGTTGATCCGCCCGAACTGGAAGGCGCTGCCGCGCATGGCGTCGAGGGTGACGTCGGTGATCTCGGCGGCCTTCATCCAGGGGCGCTGCTCGAAGGGGACGTTGTCGGAGGGGACCTCGACGTAGTGTTCGAGGTCGGGGGCGAACTGGCCGCTGCGGTTGCCGTTCCAGAAGTAGGTGACGTGCCCGTACTTCTGGGTCTCGGAGCAGGCGAACTGGCGGATCCCGCTGCGCGCCATGTACTCGCCCATCGTCCGGGAGATGTCGGGCGGGGCGACCATGTAGTGGGCCGGGATGTTGCGGTCCCCGTCGTAGAGGGTCATCCCGGCGAAGAGGACGTCGGGCCGACGCTCGCGGTCGAAGTAGGGGAAGTCGTCTTCGTCGAAGGCGCGGCAGATCTCGATCGCCCGGTCGCCGCGGAAGTTGAAGAACAGCGCCCCGTCGCCGTCCTCGATGGTGCCGACCGGGGTGCCCGCCTCGTCGGTGACGACGAAGGGCGGGACGTACTGGTCGGAGAGGTCCTCGTCTTCGGCGCGGGCGGCCTCGATCGCCTCCCGCGCGGAGCGGGCGGGGCGGGCGTCGCCGAGGACGTGGGCGCGCCAGCCGCGCTCGACGATCGACCAGTCCGCCTCGTAGCGATCCATGGTGGTGATCATCCGGCCGCCGCCGGAGGCGATCTGGTAGTCGACGCCGTCGAGGCTGGCGAAGACCTCCTCGACGCGCGCGATGTAGGTCAGGGAGGTCTGGGCGCCGACGTCGCGGCCGTCGGTGAGGATGTGGAGGCGGAGGCGCTGGACGCCCTCCTCGGCGGCCTGACGGATGAGGGCGTGGACGTGGCGCTCGTGGCTGTGGACGTTGCCGTCGGAGAGCAGGCCGATCAGGTGCAGCGCCCCGCCCGCTTCGCAGCGCGCCACCATCTGCCCCCAGAGGTCGGTCGCGAAGATCGCGCCGTCCTCGATCGCCTGGTTGACCCGCTTGGCGCCCTGCGCCACGATCTGGCCCGCGCCCAGGGCGTTGTGCCCCACCTCGGAGTTGCCCATGTCCTTGTCCGAGGGCAGCCCCACCGCGAAGCCGTGCGCCTTGAGTTCGGTGTTGGGGCAGCGCGCGAAGAGGCGGTCGAGGGTGGGCGTGCGCGCCTGCGCGACGGCGTCGCCCTCGTCTCCTGGGCCGATCCCGACGCCATCCAGGACGATCAGCAGGACCGGCCCGTCGGCGGGCGGGAAGGTGGGCGACGGTTGGAGCGGTTCAAGGGGTGATGTCATGCCTGTCTCTCCTCGCTTGTGTGCTGGGTACGGCGTCGCGCAGTATAGCCCATGCGTCTGGCGCAGGGCCAACGCTCAAGCAAGGAGGGTGTCCGTGGGTTCTGGATGGCCATGGTTGTGCGCGCTCGTGGCGCTCGTCGTGCTGGCGACGACCTCGTGTCGCCCTGCGCTCGCCGACGAGGGCGACGGCGCGCTCCAACGCGCGCGGCACCCGACCCCCGCCCGCGTGCCCTCCTTCGGGCCAGCCTGGGCGCCCGAGGGGATGGAGCCGCCGCCGAAGCCCGGCGGGGCCTTCAAGCGCGCGTTCGTCCGCGGGGTCGCGGTGGGGCTCTACACCCGCACCCCGGGGCTCGACCACAAGCAGATGTTCCGCGAGATCAAGGCCCTCGGCGCGACCCACGTGTCGCTGGTGACCTCGTGGCGGCAGGAGCACGTCCGCTCGGTGTCGATCCGCCCCGATCCGGTGGAGACCTACTCGGACGACGAGGTCCGGGCCGTCATACGCGAGGCGCGGGCGGCGGGGCTGAAGGTGATGCTGTTCCCGATCCTCCACCTGCACCGCCGCCGCTCCGGGGAGTGGCGCGGCAAGCTGGAGCCCGCCAACCGCGCCCGCTGGTGGGCGTCCTACGAGGCGTTCGTGCTGCATTACGCCCGGTTGGCCGCCGAGGAGGGGGTGATCGTCTACTCGGTGGGGAGCGAGCTGCTGAGCATGGAGCACGAGCGTGACCGCTGGGTGTCGCTGATCTCCCGCGTGCGCGAGCAGTACAAGGGCGACCTGATCTACTCGTCGAACTGGGATCACTTCCACGGGGTCACCTTCTGGGATCAGCTCGATCTGGTCGGGATGACCGGCTACTTCGAGCTGTCCAAGGAGCCTGAGCCCGAGCTGGCCGAGCTGCGCGCGACCTGGCAGGCGGCGCTGAGCGTCATCGCGAGCTACTCGGTGCTGACCGGCAGGCCGTTGATCTTGACGGAGGTGGGCTATCCGTCGCAGGTTGGGAGCGCGGCCCACCCATGGGACTACACGCAGGCGAAGGCGGCGAGCCCGATGACGCAGTACCTCGCCTACCGCGCGATGTACGAGGCCTGGCTCGCCTGGGCGGTGGAGCGCCCTCCGGAGGAGCCCGAGCACCTCGGCGTCTCCGGGGTGTTCCTGTGGAACTGGAACGGTTACGGTGGCCCCGAGGACATCCATTACGCCCCGCGGGGTAAGCCGGCGACGGCGATCATCCGCCGCTGGTACACCGGGCGTTGACCCCCGAGGAGCGAACGTTTTGCCTACCCCCAAGATCCCCCCTCGCCCCCGCACCCTGGTCGTCCACAAGCGCAGCGCGCTGGAGGAGTACCGCCGCGCCGACACCCGCGCGGGCCACGACGAGACCGACGACCTCCTGGAGGCGGGCAACGAGGCCGTCGCGCGCCTCCGCCCCAGCCACGAGCGCCACCAGATCAGCCTTGAGCAGGTCCGCCAGGAGCTGGAGCACCGCTCCTGGCCCCACGACGTGCTCTACCGGGGCGATCTGGAGTCGATCGCGGGCTACGACCTCGTGATCACCGTCGGCGGCGACGGCACGGTCCTCGACGTCTCCCACCGCCTGAAGGACGCGACCCCGCTGCTTGGGGTCAACTCCGATCCCGTCTCCAGCGTGGGCTACTTCTGCGCCACGACCGGGGCCGACTTCTCGGAGGCCCTCACCGGGGTGATCTCGGGCCGCGTCAGGACCTTCGAGCTGAGCCGCTTTCGGATCGCGATCAACGGCACCGTCATCGATCCCCCGGTGCTCAACGACATCCTGATCGCCGACGGCAACCCGGCCGCGACCTCGCGCTACATCCTGGAGGTGGCCAGCCACCGCGAGGAGCACCGCTCCAGCGGGATCTGGGTCGCGACCCCGGCGGGCTCCACCGCGGCGATCCGATCGGCGGGGGGGATCGTGCTGCCGCTCGGCTCCGAGCTGCTCCAGTACCTCGTGCGCGAGCCCTACCTGCCGCCGCGCGGCCGCTACAACCTCCTCGGCGGCGTCCAGCCCATGGGCGACGGCCTGACGGTGATCTCCCGCATGCGGACCGGGTGCGTCTTCCTCGACGGCCCCCACGCCGTCTACGACGTCGGCATGGGCGATCAGATCGCCATCACCGGAGCCGCGCCCCCGCTCGTCATCCTCGGCGTCGACGAGGATCGTCGCTTCGCGTGAGGTGGCATCGCGGCCTTTTTATCTTCAAAAAAGCTGCCCTCCGGTCGATATAAGGGAGTTTTTTTGACGATGTCCCCTGACGCCCTAGCCTGTAGGTCGGACGCAGGTCAAGAGCGCATGTGTGCTCCGCGTCCCGACAGTTCCTCACCGCACGAGCCGCCGCGGCTGGTGTCTTTGGGCGAGGTGCATCGTTGGGGCGTCGGTGGCGTGGTGCGCCCTGGGGGACGGCATATGAAGATGGACGCCAGGCAGTTTGGTTTTATGGTGGTCGCGCTCCTGCTCGGCGCAGGGGTCCTCTTCGTGGTGGGCTTCGAGGTGGGCCGGGTGGTCAACTTCGAGGGCTACGGCGCCTTCATCGCTGGATTGATGACGTCGCCGGACAAGAACGCCGCGAAGAACTCAGCGCAGGCTTCGATCGAGGAGTTCTCCTTCTTCGATGAGCTGGACGCCCCGGCGGAGCCCCACCAGCGCCGCGCGGTCAAGTCACCGGACTGGAACGCCAACAACGAGGGGCTCGATTACAGCCGCTTCCGCGGCAAGCGCCCCCGTTACCGGCAGCTCGCGCGGATGAAGCGGCCGAAGCGCTCAGGCGATCGCCGGGTGCTCAGCCGTGAGTCGCGCCCCGAGAAGCGCTCGGCGCGCCGCGACGCCAGCCGCGACGTGATCGCCGCGGTGCCAGACGGCCGCGTCCTGGAGCGGGACGTCCCGTCGGCGGCGGACGACAACGCGGGCGCCGTGGGCCGCCGGGTCCTGGGTCGCAGCGAGGCGCCGCGCGCCGAGGCCAGCGACAGCCGCCGCTACGCCCTCCAGGCGGGCGCCTTCTCGGACAAGGGCGAGGCCGATCAGGTGCTCGCGCAGCTCAAGTCCCGAGGGCTGCCCGCGCGGGTGGTGTCGGGCAACGCGCCCGGGCGAGGTCGGGTGCACCGGGTCCTCGTGGGCCGCTACGGCTCGATGGACGAGGCGAAGGCGGCGCAGGGCAAGGTGGGCCGCCGGACCATCATCCGCGCCATGTGACGCTCTCTCCAAACACACCCCCTCCATCCAGTGGTTGACACGCGATCCCCGACGCGGCTATCTTGCGCCGTCAAAGGTGAGTTGTTGCTCACATCTCCCCCGGCCCACCCGCCGGGGCTGTATCCCACTGAATCACCACCACCACCTGGGGGTAACGCCATGTCCAGCCCAAAGTCCTACTTCGAGGAGAGTCTCCCGGCCACGCTTGCCAAGGATCCTGAGGGGTCCAAGTCCGTGGGCGCCGTCTACCAGTTCATCATCAACGGCGACAACGGTGGCACCTGGGTCGTGAACCTGACCAAGGACTCCGATTGGGTGTCCGCGGGCCCCAGCGACGACGCGCAGTGCTCCATCACGATGGAGGAGGGCGACTTCATGGACCTCGTCACCGGGAAGCTCCCCGGCATGCAGGCCTTCATGCTCGGCAAGCTCAAGATCGAGGGCGACATGGGCCTGGCGATGAAGCTGCAGCAGGTCCTGGTCTGATCCTCGCCCGCGTCGTCGCGATGTCGCTCGACGCGAGCGCAGCCAGGTCGCGCTGAGCGACCTGGACCGAGAGCCAGCGAAGCCTGGCCTGCCACCGGGCGGGTCGGGCTTCTTCACTTCTTGCCCCGACCCCACACACCAGGAGCCCCCATGCGACGACACCTCAACCGCCCGCTCGCCGGGGTCCGGGTCGTGGACCTGACCCGGCTGCTGCCCGGCCCGTTCGCCACGGTCCTGCTGGGCGACCTGGGCGCCGACGTCATCAAGATCGAAGACCCGCGCGGCGGCGACTACGCGAGGCTCTATCAGCCCTTCATCGGGCCGATGGGCTCGTTCTTCGCGGGGATCAACCGCAACAAGCGCTCGGTCACCCTCAACCTCAAGGAGCCCGAGGGGCTGGGGCTGCTCGCGGATCTGATCGCCGACGCCGACGTCCTGATCGAGTCCTTCCGCCCCGGCGTGATGGAGCGGCTCGGGTTCGGCGCCGAGCGCCTGGAGGCGGACTTCCCCGGCGTGATCGTCTGCTCGATCTCGGGCTACGGCCAGACCGGCCCGGCGCGGCTTGAGGCGGGCCACGACCTCAACTACATCGCGCGGGCGGGGCTGGTCTACGGGACCGGGCGCGACCCCGGCGAGCTGGTCGTCCCCGGCTTTCAGGTGGCGGACATCGCCGGGGGGGCGCTCTACGCGGTGTCCTCGATCCTGGCGGCGCTGCTGGAGCGGGGGCGCAGCGGCGACGACTGGGAGGGGGTGTGGCTCGACATCTCCATGACCGAAGGGGCGCTGGCGTTCATGCTCCCCATGATCTCGCTGCTGAGCGCGGGCAGCCCCGTGGAGGAGGCGGCCCGCGGGATGCTCAACGGGGGTTGGGCCTGCTACGGGGTCTACGAGACCCAGGACGGGCGGCACATGGCGCTCGGGGCGCTGGAGGCCAAGTTCTGGCTGGCGTTCTGTGAGGCGGCCGGGTTCGAGGCGCGCCAGACCGACGGGCACCGCTCCGACGCGGTGGGGCTTGAGGTCAAGCGGGAGCTGGCCGAGCTGTTCCGCACCCGGACCCAGGCGGGGTGGATCGACGCCCTCGCCGGAGTGGACTGCTGCTGCGTCCCGGTGCGGCGCCCGGATGAGCTGGAGGACGACCCGCTGTTCATCGACCGGGACATCTTCTTTACGCTCGACAAGCCCGCGCTGGGGCCGCTCAAGCAGACCGCGACCCCGCTCACGCCCGCCGATCGGGCGTGGTTCCGCCCGCCCCCTCACCTCGGTGAGCACACGCGCGAGATCCTCGGCGAGCTGGGCAGGACGTCGGAGCAGATCGAGGAGATGGCCGAGCGCGGGGTCGTGAGCGTGGCCTGAGGAGCGTCGTCATGGAAGCCCTGCTCGCCGCGGACGCCTCGCTGTTCCTGACCATCAACGGCCTGGAGTGGGGCGCGTTCGGCGTGGCGCTGTTTCAGACCGTGACGCTGGTGGGCAACCTGCCGGGGGTGGTGATCCTGCTCCTGGTCATCTTCGGGCTTTACGGGCGCGGGCGCCCACGCATGGCCGCGGCGCTGTTCTTGACGGTGGCGCTCAGCGCGGGCGTCAACGGCGCGCTCAAGTCCACGTTCATGCGGCCGCGGCCGCTGATCCACTTCTCCATCGCCGAGCCCTTCGAGCCGCCCCCGGAGCCGGGCTGGGGCCGTGAGCTGAAGCGCGGCGAGGTGCGCTTGAGGACGCGCCCGCTGACGGCGCGGTCGTTCCCGTCGGGGCATGCGCAGCACGCCTTCGCCTGGATGATCTTCATGGCGCTGTTGGCGCCGAGGGGGGCGGTCGTCTTCGTGACGCTGGCGCTGCTGGTGGCGCTCAGCCGGGTGGTGCTCGGGGTGCACTTTCCGTTGGACGTGGTGGTCGGCGGGGCGCTGGGGGCGGCGCTTGGGGCGGGCGGCTTTGTGTTGGGGAGGCGCTGGGAGCGTGGATCAGCCCCAGTTGAAGAGGAGCACGAAGACGACCAGCGCCATGGTGGCGAGCGCGATGGTGACGGAGAGTAGGACGACGTCGGTGCGGCTCCAGCCGCGGCTGGCCTCGACGGCGAGGTGCTGCTCCTCGACGCTCCCGGCGACGGCGAGGTCGGAGTCGAGGGAGCTGCCGGAGAGGGGGAGGCCGATCTGGGTGCGGGGGGGCTCGGGGTTGACGTCGTCCTCGTAGACCTGCTTGGTGGTCTCCTCGGAGAAGTCGTCGCCGCTGATGTCGCCGACGTTCAGCGCGCCTTCGATGAGCACGGAGGGGGTGCGCGTCGAGGGGGGGCGCCTCCCGCCGCGGAGCTTGCGGATCTGGCTGGCGGGGACCTCGATGGTGGAGCGCGACGGGGGGCGCTCCATGCCCTCGTCGCCGGAGATGTCTTCGAGGTCGGCGAGCACGTCTTCGAGTGGATCGATGAACAGAAACGTCGTGTGGGCGACCCGCACGCGTCCGCCTCCGCGGATACGCACCGAGCCCTCGGCGGCGATGGGGAAGCCGTCGAGGTAGACCGGCAGCTCGTGGCCGCCGTGTTCGAGCGCCCAGGCGCCTCGGTGGGGCGCGAGGGAGAAGGCCCGCGGCGGCATCTCGGGGTCGCGCAGCACCCAGTGGCACGAGGCCGGGTCGGCCCCGACCGACAGCCGCCCCTCCTCCTTGAGCAGCGCCCGCTGCGCCCCCTCGTCCGCGCCCTGAAGGACCTCAAGGTGCGCCGTGGTGTCCCGCGGATCGAGGGACTGCCCCTCCAGGTAGTCCGAGACCATGTTGCGGACCAGATCGGCGGTCTGGTCGGAGGTCATGTCGCCTTTGAAGGAGTCGGTGGAGTTGATCGTGAGGGTGACGTCGGTCAGCACGAGCCGATCGCCGAGGTGGAGCGGCGCGAAGTGGTTGGGCTCCAGGAGGCGGTCGTTGAGCCGGGTGCCGTTGGTGCTGCCGATGTCGGCGACGAGGTAGGTGGTGCCCTCGCGCAGAAGCGTGAGGTGGCGGCTGGAGACGGTGGGGAAGGGCAGCTGGACGTCACACGAGGCGCTCCGCCCTATGGTGATCTCCGTGCGTTCGAAGACAAACTCATAGGTCGCGATGCTGTCGCTCGCTGTCTTGACGGTAATCTTCAGCGCCATGCCGCCGCCCAGCCTCTACGCAGTCGATCTCCAGAGGTCGAGGTGTCGCTGATCTATCTATACAGGTTCAGGGCGGGCGACGCCAACCTGTCCAGATAGTCGAGTTGTGTTGTGAAGAGGCGCTGACCGGATTTGAACCGGTGATCAAGGCTTTGCAGGCCCCTGCCTTACCACTTGGCCACAGCGCCACACCTGGATGAAGGATTGGGGCCGAAGCCCGGGCTCCTCTCCAGAGGGTGAGAGACTACTTAGGCAACTTCCGCCTCCTTGTCAAGGCTCTTTATCCCTCGGACGGCGCCTCGCGCCCGAGGTTCACCCCGAGGTCTGTGATGTTGCCATGGTTTACGCCGCTGCGTGACCCGTAAAGGGCCACTGGAGGACGTCGGACGATTTTTGAGGCGGTTTCTTGTGCTCCAATGTCCTACATGTAGGATAGTGGGCGACATGGAGGTCTGAACCCCGATGGATTGGCAAGGCAACTCCGGGCCACACAACGCCCGCAACGCGGTGAGAGCAGACATGACGCAAGACAGGCGATACCGACGCAGCAGCATCATGAGGATGGCAGTGCACTACCAGCTGCGCCACTGCCGGGACATGTTCGACGTCGAGGCGGTGATCCTCGCCGACCGACGCGGGCTGATGGTGGCGGCGGCGGACGAGGAGGCGGAGCTGAGCCGGGTGTTGTCGGCCTACGCGCCGCTGCTGACGCGGGCTTCGGATCGCCCGACGCAGGCGCGGATCATGGAGTCGATCAACGGCTACCTGCCGAGCACGCTCCGCGAGCAGCTCTCGGTGCGGCGGTTCGACGTGATGGGCGAGGAGCTGTTCCTGTGCACGCTGGGCGGGTGCGGGGCGCGCAAGGAGATGGCGACCTGCCGCGCGGTCAGCGGGGTGCGGCGGATCGTGCTGGGAATGACGGAGGCGACCCGACGCAGCGCGATGGCTGCGGCGTGATGGTGCGAGCCCGCGCGTGAATGGTCGCGGGGGCGGACGATGGTGTTTCGGGTCGTGTGAGGGCCGCCGTGAGGCGGCCCGCTGATGTTGGAGGCGCCTCGCGGGGCGCCGCAGGGATGGATGAATACGCGAGAGGCGGCTGTGATGCATCACAGCCGCCTCTCGCGCTCTGGGGGTGGTGCTGGGCTCAGGCGTTCGAGCGCAGCAGCGCGGTGGGGGGGAAGGCCTGCACGAGGGCGCCGCGGAAGCCGCCCGCGCCGTCCTTGCGCTCGGTCACGCGGATGACCGACATGCCGATGTTGTCCTCACCGCCGCCCTCGTTGGCGAGCACGATGAGCTTGAGGCAGGCGATGGAGGGGATCTCCTCGGCCTCAAGGATGGTCTGGATGTTGCGCTCGGCGGCGGCCTCGGTGGGGCCGCCGAAGTCGATCAGGCCATCGGTGGTGAGCAGGATGGTGTCGCCCGCCATGAGCCGGAAGGTGACCAGGTCGGGCTCGGGCTTGATCGCCTTCAGCCGCCCCTGGGTGACCTGGAAGGTGCCGAGGCAGCGCGCGAGCGCCTTGCCGTGGGGCAGCAGGAGGGACTCATCGGCGGAGAAGCCCTCGATCATGCGCAGCGTGGTGAGGTTGTGGTCGCGGGTGAGGCGCTCCATGTGCCCGTTGCGCAGCAGGTAGGCGCGGCTGTCCCCGAGGCTCGACAGCGTGATCAGGTCGTCGTGGAGGATGGCGGTGATGGACGTGGTGCCCATGACCTCGTGGACCGGCCCGTTGAACGGCGCGAAGCGCTCGTTGATGTGGGCCGAGATGCTGTCGTTGGCGTCGGTGAGGACGTCGCGGATGAACTGGGCGGCCGGGGTCTCCAGGAGCGGCGGCGCGGAGCGGTTGCCGGTCAGGCCGATCCGACCCCGGAGCAGCTCCCGCTCGGGCGGGGTGTGCGACTCGTCGAGGGTGGGGTTGGGCTCGTCGCCCTCGGCGTCGCCTGCCTTCTGCTCGGGCAGCTCCGAGTCTTCGCTGTCGAGGGTCTCCTCACCGGCGGCGGGCGCCTCGACGTCCGCGTCGGGGATCGCGAGCAGCTCGTTGCTGTCGAGGGTCGCCTCCGGGTCGAGGGCGCGCTCCTCCTCCGAGAGGGAGGCGACGTCGATCCCGTCGGGGAGGGTGGCCTCCAGGGCGATCGGGTCGTCGGCCTCGGCCTCGGCGCGGGCGTAGGCGACCAGCTGCTGCTTGAGGTCGTGCCGCTTGGACCAGGAGTCGGAGCAGGCCTCGATGAGGAGGTTGCTGGCGATGTCGCCCGAGCCGAAGCTGGCGGTGGAGACGCCGTCGCCGACCGCGATCAGCGCCAGGTTCAGGTCGGGGTCGTGCCCCATGAAGACCGAGTCCTGGTTGATGGGCGAGCGCCGCCCCTTGCCGATCCCGATGTGGCGATCCACGGCGCAGTAGAAGGAGAGGCGCTGCTGCGCCTCGGAGCGCCGGTTGGCGTCGCGGCGGTGGGCGACGTCCAGGGCCGCCAGCAGCCCCTTGCGGGTCTCGGCGACGGTCTCGAAGCGCTCGCTGGGCTCCGGGTGCGTGCAGCCGTCGATGAACGGCTGCAGCCCGGGGGGCATCGCGAAGCGGAACGCGCGCAGCGGCAGGCACGGGGTGTTGCGCGTCAGGCTCCCCGATGGGGGCGGCCCGCCCGCGAGCAGGTAGTAGAACAGCATGCCGATCGCGAAGATGTCGGCGTGGTGGTCGAGCGGCCCCTGCGAGCGCCCGAAGAACTCAGGCGGCGAGAACCCCATGATGACCGGGTGGGAGCGGATCTCCTCCTCGGCCTTGTAGAAGCCTCGGATCCCCTCGAAGACGAGCCGCAGCTCGTCCACGCTCGGGGTGCTCGCCTCCTCGATCGGCTCCTCCGACTCCTCCGGGGTGATCACCCGGATCGTCCACGGGCAGATCTGGAAGTGCAGCAGCCCCGACGCGTGGACGCGCTCCACGGCGTCCATCAGCAGCAGCGCCACCCCGGCGGCCTCCTCCAGCGTGAGCAGCCGCTCCAGCCCCTCCAGGTACTCCTGCAGCGGGTGCCCCTCCGGCGACTCGAACACCTCCAGCGAGCGCTCCGGGCCGCGCTTCATCCGCGCGAAGGGGGTGTAGACCAGATCGAGCACCTCCTCGGGCAGGTGCGTCGGCTGCAAGGAGGGCTCGTTGAGCGTCTCCTCAAACAAGACCGACTCCCCCGACATCGTCGGGAACTCGCACGTCTCGGCGTCGGAGGAGGACTCGGCCAGCTCCGCCTCCTCGTCGGGCGCCTTGAACCCGTGTCGACTCAGCTCCTCGCGCGAGAAGAAGCGCCCCTCCATCCCCTCGGGGCACACCTGCGCGATGCCCACCCGCCGCGTCGAGTACACCTCGGTCAGGTCGACGACCCTCGCCAGACGCTTCTTCTCGTCGCTCTCGCCGGTGAAGGCGAACACCGACCCGACCTCCAGCCAGGCGATCGACGCGCTGGGGGGGTTGAGCTGAGACCCGCAGGCGTCACACCACTCCAGGTCGCTGCTCTCCGCGCCGCAGTTCGGGCAGGTTACCGTCTCGGACTTGGCCGTTGCGTTCTCTGTACTGCTCAATGCACCCACCATCTTCGTCTCATGTCCTCAGGACGCCACAACGGTCACCCATCCAGGGAGGCCAGCGCTTGATGTTGTCGCCACTCTATACGATGAATCCAGGCAGGCAACAGGAATCCACCCCTGGCGCGTTTCGCGTGCGCGCGTGTTCGCTTGCGCAGGGTCTCTGGTTCGGAGAGGCGTGGATTGTCCGGGTTGCTCCTTGTGGAGGCCATCAGCGGCACAACTTAACCCACCGCGGGCTCGATGTGAAGCCTTGGGGACTCTGCTGTCCCCACGACCTCGGTTCATGGGCAGGGACCTGGAGGGTATCAGTTCAAGAAGGTTGTCGGCAACCCCAAGCCTCCTCTACAATCCGCGCCAACTCAGGGTGTCGGAGACGCACACAGCACACACGCACTCAAACCGCGGGGATCCCCTCCATGATGGCTGAGCAACAACACGCGCGCTTCCTGGGCGCTTCGATCCGCACCCGATTCTTGTGGGCGGGCGCCCACGCCGCGCTCATCGCAGCCGCGCTGACCCTCACCGCCTGCTGCGGTGGCGACGAGACCGTCGGGAACTGCCAGACCAGCAGCGACTGCTCGACCGGGCTGCTCTGCATTCGCAACGTCTGCACCGACCCATCCACCACCGACAGCGGCGTCGGCGACGGAGGCGGCGACGCCGCCCCCGAGTGCCCCGACGCGCCGCTCGCCCAGATGGGCGACCTGGTGCTCAACGAGGTGCTCGCCGACCCGCCCGCCGACGTGGACGTCAACATGGACGGGACGGCCGACACCAACGACGACGAGTTCCTGGAGTTCGTCAACGTCTCCTCGCAGACCGTCCGCCTGAGCGGCTTTGAACTCTACAAGAACGACGGCGCCGCCCCCGAGACCGTCCTCAAGACCGAGTGCCTCGGCCCCGGCGAGGCGCTCGTGATCTTCGGTGGGCTCGAGAGCGGCGCCGCCGCCCCCGCCATCCCCGGCGCTCGGGTTGAGATCGCCGACGGCTCCATGCAGCTCAACAACAGCGGCGCCACGATCACCCTCACCGACACCGAGGCCAACGTCGTCGTCGAGGTCCACTAGGGAAACGCGGGCAACGACCAGTCGGTCACCCTCAACCCCCAGCTCGACGCGTCCGGCATGTACGTCAACCACACCGACCTCGCCGAGGGGGTCGCCTTCAGCCCCGGCACCTGCCCCGACGGCGCGGCGCTCTCCACCGGCTGCACCGGCGGCAACACCAGCAACAACCCCGCCGAGTGCCCTGAGGCGCCCATGCCGGGCGCGGGCGATCTGGTCCTCAACGAGGTCCACGCCGACCCGGATGCGGACAACGGAGACGCCAACGGCGACGGCGTCGTGAGCACCAGCGACGACGAGTTCGTCGAGATCGTCAACGTCTCCGGGCAGACCCTCCGCGTCGCGGGCCTGGAGCTGTACAAGAACGGCGCCGACTCGCCCGGCGCCACGATCGCCACCTCCTGCCTCGGCCCCAACCAGGCGATCGTCCTCTTTCGGGGGCTCGCCGACGGCGCCTCCCCCCCGGATCTGGGCTCCGACGTCATGGTCGAGATCCAGCTCGACTCGCTCAACAACGACGGCGCGACCCTCACCCTCCAGACCCCGGACGGCGGCGTGATCTTCGACGTGGACTACGGGGGCGCGGGCAACGACCAGTCGGTCGCCCTCAGCCCCCAGCTCGACGCGAGCGGGGACTACGTCGATCACGCCACGTTGACCGAGGACGGCGCGCTGTTCAACCCAGGCACCTGCCCCGACGGCCAACCCTTCTCCTCCGGCTGCCCCGGCGGCGGCGCGATGGGTGACTGCCCCGACGCGGCGGCGCCCACCGCGGCCAGCCTCATCGTCAATGAGGTGCTCACCGCCGTCCCGACCGGCGACGAGGGCGACGCCAACATGGACGGCAACCGCGACTCGTCCGACGATGAGTTTCTGGAGTTCGTCAACATCGGCGCCGAGACCCTCAACATCAGTGGCCTCGTGATCCTCAAGGGTGACAGCGAGGAGGCCGTCGTCGCGACCGAGTGTCTGGCCCCTGGTGAGACCCTCGTGCTCTTTGGCGGCGGGGTCGCGCCCGACCTCGGCCCCGGGATCAAGGCCGAGATCGCCTCCGGCAGCTTCGGGTTCACCAACAGCGGCACCAACGTCACCGTCCGCAGCAGCGCGGGCGTCGAGATCTTCAACGAGGAGCTGCCCGGCGCCAGCGGCGCCAGCTTCACGCGGCAGACCCAGCTCGACCCCAACGCCCCGATGGTCCCCCACACCGACGTCTCCGCCGCGCTCTACAGCGTCGGCGCCTGCGCCAACGGCAGCGCGCTCGCCTCCGGGTGCCCCGGTGGCCCGGGCGACGGCGGCGGGATGGATGGTGGCATGGACACCGGAGACATGATGGACGGTGGCATGGACACCGGCGGCATGATGGACGCTCCGCCCTCGGCGTGTGACATGGCGCCCATGGCCGCCGCGGGCGATCTCATCATCAACGAGATCCACGCCGACCCGGACGCGGACAACGGGGACGCCAACGGCGACGGCGTCGTGAGCACCAGCGACGATGAGTTCGTCGAGATCGTCAACGTCTCCGGCGGCCTCGTCCGCGTGGCCGGGGTTGAGCTGTTTCGGGAGACCACCTCCGAGCGCCGCGAGGCCACCCTCACCACGAGCTGCCTCGGGCCTGGCGAGGCGCTCGTGATCTTCAGCGGCCTGGAGGACGGCGCGCAGCCGCCCGACCTGGGCGCTGGCGTCTACGTCGAGATCGATGCGATCGGGCTCAACAACAGCGACATGACCCTCCGCCTCAAGGACCCGGACGGCGCGATCATCTTTGAGATCGCCTACGGCGACGCGGGCAACAACCAGTCGCTCAACCTCAGCCCGGAGCTTGACTCCGGGGGCACTCTGGTGGAACACACCACCCTGGCTGGCGAAGGGGTCCTGTTCAGCCCCGGGACCTGCGCCAACGGAGCCTCCCTCTCAACAGGTTGCAACTGATGACCCAAGATCGCCCATGGACTCGCGCCGCCGCCCTGATGACCGCTTGTGTGGTCCTCAGCGGCTGCGCCCACCACGCCGTCAACGCCGCCTACCCCCGCTCGGTGGGTCAGACCGGCGACATCCACCTGATCCTCACGGCGCCGCTCGCGGGCACCGAGGTGTCCGCCGACGGCAACCTCCTCGTCGCCCGCGCCCACACCAGCGAGATCACCGTCGAGGGCGTCCCCGCCGGTCAGATCGACCTCCACCTCGCCGGGTACACCCCGGTCAAGGCGGTGCGGATCGAGGAGTTCATGACCGTCGACGTCCGCCCCGGCGAGGTGACCGAGCTGGAGGTGCGCGTGCCGATGGAGGGCGAGGGGTTCGCGGCGGAGTTCACCTCGACGAGCGCCGCCTTCATGGGGGCGCTGCTCGCCGGGGCGCTCGTCTTCATCGAGATCTTCGCAGACGACGAGAACTCCGACGACGACCCCTTCAAGCCGGGCTTCTGAGTCGATGAACATCAAGATCTACATCCTCCGCGATGAGCTTCAGAGCATGCTGGAGTCCATCGTCCCGATGACGGTCAACCTCGATCCCGACAACGAACGAAGCGAGCGGTGGATCCGGCTCGATGAGCCCCGCGACCTGGAGTTCATCGAGGAGAAGTTCATCAGCCTCACCCTGGCGGCGGAGCTGCGGTGGCCGGTGCCGCTGCTGTCCAACACCCACCGGATCACCAGCATCGACGCGCGCCTCTACCCCAGCATCCAGAACACCGAGGACGGCGCGCGGCTCGTCCTCGACCTCAAGCTCAAGAAGCTGGACGTCGCCCTCCTGCCTGGCTTCCTCGACACCCTCATCGTCCAGCGCAGCAACGCCACGCTCGCCGAGCAGCGAGCCCGGGTCGCCTGGAACTACAGCCAGAACCTCGCCGTCAACCTCGGGCTCCCCGAGTGGTTCGAGTCCGCCGAGGACCTGGACATCGTCGTCAGCGAGGGGGTCCTGACGATTCGCCCCGACGCGATCATCGTCGATCTGATCTTTGGCATCCAGCTCGATCGCTTCAAGGCGTCCCGCGCCCAGTCGCGCTTCGCCCAGTCGGCGAGGCTCGTGGAGGCGGTGATCGCGGACGAGGAGCTGAGGGCGGCTGGTGGTCTTGTTGAGAGAGGGGGGGAGGGCGGCGCGCCGTCCGACGCGCCCGCTGATGATGAGCTTCCGCCGACGCGGCTCGTCTAGGCTTTGTTGATGTAGGGGGACTGGCGACGGGAGCTTACATCAACAGAACCTGGGCCGCGCGCGTCAGGCGCGGTTGAGCCACCACTTCCACGACGACAACTCAAACTTCTGCCCGCTGCCCAGCAGGTACCACAGCGCGAGCGTGGTCCACGCCGCGATGGCGAACAGGAGCGCCAGGACGCTGAGGAGCGGCACGCCGAGGAGGACGAGCGGGTCGTTGGGGAGGAGGAAGGTCCCGGTGAGGGACATGGTGACGGCGAAGGCGGTCAGGAGGAGCTGGCCGCCGAGCTGCCGGATGGTCGGGATCAGGTCGCGCATGTCCAGCGAGCGCGTCTCGATCTGGAGGTGCCCGGTCTTGACGTCGTGCATCACCTGATCGAGCTGCTCGGGGAGCTGCCGGTAGACGCTCCCGACCCCGAGGAGCGAGGTCATGGTCTGTTCAAAGAACCGGTGGGGCTTGAGCTGCTGAAAGAGGACCTGCTCGGCGTAGGGGCGCGCGATGCTGTGGAGGTCGATCTTGGGGGAGAGGCGGCGCAGGAGGCCCTCAATGGCGGTGCTCGACCGCACCAGGATGGTGTACTCCGGGGCGAGCTGGATCCCGTGGTGCTTGGCCGCCTCCAGGAACTCCTGGGAGAAGGCGGAGGCGTCGTAGTCGTCGTAGCTGCCCTTGCCGAGCTGCTGGCTCTGGATCCGCTCGATGTCGGCCTTGAACTCGGCCATGTCGATCCGGTGCCTGGGGCGACCGATGTGGATCAGGGTCCTGGCCAGCGCGTCCACGTCGCGCGTGATGGTGGCGAGGATGAGCGAGACCAGCTCCTCGCGCTGGGACTGGGTGAGGCGCCCGACCATCCCGGCGTCGATCAAGCAGGTGGTCCCGTCGTCGTTGATCAGGATGTTGCCCGGGTGCGGGTCACCGTGGAACACGCCGTCGAGCAGGGTCTGCTTCATGAAGACGTGGAGCAGCTCCTCGGCGACGCGGTGGGCCTCGGGGGTGTCGGCGGGCAGCTCGCGGATCGAGCGGCCCTTGAAGTACTCCATGCAGAGCACCCGCTCACAGCTCAGCGACGGGAGCGGCCTGGGGACGACGACGTCGCGGCTCGGATCGAGGTTGTCCCGCAGCTCGCGCAGGTTGTTCATCTCGATCGTGAAGTCCAGCTCCTTGAGCATCGCGTCTTCGAACTCGGAGACGATCCGCGTGAACTGGTACAGCGTCGCCTCCTTGACGGTGGACTCCAGCAGCCGTGCGGCGAGGTGCAGCAGATCCAGATCGCAGTAGAGCATCTTCCGCAGGCCCGGGCGCTGCACCTTGACCACGATCTCGTCACCGCCGCGCGTGATCGCGCGGTGGGTCTGGGCGATGGACGCCGTGCCCAGCGGATCGACCTCGAACTCCTCAAACAGCTCGTTGAAGGAGCGGTCGAGGTGGGTCTCGATCAGGAGGCGGACCTGGTTGAACGACATCGAGCTGGCCTGGTCCTGGAGCTGCTCCAGCTCGCTGGCGTACTCCACGGGCAGGATGTCCGAGCGCATCGACAGGATCTGGCCGAACTTCACGTAGGTCGGCCCAAGCTCCTCAAGCATCAGCCGAAACCGCACGGGCTCCGGCTTGCTCAGCATCTCCTCGTCCACCTTGTCCTTGGACAGGATGAGCCCGCGGAGCGCGCTGGGGAGCCCTTCGCCGAAGCCACACCGCACCACGGTGCGGACCACGTCGCGCAGGCGCTCCAGGTCGCGGATGGCGACCCCGAGCACCGACGTGGTCTGGGGTGATTCGGTGGGGACGTCCTCGGTCAGGGGCTGGCTCACGTCTTCGGTCATGCTCGTCTCGGTCCGGGGTGTGGGGTGGAGCGGCCCCGGCGTGGGGGGGCGCCAGGGGCCGCTGGGAGGTCGCGTCGGGGCGGTGTGGGCGCTACGCGGAGGCGGTCGTCTCGGCGGAGGTGTCGCCGTTGATGAAGCTCAGCCGCCCGTTGATGTCCTTGCCGACGCTCATCTCGTTGCCCTCCAGGTAGGCGCGGACCGCCTTGTACAGAAAGCCGACGCCTTCGACGCCGGACATGTCCCAGTACTCGCCGTGCAGCGCCTGGACCTTGAGCAGGACCAGATCGGACGACTCCTTGCCCTCGGGGAACCAGATGCGCCAGGCCTCGCTCCACAGCTTCTCGACCCGGTCGGGATCGATCATCACCTCCGCGTACCCGGTGAGGGAGGCGAACTTGAGCTGCCCCTGGAACGCCACCGAGACGTCCGGGTCGCGCTTCAGCTCCTCCACCGCGGTGTTGTTCATGCTGGTCACGAACCACACGGCGTCCGCCTCATGGTCGACCTCGGCCACCGTCATGGGTCGGGCGTGGAGTCCGTTCTCTCCGTTGCTGATGAACATGGCGTTGGAGAAGGAGCGGAGCACGTTGTAGAAGCGTTCTTGCTGATTCATAGGTCGTCTGTCCTGGTCTCAAGTGCGTGTCAACGGGGGAGAGGAGCGGCTGGCTCGACCCCACGGCTTCACCCCAGGACAAGAGCAAGCACCGTGCCTCTTTCGCCGCGCGCTCGCGCGCACGTGTTCACCCGGGCCGTGCTCATCGGCGTCGAGGCGCTCCTGTGAGCCTCCCCCCGCGCCCCCCGTGGCCAGCCTCGTGGGCGCCATGGGGACGCGTCGTCGTTGGTTGCTCGACGGAGATGCGTTGGAATGGGTCCGATTGCGTTGACAGGCGCTCCAG
The DNA here is from genome assembly GCA_002716585.1 of Myxococcales bacterium. GTDB lineage: Bacteria > Myxococcota_A > Bradymonadia > Bradymonadales. The sequence continues at coordinate 8,759 of PBBL01000033.1, read as the reverse complement.
CCCCTCTCGGACGGCCACCAACGCGTCTGAGTCGGTGGGCGATGAGGTTGCGTAGGAAGCGCATGATTTCAGTCGGGGCGAGCGCCGGGCCGCGCGCCGCCCATGTGAGGGGTGGATGGTCTGGAGGCCGATGTGAAGGGGCTGGCGGGGTTTTTTCGAAAGTTGGTCTGATGCTTGCTTTTAACACAGGCTGTCGTCACGGCGGTGGGCCGTGGCTGAAATCCACCCCGACACCTGAGGGAGACACCCATGATTCAGTTCGCAATTGCAATGTTCATACTGGCTTTGATCGCCGCCGTTTTCGGCTTTGGTGGCCTCGCGGGCAGCTTCGCGTGGCTCGCCCAGGCCGCGCTGGTGGTGTTCCTGATCATCGCGGCCGCCTCCTTCCTGATGAGCATGACGAGGTCGGCGTCGAGCTGACGCGCTCGGGCGACCGATGCCCGTTGATGGACGCCGCGGCCGCCCGGTTGGGCGGCGCCGTCCGCTCTCAAGAATGCACATCAACTCAAGACATAGGGAGTCAGGTACCATGAACACTCACACGATCATGTCATGGAGCAGCGCGCTGTTGATCGCCGTGGCCTCGCTGTCGTTCGCGGGCTGTGACAACGCCTCGGGCGAGCGGGCCGAGACCCACGCCGAGAAGGCGCTGGAGAGCGCTGAGCGGAGCGTCGAGAAGGAGACCAACGAAGCCAGTCGGGAGATCAAGCAGGAGAAGCGCGAGTTCAAGCGCGCGTCGCGGGCGCGCCTCAACGCCATCGACCGCGAGCTGGAGCGGCTCGATCAGAAGATGGAGAAGGCGGGCGCCGAGGCGGCGGCTGAGTTTGAGGAGGAGATGCGCGAGCTGAACGCCGAGCGCCGCGAGATCGATCGCGAGCTGGAGCAGTTCGACGACTCCACCGAGCGCGCCTGGAGCGACGTCAAGACGGGCATCAACAAGGCGCTCGACGATCTGGAGACCTCGCTCGACCGGGCCGAAGATCGCTACGACAGCGAAGGGTGATCCGTGACCCGGGCGGCCACGCCGTCCAGAGCAACACAGCCCGACCCCTGATTCAGGGGTCGGGCTGTGTTGCTTGGGGCCACCAGGGCTACGCCTCGGCCGCCTCCTTCGGGGCGCCTGGCGACTTGAGCCGCGGCGTCGGGAGCCCGGCGATCGGGATGGGCCGCGCGCGAGGCACCCAGAAGCAGATGTAGGCGCTGACCGAGAGCATCCCGAAGGTGTGGATGTCCATCATCAGGAAGATCCCGAAGTGGAGCCCGATGCCGATGCAGACAGCGGCGAGCCGTGTCGAGCGGAAGAAGAGGCCGACGGCCAGGAAGCCCTCGGCGAAGACGGTCATGTAGGCGAGCAGCGGCTGCCACTGAGGGTCGGCGAAGAACTCCGAGAGCTGCTGGAGCTGCTCGGGGGAGAACAGCCAGCTGGCGGGCCTCGCCCTGGTGATGGCCCGGCTGACGGCGCGCCCCATGGGGTAGCCGCTGAGGAAGCCCGGGCTGAGCTTGTGGGTGGTGGCCCAGAAGTACATCATCGCGATCTGGATGCCGATCAGGCGCTGGGTCATCAGCGGCACCCACTCGGGGGTCTGGCGCTTCTTGTCGGGGAGGAGCCACTCGTAGACCCGCTTGAAGCCGTCGTCGAGGCTCAGCGCGCGCCCCGCCGGGGAGAAGAGGATGAGCAGCACGCACAGCAGCGTCAGGTAGATGTGGTTGCGGAAGTTGAGCTGGCAGATGAACAGCGCGTACCCCTGGGTCATGAGGACGCCGAGGGCACCGACCCGGGTCAGCAGGCCGAGCATCAGCATCGTCGCGAAGACGAACTGCCAGGTGAACAGCATCTCGATGGTGTCGGGCCAGGCGAGCTGCTCCAGCGCGGCCCACAGCACGTCATCGGCCGGGATCCGCCGCGGCAGGTCGCCGATCGGCAGCGGCTTGATGAACCCCACGTAGGGGAAGTGGAACGTGTCCGGGGTGTAGAAGGCGATGCGCCGGAAGTTGTGGTGGGCCTCGTACATGATCGTCAGGCCCAGCAGGATGCGGTAGATCCCGAGCGGGATCGGGGAGCCCTCGATCAAGAAGTAGCCCCGCAGGGAGCTGCTCAGGCGCTCGATGAAGGAGCCGTCTTCAGCGGGCTCGGGCGCTGGGGTCTGGTCCGACATGGGCTCCTCAGTCATCAAACAGGGCGGCGGCCTCGGGCGAGCAGTAGTTGCCGCCGAAGGGGTCGAGGTTGTAGAGCTTCTCGCTCTTGTTGTAGCGGCACTCGCAGACGACGCGCACGTCCAGCTCGTGCCCCTTGCCCTCGTTCTCCCGGCAGAAGGCGCGGGCGAGCTTCGGGAGCCGCTCCCGGTTGCGGGTGCGGGCCACGTGGTAGGGTGAGCGGTACCACGTCCCCCAGGGGATGCGCTGCGCCTGGCTGCCGTTGGTCGAGAGCGTCAGGTAGCAACGCTCGCAGTCGCGGCGGACGGCGAACATGTCCCAGGAGAAGTCGGTGCGCGCCACGTGCTGCTCCACCAGGAACGGTGAGACGGGCAGCGCCATCTGGACCACGATCCAGCCGAGGACGAGGGTCATGACGATCCCCGCCCAGAGCTTGCTCCGGGGCGCCGCGCCCTCCGGCTCGGCGTCGCCTGCCTGCGCGTCGCCGCCCGACCCCTGGGCGTCGTCGGGCGCGTCGGCGTCGTCGGCCTGGGTGGCCGTGGAGGGTGGGGTGCGGCGAGGTGCCTTCTTGCGCTTGCTCATAGGACAGCTGTCTTATGGTTGCGGTCGCGTTGGACTGGGACAGGCGCCTCTGCGTGGCGGCGCGCGTCAGCCTGGAAACGGGCACAGGATAACGCGCTGACCCATGCAGGGCAATTCAAGCACACCCGAACGGCGCCGCCACGCATCTCTAGACACAGGCAGCCTCAGGCTGGGGCCTGATGGTTGCCTGCTCACACCACCCCACACACCCGCAGCCCACACCATGACAGCTTCACCGACACCCCGCGACCCGTGCCCGCTTCGCCTTGACGGCGTCGTCAAGCGGTTCGGCGACTTCACCGCGGTCCGCGACGTCACCCTGACCATCGACCCGGGCGAGATCTTCGCGCTGCTCGGCCCCAACGGGGCGGGCAAGACCACCTTGATCCGGTGCGTCGCCGGGCTCGCCCGCCAGAGCGTCGGGGCGATCTCGGTCTTCGGCTTCGACACGGTCACCGAGTTTCGCCAGACCCGGCGGCTCCTCGGCCTCGTGCCCCAGGAGCTGAACTTCGATCCGTTCTTCACCCCGCACCAGAGCCTGATGATCCAGATGGGCCTCATGGGCGTCACGCCCGACGCGGCCTGGGCCGATCAGCTCCTGGAGACCTTCGCCCTGACCGACCACCGCGACGCCTACACCCGCCACCTCTCCGGCGGCATGAAGCGCCGCCTCCTCGTCGCCAAGGCCCTCGTCCACCGGCCTCGCCTGCTCTTCCTCGATGAGCCGACGGCGGGCGTCGACGTGGAGCTGCGCAAGGACCTCTGGGCCGAGGTGCGGCGCCTCCGCGAGCAGGGCACGACGATCATCCTCACGACCCACTACCTGGAGGAGGCCGAGGAGCTGGCCGATCGGATCGGGGTCATCCACAAGGGGCGCCTCCTCCTCGTCGAGGAGCGCGACGCCCTCATGCACAGCCGCCGCCGCCCCGGGCAGGCGCTGCTCGACCTCGCCGCGCCGCTCGACCAGCTCCCCGAGGGGCTGCCGCCGGGCGCGGAGCTGCGCCGGGGCGGGCGGCAGCTCTGCTCGCCCTGGTCCGACCCCGAGGAGCTGGAGCGCACGCTCCGCCGCGTCCGCGAGGTCGCCCGGATCATCGACCTCCAGGTCGAGCGCACGCGCCTGGAGGACATCTTTGTTGAGCTGATCGCCGAAGCCGAGCAGCGATGAGCGCCCCTACACACCACGGAGACCCCATGGGTTGGAACCTGACCGGGCTGAAGACGCTCTTCATGAAGGAGGTGCGCCGCTTCTCCACCGTCTGGAAGCAGACCGTCCTCAGCCCCCTCATCACCACGAGCCTCTACTTCCTCGTCTTCGGCGTCGCCCTCGGCAGCCGCCTCAAGACGATCGACGGCGTCCCCTACATCGAGTTCGTCGTCCCTGGCCTGATCATGCTCTCGATGATCACCAACGCCTTCCTGAACACGGCCTCCAGCCTGTTCCAGTCGAAGATCAACGGCACCCTGCTCGACGTCCTCATCGCGCCGCTCGGCGCCACCGAGGTCGTGCTCGCCTACGTCGGCGCGGCGATGCTGCGCGCGTTCGTCGTCGGCGGCCTCGTGTTCCTGGTCGCGGTCGCGTTCACCGGCTTTCACATGGCGCACCCCGGCTGGGCGCTCCTGTTCGCCGTCGCCGTCAGCGCCTCCTTCGCCCTCCTCGGCATCCTCGCCGCCATGTGGGCCGAGAAGTACGACCACCTCAGCATCGTCCCCAACTTCGTCCTCACCCCGCTGACCTTCCTCGGCGGCGTCTTCTACAGCATCGACATGCTCCCCGCCCCCTGGGACACCGTCAGCCGCCTCAACCCCGTCCTCTACATGGTCAACGGCTTGCGCTACGGCCTCCTCGGCTCCTCCGACGTCGACGTCCTCTGGAGCGCCGCCACCCTCTGCGCTCTGCTCGCCGTGCTCGCCGCCACCACGTGGTACGCCGTCCACACGGGTTACAACATCCGGGATTGATACTGGACATGTTGGCAGTGTGTTGCTAGATTGGGTGATGGTTATCTGAACGCCTGAGCACTGCTCGGTCGTGAATCCATGCAGCCGGAGGGAGGTCATGACCACCCAACCATCACCCATTCAGGGCCGCGGGACGTCGCACAACCCACCCACGCGCTACAAGGAGCTGCACGTGGAGCTGGACGAGCGGCCCCAGCCCAGGACCCACGTGCGGCAGGAGCGGGCGCGCTCGATCCTGGCCCACAACAAGAGCCCGGACATCCCGTTCACCTACAGCCTCAACCCCTACCGGGGCTGCGAGCACGGCTGCGTCTACTGCTACGCGCGGCCCACCCACGAGTACCTGGGGCTGTCGCCCGGGCTCGACTTCGAGACGCGCCTGATCGCCAAGGTCAACGCCGCGGAGCTGCTGCGCGAGGCGCTGTGCGACCCCCGCTGGACGCCGACGCCGATCACCTTCAGCGGCGTCACCGACCCCTACCAGCCGATCGAGCGCGAGCTGAGGCTGACCCGGGCCTGCCTGGAGGTGCTGGCGGAGCTGCGCCACCCGGCCTCGATCATCACCAAGAGCCACCTGGTGACCCGCGACCTCGATCGGCTCACGGAGCTGGCGTCGCACCGCGCGATCACCGTGCTGGTCTCGCTGACGACCCTCGATGGGGCGCTCCACCAGAAGCTGGAGCCGCGGGCCAGCCACCCCCGGCGGCGCCTTCACACGATCCAGGCGTTGGCCGAGGCGGGGATCCCGGTCGGCGTCATGACCGCTCCGATCATCCCCGGGCTGAACGACACCGAGGTGCCTCGGCTCCTCAAGGCGGCGGCCGGGGCGGGGGCGTCGTTCGCCGGTTACACCCTCCTGCGCCTCCCCGGGCCGGTCGCGCCCCTGTTCGACGCCTGGCTCGCGCAGCACCTGCCCGACCGCCGCGAGCGCGTCCTCTCCCGGATCCGCGACATGCGCGGCGGCGACCTCAACACGCCCGGCTTCGGGGCTCGGATGCGAGGCCAGGGCGACGGGGCGCAGGTGCTGCGCGGCCTCTTTCACCAGAGCTGTCGCCGCGTCGGGCTGTCCACCCGCGGCCCGAACCTGTCCACCCGCGCCTTTCGTCGCCCCGGCGAGCAGCTGACCCTGTTTTGAGCCGATCCGGTGTGTAAGCCCGTGGGCGAACCGTCGTTGTCCCCGCGCCTGACGACACGGGCGATGATGACGTGGACCCCACGACCGGAGCTTTTATGAACACCAACACCACGACCCCGCTCGCCTCCCACCCCTCCACCCGCCTCACCTGGCTGGCGCTCGCCGCGCTGGGGTTGATCTGGCTCTCCGGGTGCGGCGCCTCGGTCTACTCGCCGCGCGGCAACGTCGGGCTCGACCTCAACCCCGCCTTTGAGATCAACGACGACGACATCCGTAAGGCCTACGAGGCGCGCCCCCAGCTCCCAAAGCAGCTCAAGGTGGCCTACCTGAGCTTTGACGACGAGAACAACGACGCCCTCGACGAGGCGCTCCGCAAGGTCCCCGGGGTGGCGGAGGTGTACCGCATCCCCGAGCTGATGGTCAGCGGCGAGCGACGCTACGAGCAGCGCCGCCATTACAGTCCCTGGGAGCAGCCCAAGCCGCTGAGCATCAAGAAGCTGCGCCTGCTCGCGGCGCGCGCCCGGTGCGACGTGCTGCTGATCGTGGACAACGGCCACCGCATCGAGAACTCGCCCAACGGCCTGATCGCGCTCTCCCCGCTGATCGTGCCGGTCTTCATCGCCCCGATGACCGATGTGGAGGTCGAGAGCTACATGGAGGCGTTCCTGATCGACGTCCGCAACGGCTACCTCTACGGTCACATCCAGGCCGATCAGCGCGACACCGAGGACTACGAGACGATCTTCTCCAGCTACGGCGCGAAGAAGGCCGACGCCCACTACGACACCCTCCTCAAGGAGATCACCGCGGAGCTGGCCGACCTGATCAAGGCCGAGCGCGAGGCGCCGATCGGCGCCCCGTAAGCTCCTCGTCGCCGCTCAACGCAGGCGCGCCTGCGCGAAGGCGTCCACCATGAAGTCGATGAAGCGCCGCACCCGCGGGTGGACAAAGCGCCGCGGCGGCATCAACGCGCAGATCGGCGCGGGCGGTCGCGTCAGGTTCGGCAGCAGCTCGACCAGCTCGCCCGCGTCGAGGGCGTCCCGCACGAGCCAGGTAGCGAGCAGCGCCACCCCGAAGCCGCGCCGCGCCATGTACAGGAGCGCCTCGCTGTTGTTGGCGGCGATCCGGCCCCGCACCCGCGCCCGCTCCTCGCCGCCGCCAGGCAACCCGAAGCTCCAGACGTCGCCGTTGCTCAGCCCGGTGTGCAGCAGGCAGGTGTGCTCCTTGAGGTCGCTCGGCCGCTCCGGGGCGCCGCGCCGCGCCACGTACTCCGGTGAGGCGACCAGGTGTCGGCCCGTCTCGGCCAGCTTGCGGGAGGTGAGCGACGAGTCCTCGGGCAGGCCCACCCGGATCGCGACGTCGATCCGCTCCTCGATCAGGTTCACGTAGCGATCGCTGTAGAGCAGCTCGACCTCGATCGCCTCGTGCCGTTGGAGGAAGTCGGCGACCCGAGGCACCACGAACAGCCGCCCGAACACCACCGGGACGCTCACCCGCAACCTCCCTCGCAGCTCCGGGGCCTGCTCCTGCACCTCGGCGGTCGCGCTCTCCCACGCGCTCAGCAGCTCCCTGGCGCGCTCGTAGAACAGCTCCCCGGCCTCGGTCACCCGGCGTGTCCGGGTCGTGCGCTCAATCAGCTGAACCCCCAGCCGCTCCTCCAGCTCGGCGATCCACTTGCTCACCGTCGATTGCTTGACGCGCATCTCGTCGGCCACCGCGGTGAAGGTGCCCAGCTCAACCAGGCGGACAAAGGCGTGCAGGAGGGTCAGTCGATCCATGAGGTGGGCCTTTTATTCTTTATTGGAATGAAGCCTTGTCTGAATGAGGCGTTGAGTTGCTTCAGTAGAATAAACAAACTCCCCTCATGACGCAACGGAGCCCGGTGAGGCTCCTGAAGCCCGCGGTGGGCGCAACATGGAGAGAGCAGATGAGCGAGCAGATGACGCAGGTGGCCTTCATCGGCCTTGGGGCGATGGGTGTTCGGATGGCGGCGCGGCTGGTGGAGGCGGGCTACCCGGTGACCGTGACCAACCGGACGGCGGCGCGCGCCGAGCCGCTGGTGGCGAATGGGGCGAGGTGGGCCGAGTCGCCCGCGGCGGCGGCGGCGGAGGCGGAGCTGGTGATCTCGATGGTGACCGACGTCGCCGCGTCGCGGGCGGTGTGGTGTGACCCTGAGCGCGGCGCGCTGGCGAGGCTGCGCGAGGGGGCGATCGCGATCGAGGCGAGCACGCTGACCCCCGGATGGATCGATGAGCTGGCGGCCGCCGCGGGCGACGCGGGGGCGCGGTTCCTGGCGGCGCCTGTGGTGGGCACGCGGCCTCACGCCGAGAGCGGCCGCTTGACGTGGCTGGTGGGCGGCGACGTGGCGACGCTGGCGGAGGCGCACCCGGCGTTGCAGGTGATGGGTGGGTCGATACACCACGTGGGGGAGGTGACGCAGGGGGCGGTCATGAAGCTGGCGGTCAACGCCCTGTTCGGGGTGCAGGTCGCGGCGCTGGCCGAGATCCTGGGGGTGTTGTCCCGGGCGGGCGTCGCGGTGGAGGACGCGGTCGCCGTCCTGGAGCAGATGGCGATCAGCAGCCCGGCGGCGAAGGTGGTCGGCGCGGCGATCGCGGCGCGCCAGTACGCGCCGATGTTTCCGATCGAGCTGGTGGAGAAGGACTTCGGCTACGTCGTCGCGGCGGCGGAGGCGCTCGGCGCGGAGGTCCCCGCCGCGGCCGCGGCGCGGGCGGTCTACCGAAGGGCGTGTGAGGCCGGGTACGGCGAGCATAACATCAACGGGGTGGCGCAGCTGTTCGAGTGAGCCCCGCGTATCATACCAACTCGTGTAGAAAGGTAGCTGCGAAGCAGCGGTGTGCTGATGAACTCAGCCCTTCAGATTCACTCAGGATATTCGCATTCAACGCGCTGAGTTCATCGCACGACCGTT
>PBBL01000032.1 GCA_002716585.1 Myxococcales bacterium | reverse complement strand
GTCCCAAGGGTATGGCTGTTCGCCATTTAAAGCGGTACGCGAGCTGGGTTCAGAACGTCGTGAGACAGTTCGGTCCCTATCTGCTGTGGGCGCAGGAGACTTGAGAGGATCTGTCCTTAGTACGAGAGGACCGGGATGGACGAACCTATGGTGTACCGGTTGTCGCGCCAGCGGCACGGCCGGGTAGCCAAGTTCGGAAAGGATAACCGCTGAAAGCATCTAAGCGGGAAGCCCCCCTCAAGATCAGGTCTCCCTGGTAGCAATACCCTAAAGGTCTGTCGAAGACTACGACGTGGATAGGCTGCATGTGGAAGCGTAGCAATGCGCGGAGCAGAGCAGTACTAATCGACCGTGAGGCTTGACCTCTCCTCTCCTCTCTTCGGACGTCGCTCGCCGGTTCACTCTCCCTCACAGGAGGGTGAAACCCACACGGCATGATGTCTGCTCGAAAAGGTACTCCAATTGACTCGCTGCTGATATGACCCTCTTATTCGGTGACAACGGCAAGGAGGTCCCACCCGATCCCATCCCGAACTCGGAAGTTAAGCTCCTTTGCGCCGATGATACTGCGGTGGAGACGCCGTGGGAAAGTAGGTCGTCGCCGGATTCTCAAGAAGGCGGTTCGCTTATGCGGACCGCCTTCTTGTTTTCTTGCTCGTGTCACGCCAGGTCCAGCTTCAACGCTCCGGCTCTTGCGCCTCCGTGAGGTAGCTCTCCACGTCCAGGAGCCGTTCCCTCAGCTCCGGCGATGGGTTGGTGAGTGACTCGGGGCCATGGTTGATCAAGGTGCGGGTGAGCTGCCCTCTCACCCATCGGGTGTGCTCGTGCATCTCCTTGACCCTGGGCTCCTGGGCCGGATCGTCGCAGAGCAGGCTCAACAGCGCGTCGTCCAGCTCGCGCGACCAATCGTAGAGCCTCCTCGCCGACTCAGGGTACAGGCTGAAGCTGAAGATCGGGTTCAGCGGGCGAAGCAGTGAGGGCGTTGGTGTGTAGCGCTGGCGGTGGAGCGAGCGGGCGAGCGGATCGGATCGGGGCGCAGGAGGCGGGTTGCTCGCGTCGAAGGCCTGGAGGGCGAGCCGCTCGATGAGCGTCGGGATGAGGATCACCGCTGCGACGATGAGCAGGGTGATGAGCAGTGCGGTGGCGAATATGGCCAGGTGTGCCATGGGTGCTCATGCTGTCAGGTGGGGTTGGTCCCGTATGTCGTTTTCACCGGGATGGACTGGCCTTTTCCCAGGAGTATGATACCAGATTGTCCAGGCTGCACGCTCACGTCGCCTGGAGCCCTGTCCTTGAATTGGAATACCCTGCTGGTGGGTGTCGAAAAGAAGTCAGGCCTGGCTTGACTTCCAAGAATCGCTTGACTTACCCTGACACGTGTCGGTGACTCAAGGCGCCGTGACTGGCATAAGCGCGATGAAACCCCAATGACGAACGCGAAACGTCCTTCAGCCTCCGGCTATGTACTCAAGTTCATATCGGGAAAGTACCAGGGTGGGGAGTTTCCGATCAATTTGGGTCAAGAAGTTCTCATCGGGCGGAGCAGCGAACTGGATATGGTCCTCGTCGAGGACATGGTGTCACGCCAGCACTCCAGGATCGTTACGGAAAACGGCCAGCTCTACATTGAGGACCTGGGCAGCACGAACGGAACGTTCGTCAACGGTGAGAAGATCTTCTCACGCAAGCTCCTCAAGGAAGGCGATCGGATCCTCGTCGGGACGAACATCATCAAGCTGGTGACGTCGTCGGCGGACGGGTCGATCTCCAGCAGCCAGCGCCCTCGGGTCTTCAACCCCGACTTCGACCTCGACACCCGCCCCCCCTCGGGCGACGGTCGCACCAACGACACCTCGACCCATCCCATCCCCAACCGACGGCCTGCGACCAAGATGCAGGGCTTCATCGATGAGGTCCCGCTTCCGGATCTGTTGCAGCTGTTCAGCACCTCGAAGAAGGACGGCGTCCTGGTCGTGCGCTCCGAGCGCACGGGTCGGATCTTCCTTCGCGGCGGTCGGGTCTACTACACGGCCATCGATGAGCGCCCGGACGTGCCCGCGCACAAGAGCTTCTATCGGATGCTCGCCTGGGAGACGGGCACCTTCGTGTTGGAGGAGCCCAGCTCGGAGCGCTTTGAGGACGAGATCGAGGCGTCGACCGAGGCGATGATGATGGAGGGGATGCGGCAGCTCGATGAGATCCGCAACCTGGGCGACAACATCCCGCCGTTTGAGGCCAACCTCTACATCGAGCAGCCGCTGATCCCGCCGCTCCGCGCGCTGACGCCTGAGCTGCTCGACACGCTCCAGCTCATCCACAACTACGTGGAGGTCGAGGCGATCCTCAACCGGTCGCTGGCGAGCGATCTGGAGACGCTTCAAGATATCATCTACCTGATGCGCAACGAGTACGTTCGGATCATCAACTCAAGCGACCGGTTCTAGCTCCAGCGATCTGTTCCAGGTCCAGCGACCGCTTCCAGCATCCGCTTCCAGGTTCATCCCGAGCGGGCGTAGCGCGTCACCCCCCCAACCCACACTTCACGCACGCAGCGCGGCCCAGCGCTGAAGACGATCGCTTCGGCGAGGGGGTCTGTCGGGACCCCGCTGAGGTAGGGATCATTACGATCGAGCGCGATGAGGTCGGCGTGGAGGCCGATTTTGATCTGGCCGGCGTCGATGGACAGCGCGGCGCCGCCGTGCAGCGCGCCGCTCTGGAGGAGGCCCGGGGCGACGCGCATGCTGCCTGGGGTGGGCTGCATGAGGCCCGCCAGCACGTTGCGGCGGCGGCGCTGAAGCCGCTCGTTGTTTTCGATCAGGCGCAGCTCCTCCATCGGGTTGACGACGATGTGGCCGTCGGAGCCGATGCAGATCGGCACGCCAGCGCTCATGAGCGCGTGGGCGGGGAGGAAGCCGTCGCCGAGGTTGGCCTCGGTGGTGGGGCAGGCGCAGACGCGCGCGCCCGCGTCGTTCAGGCGCTGGGGGTCGTCGGCTTCAAGGTGGGTGGCGTGGACGCCGACGAACCGTTCATCGAGGAGCCCGGTCCGGGCGATGATCTCAAGGGGAGAGGCGCCGAGGTGAGCGCGGGTCTGCTCCACCTCGGTCACCTGTTCGCAGACGTGCATGTGAACGGGGAGGTGGTGGGCGCGGTTCCACTCCGCGAGCTTCTGGAGCATCGGGGTCGGGACCGCGCGGATGGAGTGCGGGGCGAGCCCGAGGGAGACGAGGGGGGCGTCGCCGAAGTCGCGGAGCAGAGGCTCCAGGAGGCTCAAGAAGGCGCCGAGGTCGGGGCTGATGAAGCGGCGCTGCCGCGGGCTCGGCGAGGTGTTGATGCCGCCCGTGACGTAGAGGACGAGCAACACGGCGATGCGGATCCCGGCGTCCTGGGCGGCGCGGATCAGGACTCGGCTCAGGTGATCGGGCGTCGGGTGTGCGCTCCCGTCCTGGCGGTGGTGGAGGTAGTGAAACTCGCCGACGGCGGTGTAGCCCGCGGCGAGCATCTCACGGTAGAGGTTGAAGGCGATGGTGTAGAGCGGCTCGGGGTCGAGGGGGAGCGCGAGCTGGTACATGCGCTCTCGCCACGACCAGAAGTCGTCGGACTCGTGGCCGACCTGTAGATGCTCGGTGGAGCCGCGCATGGCGCGCTGGAAGGCGTGGCTGTGGGCGTTGACGAAGCCAGGCAGGAGGATCTGGTCGGGGAGCCGTCGGGGGGTGATCGTGGCCGGGAGCGCTTCGATCGGCTCCACGGCGGCGATGCGACCCGCCGCGTCGATGGCCAGCGCGTGTTGGGTGACGAATTGCCCAGCGGAGAGCTGAAGCAGGTCAGGCTGAAGCCAGCGGAGGGTCATGGTGGGCTACTTGTGCTTGAGCGCCCCCTCTTCGGTGAGGAGGTAGGTGTTGGGGAGGTTGTCGAGGATGTCGGCGCGGATCTGCTCGTCTTCCTCCTCGTCGATGGCGGTCCAGCCCGTCTCGACGAGCTTCTCGCAGGCGATCTGGAGGACGCGCCCGGAGTCCTCGATGCGCAGGTTGTTGCGGAGGGCCTGGGCGGCCCAGTCGGCGTCCTGCTTGCTGACGGCGTCGACCGCGATGAAGCGGATCCCTTCGTTGTCGTCCTCGGAGAAGCGCGCGACCTCCTTTTGGAGGCCCTCGTGGGAGGCGAAGTCGCGCGCCCGGATGAGGATCTGCTCCTTCTTCTCGGGGTTGCGCTCGTAATCGATCGTCATGTCCGCCAGCAGGCTCTGTATGTAGGACGCCATCTCATCGCCGCTGAGGAGGTCGTCGAGGACCTTCATGGGCCAGTTGATCTTCTCGGGCTCCTCGCGGATGAAGCGCTTGACGACGTCGATGACGGTGGGGCCCATGGAGACGAGGAGATCGTAGACGTACATCTTCTCCTCGTTGTCGTAGGTGGTGTTCTGGGCGGTGTGCTTGAAGCGCTCCATGAGGATCATGAGGGCGTCGTCGGTGCCGATGTTACGGAGCTGCTCCGCGGCGTAGTTGCGCTCGGGGGACTGGACCCACATGTTGGTGAGCGTCTTGCGGAGCTTGCCGAGCTGGCGCTCCTGCGCCTTCTCTTTGCTAAATAAAAAATCAAGAAATCCCATATCCTACACCTTACCCATGTTCATCATCGCGGAGCCGCCCGGTCCCATCACCTGAGCCAGGTGAGCGGCGGTTGGGAAGTTAGTCCCGCGAGGGGTTGAAGTCAAACGACCCATGTTGCCCGACGCCGTGAGCGTGTGGTACGAGTTCAGGCGCGATAGAGAGGTCCATCGAGCCCGCGCAGGGGTCGGGGAGAACACAGGGTTTAAGGAGGGTGCGGTCCGATGATAGTAGACAACGTCACACAGGTTGTGGGGAACACTCCCCTCGTGCGCCTGAACAAGGTCGGCAACCATCTGAAGGCGAACATCTATGGCAAGCTGGAGTATTTGAACCCCGGAGGCTCGGTCAAGGATCGGGTGGCGTTCCAGATCATCGAGGACGCGGAGAAGGACGGGCTGCTCAAGCCGGGGGGCACGATCGTCGAGGCGACCAGCGGCAACACGGGGATGGGCCTGGCGCTCGCAGCGGCGGTGAAGGGCTACAAGTGCGTGTTCGTGATGCCCGACAAGATGTCGCAGGAGAAGATCAAGGCGCTGCGGGCGTTCGGGGCGAAGGTGGTGATCACGCCGACCGAGGTGGAGCCCGAGGATCCGCGCAGCTACTACTGCGTCAGCCGCCGAATCGCCAACGAGACGCCGGGGGCGTTCTACGCCAACCAGTACCACAACCAGTCGAACCCGAAGGCGCACTACCTCACCACGGGGCCTGAGATCTGGGAGCAGACCGAGGGCAAGATCGACGTCTTCGTCTCGTCCGCCGGGACGGGGGGGACGATCTCGGGCACGGGGCGCTACCTCAAGGAGCAGAACCCCGACCTCCAGGTGGTCGGGGTGGATCCCGTGGGGTCGATCTATTACGACTACTTCCACACCGGCAAGATCACCCAGGCCTACGGCTACAAGGTGGAGGGGTTCGGGGAGGACTTCCTGCCGACGACGATGCACTTCGACGTCGTGGACGACGTCGTGCGGGTGACGGACAAGGAGTGCTTCGACTACACGCGCCGCCTGGTGCGTGAGGAGGGGCTGTACTGCGGGGGCTCCTCGGGGGGCGCGGTGGCCGGGGCGATCAAGTACGCCGAGAAGCTCGACAAGCCGCTGAACATCGTGGTCATCCTGTGCGACTCGGCGACGCGCTACCTGTCCAAGATCTTTGATGATGAGTGGATGCGGGAGCACGGGTTCCTGCGCTCGGCGTTTGGTCAGGAGACGATCGCCGATCTGTTGGCGCACAAGTCATCGGACAAGCTCTACACGGCGACGAACGGGATGTCGGTGCGCGAGGTGGTCGGCGTGATGAAGTCGACCGGGGTGAGCCAGCTCCCGGTGCTGTCGGGTGAGCGCGTGGTCGGGATCATCAACGAGACCGACGTGCTCAACCACATGCTCAATGAGGACGCGGACGCGGACGCCTCGATCGACCCTCTGGTCGAGACGAGCTTCGCGATCGTGGAGCCCTCCAACCGCGTGCACCTGCTGGGTCAGTTCTTCACCCAGGGCAAGGTGGTCATCGTCGTGGATCAGGGTCGCCTCGCGGGGATCGTCACCAAGATCGACTACATCGACTTCATGTCCAGGATCATATGAGCCACGCGATCAAGCCGAGCCATGAGGCGTTGGGCGCGCCCTACAGGGGTGAGCTGGGTGTGACGCGCTACGAGAAGGTGGTGGTCACGGGGGCGAGCGGGCAGGCGTTTGAGGCGCAGGTCTGCACCCAGGTCAACGTCACCTCCGATCCGGCGCTGCGGGCGAGCTTGTTGGACGGCTCGCTCAACGCCGTCGTGGATCCGCGCTCGGGCGATCGCTACGTCCTGGCGGTGCCCGTGCTGTACCACGACGAGGAGGCGCGCCTGTTCGCGCTCGTGTTGCCCGACGCGCTGCGCCACCAGGAGCTTCAGCAGCGCGCCGCGCTGCTGGAGCGCCTGGAGGCGCTTCAGCAGCCGCTGCCGAAGTACGTGAGGCGATTCCTCGTGGCGTTTGATCGCGGGGCGCTTCAGCGGGCGGAGGCGCTGCGGGCCAGGGAGCGCGGCGCGGAGGTGTCCGAGCGCGAACAGGAGGAGGCGCGGCGCCTTCAGCTGGAGCGCCAGGAGCTGCAGACGCTTCGGCTCCGGCTGGAGGAGCGGGAGCTGCGCTTGAAGGAGGCGCAGGCGAGCCTCGATGAGCGCGTGGCTCCGCGCGAGAGCAGCAGGCCACGGACAGCGCCGCGCGATGAGGCGACGGGGTCGGTGCTGCATGCGGCGGTGGTGCCTGAGCCGACCGAGGCGTCGCGCTCAGGATCGGGGCTGACGGCGGCGATCTTCGAGCCGGAGGAGGTGCAGGCGAGCGAGGAGCGACGCGAGACCACGATGGTGGTGTCGATGGACATGTTCTACACCGCCGAGGGGGAGCCGTTGAACGTCGAGGCGCCCTCGTCTCCGTCGCTGCGGGGGTCCATCCTCGACGACCGCCCGGAGTCGGTGATCGAGGCGGGTTGGGAGTTGAAGGGTCAGGAGGACGCGGAGGGCGACCGCGACGCCCCGAAGACCTTCAACCGCCTGCGCGCGAGCGGCCGCTCGCATTACCACAACACACCGGCGGGTGGGGTGCCGCTGCTGTCCCACCTGCTCGACGGAGGGCAGCAGGAGCGCTTCTCGCGGGGGCCGCTGCAGCTCTACCTGCAGCTGCACGATCACGAGGCGTTCCCGGTGGTCATGCTGCTGCTGGTGTCGCCGGGTGAGAGCGGGCGAGGGGAGCTGTGGTGGACGTTGGACGTGCGGCGCCCGGCGGATCGGCGCCTGATCGCGCAGTTGGCGGACGAGTTCGCGGTGAAGGTCGCGCTGTACGGTGAGGATCTCAAGCTCAAGCGGGTGATGTCGTTCAAGATGCCGCTGGAGTTGAACGCGGAGCACATCCTGAGGCGCGCGGAGCTGCGGATCAAGAAGGCGCGAGGCGATCGGCTGAGCCTGGAGCGGGCGCTGAGGAGCGTGGAGCTGCCTGAGTTCGCGCGGCTCGGGGAGATGCGGCACAACTTCAGCGAGGGGTCGTTCGCGGAGCTGGTGACCCCGGCGGAGACGCGCCTGGCCGCCGGGATCGTCGGGTACTGGTCGACGCCGGAGGTGTTTCGGTATCTGATCGAGAACCGCTCGTTCAGCCTGGCGTGGTTCGCGCGGATTCAGGAGCGGGTCATCACGGCGGCGGCGCAGCATGGGATCGCGCTGACGGAGGAGCTGACGCGGATCGGGTTGGACATGGGGCTCGCGCCGGATCGCGAGGCGCTGCTGCGCCAGCTGGCGTCGACCTGGGCGCAGGTGTCGCTGGGGTTGGGGGCGACGAACAACGACCTGGATCCGATCGCCTCGTGGGAGAACTGGCAGGACCTGATCGATGCGATGCGCGTGGTCGAGGTTGGGCTGGAGGCGGACCTGGACGAGTTGGCGAAGGCGTCGCTGCGGCGCGCACAGGCGTACGCCCAGGAGAATGGGCTGATGAGCGGCCTGACGCCGTCGCTGGACGCTCAGAACCGCGGCGGGCGGGGCAGTGAGGAGCCGTCCCTGTCGAGCCAGCTGGAGGATCCCGAGCGGCGTTTGGTGGCGGCTCAGGCGCTCTTGAGGCGCGGCGACAGCAACACGCTGCTGGAGGTCCTCCTGGCGGCCGAGCAGATGACGAGCGAGGAGGTTGAGAGCCTCTCGGAGAGCTTGTCGAGGCAGGCTCGCGCGTTGGAGGGGGCGCTCATCGAGGCGCTGGAGCTGCCCAACCCAACGGTGGCGCTGCTGTGTTGCATGGCGTTGAGCTCCATCCGCTCCATAGGGGCGGTGGGGCCGCTGCTGCTCGCCCTTCAGGATCCCGAGCGGGCGCCCGATGTGGGGTTGTTCGCGGCGTCGATGTCAATGTACGGGGAGTTTCTGTTGGAGGCGCTCGGTGAGGCGCTGGAGGCGCTTGAGGCGCCGACGCCCGAGCACCCGCTCGTCCTGCTGCTCGCGGAGCTGGCGAGGGCAGAGGGCAACGGGGTGTTCGAGCAGGTGGAGGCGATCGCGCCAGCCGCGGTGGAGCTGGCTCGGCGCCGATAAACGAAGCGGCGGCCTCGCCGCAGCCCGGGAGGATGGAGCGATGTCACCACGAGCGACCTTTGTGTTGGTGTCCTCCCTCTTTTGTCTGGGGATGTACAGCTACCTCGGGTGGCGGCTGATCAGCCCGGCGCAGCTGGTCGGGCGGTGGGGGGCGTTGGCGTGGCTGACGTTGGCGCTGCCGTTTGTGATCATCCCCGGGGCCTTCATGGCGCGGAGCGCGCTCAAGCCGGGGGCCTTGCTGAGCGCGTTGCAGTGGGTCGCCTATGTGAGCCTCGGCGCGCTGGCGCTGGTGTTCAGCATGGTCCTGCTCCGAGACGTCCTGTGGTGGGGGCTGTCTGGCGTGGATGGGGTGGTGGCGTGGATCACCGGAGGGGATGAGCGGCGGCTCCTGCCGATCGACTCGGAGCGGCGGGGTGTGATGCTGTCGGCGCTCAACGTGGGGATCCTTGGGGCCACGACGGCGCTGACGACGTACGGCTTCTACGAGGCGCGGCGGCTCCCGATGGTGCGGGAGGTGGATGTGCTCGTCGCCGGTCTGCATGCCGACCTGAACGGGCTCCGCGTGGTGCAGCTGAGCGACATCCACATCGGCCCGACGATCAAGCGCCCGTTTCTGGAGCGCGTCGTGGAGGTGGTCAACGGCCTGGACGCCGATCTGATCGCGATCACCGGGGATCTGATCGACGGTCACGTCGACCAGCTCCTGGAGCACGTGGCGCCGGTACAGGGGCTGACGTCGCGCCACGGGGTCTTCTTCTCCACAGGGAACCACGAGTACTACTGGGACGCGCTGGCCTGGATCGACGCCATCGGGGAGCTGGGGTTGACCGTGCTCAACAACGCGCACCGCGTGATCGAGCGGGGGGAGGCGAAGCTGCTCGTCGCGGGCGTGACGGATTACAGCGCGGGGCGCCACGTCCCGGAGCATGCGTCGGACCCACACGAGGCGTTGGCCGGCGCGCCGGAGGTGGACTTCAAGCTGCTGCTGGCCCACCAGCCGCCGAGCGTGTTCGAGGCGGCGAAGGCGGGCTACGATCTGCAGCTGTCCGGGCACACCCACGGGGGGCAGTTCTACCCCTGGCACGTCGTCGTGGGGTTGGCGCATCCGTTTGTCGCGGGCCTGCACGCCTTTGAGTCGATGCAGATCTACGTGAGCTGCGGGACCGGCTACTGGGGGCCGCCGCTGCGCGTCGGGGCGCCGTCCGAGATCACGGTCCTGACGTTGAAGGCGAGCTGACGGGGCGGCTCAAGGCGAGGGGGGCGAGTGCCGATGTCTGGGTGCGCGGAATCGACCGCGCACGTGACCCGAGGAGGCGCCGCCCATGATCGATCCAGATGTCAGCCCCGCGACCCCACCCACCGAGTTGACCGAAGGGGTGCGCTCAGAAGAGGCCTACATGGAGCTTGTGCATCGCTTCATGGGCAAGCAGGCCGCGGCGATCGACGAGATGCGCGACCTCTACCACGCGGCGTCGAGCGGCGAGGTGGAGTTCGTCGCGGCGCGCCAGGGGGGGTGGGCGGTGAAGCTCGCGGGCCGGGCGCTGGAGTCGACCTACGATCCGCGCGGGTGCGCGGAGGAGCTGGTGGCGGAGCAGAACCTGGAGGACGCGGCGCTGGTGGTGCTGATCGGCGCAGGCGGAGGCGCGATGCCGCTGGCGCTGTGCCAGGCGCTTGAGGAGTCGCCCGCGACCCAGATCATCGTGTTGGAGCCGGATCAGCGGATCCTGTGTGGGGTGTTCAAGCACACGGAGGAGCTGGAGGAGCTGAACGACGAGCGGGTGGCGTTCTTCAGCTCGCCCCAGTCGATGATGCTGCACATCTCACGGGTGTTCCGGCGCCGGGGGCGCTTGCTGGTGGTGTGCCCGCCATCCTACCGGCGCGTTTACGGCGCGGGGCTGCGCGCGATCTTCAAGGCGATTGAAGATGGCGTGGTGCTCGCGGACGTGAACAAGAACACCCACTCGACCCGAGCGCAGCAGTGGGTGCGGAACCTGCTGCGGAACATCCGGCGCCGCAGCGAGCACCCGTCGCTGTTCGCGCTGGAGGGGCGGTTCTCGGACGTGCCCGCGGTGGTCGTCGCGGCGGGGCCGAGCCTGGATCGCAACATCCACGAGCTGCGGCGGGTGCAGGACGACGTGCTGATCATCTGCGTCAACACGAGCCTCAAGGCGCTGCTGCGCGCCGGGGTGCGCCCGCACCTGGTGATGAGCCTGGAGAGCCTGAACGTGTCCTCGCACTTCAAGGGCGACGAGGACGCGCTCCGGGGGTTGACCCTGGTGCTCGACGAGACCTGCCACCCGAGCCTGTTCGAGCTGCCCGCGGAGCGGGTCTACACGTTCCTGGAGTCGAGCCCGGCGTTCCTGGCGTTCGCGGAGCGCGCGATGAGCGACGGCGAGTCGCGCGGCGTGTGCGTGGGCGGGAGCATCGCGAACGCGGCGTTCTCGTGCGCGAACATGCTGGGGTGCGACCCGATCATCCTGATCGGGCAGGATCTGGCGTACACCAACAACCAGGTGTACGCCTCGGGCACGGTGTTTGAGGACATTACGCTGGACACGTCAGGGGAGGTCCCGCGGCTGGACGATCCGACTGGGATCAAGCAGCAGATCCTCGACGACACGGACGGGGGGGTCTACTACGCCGAGCGGAGCCTCTTCCCGGTGCGGTCGTGGGACGGCGAGGGAACGGTGTTGACCTCGATGGACTTCAACCTGTTCCGCTTCTGGTTCCAGGAGGCGGGCGCGCAGGTGAAGGGGACGCAGGGGGTGACGCTGATCAACGCGACGGAAGGGGGCTCCTACATCGAGGGCTTCGAGCACATCCCGCTGGCGGAGGCGCTCGCGCGTCACGCGACGCCTCGGGAGGGCGAGGCGTTGGAGGCGATCATCGACACGCGCCACACGTCGGCGGCGCTGCTGCCGGTCTCCAACTGCGACCGCGCGGTGGACAGCGCCCGCCGGGACTGCGAGCAGCTCAAGGCGGGGGTTGAGCGCGCGGTGGAGCTGCTCGACGAGGCGGTGGAGCGGCTGGAGCTGGAGGGGGCGGAGTCGGAGGCGTTCTTTCGGCGCCTGCTGGCGTTTGAGCAGGTGGAGCAGACGCTGGGGGAGCTGGGGCGTGACAACTCGTTGGTGGAGGCCTGCATCCATCAGCGGCTCAACACGATCCTCGACAGCCGCAACCCGCTCAAGGAGAGCGACGACCCCGAGGAGCAGTGGGCGCTGCACCTGGGTCAATCGCGCGAGGTGCTGGAGGCGATCCTGACGGGGGCGGAGTCCCTGTTGAGCGAGATTGAGGAGGCGAGCGCGTGACGCTCGACGGCCTGGTACTTGAAGCCTGCGGCCAGTCGTGGTCATGTGTACGCGAGCCGGATCGAGCGTGAGTCGGCTGGTGGGCCGGGTGGCTCACTCTGACGCGGAGGCCAGGATGAACGAAGGGCGAGACGGTGCCGAGCACCTCAAGGCGTTGATGCAGGAGCGGATCCTGGTGATGGATGGTGCGATGGGCACCATGATCCAGGGGTACGGGCTGACCGAGGAGGATTACCGGGGCGAGCGGTTCAAGGACCACAGCCACGACCAGAAGGGGAACAACGACCTGCTCGTGTTGACGCGCCCGGAGGTGATCGCCGAGATCCACCGGAGCTTCCTGGAGGCGGGCGCGGACATCATCGAGACGGACACCTTCAACGCCAACACCGTCAGCCAGGCGGATTACGGTATGTCGGCGGAGGCGGTCCACGACATGAACGTCGCGGCGGCGCGGCTGGCGGCGGAGCTGGTGGCGGAGTTCAACGCCGCCGATCCGACGCGGCGGCGGTTCGTGGCGGGCTCGGTGGGGCCGACGAACAAGACCCTGTCGATGTCGCCGCGGGTCAACGACCCGGCCTACCGCGACACGAGCTTCGACGCGCTCAAGGAGGCGTTCGCCCACCAGGCGCGGGGGCTGATCGAGGGCGGCGCCGACCTCCTCCTGACCGAGACCCACATCGACACGCTCAACATGAAGGCGGCGCTGATGGCCTTCGAGGAGGTGTTCGCCGAGGTGGGGCGGCGGCTGCCGATCATCGCGTCGGTGACGATCCCCGACGCGAGCGGGCGGACGCTGTCCGGGCAGACGGTCGAGGCGTTCTGGATCTCCATCTCGCATGCCGATCTGGCGGCGGTGAGCATCAACTGCGCCCTCGGGGCGGAGGACATGCGCCCCTATGTGTCGGATCTGGCGCGGGTGGCGGACACCTTCGTGGGGTGCTACCCCAACGCCGGGCTGCCCAACGCCTTCGGGGAGTACGACGACACGCCCGAGCACATGTCCTCGGTGTTGGAGGACTTCGCCCGCGAGGGGTGGCTGAACCTGGTCGGGGGGTGCTGCGGGACGACGCCCACGCACGTCAAGGCGATCGCGGCGGCGGTGGAGGGGGTGGCGCCCCGGGCGATCCCGGCGGTGGAGCCCTGGAGTCGGTACAGCGGCCTGGAGCCGCAAGTGGTGCGCCCGGAGAGCAACTTCACGATGGTCGGCGAGCGGACCAACGTGACGGGCTCGCGCCGGTTCCAGCGGCTGATCCAGTCGGAGGACTTCGAGGCGGCGCTCAGCGTGGCGCTCGATCAGGTGGAGGGCGGCGCCAACATCCTGGACGTGAACATGGACGCGGCGCTGCTCGACTCGGTCGAGGCGATGACCACCTTCTTGAACCTGATCGCGACGGAGCCGTCGATCGCGCGGATCCCGATCATGATCGACAGCAGCCGCTTCGAGGTGATCGAGGCGGGGCTGAAGTGCCACCAGGGCAAGGCGGTCGTCAACTCGATCAGCCTCAAGGAGGGTGAGGAGGCGTTCAAGGCGCAGGCGCGGCGGGTGAGGTCGTACGGGGCGGCGGTCGTCGTCATGATGTTCGACGAGGAGGGGCAGGCGGTGACGGCGGACCACAAGTTCGCGATCGCCGCGCGGGCGCACCGGATCCTGACGGAGGAGGTGGGCTTCAAGGAGGAGGATCTGATCTTCGACCCCAACATCCTGACTGTGGCGACGGGGATCGAGGAGCACAACAACTACGCGGTGGAGTTCATCGAGGCGACGCGGCGGATCAAGGAGGCGTTCCCGCGGGTGAAGGTCAGCGGCGGGGTGAGCAACATCTCCTTCTCGTTCCGGGGCAACAACGTGGTCCGCGAGGCGATGCACGCGGCGTTCCTCTACCACGCCATCCAGGCGGGGATGGACATGGGGATCGTCAACGCGGGGCAGCTGGAGGTCTACGAGGAGATCCCGGAGCCGCTGCTGACGTACGTGGAGGACGTCCTGCTGAACCGCCGCCCGGACGCCACGGATCGGCTGCTGGAGTACGCCGAGACGGTCAAGGGGGCGGGCAAGGAGCGGGTCAAGGACACGGCGTGGCGGGACGCCCCGGTGGAGGCGCGGCTGAGCCACGCGCTCGTCAAGGGGATCGTGGAGTTCATCGAGGCGGACGCGGAGGAGGCGCGCCAGGCGTACCCGCGGTGCCTGGACGTCATCGAGGGGCCGCTGATGGGCGGCATGCAGGTCGTCGGTGAGCTGTTCGGCGAGGGCAAGATGTTCCTGCCGCAGGTGGTCAAGAGCGCCCGGGCGATGAAGAAGGCGGTGGCCTACCTGATGCCCTACATGGAGGAGGAGGCGAAGGCCGCCGGTGGGGTCTCGTCGCAGGGCAAGGTGTTGATGGCGACGGTCAAGGGCGACGTGCACGACATCGGCAAGAACATCGTCGGGGTCGTCCTCGGGTGCAACAACTACGAGGTGATCGACCTCGGGGTCATGGTGTCCGCGGACAGGATCCTCAAGGCGGCGCGGGAGCACGAGGTGGACTTCATCGGGTTGAGCGGGCTGATCACGCCGTCGCTCGATGAGATGACGCACGTGGCGACCGAGATGCAGCGGCAGGGCTTCTCCGTCCCGCTGCTCATCGGGGGGGCGACGACGAGCCGCCGCCACACGTCGGTGCGGATCGCCCCGGCGTACGACAACGGGGCGACGGTGCACGTGACCGACGCCTCGAAGGTGGTCGGGGTGGTCGGGGCGCTCCTGAAGGAGGAGGGTCGGGACGCGTTCATCGAGCAGAACGCGAAGGTGCAGCAGCGCGATCGCAACGTCTATGAGTCGCGGCGCGCCCGACCGCTGCTCTCCTACGAGGAGGCGGTCGCCAACCGGCTGCCGATCACGTGGGACGCCGCCGATCTGGCGACGCCCGGGTTCTTCGGGGCGCGCGAGGTGTCGCTGGAGCTGTCGGCGCTGGTCCCCTACATCGACTGGACCCCGTTCTTCTCGTCGTGGGAGCTGCGGGCGCGCTACCCGGCGATCCTGGAGCACGAGCGCTACGGGGAGCAGGCGCGGGAGCTGTTCGGCCACGCGCAGGAGCTGCTCGGTGAGATCGTGGACGGGGGGTTGCTCTCACCGCGGGGGGTCTACGGCTTCTTCCCGGCGCAGCGTGACGGGGACGACGTCATCCTCTACCGCGACGCCGAGGGGCGCGAGGAGCTGACGCGCTTCTGCATGCTGCGCCAGCAGCGCCCGATGTCGGAGGATCGCCCCAACCTGTCGCTCGCCGACTTCATCGCGCCGGTCGAGTCGGGGCTGATGGACTCCATCGGGGCCTTCGCGGTGACGTCGGGGCACGGCGTCCAGGCGCTCGTGGAGCGCTTTGAGGCCGATCACGACGATTACATGGCGATCATGGCCAAGGCGCTCGCCGATCGGCTCGCTGAGGCGTTCGCCGAGTACCTGCACCGTCAGGCGCGGATGGACTGGGGCTACGATGACGGCGACCTGGGGAACGAGGCGCTGATCGCCGAGTCCTACCGGGGCATCCGTCCGGCGCCGGGCTACCCGGCGTGCCCGGATCACACGGCGAAGCGCAGAATATGGGAGCTGCTCGACGTCGAGGCGAAGGCCGCGATCCAGCTCACCGAGAGCTGCGCGATGACGCCCGCGGCGTCGGTGAGCGGCTTCTACTTCGCGCACCCCGAGTCGAGGTACTTCTCGCTGGGGCTGATCGGCCGCGATCAGGTGGAGCGCTACGCCGAGCGCAAGGGGATGAGCGTGGAGGAGGTGGAGCGGTGGCTCTCGCCGGTGCTGGGGTACTGAGGGCTACTCGATGTAGCCGAGCGAGCGGAGGTCCTCAAGGGCCTGATCGTCGAGGTCGTCGGGGTCGAACTCCTCGGCGACCGGCCCGGTCTTGGCGCCCGGGGCGTCGCGCTTGCCGCTGGTGAAGGCCTGAAGCTCCTTGCGCATGAGCTTGAAGACCTCCTTCTCCTTGCGCTTGACGTTCTTCTTCTCCCAGGGATCCTTCGACAGATCGAACAGGTACTCCTTGAGGTAGTCGTGGTTGGCCGTGGCGAGCTGCTCCCAGAAGGTCTCCCAGGCCTTCTCAAGCAGCTCCAGGTTGGTCGGGTTGAAGCGCATGTACTTGTAATCGCCCTGACGGATGACCCAGCGGCGCATGCCGTACCCGAACTGTTCGGTGTAGACGGCGCGATCCCACCCTTCGAGCATGGAGCCGGTGAGCACCTGGGCCGCGCTGAGGCCGGTCGGCTTCCAGCGCTCCGGGGCCTTGAGCCCGGCCAGATCGATCATCGTCGGCGCGACGTCCACGCTGTGGAACAAGCGATCCTCGACGTGCCCGCGGCCACTGGCGAACTCGGGCGAGCGGATGATGAAGGGCACGTGGATGTTCGCCTCCCACGGGTGGTACGGGTGCCGGAAGCATCGGTGCTCTCCAAACGCCTCGCCGTGGTCGGTCACGACAACGACCGTGAGGTCGTCCCAGATGTCGTTCTCCTTGAAGTAGTCGAACAGATCGCCGATGGCGGTGTCCATCTGGAGGATCTCGGCGTCGTAGAGCGCGAGCATGCGATCGACCAACTCCTTCGGGGGGTTGCCGGGGTACTCGAACTGAGGCACGCCGACCCGCTGGTACTTGGAGTCGGTCTCCCACTGATCGAACTCCTTGCGGGGGGTGTAGGGGTCGTGGGGATCGACCAGGAACAGCCAGATGAACCAGTTGTCGTTGTCGTTGTTGTCGAGCCAGTTGATGGTGCGCTCGACCATCTCATCGGCCTCGGGGTTGTGCTCGATCTCGTCGTGGATGTCCTCGTAGTGGTCGAAGCCCTTGTTGAAGTTGTACTCGCCGCGCACGGTCTGGTTGCCGACGAAGGCGGCGGTCGCGTACCCGTTCTCCTTGAACACCTCCGCGACGGTGTCGTGGCGATCGGTGAGGACACCGCCCAGCTCGATCAGGTGATCCTTGCGGTACATCGACGTCATGATCGACGCCACCGAGGGGCGCGTCCAGGTGCCGTTGGAGTAGAAGCGCGAAAAGAGGATCCCGTCGTCGGCGAGCGCCTTGAGGTTCGGGCTGGTGGGCCGGTCGTGGCCGTAGGCGCTGAGGCGGTCGGCGCGGGTGGTGTCGAGCATGAGCAGGAGGACCGGCTTGGGACCATCCTTCTTGACCCGATCGACCGACGTGCGCAGCCGAGGCGCCTTGAGGCCAGGGAACATCTTGAGCGGCGGGTGGGGGACGCGCGCGGTGACGTGTCGCTCGACGGTGGTAAGGAGCGAGCGCCGCAGCATGAGGGCGGCGTCCTTGCCCTGATCCTCCGCGCCTGATCTGGCCTGCTCCAGATCGAGCTGCTGCGCGGTGTCCTGGGGCAGCGCCGGGCCAGGATCGCTGGGAGGGGGCTTGCTGCATGCGATCGCGGTGAGCAGCAGGAGGGCGCCGAGGGTGAAGGCAGGCGAGGGCTCAAACTTCAGAGTCATCTTGATCAACCCGGGTGTCGGCCCGCTCCAAGTCGAACGGGCTCCGACGCGACCATACCCAGACCGCGGGGATGCATCAAGAACTCAAGGAGGAGCCGGGGATCAGGGGGCGGCGGTGTCGTCACGCTGGAGGATCTTCGGCCCGCTCGGGGTGATCTCGAGGGCCTGGGGCTGCCCGCCGTAGTGGGCGGACATGCCGGTGTCGATGCGCCAGATGCACCCTTCGCAGGCGGAGGTGATCCCCCGCTTCTGGACGGTGTGCCCGACCACCATGCGTTGAGCGCCGAGGAGGTCGAGCGTCTGGCGCAAGAGGGCACAGTCGGCGTCATCGACGGGCTCCGAGGAGTAGTGGCGGCTCCAGATCGGGCTGGAGTCGCCCCGCATGACGTCGGGGAGGGCGCGGCGCTCCC
Source organism: Myxococcales bacterium (assembly GCA_002716585.1). Taxonomy (GTDB): domain Bacteria; phylum Myxococcota_A; class Bradymonadia; order Bradymonadales. Next base: position 24,252 of record PBBL01000032.1, on the reverse strand, counting down.
CGCGCATCCACGCCGAGGTCTCGTCGTTGAGCTTATCGACGCCGTAGCGGACGTGCTCGGGGAGGACGCCGCCGTGGACGAAGACGGTGTCCTCGACGATCGCGATGGTGTCGTGATCGGCGAGCTTGAGGGCGTAGGGGCGGCCCGGGGCGAAGGCGGCCATGCGCGCGCGGGCCTTCTCCGGGATGGCGGCGAGGGTGGGGTCATCGGCGTTGACGCCCTGGGCGTCCTTGAAGTCCTCGAAGCCGCCCGGGGTGACGTAGCGCAGATCACCCTGGACGTTCATGATCTCGTGGTTGCCGTTGAGCACGATGAGCGCTCCGCCCGCCTCGCGAGCTTGGAGGCGGAGCGCTTCGAGCAGGTCGATGATCGTCTGCTCGTCGTCACCGCGGTCGAGCAGGTCGCCGGTCTGGACGACGACGAGGTCGCCGCCGATCCAGGTGTCCCGGTCGTCGATCGCCCCGGCGAGTCGGAGCGCGGTGAGCGCGGCCTTGAGATCGCCGTGGATGTCACCGATCGCCACGAGGCGCCCGGGGGCCTTGTGGCGGGTGACGCCCGGGATCTTCGGGGCGGCGGCGCGCTGGGGGGTGGACGCGGAGGAGGCCGGGGGCTGGGCTGGAGGGGCGGGGGCCTGAGTGGAACAACCGGTGGCCAGCAGGAGCGTGGTCAGGGTAAAACAGGAGATGACGCGCAACGGGATCTGGGACATGGGCATTCTCATGGCAGGGGGTTTGTTCCGATCGGGCGTCCGGTGTTTTCGATGGCCCGGATTGGCGCTAAAATACAACCTCGTCATTCGTCGGGGTGTGTATAGGTTCTGTCCCGGTCTGTTATGGCTCAAGACGAGTCGGGAGTTGGAGGAGAAGCTCACAATGGCGAACAAGGACGACTTCGAATCCGAGGGCGGCGTCGTCACGCAGAAGCGAACGAAGCTCAAAAAGCCCAAACCCTACAAGGTGATCCTGTGGAACGACGACTACACCACCATGGAGTTCGTGGTGAGGGTGCTGGAGTCGGTCTTTCACCACCCGCCGTCGCGCGCCACACAGATCATGCTTCATATACACAACCATGGGAAGGGGGTGGCTGGTATCTACAGCCGCGACGTCGCGGAGACGCGCGCGACGCAGGTGACGCAGCTCGCGCGCGAGCACGGCCACCCGCTCAAGGTGACGACCGAGCCCGAGTGATCCCGAACCGCGTCGAGCGTGACGCTCGGCGAACCCAGGCGACGCCCTCGCGGCGCGACCGCTCACCCAGGACAAGAGGATATCATGAGTCAGCGAGAACTGGAGCTGGCCCTGCAAGCAGCCATTCGTGAGGCCGAGGTCCGCCGTCATGAGTTCGTGACGTTGGAGCACCTGCTCTACGCGCTGCTGCACGAGCGGGTGGCCAGCGACGTCATCCGCCGCTGCGGTGGTGACATCGACGCGCTGCGGAGCGAGCTGGACGACCTGCTGGACAACGAGATCGAGGCCCTCCCCGAGGGGGTCAGCCAGGACCCGATGCAGACGCTGGGCTTCCAGCGGGTGCTCCAACGGGCGATCATGCACGTGCAGACCTCGGGCAACGCGGAGGTCAACGGCGGCAACGTCCTCGTGGCGATGTTCCGCGAGGAGGACTCCCACGCGATCTACCTCCTGCGCAAGCAGGGGATCTCGCGCCTGGACGTGGTCAACTACATCTCCCACGGCGTCAGCAAGGTGGACGACGAGGACGACGAGGACGACGAGGAGGCCTACGAGCTGGAGGGGGAGGACGGCCTCGACGTCGATCGCGCCGCCAAGTCCCCGCTGAAGTCGTTCATGGTCAACCTCACCAAGCTCGCCGAGGAGGGGAAGATCGATCCCCTGATCGGCCGCGAGCACGAGGTGGAGCGCGTCATCCAGATCCTGTGCCGTCGGCGCAAGAACAACCCGATGCTGATCGGCGAGCCCGGGGTCGGCAAGACCGCGATCGTCGAGGGGATCGCGCGCAAGATCGTCAACGACGAGGTCCCGGCGGTGCTCGCGGGCACCGAGATCTACTCGCTGGACATGGGCTCGCTGCTGGCGGGCACCAAGTTCCGGGGGCAGTTCGAGGAGCGCCTCAAGGCGTCGCTCAAGGCGCTCAAGAAGAAGGAGAACGCGATCCTGTTCATCGATGAGATCCACATGATCGTCGGCGCGGGCGCGACCGCGGGCGGCTCGATGGACGCCAGCAACCTCCTCAAGCCCGCGCTCCAGTCCGGCGAGCTGCGCTGCATCGGGGCGACCACCCACGAGGACTACCGCCGCAACCTGGAGCGCGACAAGGCCTTGGCGCGGCGCTTTCAGAAGATCGACGTCAACCCCCCATCGGTGGAGGACACGATCGCGATCCTCAAGGGGCTGCAAGGCCACTACGAGGAGTTCCACGACGTCACCTACACCGAGGAGGCGCTGGTCACCGCCGCCGAGCTGGCCGACCGCTTCATCCGTGAGCGCTACCTGCCGGACAAGGCGATCGACGTCATCGACGAGGCCGGGGCGCGCAACCGGATGCTCACCGCCGACGACCGCCTCGACACCCTGGACGCGCCCCACATCGAGGAGGTCATCTCCAAGATCGCCCGCATGCCGGACATCAAGGCGGGTGTCTCCGAGCGCGACCGGCTCTCCGTGCTGGAGTCGGAGATGAAGGAGCGCGTCTTTGGCCAGGACAAGGCGATCACCTCCGTCGTGTCGGCGATCAAGCTCTCACGCGCGGGCCTGGGGCGTCCCCAGCAGCCGGTGGGCTCCTTCCTGTTCGCCGGGCCGACCGGCGTCGGCAAGACCGAGGTCGCCAAGCAGCTCGCGGACGTCCTCGGGGTCGCCTTCATCCGCTTCGACATGAGCGAGTACATGGAGAAGCACACCGTCTCTCGCCTGATCGGCGCCCCTCCCGGCTACGTTGGCTACGATCAGGGCGGGCTGCTGACGGAGTCGATCCGGAAGACGCCCCACTGCGTGCTGCTCCTCGATGAGATCGAGAAGGCGCACCCCGACCTGTTCGACATCCTCCTGCAGGTCATGGATCGGGCGACGCTCACCGACAACAACGGGCGCGAGGCGGACTTCCGCAACGTCATCCTCATCATGACCAGCAACGCGGGCGCCCGCGAGATGACCCAGAACCTCGTCGGCTTCGGCAAGGGCGTGGACGTCTCCATGGGCTCCAAGGCGCTGGAGAAGATGTTCCGGCCCGAGTTCCGCAACCGCCTGACGGAGACCGTCCTCTTTGATCCGTTGCAGCCTGTGGTCATGGAGATGATCGTCGATAAGTTCGTCGGGGAGCTGGGCTCCCAGCTCGCCGAGCGTGACACGACCATCGAGCTGACCGACGCCTCCCGCGCCTGGCTCGCCAGGGAGGGCTACGACGAGATCTTCGGCGCGCGCCCCCTCGCCCGCCTGATCCAGACCGCCATCCGTCAGCCGCTCGCCGAGGAGCTGCTCTTTGGTCAGCTGGAGCACGGCGGTCACGTCATCGCGGACTACAAGGAGGGCGACGACGGGCTCTCCTTCTCCTTCGACCCCAACGAGCCGCCCGTGGACGAAGAGGAGCGCAAGAAGGCGGCCGCCCTGCTGAACTGACGCGCGCAAACATCGCAGGCGAAGGCGAGTGAACCCGGGTTCACTCGCCTTCGTTGGTTTTTGGCTGGTTTTGATCGATCAAACCGCCAACTCCCAGGCGCGGCAGAGCGCCTCGGTGGCGCGCGGCACGTCTTCGGGGTCGCCGAAGACGCCGCTGATGGTGGCGACGCCCGCGGCCCCCGCCCGACGGCATGCCGCGACCCGCGCGGGGGTGATCCCGCCGAGCGCGATGACGGGGAGCGGCGCGCGGGCGCAGGCGTCGGCGAGCTTGGAGACGCCCAGCGTCGGGCGGGTGTCGTCGGGCTTGGAGCCGGGCGGGAAGATGGGGGAGAGGGTGGCGGCGTCGGCTCCCTCCTGGTGGGCGTCGGTGAGCTGGTCGAGGTAGTGGCAGGAGCGGACGATGGTGAGCGTTTCCGAGCGCCCGAGGGCGACGGCGCGGCGGCGGAGCGTGGTGGCGGGCGGCGCCGAGCGTGGGAGGTGGAGGCCCGCGGCGCTCACAGCGATCGCGATCTCCAGGTCGCCGTTGATCAGGAGCCGGGTGCGGCTCTGAGCGCAAGCGGGGGCGAGCAGCTGGGCGGCCCGGAGGCGGTCGTCGCGCGAGATGGGGTGAGCGCGGAGCTGAAGCCAGGGGACGCCCGCCTGGATGGCCTGTGTGGCGAGTTCGATCCAGTCGGGGAGGCCGGGGTCGGTGATGGCGACGACGCCGAAGGGGGCGGTCATGAGCGGGCGATCTTGGTGCCGATGATCCCTTCGAGGGGGCTGGAGGCGCTGGCGTAGAGCTTGCGCGGGATGCGGCCCGACTCGTAGGCCACGCGGCCGCCGCAGACGGCGTAGCGCATGGCGGCGGCCATGGCGACGGGGTTGCGGGCGCGGGCGATCGCCGAGTTGAGGAGCACGGCGTCACAGCCCAGCTCCATCGCGATCGCGGCGTCGCTCGCGGTGCCGACCCCGGCGTCGACGATGACCGGGACCTGGACCAGCTCTCGGATGATCTGGAGGTTGTAGGGGTTGCGGATGCCCATGCCGCTGCCGATGGGCGAGCCGAGGGGCATGACCGCGGCGCAGCCGATCGCTTCGAGCTTCTGGCAGGTGACCGGGTCGTCGGTGCAGTAGGGCAGGACCGTGAAGCCATCCTCGACGAGGACGCGGGCCGCCTCAAGGAGCTGCACGGTGTCCGGGAAGAGGGTGCGGTCGTCGCCGAGCACCTCCAGCTTGATGAGCGAGGTCCCGAGGGCCTCGCGGGCGAGCTGCGCGGTGAGGATGGCGTCGCGGGCGGTGTAGCAGCCCGCGGTGTTGGGGAGCAGCGTGAGGCGGTCGCGGTCGAGCACGTCGAGCACCCCGGCGCCCCCTTCGCTGTCCAGGTCGAGGCGACGGATGGAGACGGTGACGATCTCGGCGCCGCTGGCCTCGATCGCCTTCTTCATGACGTGGAGGTTGGGGTAGCGCGCGGTGCCGACGAGGAGGCGACTTGAGAAGGTCGCGTCGCCGATCGTCAGCGGGGTCTTGATCCAGGCTTCGGGGGTGTCAGGGTGGCTCATGGCGTACCGCGGTGTGTGTGGGCGCCTAACCGCCAGCGGTGGCGCGGATGATCTCGACTTCGTCGCTCGGGTTCAGTCGGGTTGAGGCCCAGGCGCTCCGGGGGACGACCTTGAGCCCCACGGCGACGGCGACACCGCCCAGCTCCGGGTCGATGTCCAGCGCCGCGAGCAGGTCGAGGAGCGTCCAGTCGGCCTCCGCGTCCTGCTCGACGCCGTTGACGACGATGGTGATGGGGTGGCTCATGCTCAAAACCGGTCCAGCAGAAAGGGCTTGAGGGCGTCCGAGGCGCGCCCTGTGAGGATCGCCTCCGAGACCAGATCGGCGGTCACCGGGGTGAGCAGGATCCCGTTTCGGAAGTGTCCGGTGGCCATGGTCAGCCCCGCCACCCGGGTCGGGCCGAGGATGGGCGCGTTGTCCAGCGAGCCCGGCCGCAGCCCGACCCGGGTGTACACCACCGGCAACTCATACACAACCGGCAGCGTCTCGTAGGCGCCGCGGAGCAGCGAGAACAGCCCCCCGGCGGTGAGCGTCTCGTCGAAGCCCTTCTCCTCGCTCGTTGCGCCGATGACCAGCAGGCCGTTGTCGCGGGGCACGAGGTAGCAGTCCGGGGCGCGCACGACCCGGGACAGCACGGCCTCCGGTTCCATCTGCACCCCCATGATCTGACCCTTGACCGGCCGCACCGGCGGGCGGCTCGGGCCAAGCCCATCCAGCCGCCGAGCCCAGCACCCGGCCGCGATCACCACCTCGTCGCAGGCGATCGTCACCGGCGTGGGGTCGCCGTGGGTGGCGCGGGCGGTCAGCCCCTGGACGCGGCCGGAGGGGCACTGGACGCCGGTGACCTCGACGCCGGTGACGATCGTCGCGCCAGCGCGGCGAGCGGCGACCGTCAGGGCGTCGAGCATCTGGATGTTGTCGATCTGGTGATCGCAGCCCACCTCCACGGCGGCCTGGACGTAGGGCGACAGGAAGGGCTCGCGCTCGCGGGCCTGGTCGCCGTCGAGCCAGGTGACGGGGAGGCCCAGCTCGCGCTGGTAGTCGTAGAGGTGGCGCAGGTCCTCGGCGTCGTCGCGGTCGATCGCGAGCACGAGCGTCCCCTCGTCGCGGTAGCCGACGGAGAGGTCGGAGGCGGCCTCCAGCTCGGCGACGAAGCCTGGGTAGCGTCGCATGCTGTCGAGCTTGAGGGTGAGCAGCGCCTCCTCGACGTAGTCCACCTCCGCGACCGGCGCGAGCATCCCCGCCGCCGCCCAGGAGGCCCCTCGCCCGAGGTGGTCACGGCGCTCAAGGAGGATCACGCGGCGGCCCGCCTCGGCGAGGCGCCACGTGATGGACAGGCCGATGACGCCGCCGCCGACGACGACGATGGTGTCCTGGGAGACGTCGTCGCGGAGCTGGTGAAGGCGCGCGAGGTCGGCGACGCTTGCGCTGGGGGTTTCAGTATTGGCGTTGGGTGCGAGCTTTTCGCTTCCTGAGGTTGGTCTCTCCGACATAGAAGCGCTCAAATTGACCGTTGGCCATGACGGCGTTGGCGTGTTTCATGAGGTCGCAGGCGCGTCGCCGTGGATCCGGGTGGGAGCGGAGGAGGTTCTCCAGCTCCTTGGAGATGGGATCGTTGGCGTTCTTGTCGGACTTCTGCTGTCTGGCCCACAGCTTCCAAAGTGCGACGGCCTCTTCCGGGGAGTACTGAGCCCAATACATGAGCTTGACGCCGTTTTCATCGGACTCCGCCTCTTGATTGGAGCTGAAGGGGTGTCGCGCGAAGTAGATCGCCGCCTGAGCGATCCCCTGGGCTCCGCTCCCCAATATACCCGCCTGCTTGAGGTACTGAAACAGCACGGTGGTGTGGCCGAGGTCGATGTGGCTGATTTCGTGGGCCATGATGGTGGCGACGTGGGCTTCGTTCTCGGCCCAGGTGCCGTTCTTGTTCTCCAGCAGGCCGGTGTAGAAGTAAATGTGGCCGCCGGGCATGGCGAAGGCGTTGACCACGGGCTCATCGACGACGTGGAAGTGGTAGGTCAGCTCCTTGCGCTCGATTTCGGCGAGCAGGGGCTGGGCGACGCGGGCGAGGTACTTGCGCCAGCGGGCCGTCCGGGGGGTGTCGAGCTTGCCCTTGAAGGGGGCGCTCTTGCGGACCTCGGCGGCGATCTGGTCGCCCAGCGCCTCCTCCTCCTGGACGCTCAGCCGGGTGGAGTCGCGCATCTCCCGGTCGAGGTCGAAGAGGATGTTCTTGGCGATGTCCGTGAAGCGGTCGAGGTTCTTGCAGTAGTCGGGGTCCTGCTCGAAGTGGATCGCGTCGGAGAGGACGACCTCCTTGGCGCTGCGGCGGATGACGCCCTGGGGGAGGGTCATCTCCTGGCCGCTCTTGCCGCTCGGCTTTGTGGTGCTCGGGCCGGTCTTGCGGTGCTTGATCTTCGCGTACTTGACGACCTCCACCTCGTCCTTGTCGGGGAGGCTCGGGACGGGCGTGTCGTTGAGGAGGAGCCAGGCGACGACCCCGGCGACGGCCATCATGATGACGACCCCGGCGCCAGCGCACCCGATGAGCGCGAAGGGGAGGCAGGCCTTCGCCCCGGAGCCGTCGCTGGCGGCGGAGCCCGCGCTGATGAGCTGGATGTCCATGTCCTGGTCCTCCTGGGGGGTTGGGTTACGGGAGGCCGCCGAGGTCGGGGCCGTAGCGCTGCTCGTGGGTGACGCGGAAGGGCCGCTCGATGGGGAGGCCAAAGAGGCTGGCGACCACGGTGCCTTCGACGAGGATCGTCATCTTGCCGCCCTTGATGATCTGGGCGACGCCGGTCGTGAAGACCGTGCGGACCTTGACGCGGGCGACGACGGGCTGCTTGTGCCGCCCGCGCGCGGCGATGGTGATCGGCGGCTCGCCCGGGTCGGGGACGCGCCCGTGGGTGGCCTCGATGCCGTTGATGGTGACGGCGTAGTCGACGCGTTGGGCGGTGACCGCCATGGGGTTGCGGTTGTGAACCCGGGCGTTGAGGGTGATCTCGATGTCGCCATTCTTGAGGCGCCTGAGGGTCGAGGCGGGCCGCATGATGGCGGCGGCGTTGAGGGCGATCGCCTCGCCGTCGGAGTCCACGAAGCGGGCGCGGACGCGCTCGACGCGGACCTTGACGTTGTCGAAGGCCTTGTCGCCGAGGACCGCCGCGATGATCGACGCGGCGCCGCAGATGACGGCCATGACGACGAGCATCGCGAGCAGCAGGAGGAGGGGCCTGGCCCTGGTGGGTTGGGTGGGTTCACTCACGGTGTTTGTACGCACTTCACGCGACGCCTGTCCATGAACCTCAGGATAGCCCGGCTCCCGCGGGCCTGCAAGCTGGAGACGGAGGGCGTCCTCGACGAGTTTCCCGATCAAACCGCTCAATGACCTCGTGGGTTGCTCCGATTCAGCCAGAGCAAGCGAGTTGTGTCGCGATCGGTGGATTGCGACCGGGCGAAACGCTCCTGCGAAGCTTGTGTCCCGCTTCAAGGCAGAGGCGGCGTCACGCAGGAATGGATTCAATGAGGAGACCCACATGAACAGACATAAGGCTCGAATGGGCCGCCGAGCCAGGCCGCGTCTGGTGGCGGCGGCGGTGACTCTGCTGCTCCTGACGTGGGGGGCGGCGTATGCGGCGGCGCAGGACTGCTCGGGGGAGGTCTACTCGGGTTACGCCTGTGTGCTCGCGGAGAGCCACCTGGCGCAGGTGACGCATCCCACGGGGCTGACCGCCCAGGAGACGGTCACCCAGCCGATCGCGCTCCCCTTCGAGGTGACGTGGTTTGGCGACGTGTTCGATGAGGCCTGCGTCCACACCCACGGCGTGGTGGACTTCAGCTGCCAGGGCGGCGTCGCCGGTGAGCAGCTCGGGGCGCTCCACGCCTACAGCGCGCCGCTGTCGATCGCGGGCGCCGGGTCGGTGACCTACGGCGTCGTGGGCGAAGCCCCGGAGCGGCGGTTTGTCGTGTCGTGGAACAGCATGACGACGGCCAGCGGGGCGACGGTCACGGTGCAGGCGGTCTTCTTCGAGGGGACGAGCGACGCGGTCGTTCAGCACTGGTCGGTCTCCGGGGCGGCGGATCCGGTGCGGGTCGGCGCGGTCTCTGCCTCGGGCGATGACCGGATCATGCTGCACGACGGTCCAGGGCCGCTCTGGGACGGCCGCGCCTATCGGATCTCCTCCCACCTGTTCGAGACGCCCGGGGTGACCCCGCCGCAGGTGACGTTTGTCCTCCCCGAGAGCGTCCCGGAGGGCGCTGAGGTGACGGTGGTCGGCGTGGGCGAGGACGCCGAGGAGGAGGCGTTGACCTTCGCCTGGGATCTGGACGGCGACGGCGAGTTCGATGACGCGAGCGACGTGGATCCGTCGTTCTTTCCGGGGGACGATGGGAGCTATCGGGTGGCGCTCCTGGTCTCGGATGGGACCTTCAGCGTCGTCCAGAGCGGTCGCTTTGAGGTGACCAACGTGGCCCCTGAGGTGACGGCGGCCCCTCGCGTGGCGACGAGCTACGAGGGGCAGGAGGTCACCTTCGAGGCCACCGCGAGCGATCCGGTGGGCGACGCGCTCACCTTCACGTGGGACTTCGGGGGAGGGGAGGTCACCACCGGGACCTCGCCCGAGGGTCGCCACACGTGGAGCGACCAGGGCACCTGGCCGGTCAGCGTGACGGCCACCGATGACGACGGCGCGAGCACGGAGTATGCGTTCGAGGTGACGGTCGAGAACGTCCCTCCGCAGATCATGAGCGTCACCGCGCCTCGCGTCGCCGTCGAGGGCGAGGTGCTGGAGTTCACCGTGGAGGCGACTGACCCGGGTGACGATCAGGTTCACGCGGGGTGGGACTTCGGGGACGGCTCGGAGGTGGACGCGCGCGCCGCGGCGAGCCACGCCTTCGGGGATGACGGGGATTACCTCGTCCAGGTCACGGTGGGCGATGAGGACGGTGGCGAGGCGGGGCGTGTGATGGTGGTCGAGGTGGCGAACGCCGCGCCTGCGATCACCAGCGTCGCCCCAACGGAGGCGGTCCAGTATGGCACCTACACCTACACCGTCGAGGCGGTCGACCCGGGCGACGACACGCTGAGCTTCGAGCTGGCGAACGGGCCGCGCGGCATGACCCTGGACGGGGACACCCTGACCTGGACCCCGGACGCCGAGCAGGCGCGCCGTGGGACAGCGTTTGTCATGGTGAGCGTCACGGACGGAGATGGTGGGGAGGCGTTGCAGTTCTGGGACGTGTCGGTGGCGATCGCGGATGGCGATCAGGACGGCATGCCGGACGACTGTGAGAGGGCCTACGGGCTCGACCTGCTCATGGACGACGCCACGGGGGATATGGATCTGGATGGCCTGACCAACGGGCAGGAGTGCGCGGCGGGGAGCGACCCGAGCGTGTTCAACGGCCCCACGGCGCCCGCGCTGGCGGGGCCCTCGCCGGGCCGCCCGGTCCAGACGGCGTCGCCCGCGCTCGTCGTGGCCGCGGCGCACGACCCGGATGGGGACGCCCTGCGCTACACCTTCGAGGTCTACAGCTCGCCTGAGCTGGAGGCGCCGGTGGTGGTGGGTGAGGGGGTGGAGCCGGCTGAGTACGGCGCGCTGTGGGCGGTCCCGGTGGAGTTGGAGGAGAACGCGACCTACTGGTGGCGCGCGCGCGCCTTCGATCCCTTCGTGGGGGGCGCGTGGAGCGAGGTGGGCGTGTTCACGGTGGACGTCGTCAACGAGCCGCCGAGCCAGCCCTCGCCGTTGGCCCCGGTGGGCGACGTGGACGAGGCGCAGCCTCGGTTCGTGGCGGATCCGGTGGTGGATCCGGAGGGGGACGCGGTGGTGTACCTCTTTGAGGTGTTCTCCGACGAGGCGCTGACGACCCGCGTGGCCTACGGTCAGACGACCGGGCCGAGCTGGATCCCGAGTCGCCCGCTGGAGGACGACGCCCGCTACTGGTGGCGCGTCAGCACCGAAGACGAGCGAGGCGCGGGGGGGACGTCGTCCGAGCCGGTCGCCTTCGCGTTGAACACGGCCAACGACCTGCCGGAGGTGCCGCGCATCGTCGAGCCCGAGGCGGGCTTTGAGAGCCCCGCCCAGGACGTGCAGGTGACTTGGGAGGTGAGCCCGGATCGGGACGGCGATCCGGTGACCTACACGGTGCAGGTGTCCGAGAGCGTCCACTTTGACACGGTGGTGTTCGAGCACGAGGAGACGTTCACCGGGGAGGAGGGGAGCGGCTCGGTCGTGGTGCCTGGTCTGGATGAGGACGTGGCCTACCACGTCCGCGTTCGCGCCGCCGATCCCTTCGGGGCGACCCAGTTCGCGCGGCGCCCCTTCTCGATCAACGCGATCAACACGCCGCCTGTGCCGCCCCAGATGTTGTCTCCGGCGAACGCCGACCGCACGCGCCCGGGGGCGCCGGTTCAGCTGGTGGTCAAGACGAGCCGCGATCCGGACGGCGACCCGGTGACCTACACCTTCCAGGTCTTCGCCGACACCGAGATGTCCGAGCTGGTCTTCAAGGAGTCGGGCCGGGTGCCGCTGCCCGATCGGACGGTGCGCTCGACCTTCACCCCGCCGAACGAGGCGAAGACCTACACCTGGCTCGCCGTGGCCGAAGACGGGACGGGGGCGACGCCCAGCGTGACCCCACGGACCTTCTCGGTCGTGGTGGACGAGAACCGGGCTCCGAAGGCGCCGCTGAGCCTGATGCCGATCCTGAGCGCCGAGGTGACCTGGGGCGACCTCACCCTGGCGGTGAAGAACGCCGAGGAGCCCGACGGCGACCCGGTGACCTACACCTTCCAGGTCTTCGCCGACGCGGAGCTGACCGAGCTGGTCTGGGAGCGCGCCGACGTGACGGAGACGCCCACGGGGATCACCTCCACCCGGGTGACGGGGCTGGAGGGGGGCGCCGAGGCCTACTACTGGCTGGCCTTCGCCACCGATCAGCACGGGCTCGCGGGGGCGTCCACCGACGTGGCGCGCTTCGTGGAGGCGGCCGCGGAGCCGCTGGAGCTGGACACGCCCGAGCCGTCCAGCGGCGGGTGCAGCGCCGCGCCTGGAGCGCCGAGGGGCCTCGGCGGGGCGTGGGTGATGCTGGCGCTCGCGCTGGGGGCGACGCTGCGTCGCCGATGAGCGCGGCCTCCGACCTTCAGGTCGGAGGGGAGAAGGAGCGGGAGCCCCTGGCCGATCGGCCGGGGGTTCTCTTCTTGGGCGATGGCGTCTGGAGCGAGCGCGCGTCCCGTTGACACCTGGCGTAGGCAAAAGTAGTATGCACGGGCTCTAAGCCGGCTCATGTGGCCCCCCTCCCCGTCAGGCCCGACCCGGGTTTTATCTCGTCCCGGGCCGGAGGTTGAGGACAATCCAAAGCCGTCAAGCGGAAGGACGCGCGATGTTGTTTGGTAAGTATCGGTTGATCAGAAAGCTGGCCACGGGTGGGATGGCCGAGATCTTCCTCGCTCGACAAGAAGGGATGGAGGGCTTTCGTAAGGATGTGGTGATCAAGCGCATCCTCCCCATCCACGCCGACAACGAGGAGCTGACGGACATGTTCCTCGACGAGGCGCGGATCGCGGCCTCGCTCAACCACCCCAACATCGTGCAGATCTACGAGCTGGGGCAGTTCGAGGACGATTACTTCATCGCCATGGAGTTCGTGCACGGGCAGGACCTGCGCCGCACCGCCGAGCGCGGGCTCGCGGTGGGCAATTACCTGCCGCTGCGGCACGCCGTGCGGATCGTGGCGGACGCGGCGGCCGGGCTCCACTACGCGCACACGCACGTCGACAGCAGCGGGGACGCGCTCAACATCGTCCACCGCGACATCTCGCCCCAGAACATCCTGCTGTCCTTTGACGGGGTGGTGAAGATCCTCGACTTCGGCATCGCCAAGGCCGAGAACAAGATCGCCCACACCCGGACGGGGCAGCTCAAGGGCAAGTACGCCTACATGAGCCCCGAGCAGTGCAACGGCCTCGACGTGGACGCCCGCTCGGACATCTTCTCGATGGGGATCGTGCTCTACGAGATCACCCTCTGCCGACGGCTGTTCAAGGGCGACACCGACATCCAGACGATCAAGCGGGTCAGCGACGCCGAGGTCACCCCGCCGACCGAGATCCAGCCGGAGTTCCCCAAGAGCCTGGAGGCGATCATCCTCAAGGCGCTCGCCAAGGATCCCGCCGACCGCCATCAGTCCGCGCGTGAACTCCAGATGGAGCTGGAGGACTTCCTCTCCGACAACCGGATGAAGACCGGCCCGGTGCAGCTCGGTGAGTACATGCGGGAGATCTTCCCGGACAAGCTGGAGCGCCCCGGCGAGGATCCGACGTTCGTCGCGCAGTTCGCCTCAGCTCAAGCGAAGAAGGCCGAGGCGGCGGCCAGCGCCGCTGCGCCCGCCGCGCCTGGTCCCCCGGCGGGTGGACCTCCTGTCGGCGGACCTCCTCCCGGTGGACCCCCGGCGGGTCGCCCCCCTGGACCTCCCGGTGGACCCCCCGGGCGTCCTCCCGGCGGACCCCCGGGCCCGCCGCCGCCCCACCTGCGCGGTGGACGCCCCCCAGGGCCTCCCGGTGGACCGCCTGGCCCCCCCGGTGGACCGCCTCCGGCGCCCGACGGCGCGCCTCCCAAAGGCTCCGTCTCCTTTGTGGCGAACCCGGACGCGCCCTACTCGATTGAGAACGTCGTCGACCACAAGCCCAAGCGGCGCAAGGTCTCATCCTCGGCCAACCGCTCCTCGGTCAAGGGCGCGGAGTATCGGCTCGTCTCCGAGGACGAAACCGAGCTGGAGAGCTACGAGCGCGGCTCGCGGCTCTACTACTACATCCTCGCCGCCGTGCTGCTGCCGATGCTCATCTACGCAGGCTACCTCATCGTTCAGAAGGGTGGCTTGTTCGCGGGGGGTAGCCTCCTCGAAGGGGTCTCGATGGAGAACGAGGATCCCGACGTGGGCGTCGAGCCGCCGCCGCCGCCGCTGCCGCAGGTCCTCGTCAGCGTCTCCAGCGAGCCCGCTGGCGCGTCCGTCGTGATCAACGGCGTGCTCCAGGACGGAGAGACCCCGGGCGACTTCAACGTCGTCCCCGGGCTGGAGGGCAGCAGCGAGCAGGCCAACACCGTCAGCCTCTACCTCAAGGGGCACACGCCGGTCCACAAGACCATTCAGGTCCCCCAGAACGGGAAGCCTGAGGCCGTCTCGCTCACCTTGGAGAAGCTCCCGCCCAAACCAAAGAAGGAGGAGGGCGAGGGCGACGACGCGAAGAAACCCGAGGATGAGCCGAAGGAGGAGCCCAACGCCCTCCCCTACGAGGTCGGCAAGCTCTCCATCGTGACCGAGCCCGAAGGGGTCGAGGTGCTGCTGGATGGCCGCTCGGTCGGGACCACGCCCCTCACCGTGGAGAACGTCGCGGGCTTTGTGGAGCACCACATCACCCTGCGCAAGAAGGACTTCTACGAGAGCGTCATCACCCAGGTCATCTTCCCCGACGAGATCAACCCGGTCGGCCCCATCAAGCTCATCCCCACGAGCCACAAGTCGGGCGAGCGCTTCACCGAGCTGCGGATGGAGACCATCCCCCGCGACGCGATCATCTACATCAACGACGCGCCCGCGGGCTCTACGCCCTTCTTCCAGGTTCAGGGTCGCAATGAGGCCTTGCGGATTGAGCTCAGGCATCGTAGCAAGGACTACAAGCCCTGGCGGCGGACCTACACCACCACCGTCGGGGCGATGCGCCTCAACCCGCAGCTTGAGAAGATCAACCGCGAGCCTGGCACCCTCACGCTCAAGATCAACCCCCCGAAGACCACGATCTATGTCGGCCCCAACGAAGAGGAGAAAGTCGAAGAGTATGAGGTCCCCAACGGCACCCACACCGTCACCCTCGTCAAGCCCGATGGCACGCGCGGGGAGGTCAAGGTGCAGGTGGACCCGGGGCAGCTCTCCGAGTACGACATCGACTTCACCGGGGCGACCGCGACCGCGACGCGGACCAAGTGATCGCCCCCTCGCGTGGGCTGACGCCCTCGCCCTGATCCTCCTGTGCGCCGCGCTCCACGCCTGCAACGCCACCCAGGCCGAGCCCCCCGCGCCGCCCCCGAAGCTTCGAGCCGTCGCCCCCGCTCCGCCCCCCGCGGAGCCTCCCCCTTCGCCTGAACCCGAGCCCCCGAAGCCTCCCCCTCCTGGCGCGAGCGCCGCGCAGGCGGTCGTGGATCACGCGCTGGACACCGTTGAGCGTCGCCTCGCGCTGCGCGTCCCCGACGTCGTCTTTGAAGCCACCCAGAACGTCCACCTCGCCGCGTGGTCCGGCGAGATCGCGTCGCAGCCGACGGTGCTTGGCGAGGTCTCGGAGAAGGTCAAGGAGAAGGCGCTCAAGCGGCGGCGGCGGGTGGCGATCGGGGAGCTGTCGATCTTCTTTCAGAAGACCGCCGAGCCGCTCGTGGTGCAGCTCTACGACGAGCAGGGGCGGATGCGCCCCGAGGCCTACGTCCAGCTCTCCAGGCACCTCGTGGACACCGGGTCGCCGCGCGACGACGGCTCCTACCCGTGGGTGGCCTACCACCCGAGGCTGTTCGCGATGCTGTACTTCGTGGGGCAGAAGTTCAACCGCCAGCTCATGATCGTGTCGGCCTACCGCGCCCCTGCGCGAGCGTCGCGCAAGCGCAGCTACCACACGCGCGGCGCCGCGGTGGACTTCACCATCCGCGACAAGCGGCGCCAGCAGATCCTGGCCTACGTCGAGAACTCCTTCACCAACGTCGGGGTGGGCTGGTATCCGAACTCGACCTTCATCCACCTCGACGCGCGCGAGAAGACCTACTACTGGGTGGATCGCTCAGGCCCCGGCGAGCGTCAGCGCACGCGCCGCCGCAAGATCCTCCGCAAGCCGCGGCGCGGCACCGACCCCCTCGAACACACCCTCCACATCAGCCCGGCGGAGCTGTACCAGCGCCGCTGAGTCGCTGTCAGCGCTTGAGCGGGTTGTGGCACGTCCCAGCCTCGGCGCACAGCAGGCCCGCCGCGCAGTCGTCCTTGAACCGGCAGGGCTCCCCCTCCTGTCCAGGCGGCTGGCACGTCCCCTGGCGGCACCGGAGCGCGCTCTGGCAGGCGTTGCTGAACTCGCAGGGCGCGCCGCGGCCGCCGAGCTGGGCGCAGGTGCCGGGGCCGGACTCCGGGAAGGCGCAGACGATCTCGGCGCCTTCGACCTCGGCGCAGTCGAAGGCGGTGGTGCAGCTCCCGCCCGGGGTGACCGTGCCGCGGCTCGCCTCGCGGCAGTCGGCGCGATCGGGCAGGTCGCCCCAGGGCTGGGCGCAGGCCTGCTCGATCCAGGTGTTGAAGCACCTCCCGAACGACTTCGCGTCCCAGCGCACCCGACCGGCGGCGACCGACTCCTCGACGCCGCCGAGCATCAGCTTTCCACAGAAGCGCCCGAGCCCTGCCCGACACGAGGCCTCGTCGCTGAACTGGTGCGCGGCGGCGTCCACCGCGATGACCTCGGGTTCAGCGCAGGCGAACAGCTTGCGGCAGACCGTCTCGGCGTACATCGGGCAGAACGCGCTCGGGGCGACCCCTGCGGCGGCAGGTCGAGGGACCGCGGCGGCGGCAGCGTCGCCGCGTTTGGAGAAGTCGATCGTCAGGGGCGGCGAGGTCTTGACGACGCGGGTGGTCTCCTGGGCGGGTTGGGTGCGATCGCAGGCGATGAGGGCGAGGAGCGCCAGCGACACGAGCGGGAGGGTGGTTCTATGCAATAGTCTGAGTGGGTTTGTTCTGTTTTTTGTCATGATCGTCCTCGCTCCACTCGGGGGAGGTGGCGATCAGCGCCAGGCCGAGGCTGGTGACGACGAGCGAGCCGACGAGGACGCCGATGGGAAAGCCGGAGGCGTCCTCGGCGAGCCCGAGGGCGGCGGCGAGGTCGTTGACGAGGAGGGCGCCGGCGTTGTTGAGGGCGTGGAGCAGGACGGCGGGCCAGATCGAGCCGGAGCGCCACACGGCGTAGCCCATGATGAGCCCGAGGGTCATGGTGCCGAGGAGGCGGTAGAGCGACATGTGAAAGAGCCCGAAGAGGAGCGCCGTGACGAGGACGGCGATCAGGGCGCCGGTGCGCCCGCGGAAGCTCGACAGGAGCATGCCGCGGAAGACGGCCTCCTCGCAGATGGCGGGTGAGACGGCCATGACGAGGATGAACAGGAGCTTGCCGCCGAGGTCGTCGGGCATCTGGATCAGCTCCTGCATCGCCTCGATGAACGGCTCGGGCATGGGCAGGAAGGTGTCGTGGAACATCTGGGTGAAGGAGGAGAGCCAGATGAAGGTGGTCAGGCCGACGAGGAGGGCGCCGAGCATGACTCGCCAGTTGGGGCGGCGCAGGTGGAGGGAGGCGCGCAGGTCGAGGCCGGAGGCGCGCAGGTAGACGAGGGTGGGGAGGAGGAGGAGGCCAAAGAGGGTGACGACCAGCCCGCCGAGGAGGTGCTGGGCCTGCACGGCGGTCCCGGCGTAGTAGAGGAGGAGGAAGAGGGCGCCGACCACGGCCAGCGCGCTGTCAGGCGTGGGGGTGCGGCGATCGCCGGAGGCGCTCATCAGGGAGAAGAACCCCTGCACGGTGGAGGGCTGGATCAGCAGCTCCTGGCGGTTGTAGATGCGGGCGGTGAGCAGGAGGGTCAGCATGGTGATCAGGAGCGTCGACAGGCCGACGAGGAACAGGCTCTCCAGCTGCGCGCCCTCGATCAGGATCTCCTTCATGACCAGGGCGAGGTTGAGGACCGGGATGAAGGCGGTCGCCTCGTTGAGCGCGACGCCCGGGATCCCGGCCAGCGTGACCGGCAGGAGGCACAGCATGTAGACCGGCGACATGTAGGTCTGGGCGTCCTTGGGGCTGGAGGCCATGGAGGCGATCGTCATGAGGACGGCGCTCAACATGAGCCCGAAGAGGACGATCACCAGGGTGAGCGCCCCGACGTCGGCGGCGGACACCTGGACGTCCAGCTCGAAGGCCTCGGCGGCGCCCATCGACGCGCTCTGGTAGAGGACGAGGCCGATGCTGAGCAGGTTGATCAGGCCAGCGAACATGGCCATCGAGAACACGACCAGGTACTTGCCGGTGACGATCTCCAGGGGGCGGACGGGCGACGTCAGGAGGGTCTGGATGGTCTTGCGCTCCTTCTCGCCCGCGGTCAGGTCGATCGCCGGGTAGAAGGCGCCGGTGACCATGAACACGAGGATGACCATGGGGAGGAACTGCGCCAGGAGCGAGCCGACGCGGCGCTCCTGTGGGGCGGTGTCGTCCTGTTGGATGGAGACGGGCTTGATCCAGGCCTCGTTGAGGTCGCGCTGTTTGAGGCGGTCGGCGAGCATCTCGGCGCGGTAGGTCTTCAGGTGCTGCTCAACGCGCTCAGACGCCTCCTGGCTCAGGGGGCGGACCGAGTTGTACCGGATCGTGATCCGGGCCGTCTCGCCCTGGCTGAGCGCGCTCTGGAAGCCCGCGCCGACCTGGACGATGGCGTGGACCTGGCGCTCGCGCAGCGCCTCCTGGGGGTCGGAGGTGAGCGCCACCTGGATCGTCTCGTCTTCGTCGAGGAGGCGAAAGAGCCGCTCGGGGAGCGGGTCGCCGTCTGGCGCGATCTGCACGGTCTGCTTCTGGATCTTGTCGACCTGGCTCAGGGTGACCTCGGTGGCCACGAGCAGCAGCAGCGGGTAGAAGATCAACGGGATGCCGACGATCAAGAAGAGGGTCTTGCGGTCCCGGAACGTCTCGCGGATCTCCTTGGCGTAGATGGTCCAGACGGTGCGAGGGCGGATCGCGGGTCCGTCGCGGTGGGGGTCGGGCGTCATGAGGCGGGCTCCGGTCGGGCGGTGTCGTCATCGCCGCGGTGGATGATCTGGAGGAAGCCGCGGGTCAGCGTGGGCTCGCCGGTGTCCTCCAGTAGCCGGGAGAGCCGATCGCACCACAGCAGCCGACCCTGGTGTATGATCCCGAGCCGATCGCAGAGCAGCTCGGCCTCGCCCATGATGTGGGTGCTGACCAGGATCGCCTTGCCGCGCTCACGCTCGCGCTGGAGGAACTCGACGAGGAACTGGCTGCTGATGATGTCGAGGCCGTTGGTGGGCTCGTCGAGGATGAGCACGCGCGGGTCGTGCAGCAGCGCGCGGGCGATGCCGACGCGCTGCTGCTGCCCGGTGGAGAGGCTCCCGCAGAGCTGGGCGCGGTAGTCCTCGATGCCGAGCATCGCGACCAGCTCCTCGATGCGCTCCTCCATGTGGCCGCGCTCCATCCCGTGCAGGTCGCCGAAGTAGCGCAGGAACTCCACCGGGGTGAGGCGCTCGTAGAGGCGGGTGTCGCCGGTCTGGTAGCCGAGCACGCGGCGCACCGCCTCGGTCTGCCGGGAGACGTCGTAGCCGCACACCTGGATCTCGCCCTGGTCGGGCTTGAGCAGGGTGGCGAGCATCCTCAGGCAGGTCGTCTTGCCCGCGCCGTTGGGGCCGAGCAGGCCGAAGATCTCGCCGCTGTCCACGGAGAAGGAGACGTCCTGCACCGCGGCGACGTCGCCGAAGCGCTTGACCAGGTTCCGGCACGTCAGGAGCGGGGCTGTGCTCATGGGGCTCCCCTACGCGATGCCGTCGCGGAGGGCGACGATCGCCTCGACCTCGGGGCCGTCGTCCGGTCGGATGAGCAGCGAGGCGCCCGGCTCGTTGTCCGCGCGGTGGATCAGGCCCAGCGCCGCGCCGTAGCCGAGATCCTCCTGCCAGGCGACGCTGGTGAGGTGGCCCAGCGCGCGCGACGCGTTGGCGATGGCGCTCCCAACAGGCGGCAGCGCCTCGCGGTCGCACATGAGCCGCAGCCCCAGCAGCTTCCGGCCCACTCGCCCGCGGGCGTCCACCCGCTCGACGATCTCCTGGCCGAGGTAGCAGCCCTTGGTGAAGCTGACCGCGTCGGCGAGCAGCGCCTCGTTGAACAGGACGCTGTCGGTGAGGTCGGCGCCGAAGCGAGGGCGGCCAAGCCGGATCCGGGTCGCCTCAAGCGCCTCATGGCCTGCGGCCGCGAGCCCCTGCTCGCGGAGCGCGCTCCACACCTCGCGCGTTTGCTCCCGGGGACACACGAGTCGGTAGCCGCGCTGCCCGATCAACTCGGAGGCGATGGCCAGGATCTCGACCCCGGCGAGCTGAACTTCGCGGACGTGGTGCGTGGGGAGCGCGCTGAGGTCGGCCCCGGTGGCCTGCTGGAGGGCCGCGCTGGCGTCCGGGCCGAACAGCCCGATCGTCGCCTGCGCGTCGGTGACATCGGCGACCTTCACCTGCTCCATGATGATGTAACGCTTGAAGGCGCGCCGCATGCGCCGCGCCTCGCCGGGCTCCATATCCAGGAGGAGGTCGCCGCTGTCGGGCAGGAGCGTGACCCGCAGGTCGGTCTGGATCTTCCCCTTGATGTCCACGTGGCAGGCGTAGGCGCCCTGGCCGGGCTCAAGCGACTTGATCTCCTGGGTGCAGAGGCCGTGGAGCCACGTGAGGCGGTCGCGGCCGGTGACGCGGAGCAGCGATCGGCCGGTCAGGTCGGCGATCGCCGCGCCGGTCAGGAGCGCCTGTTGCTCCGCCGCGGGGTCGCCGAAGTGCAGCGCGGCGGTGACGCTCCCCTTGCCGCTGGGCCAGGGGAGGTCGGTGAGGTGGGCGTCCTGAGCCTCAAGCTCAGGCAGGAGTGGGTTGGGCAGTTGTCTGGCCATGGGATCTCTGGGTGGGTGAGGAGCGGACGCGGTCGGCTCAGCGCCGCCGCGTGAGGAGAACGGTCGCGCCGAGGGCGATCATCCCGAGCAGGGTCGCGGGGTGGAGCGGCGCGGGTGGAGCGCCGACGGTCGCGCAGCCGCAGCCCGCGTCGACGTCCCCGGCGTTCGTGCCGCCGTCCGCGGCGGCGCCCGTGTCGGCGTTGATCGGCCCGGTGCCCGCGTCGGGGAGCCCGGTGGTGCCGTTGTTGTTGGTGCCGTTGTTGCTGGTGCCGTTGTTGTCGTCGGGCATCTCGATGACGACCGGCTCGTCGTTGAGGGTGAGCTGGACCTGGAGCAGGCCGAACTCGGTGGGCTCCTCCTCCTCGGGGTCGATGGTGGTGAGCAGGTAATTGCGGTCGGAGTTCTTGAGGAACTTCAGGTCGAAGACGGGGCGGTCGGTGAGCTGGGAGAAGTCGAAGAAGCCCAGCGGGGAGCCGTCCTCGGTGTCGCGGATGTCAAAGAAGAAGACCCCGCCCGCGGCGCGCAGGAGGACGATCTCGTCGGAGGCGGTCACCATGAAGCTGGGTTGCTCCAGCGGGGCGTTGGCGACCTGGTTGGTTTCGGGGTTGGTGACCGGGATCATGCCCGCGAGGTCGACCTCCCAGGCGAGGCTGCCGTCGGGGGCGATCTTGGAGAGGCGGGCCTTGGTGGGGTCGCTGCGGTCTTCGAGGCTGTTCCACAGGAGGATCAGGTTGCCGTCCGGGTCGTAATCGACGCGGTAGACGATCCGCTCGCCCCAGTTGCCCCCCTCGGGGGTGAGGTTGGTGACCGTCTCACGGCCATCGTAGATGAAGAAGCGGGCGCCGATGTCGTTCTGGGCGAAGTAGTAGACGAGGTACTTGCCGTCGGGGGTCGCGAGCGCGTTGCCGAGCGTGGCGCCGATGAACTGGTCGCCGAAGGTGTAGCTCGGGACGCGGACGTCGCCGTTGAACTCAAAGAGCATCGAAGCCTGGCTGACCGCCGCGACCTCGAAGCTGGAGGTGGTGAAGACCATGACGCGTTGGGCGAGCGGGCTCCAGACGGTCGGCCCGGTGGCGTTGATGTAGGCGCCGAGGTACTCCTCGGTGTCGCTGAACGTGGTGTCGGGCTGCTCCCACTCGACGGCGCCGTCGAGGCCAATGCGCGCGGTCACGCCCAGCTCCTCGGTCTCCGACAGGATCGCGTTACCTCGCAGCAGCACGTCCCCTTGAGGCCCGAACGTCCACGACACCGGCGCGAAGGGCACCTCCCCGTAGCTGTAGACGATCTCGCTGGCCCCCGCGCCCAGCTCGACGGGGTGCAGCCGCGCGCCATCCATACCGATGGACACGAGCACGACCTGGCCTTCGTCCGAGACCAGGATCCGCGCGCCAGCCTGGGGCAGCGCCCCCTCGCTCAGCGGCACGCTGGTCAACTGGATCTCGATGAACTCGACCCCGGCCTGGGCGGTTGCGGCGGAGAGCGTCACGGCGACGCTCGCGGCCAGGGTGCAGGCCATGTTCTTCCACTTGACGCTCATACGCATGCGCTCCCGAATCACAAGCTGACTTCCCGTCGTCCACTGCGACGCCGCCGAGTATAGCGAAGAACCCCGGCGCGTAAAAGCGGCCCGCGCGCCCTGACCGTCGCTTCGGCTCCGCCTGGAGAGGGGGCTGGGAGGCTCGCCCCGAAGAGGGGTTCGCCCAGGGGATAAAAAAATGCCTTGACATGTTCTGGCGCCGACATTAGCTTTGGCGTGGTCACAAGAGAGTGACCTGAACCACCTCAAGAAGGAACCGAACCGATGTTATCCTCCTCGCACAACAACATGGCCAACCTGAGCAGCAGCCTGCGGAACCGCATGGCTCTGTCGCTCAATAGTTTGTCCATGCTCCTGCTGTCAGCGGAGAGCCGTATGAGGTGACGCATCTGGCGCATATCGCGATACACGCGAAGGCCCGGTCACCTCATGGTGACCGGGCCTTTTTTGTTTCCACCCCGTTCTGAACGGGGTGCGTGGCCTGCCGCGTCGGAGCCCGGGTCGAAGGCGCGGGCGACGCAGAGGGCGCCCCGGGCGTCTGAAGGGTGGCGAGTGGTCGCTGGCTCCGTCGAGGGTCTCGCGGTCTGCGCGGCGCTCGATTGGCTCCGCCAGGCTTGAGCGGGCGTGTGTGGAGCGGCTCGGCGCTTGCGTCAGGTGACCTGTAGGCGGGCCGCGGCGTGAGCCGCCCGAGATGAGGTCGAGGCCGCGTGCGTGGTGGCGAGTGTGTTGTGTAGACTGATTTATCGGTGATGTAGACTTGTGTCTATGTTTTGTTGGGGGGCTGCTGTGTCGAGCGTTTAGGTGTGTATAGTTTTTTTATTGCGGAGATGTGCCCGAATTGGTGAAGGGGATCGGTTGCTAACCGATTGTCTACGGACATGTGGGTTCGAGTCCCACCATCTCCTCTCTCGCTCGTCCCTGACGACGAGCGATGGCTCCGTGGCCCAACAGGAAGAGGCGGCAGGTCGAGAACCTGTCAACGTGTGGGTTCGAACCCCACCGGAGCTACTGGCCCGTGTTTTGTTGCGCGGGCCGCGATCCAGGGAGGCTCAAAGGTAGAGCGGCTGGCTGTTAACCAGACGAGTGCGGGTTCGAGTCCCGCCCCTGGAGCTCGGGTCGAGCCCACCCACGCGGTGGGTCTGGCCCTGATATGGCCCCGTGGTCCAACGGGTAGAGGCAGCGGATTTAAAATCCGCTTGGTGTGGGTTCGAATCCCACCGGGGCTACTGCCGCGACAGCGGCGGCGTGGAGGTGTGGCAGAGCGGTCAATCGCGCCCGTTTCGAAAGCGGGAGTCCAAGGACACGTGGGTTCGAATCCCACCACCTCCTCTCTCGCTCGTCCCTGACGACGGGCGACGGCTCTGTATCCCAACTGGAAGAGGACGCCGGCTTAGAACCGGTGATGTGTGGGTTCGAATCCCACCAGAGCTACTGGCCCGCGCCTCGGCGCGGGCTCCACCGAGGCTCCGTGGCCCAACAGGAAGAGGCGGCGTGTTCAGAACGCGTCAACGTGTGGGTTCGAACCCCACCGGAGCTACTGCCGCGACAGCGGCGACATGGAAGAGAGGCAGATGCTGGTTGGCTGCGCTTGTCTGGAAAGCAAGTGGCCCACGTGGTCCGAGGGTTCAATTCCCTTCTCTTCCTCTGGTCCGCCCCGCGGCGGATCGACCTGGGGATGTGGCCCAATGGCAGAGGCGCAGTCATGAGGTGGCTGTTTGTGTGGGTTCGAGTCCCACCATCCCTACTGAGAGCGGTCGCGCGATCGCTCCATCGAGGCTCCGTGGCCCAACAGGAAGAGGCGGCGTGTTCAGAACGCGTCAACGTGTGGGTTCGAACCCCACCGGAGCTACTGGCCTGACGTATGTCAGGCGCGCGCCAGCGTAGCCAAAAGGTAAGGCGGCCGTCT
>PBBL01000031.1 GCA_002716585.1 Myxococcales bacterium | reverse complement strand
GTTCAGGCCGGTGAGGTGCTGCTGGACAGCGGACGCTCGCGCAAGCGCGACGTGGGGCTGTTCATGATCGTGCGCGGCGCGGTCGATCTGTCGCTGCGGGGGATCGGCGGGCGGCTGGACCACCTGGCGGAGCTGGGGCAGTGGGACGTCTTCGGCGAGTCGCGGCTGCTGACCGGGCGCGTGGCGCCGATGGTGGCGAGCGCGCGGACCGAGGTGGAGGTGCTGGCGCTGCCCGAGGCGTTCGTGTTGAGCGAGCTGACCGAGGAGCTGCCCGGCTTCATGGAGATGCTCCGCGACACCTACCACAGCCGCCTCAAGGACACCCTGTTCATCCACCACCCGCTCCTGCGCCCCCTGGAGCCGGAGATCCGGGGGCGGCTGCGCGTGAAGGCGCTGCCCGCCGGGGGCGTCGCGGTGACGCAGGGCGCCCCCTGCGACGGCCTGTACGTCATCCTCCGCGGTCGCATGATCGCCACGGCGAGCGGCCAGATCGTCGCCTCCTTGCAGGCCGGGGATCTGTTCAACGGCGACGCCCTCACCATGGACGCCCCCGCCAGCGCCGTCACCGTGCAGGCGACCGGCGAGGAGGTCGCGCTGCTCCAGATCGACAGGGAGGCGCTCGGGTTCATCTCGGCGAGCCAGCCCAGCGTGGTCGAGTCGCTCGTGGAGCACCTGCTCGCCCTCCAGCCCTCCTATGGGCGGCACGGGATCATCCGAACGGTCTGACCCCTCGTAAAAAATTGTGACGTCTCAGGAAGATCGGGGCGACCCCGTCGGTTATGGAGGCCGATCCGTCAACCGCGGGGTTGACGTGGTCCACCTGTCCGCCGTTCACCGACCTCAACGCAACAGATCTTCGTCCGCCCCCTTGTCAAGTGGGGGTTGTGGACATATACCAGGGCTCACTTGAGGGGCTCTGTTGGGATCAGAGCGTACTCAAGGTTCAGGGCCAGGCTCGGACAGGAACACCCAGAACACACACGACGCCCGCAGGCCGCCTGGCCTGTCGAGGCCACCCCCCAGCCCCTGCTCGCCGAGCGGGCGCGGAGGTCGGCCGCGACGACCTGCGAACGCGTCACCATGGAGGCTACGTGGCTAAAGAAGAACCGATTACAGTTGAAGGCACCGTGCTCGAACCGCTCAAGAACGCGATGTTCCGCGTCGAGCTGGAGAACGGGCACCAGGTGCTGGCCCACATCTCGGGCAAGATGCGCAAGTACTACATCCGCATCCTCCCCGGCGATCAGGTGACTGTGGAGCTGTCACCCTATGATCTGACGCGAGGCCGGATCGTGTACCGGACCAAGTGACGGGCCACGGCGCCGCGCCGCGGGCTTGACCGGGTCGAGCCACCCACGCGCGGCCGCGCGCGCCATCCCTGACCCCCCTCTCCCCTACGCCCCCGCCTCCTCGATGACCCCATCGACGGAGCCCCGGAACAGGCGCATTCGCCAATCGACCCCGACCAGGTGGTCGTCCTCAAGCTCAATCCAGACGTTCTGCCCCTGGAGCTGCTCGCTGCTGATCAGCAGGTGGTTGACGAACCCCGTCTCGGTCGGCGCCTCACACTCGGGCGACAGGAACGGGCAGAACCCCCGATCCGAGCAGCGCCCCTTGTAGGTGCTGAACATCAGCGTCGTCCCCGAGCGCAGCCCCACCATCGTGTGCCCGTCCGTCACCAGGAGCGTCAGCTTGCTGCGCTCCACCCCCGGCCGGTGATCCGCGATCTCCCGCACCTGGCGCACCGTCCGCGCCAGCGCCAACGCCACCGTCTCGCTCTGCGTGCCGCGCCGGTGCATGTCCGTCAGCCGCGACAGCTGCGTCAGGAACAGGTAGAAGATCACCTCGCTGTCGGTGTCGCCGAGCACGTAGCGCCGCAGCGTCGGCGCGATCTGGCGCTCCAGCTCCTCCTTGACCTGCCCGTACTCCTCCACCTGCCCGTTGTGCGCGAAGACCCACGAGCCGTGCTGGAACGGGTGGGAGTTGAGCGTGTTGACGTCCCCCACGGTCGCCTTGCGGATGTGGGCCAGCACCGTCTGCGACGCCACCAGGCCGCTCACCCGCCGAAAGATGTGGTCCTCCACCGCCGGGAACCCCCCCTTCACCAGGTGCGGCGCGTCCGCGACGTAGTACGCGACCCCCCACCCGTCCGGGTGCTTGCGGCTCTGGACCGCCAGCGCGTTCTCCGCCTCGACCAGGCTCTGGTGGACCTGGGACTGGATCACCGAGCGAAACCCGAACAACCTGCACATACGCGCCCTCTCTCACGGGGGCGTCTTCAACCACCTCTCAAGCGTCCCTCAGCATAGCACGGCTCTCGCCGCCCTGCATCGCTCTGCTGGGGGTTGTGGCCGTGGGTCGTGCAGGGGCCATGGGGTATGGCGTACGCGACCGCATTGCATGATCCGCCAGAAGTCGCGCGCTCACGGTTTATGAGAGAAAAACCCGCGTTCCCTGGTTCGGAGGAACCGGAGTTGTTCGGAGGTGGATCCACACCGTCCGCGCATCACCCAACACACTGGAGCGTGGGGTGTCGGACAGAATGATATGCATTATGGAGGATGGAGGGGGAGGCTCTGGTGTGTTGTTGGTGCCGGAACGATGCCATGAAACAGTGGCTTGAATAGTCGCTAGAGTCTCACCTGATGGGTGTTCGGTGAGGGTGAGCGTGAGCGTTGGAACATCAACCTCGAACCCAGGCGTGAAGCTCAACTCCGTATGTGCGTTTGCAATCGCTTGCGACCCCTGAAGATAGCGCTTGAGGAACCGAGACAGTTCGGCGACGAACTGCATGAAGGTCTGATCGGATGAGGCACTTTGGCGCCAATTGAGCCAGGGCGAGTCGTCCATCTCACGCTGAAAGGCGCGCAGGCTTTCACGAAAAACGAGCGTGAGTTCATCTTCGTCGCGCACCAGCAGGCGCTCAGGAGCGTAGATGAGCCTCAAGAGTTCTACGGGACGAACGACACGCCATCCCAATCGCTCTTTGTTGCGGCGGGCCTCCGCCAACCAGTAACGGTATATGTCGTTGTCCGGCTCTTTTTGCTGAAGCTCGACGAAGGGCTCCACGAGCCCACGCGCAGCGGCGTGGCGTTGCAGCGCTCCGATCCACCAATGCACGCGCTCGTGATTGGTTATAACCCCCCACAAACGCCCACGACGGACACGGTCCTCAGGCGAAGCAGTGGCGGATGTGTGGGTGATGGACCAGACCAACAGCGCACCAAGCTGATCGTCTTCAAGGTGAGCGACAAACTCCTCATCGCGGTTGCCGGGGAGGGTCTTCGCAGCGAGACGCTCGATGAGCTTCACACCCCAACCGGGGTGGGCCAGCATCTGATCCCAGATCGCCGGCCAACTGCGACTGGTGTCCTGACGTGCGAGGATGTTGGCCGCTGAGAGCTTTCGTGGATCATCAAGATCGTTGGTGCCCAGCGCAGCCAGTGCGACGCGGCGGGCTGGTTCCCAACCAGGAATGAGCAGCCCAAGGATGGCCGCCCAGAGCGCAAGCTTTGTGGTGGGTTGAAGCTGAGCCATCAATGTGTGGGTAATGGGTTCATCGCCCGGAGCCCACCAGCTCCAGCTCCGCAGCCTCAGGTGAGGGTGTTCCTGCTCGTTTTCCCACCCAATCAACACGGCGAGGTGCTCCGCGAGCGCCTGAGAGTTGTGGCGCCAGAGGCGCTCAACGAGGTCGGAGTGACCTCGCTCAGCGATAATGGGCGCCCAACGTGCCCAGAACGCTCGCTCTCGCCCCTCCAACCAGTCGGGGTCGTAGCGGTGGAAGTAGGTCAACAGGCGGAGGCCGCTGAGATCGGCGATGGGGGTCGAGTTTCTCTTCCGTTCCGAGAGCGGTGTGGCCTCGCCAACCTCAAGGAAACCTCTTCCCAGCGTAAGCAGCTCACGCTGTCGAGCCTCGGGGATGTTGCTCCACTCCGGTAGCTCTTCAAGGTCCGTCACGCCAGCTTTGGTGCGGTACCAGTCGCCGTGGCCAGCCTCGAACAGGAGAGGGTATTCGACATCGGGCCAGCGTTGGGGCTGATCGCGAAGCTGCTCCAGTTGCTCGTACATCTGTTCGAGGAGGGAAGGACCCTCCGGTGGCTTTGGCGGCTCGCGTCGTGACGCCCACTCACGCTGTTGTTCGAGGTGCTTCTGATGTTTCGCGCGTAACTCCTCGGCCAGGGGCGAGTCCAGCTCAATCACGGGCGGCGGGAAGCGTTCCGGGTAGAGGGCATGCAGCTCGGCGAGGTGGTTTAAGATGTGCTCGAACGCCTCGGTGTCGTCAGGGTCGTAGAGCGTCGAGGCCAGCAGAGCCCAGGTGCGTGCCTTCTCTTCGGTTGTGAGGGCCTGGGTGACGATCCACCCCAGATCGTGGCTCGTGAGCAGGGGGTGGCTTCCGGTGACGAGGTCGAACACAGGGTTGGCGCTCTCCGTCTGCTCAAGCAGGGTGGTGGCGAGCGCACGGCGAGCGCCCTCATCCTGGCACACCACGTCAAACAGGTGGGGCAGGTCGTCGCGAATCTCCAACTGCCATCGGTAACAGTGCTCATGGTTCCGTAGAAGGAGTCGGGCGATCTGTGGCATGGCCTGGATGCGAGCGTCGCTTCGCCAGGCACGGTGTATGAGCCGGGTTTGCAAGGTGTCGAGGGTCGAGTGGCCGTGCTCCGAAACAGGCCAACCCGACGCCAACTCCAGCGCCTCGGAGAGCGACGCCTCTGGTATCTCCTCGATCCAGCCGTGGGTGAGGAGGAACGCCTTGTAGGCGCCGAAGAAATTCTCACGTGGGAGCCGGATGGCTTGAAGCAGTTCGCGGTAGGTCAAGTGCTCAGGCCATAGCGCGAGCAGCGCGTACCCAAGGATCTCATCGTCGGGATCGTCCCCTATCCCATCCAGCACCAGAGATCGAAGGCTCTCCAGCGCACCCTCATCTCTCATGCGGGTCAGGGGCACGATGGCCTGAGCGCGGAGATGGGGATCTTCCTCGCGCTGAAGAGCCAGAGTGGCCAGGTCGGGGGCGACCTCAACACACTGGCAGGCGTCGGCGATCGCGATCGCGATCAGGCGCGCCTGGAGGCTATGGCTGGAGCCTCTCATGTAGGGGCGGAGTTGATCGGCCAGACCAGCATGTTGAAGGCGGTCCAACTCCAGTTCGAGCGCCCTCACCCACATCAACTCACCGCGCTCAGCCTGCTCCAACAGCAGCTGAGTGACCTGATGGCGTCGTTCCGCGTCGAGCTTGTGGGGATCTCCATGGAGCAGCACCTCAGGGTGCTCTCGGAGCAGCGCACGCAGCGCCTCGGGCCGAGCGCTCGCGAGCCACCCACACATCTCATGGAGAACGTTGGGGATGCGAAGCGCTTGAGCCCCTCGACTGCGAATCAGCGCGCGAACCTGACGCCAGCGCAGTCGCGCCGGTTGACTCAGGTAACGCGCCGCCAGGAACTCCTGGTAGCTCCGGTGCGCAAACTCGATGGTCCCCGGTTGATGTTCAATGAAGACACCTGTGTTGAGCGCGTCGAGGATCGCGGCGCGTTCGACAGCAAATGGAGCGGCGCCGTTGGACTCAGTTTGTTCTTCGCCCCCCTGGGCCTCGTCGATGCACAACATCGCATGGGTAGATGTCGCGTTGATTGAGGTGCCAACCCCCTCCAACAGCCCGCGATCGCCCAGAAGCGAGAGCGCGGCCAGGCGGCTGACCACCTCGTAGCGCTGTGTATCGCGCAACGGTCGGAGTCGAACGCCAAACAGCGGCGTTCGGTGCTCTTGCACGAGCTGATAGAGCATACGATCGTAGAGCGCATAGCGCGACTCAGGGAGTTCTTCTTCGGTCTTGATAAGTTCAAGCAAGTTGAGCAACGTGACCGGACGCGCCGCGAGCGAGCCCATGTTGGCGCGCATCAAGACCCGGAAGACGCGCTCAGGCTCCAGCCCTCGCTCTGTCGCCGCCAACGCGACATCATCACGGGTCAGCGGCGCGAGCAGGTGCGCCTGAAAAGCGTTGGGGTTGTCTTCGGAGTTCCAGATGTGCTCCAGCTGCTCCTCCAACAGTCTCGACCAAAGCGCGGTGCGTGAAGTGAGCCGAAGTCGCTCCCCAGGTTGCCTGTCGGCGAAGAAGCTGGAGAGCACATCCATGAGATCAGGCAACGCCAGGTTCGCCTCGTCGAAGCTGTCGAGGAGGTAGGTGCGGATGGCTGGGTCACGCCGCGCTTGAGCCAGGACACGTCCAAGGCGAGCGCTGCTTCGATAGAGGCGGAGGTCCAGCCGCAACGCCTCCCCAGAAGGATGAGCGCGCTCCATGTCCTCAAGAACCGTGGACTTCCCAATCCCAGGCTCACCAAGGACGAGCAGGCAAGGTACGTCCCGCATCGTGTCGTAGGTCGTCAGCGTCGCGGACGCCTCAACACGCAGAAAACCGTCTTCATCAAGTACGGGGCGGCTTCCCCGACGAGTGAAAAACCTTGACCAATCGTGGTGTATCAGAGTCGACTGACCGAGGATGTTGCGGGCCACCCATTGACGGGGCGAAGGAGCGCTCTGTGGAACGTTTCGGATGTCACCCAACATCACTTGAGGCCCCATAGCGGGCGGGAGGAGGTCGAAGTCCTGGGAGCCCTGGAGCGCTTCTCGGAGGCGGCTCCCCATGAGCGCGCGCCGTGTAGAACCCCAGAAGTCGGGCTTATCGAGACCTGGCCTGGCGATTGCTCGCACCTCATCACCTTCGTCAACGAGTGCGCCCACAAGAATCTTCTCCTGCGTCAGGACGTCGGGGAGGTAGTAGATGATTCGGTAGCGCGCTCTCATGGGCGAGCCTCCATCTGGCTCAAGTAACCCTCAACGAGGTGTGGGGCGTTGCGACACCTCTGCCTCAAAACCTTGAGCAACTGGCCTTGAGGCGCGTAGGAAGACACGTCGCACGTGTGGCGAGCAATGTGCTTCAACACATCCTCACCGAGGTTACGAGCTACATTGGCGCTTCGCAACGCCTCATCTCGGATGAGCTTCACTTCAAAACCATCGATCAACTCAGAAGTGACCATTGGAGGGGCGCAGTCCTTGCAGTAAAGCGCAACCGGGGAGCTGATCTCGGCCGCTCCTTGATCAATCGCCCACAACATATATTGATCTGGAGTTGGACTCTCTTCCAGAAGGATGTTGCGGTCATGACGGTCTCCGTTGGCGATGATCGCGTCAAGCGCAAGGATCCGCCCAAGAGCAGCTCGGTTGACCACGGCGTCCCACAGAGTCGGCTCCCAGTGCGAAGGGTTGTCTTTGATCTGACGACTCAACCACCCGGTCTTCCCGTCACGCCTTGACCATCGCGCTTCGGGAATGGGGACGTCCAGCTAGAGCCCCAACAGATAGCTGACCGCTTCGGCGGCTATGGTCAAAGATACGTCATCGTCTTCCTCTTTGAGAATCCATGTTTGCCCTTCGGCTGTAACGTAGTTGGCCTGTCCCTGATGAGGCTCACAGACGGGCGCGACCAGCTCCCAATCCGTTGCTCTGGAGATCTCGTGCAAGATCATGCCCCTCACCACTCCTCACACCCATCAGCGACTGACGTGTCTGAACCTGCTCATATCCATCCGTATCATCTGTACACCCCCCTCCACAACATCACCACCTGAACACACAACGTCACCACCTCCAAAAACCACATCACCACCCACCGCCTCGCCGCCACCAGCCCCGACCCCACCACCGCCACCCTGACCCCCCACGACGGCGATCGCGAGCCTCACGTCACCCACTCGCCCCCCCCCATCACCAGCTCGCTCCACCACATCACCACCTCAAGGCAGGTCGCGGGGGGCTGGTGGGAGCGCGCAGGGGGTTGCTCAAAGAACATCGGGGGGGTGATGGTCCCCAGCAGGGACCTGATGGGACAACGTCAGTGGGCTGGTCGGCCAGCATCGGCCACCTGAGGGTCACGCCTCACGCCGCCTCCGCCACCCCACCATGGTGCAGCTCGACGAGGCGGGCGTACTCCCCGCCCATCCGCAGCAGCTCGTCGTGGGTGCCGCGCTCGATCACCTTGCCGTGGCGCAGCACCAGGATCTGGTCGGCGTCCTGGATCGTGCTCAGGCGGTGGGCGATCACGACGCTGGTGCGCCCGGCGGTGAGCGCCTCCAGGGCGCGCTGGATGAGCAGCTCGGTCTGGGTGTCGACGTTGGCGGTGGCCTCATCGAGGATGAGGACGGGGGGGTTGACCACGAGGGCGCGGGCGAAGCTCAGGAGCTGACGCTCGCCGGTGCTCAACGTGCGGCCTCCCTCCTCCAGCGGGCTGTCGAGGCCGTCGGACATGCGGTCGATGAGGGTGTCGGCGCGGACGGCGCGGACGCACTCCCAGATGCGCTCGTCGGGGATGTCGCGGCCGAGGGTGATGTTCTCGCGGACGCTCCCGGCGAAGATGACGACCTCCTGGGGGACGATGGCGATGCCGCTGCGGAGCTGGTTGAGGGTGTAGTCGCGGACGTCGCGGCCATCGACCCGCACCTCACCGGCGGTGACGTCGTACTGGCGGGTGACGAGGCGCGCGATGGTCGACTTGCCCGCGCCGGTGTCGCCGACGAGCGCCAGCATCTGCCCGGGCTCCACCTCGAAGTCCACGCCCGCGAGCACGTCCAGCTCCTTGCGGGGGTAGCGGAAGCGGACGCCGTCGAAGCGGATCCGGCCTCGCTTGACCGTGAGCGCGGGGTCGGCCTGCTTGAGATCGACGATGGAGGAGCGGGCGTTGAGGATGTCCATGACGCGCTCTCCGGCGGTGAGCGCGGTCTGGATCTGGTTGAACTTCTCGGTCAGGCTGCGGACCGGGACCCAGAGGCGGACGGTGTACTGGAGGAAGGTCAGGAGCACCCCGACGGTGACGAGGCCGCCGACGACGCGGTTGTAGCCGACCAGCAGGACGCAGCTCGTGGCGACGGCGCTGGTGATCATCATCGCCGGGCGGAGCAGGCCCCAGGCCCGGATGACGTAGGTGATCGAGCTCTGGTGGGCGTCGGTGAGGCTGCGGTACTCGGCGCGGCGGCGATCCTCGGCGCGGTAGAGGTGGTTCTCGCGCATGCCGGCGAGGTTCTCGGCCATCCAGGCGTTCATGCGGGAGACGACGGCGGAGTTGGTGCGGAGCGCCGGGCGGGCGTAGCGGCGGTAGATGAGCCCGATGGCGACCAGCACCGGGAAGGTCGCCAGCAGGATGGCGGCCAGCGGCAGGTCGAGGGCGAGCATGACGACGATGAGGACGAGG
This sequence comes from Myxococcales bacterium, assembly GCA_002716585.1. GTDB lineage: Bacteria > Myxococcota_A > Bradymonadia > Bradymonadales. The sequence continues at coordinate 41,631 of PBBL01000031.1, read as the reverse complement.
ATGAAGAGCAGGTCGCGGGCGCCCTGGGCGAAGGTGTCGCTGAACAGCTCGGCGAGCGCCTGGACGTCGAAGGTGGTCCGGTTGACGAGGCGCCCGACGGGGTTGGTGTGGAAGAACTGGGCGTCCATGCCGGTGAGGTGGCGGTGGACGTCGGTGCGCAGGTCATGGACCACGAGCTGCCCGAGCTTCTGGACGAGGTAGGTGGTGGTCACGGCGACGCCCCAGCGCAGCAACCACACCGCGCCGACCAGGAGGCCGAAGAAGACCACCATCGCCGAGAGCCGCTCCTGCGTGGCGGCGGCGGGGCTCATCCAGTCGGCGAAGCGTCCACCGACGCCGACGAGCCAGTCCACGGCGGCGCCTTCGCGCCGGGAGCCCGAGACCTGGTCCATGGCGAGCCCGATGAGCCAGGCGGGCAGGGTCATGGCGATCGCCTCGACGGTCGCGAGCACGATCGCCACGGCGGCGAGCCGCTTATGGGGGCGCAGGTAGGTGAGCAGGCGCCCGAGGAGCGCGGTGTCGAGCCCGCCGGACTCGACCCGCTCCTCGTCGAGCATGCGCTTGAGCACGGGGTCGCGGGCGAGCTGGAGGGCGGCGCGCTCGACGGTCGCCTCGGCCTCAGGCGTCTGGTTGTCGGGTTCGGTGGGGGTGGTCATGAGGTCACCTCCTCAAGGCCGCTCTGGGCGGCCTTCATCTGTTCGGCGGCGATCCGGGCGTAGTAGCCGTCGCCCTGGATCAGCTCGGCGTGGGTGCCGCGCTCGGTGACGCGGCCCTCCTCAAGGACGATGATCTCGTCGCAGCGCTCGACGGCGATCACGCGGTGGGAGACGATGATGCCGGAGCGGCCCTCGAAGACCTCCTCAAGGTTGTCGAGGATCGCCCCTTCGGTGCGGGCGTCCACGGCGCTCAGGCAGTCGTCGAGGACGAGCACCTCGGGGTCGGCGCCGATGGCGCGGCCGATGGCGAGCCGCTGGCGCTGCCCACCGGACATGTTGACGCCGCGCTCGCCGAGGAGGGTCTCGTAGCCACGCGGCAGGGCATCGATCTCGTCGGCGAGGTGGGCGAGCCGGGCGAGCTCGCGGGCGTGGTCCGTGTCCTGGTGGGGGCTGCCGAGGAGCATGTTGCGGGCGACGGTGTCGCTGAACAGGAACGTGTCCTGGGGGGCGACCACGACCCGCTCGCGCAGGCTGGCGAGCGTGATGTCACGGACGTCGCGCCCGCCGAAGCGCACCGTCCCCTCCGGGGGGTCGTAGAGGCGCGCCAGGAGGCTGATGAGGGTCGTCTTGCCGGAGCCCACCGGCCCGATGACGCCGAGGCGCGCGCCGGGGCGCAGCGTGAAGCCGACGTCGCGCAGGACGGGCTCAACCGGGGCGTCGAGATCGACGGTGCCGGTGCCCGGGTCGAGGCGACCGGCGTAGGCGAAGGTCAGGCCGTCCACCTGGAGCGTGCCGTTGGTGTCCGCCTCGACGGCGTCCGGGGCGTCCTTGATCTCGATCGGCTCGTCGAGCAGGGCGTGGAGCCGCTTGAGGGAGGCGCGCCCGCGTTGCAGCAGCGACACGGACCAGCCGAGCCCGATCATCGGCCCGGAGAGGTAGCGGACGAGGAACAGGAACGCCACGAAGGTGCCGAGGGTCATGGTGCCGTCGATCACCTGCATCCCGCCGAAGATGAGCACGAGCACGGTCGAGACGCCGAGCATCAGGTCGAGGGTCGGGTCGAACATCGCGCGCACCTTGGCGAGCCGGAGGTTGAGCCCGAAGTGACGCCAGGAGAAGGCGCGGAAGCGGTCGCGGTCGTAGACCTCGCGGGCGTACCCCTGGATGATGCGGATCCCGGCGTAGCTCTCGCGCGCCCGCTCGGTGAGGGTCGCCAGGTCCTCCTGCACGTCCTCGAAGCGGTTGTACTCGGCGTGCGAGAGGGCGTTGGTGACCAGCGCGATGATCGGCAGCGGGATCATGGCGATGAGCGTCAGCTTCCACGACAGGGTCGCGAGCACCACGAGCACCAGGCTCATGATCATCAGCGTGTCCGAGCCCACCAGGATCGCCGGGCCGAACATCATCCGCGTGGCGTTGATGTCGGAGGTGGCCAGCGACATCAGGTCCCCGGAGCGGGAGCGGTCGTAGAAGGGGCGCGACAGGCGCATCAGGTGATCCACCACCCGGTTGCGCACGCTCTGCCCCACCCGGTGCGATGGGACGGCGGTGTTCATCAGCATCGGGTAGCGGAACGCGTTGGCGGCCACGTGGAGCGCGAGGTAGCAGGCGATCGCGCCGACGAGCGAGAAGTCCCCGCTGCTCAGCCCCAGGTAGGCGAGCACCTGCGGCGTCTTCGGGGCCGCGCTCAACAGCTCGGCCTCTGCGAGGTCGATGGCGACGGCCATGAAGACCGGGGCGATGACGTCGCTGATGTTGACCAGCAGCAGCGAGCCGAGCCCAAGGGCGTAGCGCACCGCCTCCGGGCGGATCCATGCTCCGATCCGACGAAGATCCTGGACGATGTCCATGAGAACCTGAATTGTAGGTGAGGGGTTTCAGGATCGCGACCGCGACGCCCGCCGAGCCTCATCTCGGGGTCGTCTGCAACCTCAGCGGAAGGAACCAGAGCGTATGTGCAGTGCGCGTGTTGAGAGCACGCCGCCCTATCCAATAAGATCCGTCGCCCAGAACTTCAAGGGGTCAGCGCGAGGATTCTGATGGGGCGAGCCGGAGGGAGGAGGCGCGGTGGGGGCGTCCAAGGCGGCAGGCAGGGGCTCGTCACCCCCTGGGTGTGATGGGGGGGCTCAGAGGGGATCGCCGCTGCCGCGCTCCACCTCCAGCTCAACGACGATCGCGCCCTTGTTGCGGCTGACGAAGACGGTCGGGACCTTGAGGGAGAGCGTCCCGGCGGAGGCGTCCCAGTCGGGGACGCCGTGGACGTCACGGATGCGGAACCCCTGCGAGGGCTGGAAGTCGAGCTGGAGGTCGTAGGCCAGCGGCGTCACGAGGTAGTCGAAGTCCTGGTCGAAGACGCGCTCCAGCTTCTCGGCGTCCTCCAGGTAGAGCGTGTTCGCGCCTCGCACCCGGCCGATGGCCAGCGCCAGCTCGTAGCCGAACTCCACGCCGACGCCCATCGCCGTCAGCCCGACGCCGCGGGCGGCGTACTCCTCGGTGAGGTTGACGAACTCGGACTCGCCGGTCTCGCCGACGTTGGGCTGGGCGTCGGTGATGAGGATGACGCGGTGCTCCATCGCGGGGTCGTCGCTGTGGGCGTCCACGAACGTGAAGCCCTGCCGCAGCCCGGCCTCGATGTTCGTCCCACCGTCGGCCTCCAGGCCGTTCACGAGGGCCTTGACCCCCTCGGGGTCGGTCACCATGGTCGGCCCCATCAGGACCGCGGCGTCGTTGTTGAAGACCACCAGCGACAGCCGGTCCTCGGGCGAGAGCTGATCGACGAGGCGCTCCAGCGCGGCGCGGGCGGCGGCGATGCGCTCACCGGACATGGAGCCGCTGCGGTCGATGACGACCGACAGGTTGAGGGGCTTGCGGCGGAAGGTCGCGGCGTCCAGCCCCGAGGAGAAGCCGATCTGGACAAACCCGGTCTGGCCGCCGTCCACGAAGTCCGGGCCGAACCCATGCGCCGCGCTGATGCAGAGCATCTGGTCGCAGGACGCGCCCTCGAGCGGCAGGTCATGCTCGCTGAACAGCCCCTCCGCCTCGAAGTGGTCGGGGGCCGGGACGCGGCCCTCCTCGATGAGCCGCCGCAGGTAGCCGATGTCCTGCGCGCCGCCCGGGGTGGCGCCGAGGCGCCCTCCCCCGCCGGGGGCGGCGCCGCCGAAGCCATCGGCGGCGCCGAACTCCTCACCGCTGTAATCCACGGGCGCCGTGCCGCCCTCCTCCATGTTCGCGATGAGCTGGTCGAGCAGCGCGACCTCCTGCTCCAGGGACTCGCTCCCGGCCCGGGCGGCCTCCTCGGCGACCATGTCGCGCGTCCGCCGGACCTCCTCGATCCCAGCGGCGCGGATCGTGGCGTCGACCTCCTGGGGCGCCTCCTCCGTGGTGGTCGGCTCCTCCTCGGCGTCGCCCATGAACCCGTCCTCGACCGGCTCCGGGTCGCCCTCGCGGCGGATCGTGTCCTGGTGGTACATCTCCAGGCCGTGCTTGAGCCCCTTGACCATGTTCGTCAGCGCGATCGCCTTGCGGATCCCGTCCTGGGACGCGTACACCGCCCCATTGACGTGGATGTTCTCCTCCGCCTCGGCGATCTGGAGCTGGTCATCGACCGCCCCGCCCTCCGCCTCCGTGTACTCCAGGGTCGCCTGGGCGATCTTCGTCTTCCCGTTCAGCCCCTCACCGTCGGAGGAGCCGCCGCCCTCGCCCGCGCAGCCTGTCCAGGCCGCCACCGCCATCAACGCGACGGCCGCGCATCGGATCATCCCCTGGGTCGTGTTCTTCGTGAGCTTCATTCTGTTCCCTGACGCTGTGTGCGTGTGTTGGTTGCGTCCCGCATGACGTCAGGCAGACACAGCAACACGCGTGCCAGCGCGCACAACCCCATAGGAACGGGGTCCGCGGCGGCGAAGCGGTGTGGAGGGGCTCGGGATTTCGAGGGGGCGTGACGGATTTCTGGGGAGGTCAAGCGCCGTGGGATACGAGGTCGAAGATGGCGTCTGGCATCAACGGAAAAACGAGCCTGGGGAATCGCACCTTCAACGCACATCGTGACATCGCCGCGTACTCTTTGCTTGAGCGTGTGAAGTCAGCGAGGCGCTCGCTGGATTCACGCGCAAGCTCCAACAGCGCCGCGTCCCCACTCGCGTGAGCGATCTCAATCACACGAATGCAGTCATTGACGGTCCGCAGCCTCTCTCGCCGATGTGTGTTCAAAGGAGGCCTCGCCAAACCCAACCCTTGAATGGTCGCTGCGCCACGACCTGAGCCAAGATCGATGGGGTACTCACCGCGAAACCCGATGAAGGCTTCTGGATCATGGTTCGAGGGATGGATGAACATCGGCCCCTCGTCCTCCAACAACTCATCGTCCCGATGGGTTTTGACCCGATTTATGGGGTCGCGCAAAGGAAACAGGTTACGCTTGTGACGTTGATTGCACAGCTGGCAGCTCAAAAAGAGGTTGTCCCACTCATAGGCCAACCAGTAATACCCAGGGCGTTCAAGAGAATCACCGGACGACTGCCTCCAACCCTTCTTGGGCCTGAAGTGCTCAACGTCACCGTACGCGATGTGGTTCAGCCGCGCCTCGCAAAAGCAGCACTTGCCGTGCTGCGCGCTCATCAACGCCTGCTTCACCTCGGGGTGACTGTAAACGTCCCGGTCGAACTCAAAACGGCGCACACCCGACTGAAAATCGGGATCCAGAGTGAACCGTTGGCTGTTCAAGCGACGCAGCTGCTTCCCCCGACCTGCGAGAATGTTGGGCGGGGATGTCGGTTTGACGACGCGAATCATAACCCCTCAAGCACACGTAGGCGCTCAGCAAATTGCTTGATCAGCGCACGCGCAGCGATCTCCTCAGGGTCTTCGCCAAAAGGAAGCTGCTCCATGTCGCGATCAAGCTCAGCGACACGGCGCTTGTCCGCTTCAGACAAGCCAGGCTTGGTCATGATCGCCTGGCGCTCTTCAAGAAGAGCGTCCAAGTGAGGGGGGCGCGCGCTATCAAGCCCGAATATGGGGCTGGTCAGAATCTGATCGACTCGCCAGCCGTAAACGGCGCCTGGGCTGTTCTCGATGAGCACGCGGTCTCCCTGGCGCCTCAAGACAGCCAGGTTGGACGTCGCCGCCGCCTGCACCATGAGAGGGCTGTGAGCGGTGGCGATGAACTGCACCTTGGGAAACCGCTCGCTCAAAAAGCCCACCAGACCCCGCTGCCACGCAGGGTGGAGGTGAAGATCAATCTCGTCGACAAGAACAACAGCAGCCTCCGTGAGCGGTTCAGCGCTGTCCGGGTAATGCTCAAACAACCGACTGGCCAAATCGACGACCCAGGCCATCAACGCCTTGTAGCCAAGACTCAGGCGCCGTATGGGAACCCACCCATAGGGCGTGTCCGCCTCCACCGAAGGCTGAGGTCGGCTCTCCTCCAGGCCCACGATCCGAAACCCTTCAACGTCAGGGAGCAACCGAATCAACGTCGCCTTGATCTGATCGAAGCGCGCTCTGAGATGCACCCTCTTCGATGACTTGGCAGCGTAATCGGCTTGCAGCAGCCACTCCTCGACGTTGCTCAGCGGAGCCTCATCGTTGAACAGGCTCGCCGCCGACCAATCCACGTTCGACGATCCGTGCTTGACGATAGCGGCGTCTCCCATACGGCGAGACGCGCCGTAGCCAAAGCAGGGGACTTCGGTCGCCTCTCCAGACTCTCGGGTGAAGCTGTAGCCATCCTCGTACTGAAACAGCGTTCGGGACTCAGGCTGCGCATGCTCCAACCAGACAGCTCCCGCACCAACGACACCCGAGCGTCCAAACTCAGCGGCCGCAGATATCGCATTGGTTCGGGTCGCATCACGACGAGGGTACGCCGTGTGCAGGGCCTGCAAGAGAGTGGTCTTCCCGACCCCATTCTCGCCCAGGATGATCGTCCACTGCGCAGGCGCTCCTGCCACATCCGTCAGTTCAAGGGTTTGACGTTCACCAAAACACCGTATGTTCTCGAGGCTCAAACGATGTACATACATACCCTGCCCTCCAACCCACATCCATTGACATGAGGCCATGCACGCGCCGCGTGGTCAACCCTCAACCACCGTCACCCCAGCGCCCTCAAGAAGCGCCCTCAGCCCACCCACGAACCCCGCCTGGTCCCGCGGCAGCTCGTTGTGGTCCACGCCCTCATCGGCCACCAGCCTCGCCTGAGGCGCCGCACTCGCCAACGCCTCCGCATGCGCGAACGGGATCAGCGAGTCGGCCGTCCCGTGGTAGATCAGGAGCGGGCCGCGGTACCCCCGCAGGAACCCCTCGTTATCGTAGGTGTCGGTCACCAGGAAGCCAGGGAGGCGCAGCCGCCTCGCCATCGCCGTGACGCTCCGAAAGGTCGACATGAGCACCAGCGCGGTCGGCGCCCTGAGCCGCGCCGCCGCGCAGACCACCCCACCGCCGAGCGAGCGGCCGTGCAGGATGAGCTGCTCGGAGACCTCGGGGCGCCCCCGGAGGCGGTCGATGAAGTGGGCGACGTCCCCGGCGAGCGCGGCCTCGCAGGGCTCTCCTCCCGAGCGACCGTACCCCCGATACTCCACCAGGAGCAGGTGGCAGCCCCACCTGCGGTAGAACCCGAGCGGCTCCACCCACAAATCGATCAGCTCGCCGTTGCCGTGGGCGAACACCACCAGCGGCCTCGCCCCCTCCCCGGCTCGCGCAGGCAGGAACCAGGCCTCGACCGCCTCTCCTCCCAGGTCACGGTGGAGCACCTCCCCGTCCAACCCCGGCGGCGGCCCAGGTGGGGCCGCGATCAGGTGGCTTGGGTAGAGGAGCTGACGCTCCAGGCTTCGGATCGCTCGACGTATCACAGGCTCACCCCCGCCTCGGCGTCACTTCAGCCCCTTGAGGTCCTCGCAGGCCTCCTTGACGCCCTTGTCGCACGCCCCCTTGAGCAGCGCCCGCGCCTTCTTCAGGTCGGGCGCCTGCCCCTCCCACCCCTTCGCCCGGAGCAACCCCAGCGCGCGGCACGCCTCAGCGCGGTCCGCGTCGCAGGCGCGGCGGTAGAGCGTGGCGGCGCGCGCCGGGTCGGGGTTGGGGGCGCCGAGCCCCTGCGCGTAGGCCGCGCCGAGGGCCTCGCACCCCTTGGCGCTGCCCCCCTCGCAGGCCTGCCAGTAGAGATCGACGGCGCGGCCCGGGTCAGCCTCCATCCCCTCGCCGTTCTGCGCCATGATGCCGAGGTTGAGGCAGCCCGAGGCGTAGCGCTGGGCGCAGGCCTTCTCGTAGAAGCGGGCGGCGCGGGCTTGATCGCGGGCGACGCCGTCGCCTGTGTCGTAGAGGTCGCCGAGGCGCGCGCAGGCGGCGACGTCGCCGCCGTCACACGCCTTCGCCTGGTCGGCGAGCGCGCTCCGCTGGGCGCCGCGGGCGAGGCGCCCCTTTCGCCCGAGGTCGGCGCAGGCGAGCGCGTCGCCCTTGTCGCACGCCTGGGTCAGCAGCACCTTCGCCTGCTTCGCGTTCCTGGGGGTCCCACGCCCCGCCGCCACGAGGAGCGCCAGGTTGCGGCACCCGCGCGCGACCCCGCGCGTGCAGGCCTTGTCGTACATCGCCGCCGCCTTCGCGTCGTCCTGCTCGCCACCGTCGCCCGATTCCAGCATGACGCCGAGGTTGCCGCAGCCGACCGGGTCACCCCCCGCGCATGCCTGCTCGAACAGGCGGGCGGCCTGCGCCGGGTCGCGCGGGACGCCCTGCCCCTGGGCGAGCCGGGCGCCGTACTCGCGGCACCCGGCGGGGAAGCCCGCGTCGCAGGAGGTCTTGAAGTGGCGCGTCGCGCGGTCTGGATCGGCCTGAACGCCGCGTCCCGTCGCGTAGAGGAGGCCGAGGCGCAGACACCCCGACCCCTCCTTGCGGTCGCAGGCGCGCTGGAACAGCCGCGCCGCCTCCTTGAGGTTGACGCGCACGCCGACGCCGTCCATGTGCAGCGCGCCGAGGTTGCTGCACCCGCGCAGCTCACCGCCGTCGCAGGAGCGGCGGTACAGCTCGGCGGCGAGCCGCGCGCTCTGAGGCACGCCGCGGCCGATCTGGCGCATGACGCCGAGGTTGGTGCAGCTGACCAGGTCGCCCAGGTCGCACCCCTTGCGGAAGTAACCCGCGGCCTCGGCGGTCGCGTCGCCCGCGCCGGGCTCACCGACCGCCTCCAGCTGGATGCCCACGAGCCGACAGGCTCGGACGTCGCCCCCTTCGCAGCCCTCGCGCAGGAGCTTGAGCCCGGAGCGGGCGCCCGACTTGCCCAACGCGCTGTAGACGACCGCGAGGTTGGTGCAGCCGCGCGGCTGCCCCTTGTCGCAGCCCGCCTGGTACAACTCGGCGGCCTTGGCGAGGTCGATGGGACCGTCCTTGCCGAGGTGGAACATGGCGCCGAGGTTGACGCAGCCGCCGCCGTCGCCCTCGTCGCAGGCCCGCTGGTAGAGCGCCGCGGCGCGCTTGAGGTCCTTGGCGACGCCCTCGCCCTTCTCATGAAGGGCGCCGAGGTTGTTGCACCCGACCGGCTCGCCGCGCTGGCACGACTGGTCGTACAGCTCGGCGGCGCGGGCCTTGCTGGCGTCGTTGGTCTTGCCGAGGTCGATCAGGACGCCGAGGTTGACGCAGGCCATGGTGTGGCCCAGCTCGCAGGCCTTGTTGTAGAAGGCGCTGGCCCGCTCCGGGTCGGCCGCGGCGCCGCGCCCCTGCTCCAGCAGGACGCCGAGGTTGTTGCACCCGACGGCGTCGCCGCCCTCGCAGGCGGCCTCGTAGAGCGAGGCCGCGGCCTTGAGGTCCTGCTGGATCCCGAAGCCCTGCTCGCGCAGCACGGCCAGGTTGCGGCAGCCGACCGTGACGCCCGCGTCGCAGGCCTGCCCAAAGAGGAGCGCCGCCTGCTCGTAGTCGCGGTCGATGCCGACGCCGCGCGCGTAGAGGGACCCGAGGTTGCTGCACCCGAGCAGCTCGCCCAGCTCGCACGACCTGGTGTAGAGCGCGAACGCCTCCTGAGGCTCAGCGCCGTCGCGCTCGGCCATCGCCCCGAGGTTGTTGCAGGCCAGCCCCTCGCCCGCCTCACACGCCGCCGCCCAGTCGTCGCGCTGAGGGCTGGGGGCGTCGGGCTCCCGCGCGCTCGGCAGCGCCTCCGGGGCGACGTGCGCCGAGCCCATCTCGGAGCACGCCTCCTCCGTCCCGGTGACGCACTCCTCCTGGCCGCTGGAGACGCGCTCGCCGGGCTGCTGGACCGGGTTGACGTCGGGGCCCTTCGGGCTGCCGCCGGTCACACAGGCCGTCCCCCACAACATCAGCGTCAGGCCGACGATCGCTCTCCGCATGGCTCGCTCCTCCTGGGCGGTGATCTTGAACTCAACACATCGCCACGAAGCTACCAGATCATGACGACGAGCCCAACCCGCGGCTGAGCCCCATTGGAGGGAGCATCGGTCAGGAGAGCCGCGACGGCCCCTGGGCTCAGCGCCACCGCACCCGCCACCGCCCCGGCGCCAGCTCGCCGAGGCGCAACTCGCCGCCGTCCACCTCGACCACAACGGGCTCCGATGCGCCATCGAGGCGCTCCACCCCAACCGCCTCCGCCCGCTTGAGCCCCACGAGCCAGAGGGGCGCGCCGAGGGGCGCCTGCACGTCCACCTCCAGCGCCTCCAGCGCCTCCAGCTCCAGGTCGGGGGCGCTCACCCGAGCGGCCTGCAGCCCTCGGCCGATGGCATGGACGGTGAGCACCCCGTCGCGGTAGCTCATGTCCGCGCCGCCGAAGCGGGGCTCAGCGCGCAGCTCCACCTCAAGCCAGTGGCTGCCCGGGTAGGCGCGGGCGTTGGCGCGGAAGCTCACCCGCTCAGGGCGGCGCGCGCGGCGGGCGGACGCGTGGAACGCCACGACCTCGGCCGCGAAGTCGTCCACCAGCTTGAGGGTGTGTCCTCCCTCGGGCGGGGTGTGCAGGGCGTGGTGGTCGAAGCCCAGGCGCTGAGACGCCTCAAACAGCGCGCGGGACTGGCGAACCGGGGTGACCGGGTCGTCCTCGGCGTGGATGAGCAGCACGGGGAGGTTCCGGGCGTTGGCCGCGAAGCGCAGGACGCTGTACCGATCCGCCACGCTCTGCTGCTTGAGGATCTTCCCGGCGTAGGTGGTCAGCTCGTACGTGCTGTCCCCATAGAACGAGGACACCGCCGCGAACCGATCCGGGTAGTGGTAGCCGATCTGGAGCGCCCCGGCGCCTCCCATGGAGGTCCCGGTCAGCCCAACCCGGTCGGGATCGACGGAGAAGTCGCGCGACACCACCGCCACCGCCTCCAGGACGCCCCGCTCGCTCTTGTCGGTGTAGAGCACGTTCCCGCGCGGATCGGGCACCAGCACCAGCAGGTCACGCCGCTCCGCCTCCTCAAGCAACCGGGAGGCCCCGAACACGTGCGGGTTGCCGTTCCACCCCGGGAGCGCCACCAGCAGCGGCAGCGGTCGGCTCAGGTCCGCGCAGCGCGGCACGTAGACCGCGAGCTGCTGACGGGTGCCGTCCACCTCGCTCGTGAACTGGTGGTACACCAACCCGCGGCGCCGCGTCGTCGGGGTCCCCAGCGCCGCGTCGCCGTACCACAGGACGCCGCCGGTCGTCTGGGTGGCGATCACCTGGACCGCGAGGACGTTCTCGCCCTCCACCAGCGGCAGCGGCCCGGGCGCGAAGAAGGGGGCGCTGGCGTCCCGCGTCGGCTCCATCTTCTTGATTCGGGTGCCGTTGAGCCACACCTCGCTCCGTCCCACCCGCCCGCCCAGGTCCAGCGCCAACCTGTCGCGATCGAGCCCGGGTGGCAGCGTAAAGCGCCTCCGAAGCCAGTACGGCGTTCGCTTGCCAGGCAGCGCGTCGGGGCGCCACACGCCAGGCACCTCCACGGCGGACCAGGCGCTGTCGTCCAGATCGGGGCGCCGCCCCCTGGAGCCGACCTGCTCACCCAGGCGCCACGCCCCCCCGAGCTCGATCCGCCCTTCGACCTCCAACGCGTTGGCCTGGTAGCCGCTCGGGGCCTCCCCGCTCGGGCGACAACCCGAGGGGGCGCCAGGAGGCTCCAGCTCGCTGACCTCAGCAGGCTGCGGGCTGGCTTCGGCGGGCTGCGGGTTGGCCTCGGCGGGCTCTCGCGGTGGGGCGGTGATCGCTCGCAGGAGCGGTTGGGGCGCGGCTGCCCCATCCACGGATCGATCCGGCGTTGTGGCTGCGTTGGTGCAGGCTGAGACGACCACCACAACGAGCAGGGCTGTGGGAGTGAACGTGTGGTGGGCGATGGGGCGATTCAAGGAGCCGCGTCATCGTCGAGCTTCGCCCGAAGCAGCGCCAACTCACGCTCAAGCGCCTTGAAGCTCTGCTCAACGTCTTGAGCGCGCGCGATCGCGCGTCGCTTTTCAGCTTCTGCTTGTTGCTTTTCAGCTTCTGCTTGTTGCTTTTCAGCTTCTGCTTGTTGCAGCTCGGCCTCCGCTTTCTGCAGCTTGGCCTCCGCTTTCTGCAGAGCCGCCTCCGCCTCCTGTTGAGCGCGCTGGGCGACGACGATCGGCCCCTGGATGAGCCACCGGGCGTCGCGCGCCGCCTTGACGCGGGCGTTGTAGGCGGCTCGGAGGAGATCGTCCTGGCTGATGCGCTTGAGCTTGTCTTGAGCCTGCGCAATCGGCTCACCCATCTGCTGGGTCTGATCGTCGGTCATCTGGTCACCGTAACGCAGAAAGTAAAGCCAACGGGCCTCATCGCCCTCGACCTCTTCGAGGGCGTCATCGAACTCGGGCAGTTCGATGATGTGCATCTCCTGGTGGAGCGTCAACCGCTTGCCTGAGTCCATGTCCAGCAACCCGTAACGCGAGTGGCAGGTGTCGCTGGCCAGCGTCGGCGAAAGCTCGGCGAGTGTCCAGTCAGCCAGGATGTGGATGGAGATCGTCGGCTTGAGCGTCTCGTAATTGTCGCCTGCGCGGAGCTGCTCGGCGTAGAGCCTGGCCCAGTAGTAGAGCGCCCGCTCCAGGTACATCTCCTGGCGCGCCACCTGAATCTCGATGTGGAACTGCCGACCCTCCTCATCGTGGGCCAACACGTCCAGCGCGGGCTCCTTGTCCGTCGCGTTCTCCCCTCCCAGCCGCGGGTCAAGCACATCAACGCGCGCCAGGGGCTCATCCCACCCCAGCAACGCGTTGAGCAGCGCCAGCAGCAGGCGGGTGTCCTTGCTGTCGCCAAACAGCCGCTTGAAGACCACGTCGTACTTCGGCGGCAACCTCGGGTGGCTCGTGGTTGAATCGGATGTCTTGTCGCTCATGGGCTCCTCCTCGTGAACGCACGACGCGCGCGCTCTCAAGGAGGGTTATCGCCCCCTCGCAACGGATGTTGCTCACTTGAGACGATTTGACGCCAGATCGCCAACGACGCCCTCAGGGCACCACCGCGATCATCCGCGGCCCGAAGCCCACCGGGCGCTCCGTCACGACCTCGCCGCGCTCCACGTCGATGACCACGAGCGCCCCCAGGGTCGCCGCCGTGTCCGGGTTGGCGCTGTTGGCCACCAGCAGCCAGGAGGAGCCCGGCACCGCCGCCAGCCCATAGGGTGCGCCCCCCGTGACCGCCGGTGGCCCGACCGGGACGCGGGCCTGGACCGCGCGGGTCGCCGCGTCGATGAGCACGACCTCGTCGCGCCCGGTGGCCGCGACGGCGACCAGCCCCTGCCGCTCCAACCAGACGATGTCGCGCGGCGCGGCGCCCTCCCCAAGGTCCACCGCGGCCAGCAGCTCCCCGCGCTCCAGGTCGATCAGGCGGGCGTCGTCGCTCTTGAGCGCCGAGACCCAGGCGAGCGCCCCGCCGTCGGCGAGCGCCACATAGAACGGCTGATAGGTCGGCGACCCCGACGTCGGCGACGGGCCGACCGGGACTCCGCGAAAGTCGCCGCTGGACGGGGTGTAGACGTACAGCTCGTCCGTCCCGGCGGAGGTGATCACGACGCGGCTCCCGTCCGGGGCGACGTCCAGCCCCGCAGCGCCGAGCCCGAGGGGGTACTGGGCCTCCACCGCCCAGGTCGCCCGGTCCACGACCATGAACTGCCCTGGCTCCGTGTAGGGGCCGAGGGGGCGCTCGATGTTCTGGAGCGCCGTCACGTAGACCGTGTCCCCGTCGGGGCTGAGCGCCACGTGGTCCGGCTCGCCGACCAACTCCAGCGTCCGTGGGGAGTCAACGGCGCCCGGCTCAAAGCTCCACAGCTCACCGAGCAGGAACCCGAATCCGTGCGGCACGGTCACGACCCACCCCCGCGGGTCTGCGGCGAGGTCGAAGGGCTCGTCGCTCCAATCGGGGTTGGGGTCGATGGGGGCGCAGCGGAGGGCGCGCGGGGAGGTGGGGTCGCTGAGGTCGAAGACCGCCACCTGATCGGAGCTGGCCAGCGTCATGTAGGCGCGCGGCCCCTCGTCGGGGCCAGGGGCCGGGTTGAGGGGGCAGCCCGTGCGGGGGTCGAGGGCGTCGTCGCCGCGACCGGCGTCCACCGCCGAGGTCGCCCCGACGTCACCGACGCCGCGCCCGGAGCCTTCGAGGCACCCCGAGGCGACCCACAGGGCGCAGGACGCCGCGATCAGGCGCCCGAGCGCGGCGGGCTCACCAGCCCACGGCGAGCTGCAGCGCGAAGAGGTTGTTCTTGAGCTCATCGGGTCGATTCTCATCGCGAATTCGGTACTCCGCCTTGGCGAAGGTGTTGGGGTAGATGGTCCACCGGGTCCCCAGCGCGATCACCTGGGCCTCGTCGTCGAAGGTCTCCGTGTCGGGGTCGAAGAACTCGTAGCGCACCAGCAGCTCCACGTCCCAGATGAGGGGCTGGAGCGCGACCCCGTAGACACCGTACCGGGCGCGGTCGCGCCCCGCCACCGTGTCCGACCCCTCCTCGGCCGTGCGCACGTACTCGCCCAGGAGGGTCGGCAGCGGCAACACGCGGCCCAGCGCTCCGGCGAGCGCCTCGCCGAGCACCAGCTCCAGGTGCCCCCCGGCGGCCCAGGTGGCGCGCTCGTTGTCCTCGTCGTAGCGCCCCCAGACCGCCGAGCCTCCGAGGTTGACCCCCTCCAGCAGGCCGTCGAGCGACAGGCGCGCCCCGTAGCTCTTGCCCGCGTTGATGTCGGCGGGCGCCGTGAAGCCGAACACGTGCAGATCCTGCTGGCGCGCCTCGGCGTCCGTCAGCGGCGCGGCGTTGACGCCCAGCGCGGTCTGGAGCGCCAGCCGCTGGTTGGCCACGTCGCCGTTGACCGAGTACACCACCGCCTGCCCCACCCCCTTGACGCGCCACCCCACCCGCACCCCCAGGTCCGACCACGTCCCCGGGTAGATGGTCCCGCCGGACATCACCTCCGGGCGCGTGATGAAGGGGTTGACCACGCTGGCGTGCCGCTCGTCCTCCAGCCCGAACGGCACCAGGAAGCCCCCGACGCCGACCCGAAGCCCCTCCACCGGGGTCGCCAGCTCGATCTCCGCCTGCTCCAGCACGATCAGCCGCCGCCCCAACCCGTTGAACGCCCGCGGCTGGTTGAAGAACTCCACCGCCAACGACGCGTAGACCTTGTCCTCGTAGATGGGAGACCCGATGAAGATCCCCGCGGTCGCCTGATCGAAGCTCGGCACCCCCGCCCTGCCCTCGCCCTGGGCGTTGATGAACGCCGCGTCGAGGTAGCCGCTCACGGCCAGCTCACGGGCGCCCTCCAGGCGGCCCAGGTCGAAGAAGCCCGCGTCGTCGTCGCCCCATGAGAGCGGCGTCGCCAGCGCGTCGCCTGCTGGGTCGGGGGTGTCCTGCGCCTGAGGCGCGGTGGGGTACAGGAGAAGTGAAACAAGGGCCGCGACCAGGCTCATCCTCGCGTGGGGCGTGGTCAAAGGTGCCTCCGGGTTGGAGCTGACGCTCAAGGTCGTCCCAGATCCTCAAGGCACACTTAACACACATCCCAGGCGCACAAAACCCCGGTCAGTTGAGCCGACTCAGCTTCAGCGGCACGGTGATGACCCGGTTGTCGCGCTGCACCTTGACCTTCACCGAGTCCCCCGGGCGGTACCGGTCCAGCGCCCCGAACAGGTCGTCGTAGGTGGCGACCTCGTGCTCGTTGATCCCCACGATGACGTCCCCGACCAGCGTCCGGCGCCGCTTGCGCTGGAGCCCCCTGAGCCCAGCCTGGGCCGCCGGGGAGCCCGGGTTGACGGCCTCGATGACCACCCCCGAGATCCCGTTGCGCCGGGCGATGTTGTCCGGCACCAGCTGGATCCCCAGCCCCGCCCGCACCGGCTTGCCGTAGCGGATGATCTCGGGGACGACGCGGCGCACGGTCTGGACCGGCACGGCGAACCCGATCCCCACCGAGGAGCCGGTCTTGCTGTAGATCATCGTGTTCATCCCGATGAGCTGACCGCGGGCGTTGAGCAGCGGCCCACCGCTGTTGCCCGGGTTGATCGACGCGTCGGTCTGGATCATCCCCCGGATGGTCGTCCCGCCGTAGCCGAGCATCTCGCGGCCCAGCGCGCTCACGACCCCGACCGTCAACGTGTGGTCGAGCCCGAACGGGTTGCCGATCGCCAGCGCCTTCTGCCCCACCTCCAGCGTGTACTCGGGTCGGGGGAGCTGGATCGAGGTCAGGGCGCGCGGCGGCTTGTCGAGCTTGAGCACGGCGATGTCCTTGTTCGGATCGCCGCCCACCAGATGGGCCTCGTAGGTCTTGCCGTCCTGAAGCGTCACCTCGAACGCGTTGCCGTCCGCGATCACGTGGTAGTTGGTCACCACGTGCCCCTTGCGGTCCCAGATGAAGCCGCTCCCCGAGCCCGCCGTGTACTCACGGGCGCGGCGCGTCCAGCTGTCGCGCACCAGCCGCTTCTGGATGACGAACACGGTCGCCGGGGCGACCGTCCGAAACACGTCGATCGTGTTCTGCTCGTACTCCAGCCTGGCGTTCGGCCCCATGGGCTGGATGTCCTGCGCCGTAGCCACCCCGCCCCACGCCAGCGACGCGCACAGCGCCGCGACCAGCGCAACCCATGGACCCTTCGTCGTGATGTCTCTCATGGCAGCTCTCCTCGCTCCGACTCCTGCGCCGCAACCACCGCGGCGCCCGTTCCTCTCCGTCTCAACGGCCTTATCTTCGTCCCAAGCCCGTCGCTCCTCGCGACGGCCTCGTGGAGCCTGTCTCCAGACCACGCCCCCAACCATGAACACGCCCCGGAGGAAGTCCACCCGGCGCCGCCCACGCAACTTCAGTCCCCTGACCCCCGCGTTTATTTCCTCGCCGCGCCGAGGCCGACGGCGAAATTCTTGCCGAGCCCCCACCAGGTGTCAGGATTCATCCTACATCGCTCGGACTGGACCGCGAGCGACACAACCGACGGAGCGAGACACGAATGGCCAGACGCAACGCAGCGAAGCGCGCACCGCAGCCCCCGGAGTGGGAGATCGACGCCCGAGTCATGTCGGGGATGTCCGGGGGATACCGCCGCATCCGAGATGGGGTTCGTCTTCAGAAGGAGTCGCGGCGCGGGGTGTGGGTGCTGTGGGTGGACGGTCAGCCGGTCGCCGAGGTGGAGTCGCCGAACCCGCCGCTGGTCTGGGCCGACCGGCAGATCCCGGCCCGCAGGACGGGCTGAGCGCTCTCGGGCGCGGCGCCCCGGGTCAGTGGTGGTGCGGCGTCAGCTCAAACTCCTCGGTCGTGAGGGTCTTGCCTCCGCTGGTGACGGTGAGCGTCGCCTTGGAGCGGAAGTCCTTGCCCATGAGCCACTCCGAAGACTCCCCCCCCTCCCCCGGGTAGATGAAGTAGTTGGTCTTGCCCTCGCGGATGTTCGGGGTGCCGTCCTCGTCCTCGTTGTGCTTGGTGTTGCGCACCTTGAGCGCGGCGACCTTCCCCCCCTTGTCCTTGAAGGTGATGGACACCGTGGTGTCCAAAGGCAGATCGATCGGACGGGTGATCTTTGGATCCTCGGCCAACCACACCTCCAGATCGCCCTTGTCGTCGTGGAGCTTGATCTCCGCGTGACCCGCGCCGCCACTCAGCGGCGCCAGCACACCGTCGTGCGGGCCATGCCCCGACCCGTCATCATGGGCGTGCGTCGCCTCTTTCCCGCCCTCGCCGGAGGTCTTCGAGCACCCCATCGCCAGGAACATCGAGAACACCATCAAAATAGAGCAGATCCAGGTACGTCGTTGCATGACTCCTCCAGGTAACGGTTGGGGTCGGCCACAAAAGACCGATTGACAGTCGGTCTTTTAGCATGGTAGACCGGGCGGCACAAGCTGACCCAACCCACCGAGGCCAGGTGACGCCCATATGCTACGACCCCGAACCCTCGCAGCCCTCATCGGCGCCTTGACGCTCACGTCATGGGGCTGTCAGCCCAACATGACGTCGGGAGGCCACGGTCACGACCACGGCGCGCATGGCGGCCACGAGGAGCATGAGGGCGGGCACGCCCCGCACGGACCGGAGCCGCTGTCGCGGACGTCGTTCACCGATCAGACCGAGCTGTTCGTCGAGTTTCCGCCGTTCGTGGTCGGGGAGCGCTCACGGTTCGCCGCGCACCTCACCCACCTCAAGACCTTCGCCCCGGTCACCGAGGGGCGCATGGTCGTGGAGCTGGAGGGGAGCGGAGGGACGCAGCGGTTCGAGGTGATCAAGCCCGCTCAGGAGGGCATCTTCCGCCCGGTGGTGATCCCGGGCCGCTCGGGGCCACACCGCGTGAAGGTGACCTGGGAGACCGAGGCGGGGCGAGACGTACACGATCTGGGCACCTTCGAGGTCTACGCCGACGCCGACGCGGCAGGCCAAGCAGGCGGCGGCGGGCAGGAGGGCAACATCACGCTGCTCAAGGAGCAGCAGTGGACGCTCGACTTCTCAACCGCCGCGGTTGAGGAGGGTGAGGTCAAGCCATCGCTCCTGGTGTACGGCGCGGTCCAGGCGAGCCAGGGCCGGGAGCTGTCGCTGCGCGCCCCTGCTGCGGGGCGCGTGATCGAATTGGTGGAGGGCTACCGCCGAGGCATGAAGGTGACCCGCGGGCAGCTCCTCGCGCGCATCGCGCCGACACCCCAGCCCGAGGTCGACGCGCCCGCGCTGCAAGCGGATCTGCGCCAGGCGCGGCTGAACCTCACGCATGCTCGGACGGAGCGGGAGCGCCTGGAGGGGCTGCTCGCCAAGGGGGCGATCCCAAGGCGCCGCCTGGAGGAGGCCGTCCACCAGGAGGAGTCCGCGCGCGTCGCGCTCTCGGAGGCGACCCAGCGCTTACGGCTGAACCGGCGATCGGTCGGAAGCGCCGGAGAGGTCGTCCACCTGACCGCCCCCACCGACGGCGTCCTCGTCGAGGTGCGCGTCGCCGAGGGGCAATCGCTCGAAGCGGGCGCGGTCCTGCTCACCTTCCTCGACTCCGGCTCGCTCTGGATCGAGGCGCGCGTCCCTGAGTTCGACCTGAGCCGCGTCCCGCCGCCCTACGCCGGGTGGGTCGAGCTGGCCGATGGGCGGCGGCTGGAGCTGACGCCCGAGCAGGCCATCGGCACGGTCGGGCCGGTGGATCCCCACACACGCACGGCGCCGCTGCGCTTCTCGGTGACACCCCAGGACGGGCTCCACCTGGGCGCCTCGGTTCAGGTGCACCTCTACAGCGGGCCTGCCGTCTCTGGACACATCGTCCCCAAAGAGGCCATCCTGCGAGAGGGCGGACAGGACATCGTCTTCGTCCAACGCACCGGCGAGTCGTTTGAGCGCCGCGCGGTCCGCCTGAGCGCCTACGACAAAGACAACATCCTCGTCGAGGCAGGGGTCGTCGGAGGCGAGCGGGTCGTCCGGCGCGGGGCGTACCTGGTCAAGCTCGCGGCCTCCTCGACGGCCGTCCCCAATCACGGCCACGCGCACTGAACCCTCCTGGAGGTCCCATGCACCTGATCTCACCGCCTGCCATCCTGGGTGAACTCGAAACCGCCGTCATGGAGCGCTTCTGGGCCTCCGGCGAGGCGAGCGTCAAGGACGTCAACCGCGAGGTGGGAGAGTCGAGGGGGGTGACCCTCAACACGATCCAGTCCACCGTCAAGCGCCTCTACGAGAAGGGGCTGCTGAAGCGCCGCAAGGTCAGCCACGCCTACCTGTACCGCCCGCGCCTGACCCGCGCGCAGTTCCAGGCGCACGTCCTGAGCGAGGTCGTGGAGCTGATCTCGGACGGCGCCAGCGACGGCGTCCTCTCCGCGTTCGTCGAGGTCACCGAGAGCGCCGGGCCCGAGCGGCTGCGGCGCCTTGAGGCGCTGGTCGCCCAACGCCTTGAGGGCCTCGACGGGGAGCAGGGCGAGCCATGAACGACCTCCTCATCCTGGCGATGGTGTGGCTTGGCTTCGCGGTGTTGATCGCGCTCACCACGCGCGCGCTCCTCGCCCGACTCCTCACCCGGCTCGACCGCCTCTCCCCCGCCCGGCGCAGCCAGTGGCTGTGGATGATCTGCGGGGCCCCCGCGTGGGGGGGCCTGGCGCTCTGCGCGCTGTGCCTGACGCCGTCCGTGTTGGGGTTCATCTGGCCTGGCCTCGATCACTGCGCGGATCACGCCCACCACGCCCACCTGTGCCTCGTGCACGGGACCGCCGCGCCGCTCAAGTCCGTGTGGCTCGCCCCCCTGCTGCTGGCCCTCGCCGTCGTCGGCTGGCGCCTCGCAGGCTCGACGCGGCAGCTCCTGCGCGCTCGGGCGCTCCTGGCCGCTCTTGAGCGCACCGCCAGGCGGGACGCGCAGAGCGGCGCTTACCTGCTGGACGTCGAGGACACCTGGGCGTTCGTCGGTGGGCTCCTCCGCCAACGCGTCTTCGTGAGCAACAGCCTACGCCAACAGCTCTCGCCAGACCAGATGGCGCTCGTGCTCGCCCACGAGCGCGCTCACGTGTCGCGACGAGACAACCTCCGTCGCCTGACCGCCTCGCTGCTCTCCTCCTTCCACCTGCCCTCCACACGCCTCCTCCTGCTCGATCGGCTGGAGTTGGCCTGTGAGCAGGCCTGCGACGACCTCACCGCCCGCTCCGAACGGGAGCGCCTTCAACTGGCTCAAACCCTGCTCCGCCTCAGCCTCCTCGTCGAAGACCGCTCCTCGCCCGCTGCGTACGCCGCGTCCGCTGCCGTCGGGCACCTGGAGCCGCGCGTCCAGGCGCTCTTGAGCCCCCCCACCCGACCGCGCGACGCCAGCGCGTGGTCCGTGGCGATCACCTGCGTCCTCATCGCGCTGTTGACCGAGCCGCTGCACCACGCCACCGAGACCCTCCTCAACCTGCTGCTGGACTGACGCATGCACAACGTTGACGCTTCGGCTCCAACGCCGCGAAAAAAACCGATCGGCGCTCGTTTTATTGTGACGTGCGGCGTGTTCGTGGGGATGGCGCCCGCCCCTGCCCTGGGCCAGGACGGCCCGTGGACCATCAACGCGCTGATCGAGCGCGGCCTGGAGCACGCGAACTTCGAGGCCGTCCGCGACGGCGAGGCGATGGCTGGTGAGGGGGACGCGCGGCGCGCCGGGCGGTGGAGCAACCCCCAGCTGAGCTACCAGCGGGAGCAGCTCGCGGGCTCGGCCGCCGATCTGGACACCCTCATGGTGACCCAGCGGATCGACGTCTCAGGGCGCCGAGGGCTCCGGGCGGAGGCCGCGACGCTGCGGACGGAGGGCCGCCTCAAGCGCCTGGAGTGGGAGCGGGCGCTGTACGTCATCCAGGTGCGCGAGCGGTTCTACGCGCTGCTCTACCTCCAGACCCGCGCTGAGCGGATGGAGAGCTGGCACCAGAACCTCAAGCAGGTGCACGACGTCATCGAGGCGCGCATCGCCGCCGGGGACGCGTCGGAGCTGGAGCGGCGACGGATCGGCAGCGCGCTGTCCCTGGTGGAGTCGCGGCGCGACGCCCTCGCGATCGAGCGAGAGCAGGCCTGGGCGCAGCTGGACGCCCTCGTCGGCGGTCTGAGCGCGGGGCCATGGCCCCGCGTGCAAGGTGAGCTGGTGCCCGAACCCTCCCCGCGGCCCCCCTCGCCCGACCGCCCCGACCTTCAGGCGCTGGAGCTTGAGCTGCGCTCGCTCGCGCTGGAGTCGGACGCCGCGTCGCGCGGCTGGGTGCCGGGCCTTCAGCTCGGCCTGGGCTACCTGCGCCAGACCGGCGGAGTGGACGGGAGCGACGACGCCGACGGGTTCACGCTCACGCTCAACCTGTCCCTCCCGCTGTTCTCCAATGGGCAGGCCGAGGCGCAGTCCGCGCGAGGCGAGGCGCAGGCCCTGAGCGCGCGGCGAGCGCGGGCGGCGCGGGAGCTGGAGCGCCGCGCGGGCAGCGTCGAGGACACCTTGAGCCGCCACCTGGAGCTGGCGCGCGCGTTTCGCCAGACGCTCGAACGCGCGGACGAGACTGCCCAGCTGGCCCGGGAGGCCTACGAGGGCGACGCCCTCCCCCTGGGTGAGCTGTTGAACGTCTACGAACACCAACACGATGTTCAGGAGCAGGCCACCGCGCTGGCGTGGCAGGCGCGCCGCGCCTACCTGGACGCCCTTCGACTGCACGGGGACCGCCCATGATCGACGCGATCCTTCAATGGTCACTGAGCAACCGCCTCCTGGTGGTGGTCGCCGCGGTGGGGCTGCTGATCTGGGGCACGGTCGAGGCGCTGCGGATGCCGATCGACGTCTTCCCGGACCTGACCGCGCCGACGGTCACGGTGCTCGCGGACGCGCACGGGATGGCCCCCGAGGAGATGGAGCGGCTGGTGACCTTCCCCATCGAGACGGCGCTCAACGGCGCCGCCGGGGTGCGGCGGGTGCGCTCATCGACCGCCATCGGGATCTCGGTGATCTGGGTGGAGTTCGAGTGGGGGACGGACATCTTCCGCGCTCGCCAGATCGTGTCGGAGAAGCTCCAGCTCGCCCGCAGCACGCTCCCCCCCGAGATGGAGCCGCCCGTGTTGGCGCCCGTCTCCTCGATCATGGGCGAGATCATGTTCCTGGCGGTGACGTCCGAGGCCCACACCCCGATGGACGTCCGCACCCAGGTCGACTGGGAGATCCGCCGTCGCCTCCTGGCGGTCCCCGGCGTCTCCCAGGTCATCCCGATCGGCGGCGACAAGCGGCAGTTCCAGGTCATCCTCAACCCGGAGCGCCTGGCCGCCTACGGCGTCTCGTCGCAGGACGTCTTCGACGCGCTGCGGCACAGCAACGAGGACACCTCGGCGGGGTTCTACCTCGAAGGCGGACAGGAGCACCTGATCCACGGCCTCGGTCGCCTGACGCGGGTGAGCGACATCCAGCAGACCGTGGTCGCGCTGCGAGGCGAGCAGCCGGTCACGGTCGGGGACGTGGCGGACGTGCAGATGGGCGCCGCGCAGAAGCGCGGCGAGGGCTCCTACAACGGGGCACCAGGCGTCATCGTCGGGATCCAGAAGCAGCCCGGGGTCAACACCCTGGCGTTGACCGAGCGCCTCGACGACGTGCTCGATGAGCTGAGCCAGTCGCTGCCGGAGGGGATGGTGATCCACCGCCACATCTTCCGCCAGGCCGACTTCATCCGGGTGTCGGTGGACAACGTCGCGGACGCCCTGCTGGACGGCGCGATCCTGGTGGTGGTGATCGTCATGCTGTTCCTGCTCAGCGGGCGGGCGACGATCATCACCGCGACGGCGATCCCGCTGTCATTGTTGGCGGCGGCGCTGGTGTTGCAGTGGCTCGGCGGGACGATCAACACGATGACCCTGGGCGGCATGGCGATCGCCGTGGGCGCGCTGGTGGACGACGCCATCATCGACGTCGAGAACGTCGCCAGGCGGCTGCGCGAGGACACGCGGCGCCCTCCCGAGGAGCGGCGACCGCTGCACGTCGTGGTGTTTGAGGCGAGCAAGGAGATCCGGACCTCGATCGTCTTCGCGACCCTGATCATCATCCTGGTGTTCCTGCCGCTGTTCTTCCTGCACGGGGTGGAGGGGCGCCTCCTGGAGCCGCTGGGGCTGGCCTACGTGGTGTCGCTGGCGGCCTCGCTGCTGGTCGCGCTGACGGTGACCCCGGTGCTGTGCCTGTGGTGGCTGCCCAGCTCCCGCATGGTGAGCAAGGGCGAGGAGCCGACGCTGATAAGGTGGATGCGCGCGTGGTACGGCGCGGCGCTGCGGTTCGTGCTGCCGCGCTGGGTGTGGCTGGCGGCGCCCTCGCTGGTGGCGATGCTGCTGTCGTTGGCGGCGCTCTCGTGGGCAGGGCGCGCCTTCCTGCCGGACTTCAACGAGGGCACGCTGACGGTCAGCGCGGTGACCCTCCCCGGGACCTCGCTCCAGCAGTCCGACGCGCTGGGCGAGGTGGTCGAGCGCGTCATGCTGCGCCACCCCGAGGTGGTGTCCACGGCGCGGCGGACGGGGCGCGCCGAGCTGGACGAGCACGCCCAGGGGGCCAACGCCGCCGAGATCGACGTCACCCTCGACATGAAGGAGCGCAGCAAGGCCGAGTTCCTCTCCGCGCTGCGCCGGGACTTCGCGGCGCTGCCGGGGATGAACCTGATCATCGGGCAGCCCATCAGCCACCGCATCGACCACATGCTCTCGGGGACCCGGGCGAACATCGCCGTCAAGCTGTTCGGCCCCGATCTGTACGAGCTGCGCCGCATCGCCCAGCGGATCCAGGGGGCGATGCAGGGGGTGGAGGGGGTGGTCGATCTGTCGATCGAGCAGCAGGCCGACATCCCCTTCGTCACCATCCGCCTGCGCCGCGCCGCCATCGCGGGCTACGGGCTGCGGGTGGAGGAGGTCGCCGAGGCGATGGAGACCGCCTTCGCCGGGCAGGTGGTGACGCGGCTGCTGGAGGGTCAGGCCGCCTTCGATCTGGTGGTCCGCTACGACCCGGATCTGGTCAAGCGCGACCTCGACAAGCTCAAGCGGCTCCTGCTCCAGACCCCGACCGGGGCGTGGGTCCCGCTGGAGGCCGTCGCTGACATCCGCCGCGACCTCGGCCCGAACCGCATCAGCCGGGAGAACGCCTCGCGGCTGATCGTCATCATGTGCAACGTCGCCGAGCGCGACCTGCAAGGCGTCGTCGGGGACATCCAGCGCAAGCTCGCCGCCGACGTGCCGCTCCCCGCGGGCTACCACGTCGAGTACGGCGGGCAGTTCGAGGCCGCGGAGCAGGCCTCCCAGACGCTGCTGTGGCTGGGGCTCGTCGCGCTGCTCGGGATCTTCATGCTGCTCCAGGTGGCGTTCTCCTCCACCCGGGACGCCTTGCTGGTGATGCTCAACCTGCCGCTGGCGCTCATCGGCGGGGTGGTCGGGGTGTACCTGTCGGGCGGGGTGCTGTCGATCGCCTCGATGATCGGGTTCATCACCCTGTTCGGGATCGCCACCCGAAACGGGATCATGATGGTGTCGCACATCCGCCACCTCGTGCAGGTCGAGGGCGAGCAGGATCTGACCCGCGCCGTGCTCCAGGGCGCCGAGGAGCGCCTGGCGCCCATCCTGATGACCGCCCTGGCGTCGGGGCTGGGCCTGCTCCCGCTGGCGATGGCGGCCGGTGAGCCCGGCGCCGAGATCCAGGCCCCCATGGCGGTGGTCATCCTGTGCGGGCTGGTGTCGTCCACCCTGCTGAACATGTTTGTCGTCCCGGCCCTCTACCGCCGCTTCGGCGCGCTGCGGCAGGCCCTTGACGATGTCGGGTGACGACCACCAGCGCGCGTCGCGCAACGTCCGGCTGTACCCCTGGTACGCCGCGGCCCAGAGCGCCTACTTCTGGATGCCGATCTTCTTCTTGTACTTCAACCAGAAGGTCGCCCTGCGCGAGGTGCCGTGGCTTGAGGCGATCTACTACGCGTCCGTCGTCCTCCTGGAGGTCCCCTCCGGCTACGCCTCCGACACGCTGGGCAGGCGCCCGACGCTGCTGGCCTCCTCGCTGGCGCTGGTGCTCTCCTACGCGCTGTTCGTCGTCGGAGACGGCTTCCTGGCGCTGGCCGCGGCTCAGGCGCTCCTGGCGGCGGGGATCGCGCTGGGCTCGGGGACCGACACCAGCTTCCACCTCGACTCCCTGACCGCGTGCGGCCGTGAGGAGGAGTTCGGAGCGCGCGAGGCGCGCGTCAGCCGGTGGGTGTTCTGGAGCACCGCCGGGGCAGCGGTGGTCGGCGGCGCCGCGGCCTCCTTGGGCGACCTCCGGGTCGCCTACGGGCTCGCGGGGGTCGCCGCGGCGGCCGCGCTCGGCGTCGGCTGGTGGTTCGTCGAGCCCGCCCCGAGCGACTCAGGCGCCGAGCCGGGCGGCTTCGGGCGCCAGCTCTCCGAGTGCCTGTCCCACGCCCGAACGCCCCCCCTGCGGTGGCTCCTCGCCGCGGCCGTCGCGATGACGGTCAGCAACCACATCCCATACGAGTTCTACCAGCCCTACCTCGATCTCCTGGCCCAACAGCGCGCCACGGAGTGGACCACCACCCAGACCCCCTTGCTGGCCGGGTGCCACATGGGCGTCGCGTTTGGTCTGGCGGGGTGGATCGGGGGCCACAGCGTGGCGCTCGCGCAGCGGCTCGGGACCCGCCGCCTGCTGACGCTGAGCCTCGCCGGTCAGCTCGCGCTGACCGGCGCCATGGGCCTGTGGCTCTCTCCATGGGTGGCCGCGCTGCTCATGCTCCGCAGCGTGCCTGGTGCCCTTCAGCGCGCCCCGTTGAACCGCGAGGTCGCCCCCAGGGTCCCCAGCCGCCTCCGCGCCACCTACCTCTCCATCCAGAGCCTCGCCGGGCGGCTGGGGTTCATGGTGACGCTGCTGCTCTTGTCGCTGCTGGCGTCCCAGGGCGCCGCCGCGACCTGGGATGAGCTGAGCGCCCTCACCCGGGTCGTGGTCGGGTGCGCCGCCGTGGTCTGGATCGGGCTGTCAGTCTGGCGTGAGCCCCTCACGGACGCGTGACGCCCTCCTCAGAAGCTCTCACAGACGAAGGGGCGCGGCTCGTCGCACTCCTTGTCGTTCCACTGCCCGGTGTCGAGGCGCATCTCGGCGCAGTCCTCGTTGCCGCTGTTGTTCGGCTCGCCGCTGCCCCAGTTCGTGTAGGAGCTGGGCGTGGAGTCCCACAGGAACACCCCCTCCTCCAAGAAGTCGTAATACCCGAACCAGACCTCGCTGGCCGCGCGCGGGCCGCAGTCCGTGCAGTCGCTCCCCAGGTCGCAGTAGTCGTAGTCGTAGCCCGGCCCGCCGTCGTCGCAGTCGCCGTCGTCGTCGTACCGGCAGGTGTCCGAGCACAGCGCGAGGGACGTCATGGAGGTGGTTCGGATCCAGGCGTTCTCCGCCGCGTCGTTGATCACCGCCAGGTGGTAGCCGCGGTTGATGCAGAACATCCGGGCGTCGTTCCAGTCGTCGGGGGAGTTGCAGTACATGTAGGTGTGCCCGCCGTACACAACGGTCGGGCAGGGGCAGATCCCGCCCTCGTCGATCCCACCGCCGCAGTTGTTGTCCTCGCCGTCGCACACCTCCGCGAAGCCCGGGTTGATCTCGCGGTTGGTGTCGTCGCAGTCGTCGTCGTTGTCGGCCAGCCCCGCCCCCACCGTGCACCCCTGCTGGGGCGCGCCGTTCGGGTCGCCGTAGCCGTCACCGTCCATGTCGGGCCAGAGCTGCGTCGTCGGGGAGCCCTCGTCGATGGTGTCGTCGCAGTCGTTGTCGATGTTGTCGCACACCTCGGCCTGTCCCGGGTTGGCGGCCTCGGTCGAGTCGTCGCAGTCGAGGTTGTTGTCGGCGTAGTTGGCGTCGGTCCCGCACCGCATCACCGGGTCGGCGTCCTCGTCCCCGTAGCCGTCGCTGTCCCCGTCGAACCAGGCCTGGATCCGCAGCCCCTCATCGACACCATCGACGCAGTTGTTGTCCTGGTTGTCGCACACCTCGACGGCGCCGGGCCGGATGAAGCGGTTGCCGTCGTTGCAGTCCGCGTTGTTGTCCACGTGGCGATCGGGCACCGGGCACTGGCTCACCGAGGGCGCCGTGCTGCTCCCGAACCCGTCCCCGTCGATGTCTGGCCAGACCGTCGGCGGCGTCACGCCCTCATCGACGCGCCCGTCGCAGTCGTTGTCCACGCCGTCGCACACCTCCTCACCGCCCGGGAAGCTCTCGCCGTCGTTCTCCACGCAGTCCTCGCCGCGGCACCCGGAGCCGACCCCGTAGCCATCGCCGTCCGGGTCAAAGCAGTCGCCGCACACGCCCCGGTCGGGGAGACAGCCGCGCACGTCGCCCTCCAACACCTCGCAGGTGTAGCCGTCGGGGCACCAGGCGTCATCGACGCAGATCGCGGAGCAGAAGGTGCCGTCGT
Organism: Myxococcales bacterium; assembly: GCA_002716585.1. Taxonomy (GTDB): domain Bacteria; phylum Myxococcota_A; class Bradymonadia; order Bradymonadales. Next base: position 13,736 of record PBBL01000031.1, on the reverse strand, counting down.
CCAGCCCGACGCAGCGGTCGATCTCCCGACCGCACGACAGGTCCGAGCTGCACGGCTGGCAGAGGATCGCGTGGTTGAACTCGCACCCCTCCGGGCAGACCTCCCCGTCGAGCATCGGATCGCAGTCCTCTCCGGGGTCGCGCTGGCCGTTGCCACACAGCGGCGGCTCAGCGGTGTCCTCCTCGGGGGCGGTGTCGGGCGCGGTCGTGTCGGCGGTCGCCGTGTCCATCGGGGGCGGCGCGTCTTCCGAGGCGTCCTCCGCGGCGGTGTCGGCCGCGGCGCTGTCCTCCTCACCGCCCGTGTCCGTCGGGGCGGCGGCGGTGTCCTCGGGCGGCGCGGTGTCCTGGGCGCCGCCCGCGGAGGAGTCCTGCTCCCCTGAGGCGTCCTGGCGCCCCTGGGACACGTCGCCGAACCAGGCGTCGTTGTCGAGGGCGTCGGGCTCATCTTCATCGGGAGCGACCCCGCTGGCGCAAGCGCACAGCATGGACGCGACCAGTACGCTGGTCAGGGCTCGGACCTTCATCATGGATGTCATACCTCAAGCTCATGGGCGACGTGCCACCACGGCGTGCGGCGCGGCGGACGCTTCAGTGTAGCTGAGGTGGGTGTTGGAGCAAACCGGAAGGGGTGAGGCTCACCAGGTGAACTCCAGCGCCGAGCCCGCGCCCTCCTCGGAGGCCCAGGGGGAGACGCGGACCTGGCCGCCGGGGTTGGCCTCGGCGTTGTCGTCGAGCAGGTCGATGGTGAGGAGCGTCGCGCCGACCACGGCGGCGCCGAAGCTGAGGCCGTAGAAGAGGTTGGCGCGCTTGGCGCTGTCGTTGGCGTCGCCCTCCAGCTCCTTGGCGCGGGCGCGGGTGACGCCCTGGGCGCCGCCGTTCACCTCGGTCGAGGCGTCGATCTCGTCCTGAAGGGTCTGGACGCTGGACTCCCGGTCGAGGTTGAAGAAGATCGCGACGCCGAGGGTGGCCGCGCTCAGCGTGAGCCCGCCGATGCCGACGTAACCGAGCGGGCCGAGGGCGGGGGGCGGCGAGGTCTTCGGGTCTTCGGGGGGAGGCGTGGTGGTGTCGCCGGGCTTCTTGGGGTCCTTGACGACCACCGGGATGGGGCCTTCGTCGATGGGCAGCTCGGCGGCGATGTCAAAGAGCCTGGAGAGCAGGCCGTCGAGCCCTTCGTCCTGGGGCACCCGGAAGATCTTGGAGTACTCGCCGCCGGTGTCGCGGATGAGCTGGACGCTGAACTCGTAGTGGGTCTCGCTCTTGTCGATCGTCCCGAGCAGGAGCACCTTGATGTTCTGGCGCGTGCGCAGCTCCTCCTCGCAGGCCGTGTCGACCAGGCAGGAGATCATGTCGTTCTCGGACTTGAAGTTCGCCTGGGCCTGAAGCTCCTCCTTCCCGACGAGGAGGTACCCCTCGCGATCCGAGAGCGCGGCCACCATGACCTCTTGCAGATCGCGCGCGAGCAGCGCGTCCGCCTCGCCGGTGTGACGGATGACGACCGCGAGCTTGGGGTCGGTCTCGCCGACCTGCTGGGGGCTCTGGGCGAGGCTCGGGGCAGGGGTGAGCCAGGCCACGGAGAGCGCCAGCGCCAGGGCGGCGGGCGCCAGGTTATTCGTCGTCCTCGTAGTAACCCTCATCGTCGTCTCCTTTGCGCAGGCGCAGGACCCCGGCGACCACCAGCGCGACGCTCATGCCGAAGCCGATCGGGATCATCCCCTTCCCGGCCGCGCCCTTGTTGATGCGGTTGGCGCCGACCCGATAGAAGAGCTGCTGCTGGATGGCATCCTCGGCCGTGACGTAGCTGATCCCCAGGCCTCCCGCGCCAGCCGAAGCGGCCGCGAGGATAAAGAATACGATAGCAACGGTCAATCCGCTCTTCATCTTGCCTCCTGAGAGTTGAGAGTTGACAGAGGTTGGCTCAAGGCTCACCGCAACCCTAACCCGGAATCCGGCCCGGGTCAACGACGCGCGCGGTAAAATCCGAGCCGTGGTGGTCGTATTGGCGGGAGCTGAATACATCCTCGCACAGTTGCGCCCCCCAACGGGGGGTGAGGCACGTGGGCCGCCTCAACCCTTCACAAACCCACCGGAATGTGATTCACCCACCTCGCGTTGCCGACTACCGCGTTCGCCTGACGTGACGGCGACGCGGACGACCTCGCTCGGAGCACCCGTGACCGACACAACCGACACCCCTCCCCCCACCGACCAGGAGCGCCCCGACGCCGCCTCGGGCGACGACGCGACCGAGGCGCCCTCCTCAACGGACAACGCGACCGAGGAGCAGGACCAGGGCGCCTCCAGGTGGCTGTGGCTGGCGCTCCTGGTGCTGTTCGCGCTCGGGCTGGGCGTGGGGGCGCTGTTCGGGGTGCAGTCGAGCTGGCAGACGCCGCCCGAGCTGCCCCCTGCCCCGCCGGTCGCCGCCGACCCGGACACGGGGACGCCGCCCGAGCCCGACGGCGGCGCCCAGGAGGCCCGCGTCCCGGCGGATCGGATCTATGGGGTCGTCCTCGGTGACGACGGGACCCCGCTACCCGGGGCGCAGATCACGATCGAGCCGCTGCCGGGGCAAGGCGCCGTGAAGCTGCCCGAGCTGCCCGCGGCGCCTGGAGAGAGCGACGCGGGGCAAGCCGGGGAGCCGCGCCTGGTCGTCACCACGGACAGCCGCGGGACGTTCGCGGTGGCCGGGCTGCCGGTGGTCGAGTACCGCCTGGAGGCGTCCGCGCCCGGTCACGCGAGCCGGGTCGTGGGGCGGATCGTGCCCGCCCCGACCCCGATACAACTCCTGCTGACCCGCGGCGGCGGCCGCGCCGGGGAGGTGGTGAACGCGGAGACCGGACAGGGCGTCGAGGGGGCCGAGGTGCGGATCGGGGGCGCCGGGTACTGGCCCCCGGTGGTCGTCGAGACCGACCTGAGCGGCCGCTTTGAGCTGCCCCCCCTGCCCGCGGGCCGCTATGAGCTGCTCGTCCGGTGGCGAGGCCCGGGGCTGACCTCGCTGGGAGCGCGGACGTCGTTCGAGCACGGCGGTGAGGGGGGGCGAGGGCCGCTGAAGGTGGCGCTGGAGCCGACCCCGACGACGACGCTGCGGGTGGTCGACGCGGGCACGGGGATGGGGCTCCCCGGGGCGCTGGTGACGCTCGCGGAGGACGTGGTGCACGTGCTCAGCGTGTCGGAGTGGACGGATCTGGACGGGGAGCTGTCGCTGTACGGGATCCCGGCCGGTGATTACACGCTCCAGATCAAGGCGGGCGGCTACCTGGAGGTGAACGCGCCGCTGGCGCTGGTGCTGGAGGCGGCCCAGGAGAGCGAGGACGCGCTGGAGGACGACGTGATCGACATCCCGCTGCAACCGGCGGGGTCGCTCCAGGGGGTCGTGGTGGACGCGGTGGGCAACCCGCTGGGGCTGGCCCAGGTCGTCTGCCACGTCGTCACGGAGACGGGGGCGGCCTGGGTGATGTCGCGCGACACGAGCGCCAACGTCGATCCGCTGGTCGCGCCCGCTGGGGAGATGGCGCCCGCGTCGTTCGAGGGGGTGTTCGGGTTCTTCAGCGACGCCGAGGGCTACTTCGAGGTGACCGGGCTGCCCGCCGGGAGCGTCGTCCTGGAGGCGCGCCGCCAGGGGTACCAGCCCACCTGGGCGGGGCCGTTCGTGCTCAGCTCGGGGGGGGCGCTCTCGGGGATCGAGCTGCGCCTGCGCCCCGGCCACCGCCTCACGGGGCGGGTGGTCAACGCCGAGGGCGACCCGGTGGAGGACGCCCGGGTGCGGATCCAGCCCGCCGTCGCGCCCGCGCTGGAGGTCTCGGCGCCGACCCAGCGCCCGGAGCTGCCGCTCGTCCGCTCGCTGTTCACCGACGAGGAGGGGCGGTTCGAGGCCCGCGACCTGCCCGACGCCGTGATCGTCCGCGCCGACACCCCGGGGACGCTGGAGGCGAGCCTGACGGTGGCGCTGGAGGGCCGCGAGGACCCGGTGGAGCTGCGGCTGGAGCCGCCAGGGGACGCCATCGAGGGGCAGGTGCTGCTGGAGGGCGAGCTGGGGCTGGCGAAGGTGCTGCTCAAGGCGGCGGACGCCGAGGGGACCGGGGGGATGACCGACTGCATCGCGGTGACCGACGAGGACGGCCGGTTTGTGCTGACGGGCTGCCCGGACGAGCCGTTCTGGGTCATGGTGGCGCCCGAGGACCCGGAGCTGGTGCCCAGCTACGTCAAGCTGACGCCGGGCGACCGCGAGGCGCGGGTGACGGTCGAGCGCGGGGTCGTGCTCGCGGTCACGGTGGTGGACGCGGCCGACCGGCCGCTGACGGGCGTCCTGGTCGAGGCGCGGGTCCCTGGCCCCGCCGGGGCGCCCCGCTGGCTTGAGCCCGCGCTCCGGCGCAGCGCCCGCTCCGACACGAACGGCCTCGCGCTGCTGGAGACAGGACCGGCCGGGCGCTGGACCCTGGAGGCCTCGCGGGAGGGCTGGATCCGCGAGGAGGCGACCTGGGAGGCGTCCGCCGAGCGACGCGAGGTGACCCTCACGCTCCAGCGCGCCCGGCTGGTCCAGGGCGCGGTGGTGGACGCCTACGGCGCCGGGATCGCCGACAGCCGCGTCTCGCTCGCGCCGCTCGGCGGCGGCAAGGCGCGCCACGTCAAGACGGACGCGGAGGGGCGCTTCAAGCTGGAGGTGGCGCACGCCGAGGCGATGCGGATCGAGGCGCTCCACCCGCGCTACGGGCGAGGGGCGCTCGCGATCCCGGCGAGCGCGGAGGCGGTCGAGGAGGCGATCGTGACGCTCACGCGCCCGAACATCGACCTCGACGCCTGGAACGCGCGGCTCGCCCCGTTCGGGGCGACGCTGTGGCGCGACGGGGACGCGATCCAGGTGCTGGAGCTGGAGCCGGACGGGGTCGCGGCCGCCTCAGGGGTGAGCCGCGGCGATTACGTGCTCAGCGCCGAGGCGGTGCGGGAGGGGGTGGTGCGGGTGGAGCTGGTGCGCGAGGAGCGGGTGGCGACGATCACGCTGATTCAGCGCTAGTTGTGACGCACCTGCGCCTGGACATCGACCTCGATCATCGCCTCGCCGCTCGGCATCGGGGCGGGCTCGGGCTCGACGTCCACGTCGGCGAGCACGAACACCGTGAAGGTGAGCGCCTTCAGCCGCTCCTCCAACGCCTGCTCCCCCTTGAGGTCGGTCTCCAGCGGGGTCGTCTCGACGGTCGTCCGCGCCGGGATGATCGCGACGAACCCGAGCGACTCGCCGCCCACCGGGGAGTCGGCGCCCGCGTCGGCGAGCACGATCTCGACGTTGTGCATGTCGGTCGTCACGGTGTTCTCCGGGACGCGGTAGTGGAGCTGCTCCAGCACCAGCTCCCCCCCGCCGCCGTCCACCTCGTCGCCGATGTCCTCGGTGAGGTCGATCTCAGTCTTGTACACCACCGACACCCGCCCTCCCCCGGCGGGGAGATCCTCCGGGGTGACCGTCTCCTGGAGCGCCTCCTCCAGCTCCACCCGGGTGAACAGGGTGACGTCCAGGTCCAGGTAGAGCCCGCAGCCGCTCACCGAGAGCGCCAGCAGCGCGGCGAGGAGCGTCAAGCGCCTCAGCGCGACGGTTCGTGTGTTCATGGTCCACCTCTGCGCGGTGTTGTGGGATCGCCGATCGGGATACGATCGGCCGCCAACCCGTAATCCGGTGTGTATCGGCGCGACGCACGGGCGACTTGAGCCCGGAAATCGCCTCGGAGGCGCCCCATGGGCGACCTTGTCCGACACCTCCACACATTACCGTTCCATGTCGTATTCATCGACGTTCTTTGACAAGTGGGTGAGTGATCACTACATTGGGGGAGGCGACTGAGAGGACCTGTCAAGCGGCTCAAGGCATTCGGCGTTCGTGACGATGCAGCGAGTCTACGGCTGGGACCACCCAGAAGGCCCTGACGGAGATTTCCTGCCCCAGCCTGGGAGCGATCGATGACCCAGCCGACCGTCAAACAACGCGATCCGAGCGCCGAGATCCGACGCCCCCGGCTCACGCCGCGTTTTGTCTCGAGCACCTTCGTCAAGCAGGGTCACCTGCGCACCACCCCCTTCCACACGCTCCTGCAAGTCGCGCTGAAGTCCCACGCCTACGGCCGCCTCGATCTTCAGGAGGGGCGCGCGCGGCGTCAGATCATGTTCATGCACGGCCTCCCGGTGAGCGTGCGGAGCAACCTCCCGGGGGAGTCGCTGCTGGGGTTCATGCGGGCGCAGGATCTGATCAGCGCCGCCGCCTACGACGACGCGAGCCGCCACGGCACGACGCGCGACCAGAAGGACCACCTCCTCGAGCAGCACCAGGTGAGCCCGGAGCAGCTGCGGATCGCGGAGCTGGACCTGGCCGACCTCACCTTGCTGGAGTGCCTGACGTGGGACGCGGCGATGTTCCGCTTCAACCCGATCCCGCCGGGCGCGCCCCCCAAGCAGCGGCTCCACCTCAACCCGATCCTGGTGATCGCGCGCTGGCTGCAACAGCAGCGCCAGCCGATCCGCCTCTCGGAGAGCCTGGAGGCCGACTCGGGCGGTCGGCTCGTCCCGACCCCCCTCGGGATCCGCCACCTGGCGCTGCTCGACACCTGCCGGGTCCACATCGCGGGGTTCAGCCGCGCCCTGGACGACTGGCGCTCCATCGACTCGCTCACCGGCTTCGGCTACGACGACCCGGTCGCCTCCTACGTCAAGGCCGCGATCGACCTCGGCCTGCTCGACGTCCGGGATCGGTTCAGCGACGCGGATCGCCACGCCTGGCTGCACCACCTCGTCGAGCTGGAGCACCACCGCGTCCTCAACGCCCGCTCCCCCGAGGCGCTCCTGGAGGTCCCCGACGACGCCGACAACCGCGAGATCCACGCCGCCTACATGGCCCTGGAGCGGTTCACCCACTCCGACAACTTCACCGACTTCGCCGAGCTGCGCCCCATGGCGCGCGAGGTGCGCCGCCTGGTCGAGGGCGCCATGCGGCAGTTCATCCCTGAGCAGCCCATCTCGCGCCCGACGTCGCTGCGCTCGATCCGCTCCTCAGGCATCTGGGACCCGCCCCAGACCCGCGACCCCTCCACCCAGCACGCGCTCGCCCACGTCCTGTTCCTCGACGGCATGACCTACCTCAAGCTCGCCGACCTCGACGAGGCCCACGAGCACTTCGAGCAGGCCCACCAGCTCCACCCCGAGGAGGCCCGCTACCTCGCCTTCCTCGGCTGGAGCCTCTACCTGCGCTCCTACAACACCGACGACCGCGAGACCGGGCGCAAGGCCGTCCTGGAGGCGATGCACCGCGACCCCGAGCTGGATCTCACCTACGTCATCCTCGGGAACATCTACGTGCGGGAGGGGCAGCAGCTGCGCGCCCTCAACCTCTACCGCAAGGCGGTCACCCTCAACCCCCGCAACAAGGACGCCCGCAAGCGCCTCCGCCGCCTTGAGGACGAGCTGGGCTAGGCTGCCAGATCGGACCGGGTCCGGGCGAGCGCGAAGGGCTTGAGGCCAAGGAGACGAGGTGAAGGTCACCTTGCTGTGTCGTCAAGCCTCGGCGACGACGGCGTCGAGTTCTTCGAACCGTCCGGCGACGGGAGAGCTGCAGACACAGCCTAGCGACGGCAGCGGCGGCGGTCGGCGTGGCAGGCGAAGCGCACGTGCATGTGATCGTCGTGCTTGTCCCAGTGACGGATGATCGCCACCTCGCGCTCCTTCGGGCGCGGGTACTGAAAGATGCGGCGCAGCTCCGGCACCGGGACCCCCTCCGCCCTCGCCTTCTCAAACAACAGCTTCTGGAGATCGTGGTCCATCAGGATCAGCGTCACCTCCCCGGTGTCCAGCATCGCCTTGATGAAGGTCCAGTTGCGATCCACATCAAAGTAATCCTTGCTCATCTTGATGAAGCCGCCGTTGTCGTGCTTCGGGATCGGGATGTAGCTCAGATCGACGCCCTGCCCCTCCCGGTGGGTGTGGTGGGGCTTGAGGCGCCCCCCCTTGCGGCGTGACATGTCGCTCACGATCACCACCGGCCCCTCCGGGTAGGCCTCCCCGTAGGCCCTCAGCGCGTGATCCAGGTTCACCACCATGTTCGGCCGCCCCCAGGAGCGCCCGCGCCGCCGCACCCGGCGCCCCGGCCCATCGGGCATCGGGATCCCGCCGCGCAGGTGGGGCTTGCCCCGATCGAGCCGCTTCTCGTCCGAGTAGGTGTGCCCCTGCCGGTACACGACGACCCGCGCCCCGGCGCCGAGGTCCTTCTCCGCGCTCTTCACCGTCGGGTTGAGCGCCTTCATGTCCTCCAGCGGGATCCCGTACATCCGGCCGATGTCCTCCAGCGACCCCCGCTCCCGGATCCGGTAGCTGACCTCCCCGATCGTCTCCGGCTCCGGGGCGGCCGAGGTGTTCATCGCCTGCGCGACCTCCTCCGCCCGCGACGGCATCCGAAAGGCCAGCGACTGGGAGGCCACGTGGGCGTGGATCCGGGCCGTGTTCTCGCCCTTGAGGTCCACCGCCTCGCCCAGCTCGCTGCTCCGAAACATCCCCGACATGAAAGAGGCGGCCAGCGCCGCGAACGCCACCAGGACCACCGCGGCCAGACCCAGCACCATCGGCCTCGGTCGCCGCTTGACCGCCCCGCCGCTCAGCTCAAGCCCCTCCAACAGCTCCGCGCCGCGCGCTTCGCCTGGGGTCCAACTCTCCTTGGGTTCGCTCTCTGGTTCCATCCGTGTCCACCTCAGCGAAAAAAAGGGCCACTCAACGCGGGTTATTGTATCGAACACGGCCTCTATGTCGAGAAACCCACCCAACCCACCGTGGCGCACCCACCTGAAGGACTGGACAGGTGGGGAGCACCGGTTATAGTGTCTGGGCCTGTCCACAAGGCCCTGCTGCCGCAGGTTTGGCCCTTGACGCCCCATGGAGCGGGGCGCGCCGAACCGGAACCAGAGGCCACGAAGCGCCTCCAGCCCGACCGAGATGTCATGCAGTCACTGACACCGACCCGTACCTGGCCTCGACGCACTCGAACGACCGCCGCCGCGCGCCGCGCCGCGACGGCGGCGCTGCTCCTGTGGGCCGCGCTCGCGCTCGCCTGCAACAACAGCGCCGAGCCGATCGACCCGACGCCGCCCCCAGACAAGGCCGCGACCCTCGTCGAGGAGCTGTCCCCCGAGCTGCCCAGCCTCCTCATCAACCACATCGAGAACCACCAGCCCAGCCCGAAGCTGGCCCAGTGGATGGTCTCAAACGCCGAGGCGCTGCACCACCCCCGCATCCTCGACGCCCTCTACACCGAGGACGAGCACCGGCTCGTCCTGGTCCAGACCGGGGGGCTGACCGCCGCCGGGGCCGCCGCGATGGCCGCGCTCGACAAGTTCACCTACCACGCCTTCCCCAAGGCGCCCGAGGCGCAGCTGACCGAGCGCATGCAGCGCCTACGGCAGCTCGTCGATGAGCTGAACGCCCGCAACGCGACCATCACCGAGCACCAGAACAGCCTCCCCCCGCTGAACGAGGCCGAGCGCGACCAGCTCGCCACCCTCCTGCGCGGCTCCCCGGCGACCACCGCCGACCGCGACGCCGCCTCCAGCGCCCTGCTGGAGGCGCTCACCCGCGACGGCAGCGTCTCCGGGCGCGTCCACGACTGGGCCTCGACCTACAGCACCACGCTCACCGAGCGCAACGCCGCCCTCCCCGAGCTGGAGCTGCTGCTCGCCGACGCCCTGCTCGCCTACGCCCACGAGGCCCGCTACACCAACCCCCACAACCTCCCCGCCGACCTCAAGGAGGCGCACGGCGACGAGGCCGCCGGGCGGCTGATGCTCGGGCAGATGTTCCGCGACCTCCGCCAGCTCAACCGCGGCGACACCCACGAGCTGCGCACCGGCGACTACGCCACCCCCGAGGCGCTCATCCTCGGCCTCAGCCCCCCCGAGCCCCAGTACCTCCGCCTCGTCGCCGCCCTGGAGCGCTACGAGGCGATCCGCGCCGCGGGCGGCTGGCCCACCGACCTCCTCCAGTTCGAGCGCCCCCTCTGGGGCCGCAAGGAGACCATCTACAAGGCCGACAGCAAGCGCATCCCCGAAGGGCTCGTCAAGACGGTCAAGGCCCGCCTCGCCGCCGAGGGCTACTACGAGGGCGAGCTGGACGACACCTGGAGCGAGGACCTCGACGCCGGGATCCTCCACTACCGCCGCACCCACCAGCTCTGGGACAAGCCCCAGATCGACTACGACATCACGGAGAGCATGCGCCTGCCGGTCGAGTACCGCATCGCCCAGCTCCGGGTCACCCTCCAGCGCTGGCGCGAGAGCCGGGTCGGGCGCGACGACTACTACATCCACGTCAACATCCCCGACTTCCACGGCGAGGTCTGGGAGAAGGGCGAGCTGGTCCACCGCTTCCGGGTGATCACCGGCGATACCAAGCGCTACAAGAAGGATGGCCGCTGGCGCTTCCTCAACGCCACCCCCCTGTTCACCTCCCGGGTCGACACCGTCGTCTTCAACCCGAGCTGGTACGTCCCCGACGGGATCAAGAACAAGGAGCTGGACAAGAACCTGGAGAAGAACCCCAACTGGTACGCCGAAAACGGCTTTGAGGTCACCGTCGGCGCCGACGGCAAGGAGTCCGTCCGGCAGAAGCCGGGCTGGAAGAACGCCCTCGGCGAGGTGAAGATCCTGTTCCCGAACCGCCACAGCGTGTACATGCACGACACGCCCAAGCGCTACCTGTTCAAGAACCCCATCCGGGCCTACTCCCACGGCTGCATGCGGGTCCACGAGCCCCTCACGCTCGCCCGGGTCCTCCTCGAACGCGACGACCCCGAGGGCGGCTGGACCCAGGACAAGGTCGACGACTCCGCCCGCGGCCACATGGAGAACTACGTCCGCTTCAAGAACCCCGGCCCCAACGTCCACATCGAGTACTTCACCGTCCGCGTCAACGACGAGGGCGAGACCGAGTGGCTCGCGGACATCTACAAGTACGACGGCTACAAGATCCTCGACGACTACGGGCTTGAGCGCGAGGGGCTCTGATGAAACGCTCAGGCGCCTGCCCATGCCAAAGCTGGAGCGTCTTCATCTGGACCGACCAGGCCCCCGAGGCGCTCCACCCCCGCAGGTGCGACTGCGACCACTGCCAGGCGCACCCATCGGAGGTCCTCAGCGGCCCTGACATGCGCGCGGAGATCCACACCGACACAGGCGACCTGACCATCCACACCAACGGGGACGGGCTCGCGAGCTTCTACCACTGCGCCACCTGCGAGGCGCTGTTGGCCGTCGGGCGCGTGTTCGACGGTCAGCTCCGAGGCGCGGTGAACGCGCTGCTGCTGGAACACCGAGAGACCCTCGGGGAGGCGATCCCCATCCAACCCCGGCTGCTCTCCGCGGAGGAGAAGCTGGCTCGGTGGGCTGGCCTGTGGGGGACGCTCGCGGTGACTCGACCTCGACCACCAGGAGGATGACATGTCCGAAGGCTCAGGGCGATTTCACAAGCTTGACGCGATGCGTGACGCGCTGCACCTGATGTCGCGCATCATCCTGTCGGAGCTGCCGGACGACGCACACATCCTCTGCGCTGGCGTCGGGGATGGCCCGGAGCTGCTTGACTTCGCGGCGGCGAACCCGGGTTGGCGCTTCACGGCGTTTGACATCGATCAGGAGGCGCTGCAACGCGGGCAGGAGAAGATTGCCGCGGCCGGGCTCGCTGCGCGCTGCACGCTGCACTGTGGCACGATCGACACGCTGCCTCAGGGGGAGCCGTTCGACGCCGCGACGGCGTTCCTCGTCTCCCACTTCATGTTGGACATCGACGAGCGGCGTCGCTTCTTTTCGGGGATTGGTGGACGGATGAAGCCTGGGGCGATCCTGCTCAGCGCGGACATCGCCTCGCGCACCAACGACGAAGGTTGGCTCGATCTCTGGGGGCGCATGCTGCGCTACGCGCTGCCGCCCGAGGCCGCAAACAGGATGCGCGCCGCGCTTTACGACAAGGTCGCGGTGTTGACCCCCGAGGAGGTCGGCGAGCTGCTGACCTCGGCGGGCTTTCGCGCGCCGCGGCTCTTTTTTCAGAACCTCTTGATGCACGGGTGGTACGCCACACGCGCATGAGCCCTTTATCGCAGCTCCACCTCAAGCTACGAACCCACCCCTCCAGCCCACGCTGGATAACCCACCAAACAAGCTCAACACCCACATCCAGCACCTCACGGTGACCGACCTCAGCACAGATCGGTGACACGTGTTGGGTAACAGCAGGACTCTGGCTCAAACATCTTCAAGCATAATTTGCGCAACCATATAGCATTTCGAAATATTTGCGGCCGCCTCATGACTGCAGTTTTCACCCAGCAGTTTCATCTGCCGCAAAACAACATGCGCACTTACCTGCCCTTGATGCCGCACTCACCGTGCCCCGTCAGCCTGAGGCAAGTCAGCCTTCTTTTGAACAAGCCCTAATTCCAGAACCGGATTACAACCCAACCGAAATTGGGTACGTGGCTTGCACTGACTCTGTTCAGCCATCAACGACAGTATTCAAGCAAGAGCGTCGTCGTAACCCAACACTCTCAATGCAAAGGAAAACCAATGAGCCACATCCTTACCTACACACTCTTTGCTTTCGCCCTGGTAACCGCTTGTGGTCACCCTAAACTAAACGACTCTACCGACAACAAACCTATAAAGCCTGAAAATGAACTTATTCAAAACGAAAATACGTTCACCAAGACCAAAAAAACAACACCCCCTCAAGCCATCGAAAAAATCAATAACAATGAACCAACACCAACCGAAACAGATACACCGCCAAACAACGAACCACAACACAAATACAAAGGGTACTGGGACTACAAGCCAGAAGGTCCCGAATGGACGAGAATTCTTGCAGAAAAAATCAAGGAAACCAACAACAACTACAGCAAGGCCAAAAACTTCGTAAACAAAGAACCTGATGACATCAACAACTACGCTCAAAACTTCAACAAAATGAGTACAGAAGAACGCATCCAAGTCTACGTCTCCATCCTCTCCTGCTTGAGCAAAAAAGAATCCAACCACAACCCTTCACAAAAGTATAAAGAAAAATTCAAAGACAGTTCTGGAAAATGGGTTATTAGCCGCGGCCTTATGCAAGTATCAATGGAAAGTTGCAAATTGGTTTACAAGACACCAATAGAAAACGAGTTTGACCTACACAAACCAGAAGTCAACCTGGACTGCGCCAGTAGAATACTAGGCCAATGGATCAACGCAGACAATAGGATATCGAACAAAACAACAAAATTGAAAAAACCATGGAAGGGACTCAGCAGATATTTCAGCCCCTTCAGAAAAGCCGATAGAATCAACTGGATAAGACAATGCGTTCAAAACAATCAAACAGACACAACCGGAGACTAATTCTTCACCAAGAAGATGACATACACAAGAAGATGACATACACTATAACCCCTACTCAATGTATCTCAACATATCTCACACAGCGATAACTATCCTTTTTCAACGAACCACAAGTATTCAAACAACTCAGCCTCATACATAACCGCTCTACCTCTCCAACCGCGAACTACGCTCACCTTACGATGACCACCAAAGAACCAAGTCTGCTTTGGAGGTTATCGTCACCGCGAACCACAAAAGCCACACACCCTTTCAGGTTGCCCTGGCCGTATGGGGTGTGGATCACAACCTGACCAGAGTTTGACATCGTGCTGAAGGGGGCTTGTGCGGGCACTCCAGCAAGCGTAGGTTG
>PBBL01000030.1 GCA_002716585.1 Myxococcales bacterium | reverse complement strand
ACGACGGCGTCGTGGTCAACGGCATGAGCCACGCCGCCCGCAGCGGGCGGTGGGCCAACAGCGCCCTCGTCGTCACGGTCGAGCCCGGCGACTTCGGCGGCGACGGCCTGCTCGCCGGGGCCGCGTTCCAGCGCCGCGCCGAGCGGCGCGCCGGGGCGCTCGGCGGCGGCCTCTTTCGCGCCCCGGCGCAGACCGTGACCGGGTTCCTGGAGGGGCGCGTCGATCGCGAGCTGCGCAAGACCTCCTACACCCCCGGCGTCACCCCCGCCGACCTGAGCCTCTGCTACCCCGACTTCGTCACCGAGAGCCTCCGCCGCGCCCTCACCCGGTGGGGCCGCAAGAAGGCGGAGCTGGTCACCCGCGACGCCCTCCTGATCGGCGTCGAGACCCGCACCTCCGCCCCTGTCCAGATCACCCGCGGCGACGACCTCGCCTCCATCAGCACGCCGGGGCTCTACCCCTGCGGCGAGGGCGCCGGGTACGGGGGCGGCATCGTGAGCGCCGCGGTCGATGGGCTGCGGGTGGCGGACGCCATCCTCGATCGCCTCCAATAGGCCCTCGCGCGTCAACAACCCCCTTGACCCGACGCAGCGGGTGGCATAACGTACCCGCCAGCAACCTGTCCCGCTGGATCGGAGCTTGAGGAGTCACCTCGATGTCCAAGCTGGTATTTGATTGGAAGGACGAAGACCCTGGCGCGCTCATTGTCATGGTGCTCGCCCTGGCGTTCATTCTCTTCACCCCGTGGCACTCCTGCACCAAGACCCACGCCTTGACTGGCAAGGCTCCAGCGGTCAGCGCGTCCACCCCGACCCCCTCTCCCTGAGGGCCTGAGGGTCGAATCAGCGGTTGACAACCCTCCCGCTGAAAGTGGATACTGCGGTTGCACTTTGCTGCCACTTCGCACCTACCTCGCTTACACGCCTGTGCTCACAGCACTCGCCGTTTACACATGGGTAGGTTCATCCTTGCTCGGGGGGAGCGTCGTGGCGTGTTGTGGCAAGACCCGAGAACGAAGGAGGTGCTCTCATGGAAGGTATCGTCAAGTGGTTCAACAACCAGAAGGGATGGGGCTTCATCGTGCCTGAGGACGGGCAGGAAGACATCTTTGTCCACTACTCGGAGATCAAGGGGGACGGCTTCAAGACCCTCAAGGCCGGTCAGCGGGTCACCTACCAGCTGGAACACGGCAACAAGGGCCTCTACGCCCGCGACGTCAACGCCAGCGAGGCGCTCCTCTCGGTCCAGGCCGCGGAGCTTCAAGCCGCTGAGCTTCAGGTCGCCGAGCTTCAGGCCGCCGAGCTTCAGGCCGTTGAGCTGAACTGACCCCGCTCCCAGCTCCCCCCTCCCCTCCTCCGCCTTCCACCTCCACAGCCCTCACGCCCTGACGCCATCGCCTGAGCGCACCTCCAGTGCGGTTGGAACTGGTTGAAGAACAGGGGATCGAGGAGGTCCGTGGCACCCGTCGAACGTGGAGCCGGAGGGCCACAAGGGCCCCCCCTACACCTCCTTGCCCCGTCCACCTCACAGCCACAACGCCATCAACCATTGGTTGTTCACGAAACCCCGTGACCTCGGAGGTGGATGGACCTTGGAGGTGGTGGGGGACCCCTTGTGGGTTCCCGTTCCTCTATTTGGACCGGTGCCTTGGACATCCGTGTCCATCGCAGCCGTTGCGCAGGAACAGGACGTTGAGGTGCGGGAACCACCACCTCACAACGGCTTTCAACCACACCCCGCCTCCGCGCCACCCGTGGCGCCACGCGCCAACTGTGCTACGCTGTTCGCCCGAGGAGCAACCCCACGAGGTGGACGGTGCGATCCTGGATCCCACAGATGCGCAAGGGCGTGGTCGAGCTGGTCGTGCTCGCCGCCCTCACCCACGGCGAGGCCTACGGCTACGAGATCCTCCAACGGCTTCAGCCGCTGGAGGGGATGGCCATGACCGAGAGCACCGTCTACCCCGTGCTCGCCCGGCTCACCCGGCAGGGCCTGCTCAGCAGCCGCCGCGCCCCCTCCCCCAAGGGGCCGCCGCGGCGCTACTACCAGCTCACCCCCGACGGGCGCCAACGCCTGGACGCCATGTGGGCGCAGCTCCAGCTTCTGCACGACGGCGTCGACGCGCTCATCCACCCCAACCACGAGGAGCACCGCCCATGACCCTCCCTCCCTCCGAGGCGCCTGAGGCGCGCCGCTACCTCGATCAGGTCGCCCGCGCCCTCCACCGCAGCGGCGCCGACCCGTTCGACCGCGACGCCATCCTCGACGGCCTCCGTGAGCAGATCGACGACCTCGGCGCCGACCTCGGCGACGTCGTCGAGGCGATCCAGCGCCTCGACCCGCCCCACCGCTTCGGCGCCGCCCTACCGCCTCCCCCCACAACCGCGCTCGCCCCCCCGCTCCACACGCTCGGCGCCCTCAGCCTGGCCTCGTGCATGCTGGGCCTCCTCCTGGGCGTCTCGATCGGCGTCGCCGGGGGGCTCGTCGGGGTCTCGGGCGGCGAGGCGGGCTACGTCCTGTTTTTCGGGGCGCAGCTGCTCGCGATCGGGCTCGGGATCGCCTCGGTCAAGCACCCGCTCGGCCGCGGCGGGCTGGTCGCCGCGGCGCTCCTGCTCTCCTCCTCGCTCGTGCTCCCGACCCTCTTCGCGTAATCTCCCCAAACCCTTGCCAAGGGCCGGTTCATGAACTACCTCGTATACGGAGGTAGTGGACCCCTGAGACCGGAGCGACACGACATGACACGCATCACCACCACCACGCTCGCCCTCCTGCTCTGCCTGGGCTGCGGCGGCAGCGACGGCGATGGCGGCGCGCCCGCGACCGACACGGGCGTCGCGGCGGACACCGGCGCCATGGACACCAGCGCCGAGGACGCCAACGCCGCAGACACCGGGGTCGCCGAGGACACCGCCGCCACCATGGACACCGCCGACGACGACACCGGGGGCGCTGACACCGGCGAGCCGCGCCCGATGCAGATCGGGCTGGCGCTCGGCGGAGCGGTGGACCCCGTGACCGGCATGGAGGAGCCGTTCGAGGCCCAGATCGCCCTGGCGGACGAGCTGGGGGCGGGGTTCGTCAACCTCCCGCTCGACTGGCGGGTGCTGGAGCCGGGGCCGAGCGACGACTTCAGCTTTCAGGGGCTCGACGTGAACCGTTGGGAGACGAGCGCGCTGTCGCCGCAGGTGGAGGGCTGCGGCGGGTCGTCCAACCCGTGCGCCCGCTGGCGGCTCACCGAGGCGGAGCTTGGGTGGATGCGGACGCGCTACGTGCTGGAGGGCGACTACGAGGCGCAGGTCCGCGTCATGATGCCCGCCGACGCCGGGGTCGGATCAACGGCGACGCTCCTGCTGGACGGGACCGCCGCCCCAACGGGCAACCGCTGCGAGGCGGGCGACCGCTTCACGGCGGTGGTGTTCAGCCGCGAGGCCAGCGATTACAGCGCCTCGGTGGCGATCTGCGACGACGGGGCGTTCCAGGTGCCCACCACGACGCTCTGGTCGGGCGACGCGTCCGCCGGGGTCACCGCGCGGATCGCGCGCCGCGGCGACACGGTGAGCTTCTACCTCGGCGACCTCGGCGAGGCGCTGCACACGACCGCGGCGGTCGCCGAGGCGGTGCGCCCCTGGCTGGTGGCGAGCGGCCGGGCCGAGACGCCCGGGGCGGTGGCGGTGGACTTCGACGACTGGTCCGTCGGCGCCAGCCCCAACCGCTTCGACTCGCCGGAGCTGCGCTACAGCGTCGATCCGGGCTTCTTCGACATCATCGAGGTGGTCAACCTGGTCTACACCGACCGCCCGATCGCGATGTCGCTGCGGACCATCAACACCAACCGCCCGGAGCTGCCCAACGACCTTCAGACGCTGATCGACCCCGCGACGGGCAAGATCGCGTTCGACGACCCGCGGATCGCGGCCCGGTTCGAGGCGCTGACGACCCACGTCCTCGGGCGCCTCTCGAACGAGGTCGGGTTGGTGTTCCTGTCGGTCGGCAACGAGATCGACATCTACCTCGGCGACGACCCGGCGGCCTGGCGCGCCTGGACCGCGTTCGCCGAGGCGGCGATCCCCATGGCCCGCGACAAGCTGGCGACCCTCCAGGGCGCCGCGGAGACGCCGGTCAGCGCCAAGCTGACCGAGAACGCCCTCGGCCTCTCCGCGCCGGTCCAGGCCGAGATCGACGCCACGCTCGCGGTCAGCGACGCGGTCATGATCAACGTCTACCCGACCGACGACGGCTTCCGGCTCGTCTCGGACGCCGAGCTGACGGGGATGTTCGACGAGATCGCCGAGCGCTTCGAGCCCACCGGGCTGCCGATGATGATCACGGAGTTCGGCGTCCACTCGGTCGGCTCCGACGCGCCGCTCTGCGCGCTGGAGTGCGCGACCTGCAACGGCAGCGAGGCGCTCCAGGCCGACCGCTACCGGGCCTTCTTCGGCGCCCTCGACGCCCACCCCCGGATTGAGCTGATCATGCTCAACTGGCTCACGGACGTCCCCTGCGCCACCCTCGACGCCTGGGCGGTCCAGTACGGCAGCGACGCCCCGGCCTTCCTGGGGTTCCTCGGCTCGCTCGGGCTGAGGCGGCGCGATTGGACGAAGAAGCCCGCGTTTGACGTCATCCGTGAGGAGATCGACGCGCGGGGCTGGTGAACGCCTCAGGTGTCGATGCGGTAGGCGAGCACGCCGACGAGCGATCCGGTGTCATGCTCCACCAGGACGAGTCGGAGGCAGGTCACGGCGTCCAGCACCAGATCGACCGCGCGGACCCCATCACCGAACCGCTGATGGGCGGCGGCGAGCTGCTCCAGCTCGTCCTCATCGAGGACGTCGTCGAGGTCCTACCAACCTCGTGGATGAACCTCTGAGGTCATGGGGCTGACCGCCCGCGTCGGGTCAATCAGACATCCAACGCGCGGGGTTGTTACGAATGTATCGGCGAATACGTTGCAGGTCAGCATCATCCCTGACGACATGATCGTAGTAACCCGGTTGCCAGACCTTACGTTTGAAGGCCATCAAGGCGCCTCGACGAACCCCCCTGATGTAGTTCGTGGTCGTCACGCTCTTGAAGTGCTGAATCACATGAGACAAGAGCACTGCTTGCTCAACTTCCCCTCGAAGCAACCCATGCAAATGATCTGGCATGATGATGTACTCATCCAACACAAGCCCTGGAAACTCCTGCGGCAAACACTGCCAAACCTGTTCCACCATAGCTCCTGCGATGTTCAAACACATCTGCCCCTGACGCACCTCGCCAAACAACCGCTGGCGATACTTCGTACACAGCGTAACGTAGTATATACCTTCGAAGATCAGGTAACTGCTTTCGGGGTGACGAGGTCGCTTCCGATGTCGATTCCGCATTCATCTCCTCCTTGCTGCTCCAACCTGGGTTTTCGCGCGCATCGCAGGGATGTTGCGTAATGAGTTGAGATTATTATCGCCCCAGTCGCACACACAGAAAGAAACCCGTGACCACCGAGGTCCACCCACCACGAACGTAGCGGGGCCCTGTGCCTCGCCTGTCGTCATACGGCACAATCGGTTCGCATCGTCTCCAACAAGCCCCTCTCTTTCTGCCACCCACCCCGAACCGAACGATGTCGGTCTACGGTGAAGGGTCCACCCCTCCTGCCGTATGATGACAGGCAGGGCACAGGGCCCCGCCCTACGAACCGTGCTCCGTCAACCCCCGTGAACAAGGGTTCGCCTCGTCTCCAACACGTGTCATCCACCCTCAACAACCCCGTGACCACCGAGGTCCATCCACCACGAAGGTAGGGCGGGGCCCTGTGCCTCGCCTGTCATCATACGGCACAATCGACGCGCCGCGCCCTCCGGTGTGCGATCATGACGTTGGTTGGATTACAAGCGATGTCTGGGTTGGATGAGGTGTGTCGTTGGGAGATGAACCGAACCGGTCGCGCCCTATGGCGACAGGCAGGGGCACAGGGCCCCGCCCTACTCTCCGATATGGATGGACACGGGCGGTCACGGGGTGGGTTGGACCTATGCGATCTCGACTCGCATCAGGTGCTGCCCGATGAACACGTAGTCGCCGTGGGAGAGCGGCCGCTCCTGGTCGATTCGGATGTAGGTGCCGTTGCGGCTGCCCTGGTCTTCGAGGAAGACCTGCCCGTCGCGCGCGACGACCTTGGCGTGGTGTCGCGAGATGTGGCGGTCGCCGGGGAAGCTCATGTCGCACCCCTCGCGGCCCAGCGACACCTCGTTGTGCGGCGAGGCGTAGACCTTGCCGGGCTTGCCGCCGGAGAGGATCTGAACGAGGCGGAAGGTGTAGGGGCGCGGTGGGGAGACGTACATGAGGGTGCCGTCGGTCATGGGGAACTCCTGGTTGAGCTCCAGGTGCTCAAACTGAAGGACCTGTTGGCCGAGCATGAACTGATCGCCATGCTTGAGGGCGTAGGGTTCGTCCCGCAGGCGCAGGTAGGTGCCGTTGAGGCTGCCCTCGTCGCGGAGGGTGAGGGTGTTGTCGCGGTAGAAGAAGTCGGCGTGCTGGGGCGAGACGTAGGGGTCGTTGGGGAACGGGATCTTGCCGTGGCGCCGCCCCACGAGGTGGGCGCTGGCGTTGAGGTGGAAGGAGAGCCCCGGCAGCGCGTCCTCGGTGCCCCGGATGAGGATGAGCTTGGCTCGCCCGGGGGTCATGATCGGGCCAAAGAGCAGCGTGTGGTGGCTGGTGTCCACCGAGCCGCCCGAGTACCGAGCACCGCACTGCCCGCAGTAGTCGTGCCCATCCGGCACGACCGCGTCGCAGTTGGTGCAGATGCGTTGCCCCTGTCCGCTGGTCACGTCAGCCACCTCCCTCGTCTCTCCAGATCGTTGAAGTGGGGGATCGACCCGAGGAGCACCCTCGCGATACAGCACGATCGCCGCCCATGATTACCGCGGTCGAAGGTAACACGCCCCCCAGGAGGCGGCAAGCAATCGACGGCCGCTCACCCGCCCTGCCCCACCGCCTCACGGATGCGGGGGTCGGGGTCGTCGCTGTAGCGCTTGAGGGCTTCGGAGGCCTTGGCCCCGCCGAGCCGCGCGAGCGCCCGGAGGATCTCGATCTTGACCGGCGCCGGGGCCTTGTCGAGGCGCTCCAGCAAGGCGGGGGTGGCGCGGGCGTCGCCGAGCATGCCGAGCGCCTCGGCGGCGCTGGCCTGAACCCAGGGGAACTTGTCGTCGAGCGCCTTGACCAGCGGATCGACCGCCCCGCCGTCGCCGAGGCGCCCCAGCGCCGAGGCGGCATGCGCCCGCGACGCCCAGTACTCGTCGCCGAGCTGCTTGAGCAGCGGCTGCGTCGCCCGCCCGTCGCCGATGCGCCCGAGCGCCAGCGCCGCCTTGCGGCGGACGTCCTTGTGCTCGTCGCCCAGCGCCTTGATCAGCGGATCGACCGCCGCCTTGTCGCCGATCTTGCCGAGGATCCCGGCGGCGTGGGCGCGCACGAGCGGGTCGCCCGACCCGAGCAGAGTGATCAGCTTCGGCGACAGCGCCGCCCCGATCCTCCCCAGCGCCGCCACCACCTTCGCCCGCCTCGCCGCGTCCCGCGGCAGGCTCCAGGTCAGCGCCCCGAGGCCGATCTGCTCGTCGCCCTGGTCGAGGTCGTAGAGCAGGTACGCCAGGTGCTCGGCCTGCGCCTGATCGATCTGGCGGGCGAGCAGCTTCTTGAGCGCCTCCTCCCCCTGCACGATCGCGTAGCTGCCGTCGTCGCCCTGGGCGAGCAGCTCGTCGCTGAGCAGCGTGTCGAGGAAGAAGTCCACCTGGAACGCCTTCTCGGAGACGTTGAAGAACCCCAGGTGCTCCTCCCAGACGACGTAGGGGGGCTTGCCGGTCGCCGCCTCCCCGCCCAGCCGCAGCAGCGCCTTGCCCGCCACCTCGCGGACCTCGGGGCCGGTCGTCCAGTACGCCTCCAGCAGCGAGGCGAGCGCCTGCGGGTCGGTCGCCAGGTTGCCCAGCCCCCAGGCCGCCATGCGCCGCACCGCGGGCTCGGGGTCGGCGCTGATCGCCTGCACGAGGTGGGCGCGCGCCTTCGGGCTGGCGATCGCGCCGAGCCCCCAGGCGCAGGCGACCCGCACCTCGGTCTTCTGGTCGCGCCCGTTGCTGCTGGCGAGCAGCTCGCCGAGCAGATCCACCGCCCCCGCGTCCCCGAGCCGCCCCAGGCTCACCGCCGACAGCGCCCGCAGCGTCCAGGGGGCGTCGGTGCGCAGCAGCTTCTGAAGCTCCGGCGCGGCCTCCTTCGCCTCCATCCGCCCCACCGCCCAGACGGCGATCTGGCGGATCGCCAGCTCGTTGTCCGAGAGCGCCCGCAGCATCGGCTGCAACGCCCGCTCGTCGCCGAGCTTGCCGCTCGCCAGCGCCGCCCGCACCCGGATCTCGGGGTCACGCTCCTCGATCAGGCGCGCCAGCGGCAGCGCCGCGTTGCCGTTGCGCAGGTCACCCAGGATCCGAATCGCGGTCAGCTTCAGGGTGACGTCGTCGTCCTGGAGGTTCTGGAGCAGCGGCCCCAGCGCCCGGCGGCTCACCTCGCGGAGCTGCTTCTCGGCCTCCTCGCGCTGGGAGGCCGGGCCGTACTCCACCGCCGCGATCAGGCCGCGGGTCATCCGGTCGTACAGCTCGATCAGCAGCCGCCCATACGCCTTGCGGGGCCGCTGGGCGTTGATCAGCGGGGCCAGCTCCGACTCCAGCGACGCCAGCGTCCCCAGCGAGTCGTTGATGTCGATCGCCTTGCGCCCGGCGCGCAGAATCATCGAGTCGTCGCGCGCCCGCTTGGTGAGCTGCCGGTAGAGCTGGTCCGCCTCCCGGATCTGGTCGAGCGCCAGGTGGATCTCGGCCAGCTCGAAGTAGTACGGGAACGCCTGACCGTCGAGGTCGAGCGCGGTCCGGTACTCGGCGACCGCCCGCCGCAGGTCCTGCATCTGCCGATACAGGCGCCCGAGCCGCGCATGCGCCCCGGCGTCGTTGGGGTTCAGATCGACGGCCATGCTGGCGAACTCGATCGCCTGGTCGTCCTCGTAGAGCTTGAGGCTCAGCTCAGCGATCTGGTGGTAGTAGTCGCGGGCCCGCAGCGGCACGAGGCGGGCGATCTCGCGCAGCACCTCGATGTTCTTCTTGTGGGCGCTGGTCTGGTTGTAGACCGTGTGCAGCGACAGCAGCGCCTCGACGTCGTCGGGGTTCTGCTCCACCAGCTTCTGGAACACCGCCTCGGCCTGGTCGAACTCCTTGAGCGCGATGTGGGCCTCACCGAGGAAGTACCCGGCCTGTCGGTCGGGGGGGCTGGCCTGGAACTTCGCCCGGAACTCCTCCTTCTTGCGGCGGAGCTGCCCGGCGCCGGACATCATGTAGAGCTGGATGACCTTGCTGCGGGCCTCGCTGCGGAGCGGGCCGCGCTTGGTGCGGTCGAGCAGCTCGGTCCAGGCGGCGATCGCCTTGTCGCGCTGCCGCGAGCGCTCGTACACGATGGCGAGCCCTCGGTAGAGGCTGTCGTTCTGGGGGTCGAGCTTGATCGCGGCCTCGTACTGCTCGACCGCCTCCTTGGGCATGGCGTGGTCGGCGTAGACCTGGGCGAGCGTGGCGTGGGCCTCGTACTTGATGGGCATCGCCGTGAGGATCTTCTGCCAGATCGACAGCGCCTTCTTGCGGTCGCCCTCCTGCCAGTGGAACTCGCCGAGCGCGATCAGGTTCTCGGGGTCGTTGGGGGCGACGCGGGTCAGCTTCTGGTAGATGGCCAGCGCCTCGTCGCGCTGCCCCCAGCGCAGGTGCAGCTCGGCGAGGTTGCTGAGCGTGACCGGGTCGTTGGAGAAGCGCCGGGCGATGTCGGAGGCGACGCGGGCGGCCTTGCGGGTGTCGCCGTTGCGGTGGTGGATGTTGGCCAGCTCGAACTGGTAGCTGGCCTGCTTGGAGTCGGAGCGGATCAGCCGCTCGTACTCGGCGATCACCTTGTCGGTCTCGCCGCGCCGCTCCAGGATGCGGATCACCTTCATCCGGGCGTCCACGCTGCTGCCGTTGCGGTCGAGGGCGGCGCGGTAGAGCGAGAGGGCCTTGTCCTCGTCGCCCAGCTCGTCGTAGAGCCCGCCGAGGGTCATCGCCTGATCGTAGTCGGGGCGCCCCCAGCTCTTTTCGTACTGGGCGGCCAGCTCCGAGAGGCGGTTCTGGTCGCGGTAGACCTGGATGACGCGCTGATCGATCTCGCGCTGGAGGTAGCTGTCCCCGGCGACCAGGGCGCTGGCCTGCTTCCAGACCTTGAGGGCGTCGTCGTAGCGCTCCATCAGCGCGTAGACGTCGCCGATGTCCTTCATCGCCGTGGCGCGCTCCTTGACGTTGCGCCCGGCGCGGTCGCGCATCGCCTCATACTGCTTGAGCGCCTGCTCGTAGCGCTTGTACTGGACGAGGACGTCGGCGCACTCCTGCCGCAGGTAGTTGTTGCCCGGATCGAGCCGGATCAGCTCGTCGTAGTAGCGCTCGGCGGCGTCCCAGTCGCGCTGGGCGAAGGCGATGTCGGCCAGCTTGCGCAGGATGTCCTGCTTGCGGGCCTTGTCGCGCTCCATCGCCAGCGCCTTCTCAAAGGCGGGTCCCGCCTCGGCCTGGCGCTTGTGGAGCTGAAGGGTCAGCCCCAGCCCCAGCCAGGCGTCCACGCTCTTGGGGCTGATCTCGGTGGCCTTCGTGTAGGCTTCTTCGGCCTCCGGGTAGCGCTTGGCGGCCTTGAGCAGGTGCCCGAGGATGAGCCGGTAGTTGAGCTTGCTCGGCTCGGCGTCGGCCTTGGCGCGGTACTCCTCGATCAGCTTCTCCAGCTGCTGACCGTAGCCGACCTCGCGCAGGAGCTGCTTGAAGACGAACCCCTCGGTGGGGTTGCCCTCCAGGATCTGCCGGTACTTGGCGATGTTGCTGGCGCGCTTGTCGGGGTCGTCGTCGCGATCCTGCGCATGCACCTCCGCCGGGGTCAGGGTCGCCCCGCCGAGGCCGCCCAGGGCGCCGATCGTCACCGCACCGGACACCAGCCAGGCGCTCGTCGCTCGCCACCATCGAACCTTGCTCATCCCGCTCCCCCTCCACATACGTCCCGCCGGTCTCGCCGCGGCGCCACGGTACTGTAGCCGCGGACAGGCGCCATCGTATTCCATTCGGCCCCAGGACTCTACCCATCCCGCGCCTTGAGAACAACCATCGCCCGCCCCGCAGGTTGAGCGACCAGCCAACATCGGATACAAGAGCCCCCTCAACGCAAGCGGGCAACGCGGAGGCGACCATGCGAGTGACATTTCTGGGCGGCGCGGACGAAGTAGGCGCTTCATGCGCTCTGGTGGAGACAGGCGGGCGGCGGATCCTGGTGGACTGCGGGATCCGCATGACCCCGCGCGACGGCGACCGGCTCCCCTGGCTCGGGGGGCTTCAGCAGGACGACGACAACAAGCACCTGGACGCCGTCCTCGTCACCCACGCGCACACCGACCACACCGGGGCGCTCCCGGTGCTGGCGCAGTCCTACCCGCGCGTCCCGATCTACATGACGAGCGCGTCCATGGATCTGACGCAGATCCTGCTGATGGACGCCCTCAAGATCATGCAGTACGCCCAGGAGCGCGAGGGCGAGGTGCCGCTGTACCCGAAGGCGGCGGCGGAGCTGGCGATCGGGCTGTGCTGCCCGGTGCCGTTCGCCCAGCCGGTGTCGCTGTGCGACGGCGAGCTGCGGGCGACCTGGTACCCCGCCGGGCACATCCTCGGGGCGGGCTCGGTGCTGCTTGAGTCCAGCGAGGGGAGCGTCCTGTTCACGGGGGACGTCTCGGTGACCGACCAGATCACGGTCCCCGGCATGATGGTCCCGCGCACCAAGCCCGACCTCGTGGTGATCGAGTCCACCTACGGCGGGCGCCTCCACGCCTCGCGCACCGCCGAGGAGAAGCGCCTCGTCGCGCAGACCGGCGAGGTGCTGGCGCGCGGGGGGTCGATCCTGTTCCCGGCGTTCGCCATCGGGCGGGCGCAGGAGGTGATCCTGATCCTGTCGCGGGCGCTGGAGCGCGGGCAGCTCCCCGCCGCGCCGATCTACGTCGATGGGATGGTGCAGGCGGTCTGCTACGCCTACAGCAACCACACCGACCTCCTGACCCCCTGGCTGCGCAAGCGGTGCGACAAGCTCGGCAACCCCTTCTTCGGCGACGACACCCCGGCGCAGCCGATCCGCACCCCGAAGCTGCGCCGCGAGGCCGCCAAGCGCCGCCCGGCGATCTACGTCGCCAGCTCCGGCATGCTGACCGGCGGCCCAAGCCAGTTCTACGCCGGTCACCTCGCCGAGGACCCCAGGAGCTTCATCGCGATCACCGGCTACCAGGACGAGGAGTCGCCCGGGCGCGCCGTCCAGCAGCTCGCCCGCGACGGCGGCGGCAAGCTGCGGATCGGCGCCCGGATGGTCGAGCTGCGCTGCGGCGTCGGCACCTACTCCCTGAGCGCCCACGCCGACACCGCCCAGGTCGTCGGCGTCGTCGGCGCCCTCAAGCCGCAGGCGGTGGCGCTGGTCCACGGCGACAAGGGCGCCCGCGAGTCGATGCGAGACGCCATCCTCCAGGGCGGGATCGACACCGTCCACCTCCCCGGCATCGGCACCGTCGTGGACGTCAAGAGGCGCGGCGGCGGCTCCCGCTTCCAACCCGCCACCACCACCCGCGACGCCCGCACCCCGACCGCCGACCAGCTCACCGACTTCGCCCGGGCGCTCGTCACCGCCGACGGCTTCAACCGCTTCTACACGCTCCAGGACATGCTGCGCCGCTTCGACCCCGACGGCCTCCCCTCCCCCGACGCCACCGCCGCGCTGCGCGAACAGATCCTCGACCACCCCAGGCTGTTCCAGCGCCACCGCACGCGCGCCTTCCTCTACCGCGTCCACCCCAAGGCCGCCGCCCTGCTCACCGACCCCACCACCGGGGTCGGCCCCAAGCCCACCCCCCCGCGCAAGAAGAAGAAGGGGCGCCGCGCCGACCAGACCAACGCCCAGAAGATCACCCGCAAGCACCTCGACACCCCCGAGCTGTACAAGATCGGCTGCCGCGTCCCCACCGCCGAGCTGATCCTCTACTTCCACTTCCCCCACACCGCCCGCGAGCGCTTCACCGACGCCATCGAGGCGATCGAGGCCGAGTCCGGCTGGACCGTCACCTTCAACCCCACCGTCCACCAGGCGGCGCTCGCCCAGCGCGCCCTCGACGCCCTCCCGGACGGCTTCGCCCTCTCCCGCAACCCCGGCCTCCACCTCTCCGACAAGCGCGTCTCCCTCCACCTCGCCGAGGGCGACCCCGACAGCGAACCCGCTCGCCAGGCCCAGGCCGCGTTCCTCGCCGCGACCGGCTTTGAGCTGACCTTTGAGGGCGGCGAGGGGCCTGCCATTGAGACGTCGCTGCTTCAGGGGGCTCCGGTCCACAAGCCCACCCACGAGGACAAGCTCAAGCGCCTGGAGATCAACCGCGCCCGCGAGGCGATCATGCGCGCCTTCGCCAAGCTCCCCCACCAGCCCATCAAGGTCAGCCTCAAGGGCAACACCTTCATCCAGCTCACCTTCATCCCCCCCCAGGTCGGCCTCCGCTACCAGGACACCCTCAACCGGCTCAGCCGGAAGATCGGCTGGGAGCTGCGCCTGCGCCGCACCCCCAACCAGCACCTCCTCCAGGAGATCGCCCGCGAGCTGACCCCCGACGGCTGGACCATCCTCGGCCACCCGAGCACCGTCCGCGAGGAGCTGCACGTCCGCGTCAAGGTCGCCGCCATCCCCGACCTTGAACCCCTGGAGCGCCTCGACGCCGAGATGAAGGAGCGGACCGGCTACGGGCTCGTGTTCGTCACCTGACCGCGCTTGATCCACGTGGGGAGTATGTGGCGGTGCCCGTGAGTGGACCCCACCCATGCAACGAAAGCTTTGAGCGTGGCGTGGATGGCGGTGCCCGTGACCGGACCCCACGCGTTTGCGGAGAAGGCTTGAGCGTGGCGTTGATGGCGGTGCCCGTGAGTGGACCCCACCCCTTCGTGGAGAAGGCTTGAGTGTGGCGTTGATGGCGGT
>PBBL01000029.1 GCA_002716585.1 Myxococcales bacterium | reverse complement strand
CCTCGGCCCGCTGGAGGAACGTCGGGACGTCCCCCTCCATGGAGCTGAGCAGCGCCTGACCCAGCAGCTGGCTCGCCGCGTCCACCCCGTCGTCGGGGTGGTTGACGAAGGCGCGGGCCAGCTCCTTGCCGCCCATCGCGTTCAAGCGCGCCAGTCGCCCCAGGTAGTCGTCCGTGGCCTTGATGTCCATGGTTGCTCTCCTCAGTGCAGCGTGACGCTCTCCAGCGCCTCGGTGGCGAACTCACCGACGTCGGGGTGGTCCTTCAGCTCGGTGAAGATGGCGCGGGCCGCCTCCAGGTCGCCCTGGCGCTTGAGCATCATCCCCTCGTTGATACGCAGCGGCGCCCAGCCGCGCAGGGGCGCCGGGACCTGCGACAGCAGCCCCTCCAGCTCCTCAAGCGCCTCCTCCCCGTCCTGCTTCAGGAGCAGGGTGGCGGCGTTGACCGCCGCGTCCAGCCTCAGCGGGTCGAGGTCGAGCGCCTCGCTGTAATGCTCCAGCGCCTCCGCCTCGTCCCCGGCGCGGCTGGCCACCAGGCCCCGCAGGTAGAAGGTCTCGGCGGCGACCTCCGTCTCCTCGTCGTCGTCGTCGATGGTGCCGAGCACGGCGCGGGCCTCGTCGAGCTGCCCCCCCGACAGGAAGGTCAGCGCGATGTGGTTGCGCACCTGGGCGTTCATCGCCTCGGCCCGCTGCATCAGCTCGGCGGTCGTCCCGGCCCAGTCGCCCATCGGCGCGTCGGGGTGCATCGCCATGCCGCGCCCGAGCATCTGAACCGCGATGTCCAGCTTGAGCAGGTCGAGGAACACGTTGACGTCGTCCTCGTGGAAGCCGTCTCGGGTGATGTTGACCAGCGCCATCGCCCCGAAGCCCCAGCCGGACTCGACCAGCATCGCGATCGTCTCGCGCCAGGGGGTCGCCTCCTCGGGCTTGCTCAGCGCCGCCATCGCCAGCGCGTCCAGCGCCCCGGTCAGGTCGCCGCTCGCCCCGCGCAGGCTGGCCAGCCCCATGTGCGCCGGGTAGTGCCGCGGGACGTGCCCGAGCATCGCCTCGTAGGCCGCCGCCGCCTCCTCGCCGCGGCCCTCCTGGTCCGACAGCAGGCTCGCGAGCAGCTGCCACCCCTCCAGCATCGCCGCGTCCTGCTCCAGCGCCTGACGGATGAGCGCCTCGGCCCGGTCGGGCGACCCGGTCATCGCGTGGGCGCTCGCCATCATCTGGAGGATCTTCGGGTTGGTGGTCCCGATCGCCTCGGCCTTGAACAGCTCCTCGATGTAGCCGCGCTGGTTGCCCAGCACGACCTGAACCATCGCCTGGCCGACGTGGTACGCCAGCGGGTCCGCGCCCCGGCGCGCCTCGACCCGCTCCTGGGCCGCGTCCAGGTCGCCGCGCCCAAGCAGCTCCCCGACCTCTTGCACAAATCGATCAATCATCAGATCACCATCGTGTGGCGGGCTTGAAGCTCCAGCGCCCGATCCGCGCGCCCGAGCTGCTCCAGCCAGGCGCGCTCGGCCTCGACCAGCTCATCAGTCACCGCGCGGAACGCGGGCCGCAGCACCCTCAGGAGGGTCGCCGCCCGATCCTCATCGTCGAGCCCCTCGGCCGCCTCGGCCTCGACGCCCTCAACGTTCAGCTCAGCCTCGTACTCGGCCTCCGCCAACGCGCTGGCGATGAAGTCCTCCCCGAGGCTCTGACCGCGGCGCACCAGCTGCGCCTGCACCTCCGGCTCCAGGTCATCGAAGTCGCCGCTGAGCAGGTCCGCGAAGAAGGCGCAGGCGTCCTCGAGCAGCTCGTCGGCCAGCGCCTCTGGCGTGCGCGGCAGCGCCCAGCTCGCGGTGTCCACCATCGCCCGGGCCACCAGCCCGTGCGGCGCCTCCTCGATCGCCTCGATGAACTCGCCGAGCGCAAGCGACCCCACGCCCTCGCCGAGCCCGGCGTAGAGCGCCTGGAGGGCGACGAAGGGCGCCGACGCGTCGGGCCGGGCGGTGAACGCCTCCGCCAGGCGCCGCAGCGCCTCGTCGGTCGCTCCGGCGTCGATCGCCAGCAACCCCTGGGCGACCGCGCGGTCGTACGCGTCGGTCAGCTCCTCCGCGGTCGCCTCGGCCTCCTCGCGGGAGCCGCGGGCGAGCTGGTGGCGGAGCTTGAACAGCAGCGGGGCGTCCTCGTCCATGGACCACGCGGCGAGGATCCCCTCCTCGTCCGCGGCCTCGGCCATCTCCAGGAGGGCGTCGATGCGCGCTTGCACGGCCTCGGGGAGGTTTCGCCCCTGGAGCGCCTCGATGAACCCCTCCGGGTCGCGGCCCTCGGGGTCGAGGACTCGGGCGCGGGGGTTGAAGGCCACGAGCACCATGAACACCTCCAGCATGGCCGCGGTGACGTCGTCCAGCTCGCGCTCTTCGAGGTCGGCGCTGGCCGTCCGCAGCGCCCCCTCGGCCCAGCCGAGCTGACGGATGATGTCGCGGGCCATGTGGAGCGTCGAAGGGTCAAGCGGCTCCTCCTCGCAGGCCTCGTCGATGAGCATCAGCGCCTCGATCGGGTCGCCGATGCGCGCCTCGCAGGCGGCCATGGCCCGGAGGATGAAGGTGCTCTCGACGTCGCGCATGGAGGCGATCTCGAACGCCTTGGCCGCCTCCTGGAGGCGCCCCATGAGGAACAGGGTGGAGCCGAGCGCCTCCCAGGAGCGCCCGCTGTCGTCGTCCTCCAGCAGCGCCCGCGCTGCCTCCAGCGCGTTGGCGGGCATGAGGTCGGCGTCCACGGCGACCATGAAGCTCCGCACGCGGGGGTGGTCGGGGTGTTGCTCCTCGATCACCTCGACCTCCTCCGCGAAGCCGTCCCGGTCGCCGCGGCGCGCCGCGATGAGCGCCCGTCCGAGCGCCGCGGCTACGGGATCGGCGTCGGCGTCCACGGCCTCCACGGCGGCCTCCGCCTCCGCGAGCGGGAGCTGCTCCCAGGCGTCGAGCTGGTCGTCGATCGGGTGCCGCCCCGGGGTGCCGAGGGCGGCTCGGCTGAACAGCTCCTCCAGGTCGTCGGGCACGACCTGGAGAGCGTTCTCGGGCAGCGCGACTGCCTCGTCGGCCTCGCCGTCGCCGTCAGCGCCGTTCGGGGCGTCCTCGCCCCCGGTCGCCTCGGCCGCGGCGCGCAGCGCCTCGACCCGCGCGGGGAGGTCACCGTCGATGAGGGCGACGGCCTGCTCGACGTGGTTGCGGAGGGCAGCCTGGTCGCCCGTGGCCTCGGCGACGAGCGCCATGCCGACGTGGTAGCGGGCGGGGTGGCTGTCCTGTTGGGAGGAGACCATGCCCTGGGCCGCGTAGGGGTTGCGGGCAATGATCTGCTCGACGTGTTGGATGAAGTCCTCCATACGGCTCCCTGATCTCGCGTGTGTGGCCGGGTTGTCCCAATCGCGTCGGGGGTGCTCCTGGTCGGACAGCGGAGCGCCCCGGTGAACACGGGTTCCTGGGCAGAAGCGTCAGAGCGCGGTGTCGCGCCCGGGCTTTTGGGAGAACGCGTGTTGCATGCAGGGGACACGTTACTCGACGCGGAGCGAGCGGGCAAGGGGGGGGAGGGGGGTAAACACAAACGCCCCACCCGGGAGGGGTGAGGCGTGTGCGTTGGGGTCGTGTCAGCCGGGGATCACCAGCCGGAGAAGACTCGCCGGATGGCGCGCCCAGCGCTGCGGACGGCGCTGGCGGCGGCGCTGGCGAGGCCGACGGCCCGATCCCAGGCCGAACGGATCCGCTGCGCGAGGGCCTTCATCTCATCGGACCAGTCGAAGGTGACGCCGGTGTAGCGACCGTTGGTTCAGCCGAAGCGGGCGGTGAAGAGCTTCACCTCGGCGAGCTTGTAGGCGTAGGTCCACAGGCCGGGGCCGAAGGTGATGCGGAGGTCGCAGCTGATGGCGGGCGAGATCTCGACGCCGATGAAGGTCTGGTCGCCCTTCTTCTCGTACTTGCCCATGATGCCGGCTTCGGCGGTCGCGTAGAAGCCACCCATGATGACTTCGGGCACGCCGAGGGCGAGGCCAGCGGAGACGGAGGCGGACCCGCCGAGCTGGACCGTGACGTCGTCGCGGTTCTGGTCGGTGGCGACGTCGTCGCGGGTCGCCGAGACGCTGCCCTTGATGGCGAGGCTGGCGCCGAGGTCCAGGAAGAGGCCGGGGACGGCGGCGATCGGGATGGGCGCGGAGGGGAGGCTCCAGTTGACCTCACCGCCGACCTCGACGCTCTCGGCGTCGATGGTCATCCCGCCCCCACCACCACGGTCCAGCGCGGGGCCGCGCGAGAGGCTGGGCTTGAGGGAGGGGGAGGACTTGGCGGAGACGCCCTTGAGCGCGGTGTGCGCGGGGCGCCCGGAGGAGACGGCGGCCTCGACGGCCTCGGCCTCGGCCTCACCGGAGAGGTCGATGTCGGAGAAGGAGCGGGCGACGCCGGAGCGGGCGACCGAGCGAGAGACCTTGCGGGCCAGCTTCGGCTGCGGGGCCTCCTCCTCCTCGGCGCCCTCCTCCTCGTTCTCGTCGATGTCGGGGACGGAGATCTCCTCGATGGCGCGGGCGACCTTGAAGGCGGCGGCGCCGCCGCGCTGCTGGAGGACGTGGGTCAGCTCGTGGGCGACGAGCGACTGGCTGGGGGTCGCCGACTTGAAGGCCACCGCCCCGTCCATCGCGTACGCCTCGGCGCCGAGCGACTCGCAGGCGGCCTTCGCCTGCGGGGTCCCGACGTGGGCGCGCACCCCGCTGAAGTCCGCCCCCCCGAAGGACTTCTCCATCGCCTTGAGGTGGGGCACCTTGCTGGAGGCGCCGCTGAACCCCTCGTTCGCGAACGAGGTCGCGCTCTTGCGCTGGACACCGCCGCCGCGGCTGCTCTTGAGGCCGAGGAGGTTGTCCATGCGGTGGGTGTCGAGGTCCAACTTGGACAGACTCGGCTTGAGCGAGCGCATCGCGCCGAATCGCGAGGACACGGGCTCTTTCGCCGCTGTTGGGATGGGGCTGATGGTCATGGCTCGATGCTCTCCCGTCTCTGGGTGGGTTCCTTCATACCTGTTTCAAGGCGACCAATCCCCCCGGGGTTACCATCACATGGATGGGGGGACACACACACTAGCAATCCTTGTTATCGGCTCATCGCGTGGAGGATGGACCCAAACATCATGTCCAGGCAATCTTCCGTAAAGTATTTCACTCTACAGATAGCACCCCTTGGGTCGCTTCACAACCCCAACCACATGATTTTATCCGCCTCCAAGCCACGAAGGTGCGTTGTTTTTTCGCCCCGACCCCCTGCTCATCGGAGGGGGGCGGGTGCCGAGATTCCGTTGAAACAACGCGCCCTTGTTGCCTCGCCTCCAGGGGTCACTCCGAACGCTGCTCCGCGCGGGCGTCGCGCAGCTCCTCCTTGAGGCGGTTGTAGCGCTTGCGCAGCCTCGCCGATCGCCGCTTGATCTGATCGTCGTCCAGCGGCGCGCCCGGCTCCTCGTAGATCAGCCGCGCGATCTCCTTCCAGGCCATCTTGTGCATCAGCCGCAGCCGAAACAGCTGCTGATCCTCGGCGTCGAACCGCTCCACCACCTCCCACAGCCAGTGCTTCGACTCCGTCCGCCGCCACTGCTGCGTCGCGCTCCGCGTCGCCCGCGCGATCAGGTTGCGCTGCGCGTCGGTCGTCAGCGGGTCGAAGCGGCGGCGGTGCGGCGACCGGCTGTACCTCAGCCAGGCGTTGCGCGACACCGTGAAGCACCACGTCTTCAACGCCGAGCGCCAGCTGAACCCCTCCAGCCCTCGCCAGATGTCCACCGACGCCATCTGGAACACCTCCTCCGCCACCTGGTGATCGCGCGCCAGCGAAAAAATGTAGCCGTAGAGCGCCGTCCCGTACGCCTCCAGCGTCCCCTCCATCGCGGCGTTCAACTCCCCGCCCTCGATCAACCCCCGAATGTCGGTCTCCACGTCGTCGCTCATCGCTCTGGCTCCTCGCGCTGTGCCGTGTCTCCCCTCCATTCTCGCTCTGTGTCTGCCCCGGCGCAAACCCACTTGCACTCTCGGGCTCGCTGAGATAATTTGACCCCGTGAATGAATGACCGTTCATTCATTCGGCGGACGGATCGAAGATATGTCGTAGCAGTCGCCATCCCCAGGGATTCAATCAGCAGGGGTGGAGGGAGAGGGCTGAGGGATCGTCCTCGTCTTGAGGCGTCGATCTCACAACCACAGCGCGCTGGCCGTGCCCAGCCTGAACATGAGGAACCGAGCATGCAGATCTACAACCCACCCTTGAAGGAAATCCGCTTTCTGTTGGAGGCGTTCGGCTACGACGAGCAGGTCGCCACGCTCGACGGCTTCAAGGACTTCGACCTCGACACCGTCATGACCCTGATGGAGCAGAGCGGCCGCTTCTGCGCCGAGCAGATGCTCCCCCTCAACCGCGTCGGGGACCAGGTCGGGCTCGACTACGACCCCGACAACTACACCGTCACCATGCCCAAGGGCTTCAAGGAGCTCTACCAGATGTCCCGCGAGCAGGGCGGCATGGGGCTCACCGCACCCGCCGACTACGGCGGCTTCGGCGCCCCCCAGACCGCGGGCATGATCCTCAGCGAGATGGCCACCGCCACCAACAAGAGCTACTCCATGTGCGCCGGGCTCACCCACGGCCTCATCGACGCGCTCGCCTCCCACGGCACCGAGGAGCAGAAGCAGACCTTCCTCCCCAAGCTCGCCAGCGGCGAGTGGTCCGGCACCATGTGCCTCACCGAGCCCCAGTGCGGCACCGACCTCGGCCTGCTCACCACCAAGGCCGAGCCCGAGGGCGACCACTACCTGCTCACCGGCACCAAGATCTGGATCACGTTCGGTGAGCACGACATGGCGGACAACATCGTCCACCTCGTCCTCGCCCGCCTGCCCGACGCCCCCGAGGGGATCAAGGGGATCAGCCTCTTCATCGTCCCCAAGTTCGACCTCGACGGCACCCGCAACCCCATCTACTGCACTGGCCTTGAGCACAAGATGGGCATCAAGGCCTCGCCGACCTGCGTCATGAGCCTTGAAGGCGCCAAGGGCTGGCTCGTCGGTGAGCCCAACAAGGGCATGCGCGGCATGTTCACCATGATGAACGCCGCCCGCCTCCTCGTCGGCCTCGAAGGCGTCGCCATGGGCGAGGTCGCCTACCAGACCGCGCTGGAGTACGCCAAGGACCGTCGCCAGGGCAGGGCGCTCGACGCCTCCAAGCGCGAGGAGGGCGTCTCCGCCGACAACATCATGGTCCACCCCGACGTCCGCCGGATGTTCATGAACATCAAGTCCACCCACGAGGCGATGCGCGGCCTCGCCTACTGGACCGGCATCCGCCTCGACATGGCCCACAACCACCCCGACGAGAAGGTCCGGCAGCGCGCCGACGACCTCGTCGCGCTGCTCACCCCGGTCATCAAGAGCTTCCTCACCGAGGTCGGCTTCGACAACATCAGCGAGGCGCTCCAGATCTGCGGCGGCGCGGGCTACACCACCGACTGGAGCCTCGAGCAGCACATGCGCGACGCCCGGATCGCCCTCATCTACGAAGGCACCAACGGCATCCAGGCCCTCGACCTCGTCGGCCGCAAGCTCCCCCGCGGCGGCGGCCGCCTCCTCATGCGCTTCAGCAAGGAGATCACCCGCTTCATCGAGGCCAACAAGGACGATGAGGCGATGGCCGAGTTCATCAAGCCCCTCAAGGAGGGCCTGGAGCTGGTCTCGAACCTCACCATGAGCGTCCTCATGCAGCGCGGCATGCAGGACCCCGAGGAGGCCGCCGCCGTCGCCTCCCCCTACCTCAAGCTGTTCGGCTACGTCTCCCTCGGCTTCATCTGGAACCTCATGGTCAAGCACGCCCAGGAGCAGGGCGACGCCTTCGGCCAGACCAAGGTCAAGACCGCGCGCTACTTCTTCAGCAACGTCTACCCCGAGATCCACGGCCTCGCCAAGCTCGTCGAGGCGGGCAAGGCCAACGTCATGGCCCTCGACGTCGACGAGTTCTGAGCCTCCGCGCCTCCCTCCTCATCGCGCCTCCTCCTCGGTTTGACCTCAAGCCCTGGCCGCTCTGTTCCGAAAGAGCACCTGGGACGAAGCCTGCCGAGGAGGTCTGGCGCGATGAACGATTTTTCCACTGAACAAGCACCGCTCCACGATCGTGAGTTCCAGTTCCTCCAACACCTCGTGATGGAGGCCTTCGGGATCAGCCTCGGCGAGGAGAAGCGCGGGCTGGTCCGCAACCGCCTGGGTCACATCCTCAAGCGCCGCGGCCTGTCCTCGGTCGAGGAGTACTGCGACTCCGTCCTCAAGTCGCCTCGCCGCGATGACCTCCAGGAGCTGGCCAACCAGCTCTCGACCAACTACACCTACTTCAACCGCGAGTCCGCCCACTACAAGCTGCTCGCCGAGCAGATCTACCCGGGGCTCGTGAAGGAGGTCGAGCGCGGCCTGCGCTCCCCCGAGCTGCGCATGTGGTGCGCCGCGGCCTCCTCCGGCGAGGAGCCCTATCAGTTGATGATGTCCCAGATGGACTTCTTCGGCGATCGGTTCTCGGGGTGGAACGCCGGGCTCCTGGCGACGGACATCTCCGAGCGCGCCCTGACGTTGGCGCGCAAGGGGGTCTACGCCGAGGAGCAGATCGGAAAGCTGCCCCCTGGCTACCTGTCGCGGTTCATGAGCCGGACGGGCGATGGTCACTACGCCGTCCGCCCCGAGGTCAAGAAGGGGGTCCTGTTTCGGCACCTCAACCTCACCCGCCCGAGCTACCCCTTCAAGCGCCCGTTTGATGTGATCTTCTGTCGCAACGTGATGATCTACTTCAACAATGAGACCAAGCTGGGGGTGTTGCAGCGGATGCACCGATGGCTGAGGCCGGGCGGGATCCTCTGCATCGGCATGGCCGAGTCCCTGGTGGGGGAGGCGTCCAGCCTGTTCACCCCGGTCGCGCCCTCGGCGTACCGTCGGCGGTGAGCCCTCACACGCGAGTTCATTCAGGAGGAGTCCAGCTATGATGGTGTCCACTCCGCGCGGCGGCACCTCAGGGGTGACGTTGGTGCTCAACCTCGGTGAGGTCGGCCTCTCCTCTCGACCTGACGACGTGCTCAAGATCGTCGCCCTCGGCTCCTGCGTCGCGCTGTGCGTCTGGTGCTCCCAGCGCCGGGTCGGGGCGATGGCCCACGTGGTGCTGCCGGACTCGGCCACCGACCTGGAGCTCGCCCGCCGCCAGCCCGGGTACTTCGCGGACACCGCCGTGCCGCTGATCCTCCGCGCGATGACCCTCCGCCACGGGTGCGTGCCCGAGGCGCTTGGGGTGCGCCTGGTCGGGGGCGCGGCGGTCCTCCAGGGGATGAGCGGGGGGATGGACATCGGGCGGCGCAACGCCGAGGCGTTGACCCGCCTCGTGCCCCTCGCCCGCATGCGCCTCGACGCGACCCACCTCGGGGGCTCCAGCCAGCGGACCATCGCGATGTCGGTGGCGACCGGGCAGCTCCAGATCGAGACGGAGGGGTGCCGGTTCATGCTCTGACCAGGCGCTCCTGCCCTGCGACCTCTCGACGGTGGAGGGCTCGGGCGGCGCGAGGGTTGGCTCAGCAGAAGGAGCCTCGTACGCAGGTGACGGGCGCTCACTGCCGCAGTTGAAGTTGAAGCGTGCCGCCCGGGGTCCCGGCGCCACCGTAATGCGCTTCGCCTTCGATCCCACCGTGCACCAGCATGATCAGCGCCAGGTTGTCCGCCATGTTGAGCTGGGCTCCGAGCAGACCTGTGAGCACCCCGATGGGGGCGAAGACAGGGACTTCGCTGTCGTTGACCGGGCCGCCGATGCAGCCGCCGTCCGGCTCATCGCACTGCCAGGTGTAGACCTGGTACCCGATGACGTAGGGGTGGATGTGCGTGTGCACACCAAACAGCAGAACCGCGACGTCGGGCACGAGCTGCACAGAACCGCTCACACCGATTCGCGCCGCGACCGCTGCGCGCCGCTGGGAGGCGGTGGCGTGGCCACCGCCACGTGAGTCGTCAAAGCCTCCGCCCGAGCCACCGCAGGTGGACTCGTAGTAGGCGCCGCAGCTCGTCAGGGGATCCATGCGAGTGACGGTCAGCTTGATCCGGCGATCGTAGGGGAGCGACATCACCTCCAGCTCGGTGTCGAGGTTGATCTCAAGCCGCCCATGGTGCCCGCCCATCCGTACGACCCCGCCGCCCCCGAGCGCCGCACCTCGGAGGTTCGGCGACTCCTCCGAGTCCGTGAACATCGGCACACCGCGCCCAACAGCGACGCGCCCCAGGAGCCCAAGCTCGACGTGTTTGGTCACTCCGACGCCGAAGTAGCCTCGGGCCTGTCGGAGGAGGAGCCGATTGCCGGTCGCTCCTTCCTGGCGGGTCCTGGCGCTGGTTGTGGGCTGAAGCGTCGCCTCAAGGCCACCTCCGAGCACAACCTGGCCGTCAGCCGCGCGCTCTCCGACCGCCGCAGGGGGTCCTGCGGGCGGCACCGCCCCTTCGGTCCAGATCTCCTTCTTGTATTCGGTGTTCAACCCGCAGCCCATGCCCAGGATGAGCAGGGTCAGGACCCACACGCCGCATACACACCACCACACCCGATCGGACTTCACCGCATCCCCTCTTGTGCTTCCCAGCTCTGCGCCGCGACTGAGGTTCTTGAACAGAGTGAGGGAGGCGCGACCACGGCGCAAGCGCAAGCGCAAACGCCCTACCGAGCGCGGTTGAGTTGAAAGGTGTTGGGGGGGGCTCATCGCGCTGATGCGGCTGCGGGGCAGAAGTTCTACCCGTCACAGGCACACCCCCACTGAGGTTCCGGGCGGCTACATGGAGTTCAACCTGTCGGCGCGCAAGATCGTCCAGATCCTCTCCGTCGCCCTCCAACTGTGCGGTGTGCCTGTCGAGGCCGTATCCTACAAAACGAAGGACCAATCTTGAACTGTTGGGTCTGAGAGCTGTGGGCAGAGAGGAGTTGGAGAATGAGTAAGCCGCCTAAGAGTGATGAAGAGTTGCTAAGGCGGTATGCGGAGGGGGAGCGGCATTTTGAGAAGGCCGAACTTGCTAAGGCCAATCTGGAAGGAGCTGATCTAAGCGGTGCTTACCTCAGAAGCGCCAATCTCAGCGAGGCCAACCTTTTCAAGGCCAATCTCAGCGGAGCTATCCTCTATGAGACCGACCTCAGTGGAGCCATCCTCACGCGCCGCCTGGCCTCGCGCAACAAAGCAGCCTGTACCTTTGCTCAGATGACGACCTTACGGACAAGGCCTCTACGATGTGAAACGCCTGGTGGCATCTGCAATCCAGCCATCCAGCTTTTCATCCCATGCCTCAATTCCGCGGCCCATCACGATCTCAATGTCCAGCTCCTCAACACGTTGCCAAGCCTCCTCCAGCTCCTGCTCTCGGGCTGGTGTCCATTCTCGCTCCTGCTCACGCCTTAACTCCCACGCGCGGTCCAGCGCGCGCTCTTGTTCCCAGCACACAGCAAACATTCTCCAGAGCAGCCAAGGTGATGCTACAGGCAGAACGACAAACAAGGAAAAGCAATGTTTGAGCAAACCTTTTGGATTCTCCATCACGCCCCCTCCACCGCCTGAGCCAACAAGCCAGCGCTCATCTCCATCGCCTGGTACACCCTCATGCCCATGCCGGAAGGTCGAGAAAGACCTTCAACAGTTCATTCAACATACAGCGTCAGCCCTTGTCTTGTCTCAGTAAAGCACCGTCCAGACAGTGCTTGGATAGCCTAAGCCTGACTGGCTCAGCGTCAAGAGCGTTGGTGCACAAGGAAGAGGACCGCATGAGCGGAGGTGAAGGGCTGGGCTCATGGGGGGTTATCGCGCGGTGGGTTGGGATGTTGCGTGAGAGGGTGAGCTTTTCATTCGGGAGGTCCTCGACCAGCTGCCAAGGGGCTCGGCTGGATATCGTTTGTACAAATGTTGCAGACTGATCGTGTGGTTGAGTCTTTTCAGCACCCGACATGTTGCCCCGCGCCCCTGTGTGGTCGTAACCTCCGCTTCGCACCGTGCGTAGGCGTGTACCCACCTCGGCGTCTGCCGTCGCCGTCTCTGTCGAGCCGGAGAGGGGAGGGCGCCTGGTGTGGTTTGTGCAGGCGTGGGGGGTGTCATGGGCCTGGTGTTCGTGGGTTGAGGTCGCAGGAGGAGAAGATGAGGGAGACGCGTGTTGTGGGGTGGGCGTCGCCGCGCCTTGTGCTGGCGGCGGTGGCGGTGGTGTGGTTGTCGAGCTGCGCGCACGACAAGATCGAGGCGCGAGACCCCGAGGTGGTGGCGTCGCCCGCGCTGGACCCGGCGCCAGGGGCCGTGAAGGAGCGGCCCGACCCCGGGCCGGTGCTCCGTCGTCAGGTTGGCCCGTTGCAGGCGAGGAGGGAGGCGACGCTGAACCTCACGGCCAGCGGCCGCTTCAAGCAGGGTGGGGCGACCTACGTGGCGGTCAAGCTCCCGGAGGGGTTGACGCTGCGGAGCTGGGATCTGGCCTACGTCGGGGTCAAGGCGGACGGCTACGCGCTGGCGATGCCCTCGAAGCCGACGGACCAACGCGACTACGACGCGATCGTGACCCGGTTCGTCGGTGAGGCCCCGGATTCGTTCGAGGTGGTCGTGTACCGACGGCCGCGCGGGTATGGGGAGGTCGAGGCGGGGGGGGAGCACCCCATCACGGTGACCGCGGCGAAGAAGGCGCCCCGTGACAAGGAGCTGGAGCGCCTCTTTCAGCTCGGCGCGGCGAGCTGGTTCGAGACGCAGGGCGCGCCCTTCTACAGCTTCGCGTCGGGGCGAATGCGGGCGATCGCCGAGGGCTGGAAGCCGTCGGCGGCCGAGGACGCGGTGGTGGTCCGTCGGGCGCCGCGGACGGATCTGGGTGAGCTGATGGACCTGTACACGGGGATGACCTCCGTGGAGGAGGCGCTCCAGACGCGCCGCGCCTTGATGGTGCGGGGGGCGACGGAGAAGGCGACCGTGCCGCTCGCGAAGATCGAGCCGGTGCCGCTCGCGAAGCACCCCTGGGACGCGATGATCCAGGAGCTGAACGTCGGAGGCCCGGCGATCGAGCCGCTGGCGAGCTACGTCCCCGAGGAGATGCTCTACCTGCACTTCCACGACCTGAGGACCTTCGTGAAGCTCCTGTCGGACCTCGACGAGGTGGTCACCCCGGTCAGCCTGGCGCTGGAGCGGCGCCCGGGGACGTCGCACTTCACCGACCGGATCCAGCGGCAGCTCGTCGTGGAGCGCACCGCGCTCTCGGAGACCTTCGGCCACCTCGCGGTCCACGGGGTGGCGGTCGTGGCCAGCGATCCGTTCTGGCGCGAGGGGGGCGACCTGTCGATCCTGTTCCACCTCAAGAATGAGGCGATGCTCACCGCCGCCCTCGACGAGTTCGCCGCCCACACCCGCGCTCGCCACGCCAACCTCAAGGAGACCACCTACACCCTCGACGGGATCCCGGTGCGGGCGATGACCACCCCCGACCGCGCCGTCCATCAGCACCGGGCGCGGATCGGCGAGGTGCTCGTGATCTCGACGAGCCGGGAGGCGGTGGCGCGGCTGGTGGCGGTTCACAAGGGCAAGGCGGCGCCGCTGGCGAAGGCGGGGGACTTCCGCTACATGCGGACCCGCTACCGGTTCGACGCCCAGCAGGAGGACGGCTTCCTGTTCATCAGCGACGCCTTCGTGGGGCACGTGATCGGCCCGCGGGTCAAGATCCTCCAGAGCCGCCGGATTCAGGCGGCGGCCGACCTGATGGCGGTCAACCACGCGGCGCTGCTGTTTGGTTGGCTGGAGGGGCGGCAGCCGAAGGACGCGCAGGAGCTGGTCCGCGCCGGGCTGCTCCGCGAGGACGAGCTGCGCCACAGCCAGGACCCGAGCCAGGCGATCCGCTTCTCGCCCGAAACAGGGGCCTCCTCGGCCTGGGGCCGCCCCTCCAGCCTGGTCCCGCTGATCGAGCTGAAGCTCGACGCCGCGACCGAGGCGGAGGCGAGCGCCTACCGCGAGTTCGTCCGCGGCTACCAGAACTACTGGAGGCAGTTCGTCGACCCGATCGGGGTGCGGATTCGCCGCGGCGGTGACCGCTTGCAGGCGGAGGCGCTGATGCTGCCTTTGATCGAAGGCACCGAGTACACCTCGATGCGCCGCCAGGTGGGCGGGCGCACCATGCCGATGCCCGATCGCGCCGACGGCGCCCGGATGATGCTCGCGGTGGGCGACGACGCCGAGCTGCGGCGCCTGATGGACGACATGGCGATGGAGGTGACCCGCAACCGCGACATCGGGCTGAGTTGGCTCGGCGACTGGGTCATGGTCGGCGTCGGCGACCGGAGCGGGCTGTGGGACATGATGCTCGCCGAAGGGGGGATCCCCGGCGCGGCGAACGCCGACATGGAGCGTATCCTCAACCGGCTGCCGCTCTACGTCGGGGCGCACGTCCGCAACGGCATCGGGCTCGCCGCCACGCTGACCGCCTTGCGCGGCTTCGTCGAGACCTCCGCCCCGGGCATGGTGAGCTGGGCGCTGGCCGAGCCCTACCGCGGCGTCCCGGTGACCCGGATCTCCCCCAACGAGCCCTTCCTCAACGGCGCCACCACCCTGGCGGTCCACTACGCCGTCGTTCAGGACGTCTTCCTCGCCTCCACCGAGCGCGCCACCCTCGAAGCGCAGATGGACGTCGTGCTGGAGCAGGGCGGGCTGGACGTGGAGGGCAGGGGGCTTCAGGTGCAGAGCGCGCTGGTCTACTCGCCGAACGCGGCGCAGGGGTGGCTCAACCGCGCGCTGCTCGGCGTCCTGGAGGGTGAGATCATGCGCAACACGGAGACCGCCGCGACCGACGTGCTCGCGCTCGACCTCGGCCTCGGTGGGCTGCCCGCGGACGAGGCCCGGCGGCAGGCGCTCGCGCTGACCTACCTGGGGCGGGTGCCCCATAGCGCCCACGGCGGCGAGTTCACCCGCGAGCCCGGGGGGATGGTCCAGCACAGCCTCTACGGCTCCGTCGTGTCACCGCGCCTGCCAGAGCTGCCCGTCGCGGGGGCGCCGCTCACCCGCGCCGTTCAAGGGCTGGAGCACCTCAAGCTCGGCGTCAGCTTCGACGGCGAGGGCGACCACCTGGGGCTGCGGGTGAACATCGACTGGGCGCGGCGCTGAGCGCGGGGCAAACAACTGTGTGAGTGTGGGGTCGCGGTGTGGTAGGTTGTGGGTGGCCTGGTTTGCTCTGCTCCCGGTGTCCCTATGGATCTCAACGACCTGTTGGCCCAGCTGCGCGCCTGTGTTCAGTCGGGAACGCCGGCGGCGCTCGTTGGGGTGCTCTCGAGGGCGGCCCCGCGGTTGACCGCGGAGCCCGCCGTCACCGACTACCTCTGGGGCCACTGGGGGGAGCGCCTGCTCGACCGCCTCGCGACCAATCAACCGTTGACCCCGACCGAGCAGAGCCTGCTCGGCTGGGTTCCGCAGGCAGGCCCGGCGCTCAGCGCCTACGCCTGCGACGCGCGCCTCTCGGACACCACCCGCTCCAGCGCCGCCGCGGCGCTCGGTGAGCTGCGGGGGCGCCACCGGAGCACCATCGACATCGCAGGGGGCGAGCCCGTGTCCAACTCCTGGAACCACGACGACGACGACAACAACCTCGACGATCTCTTCGGCCCCTCGGTCGATGACCCGTTCGACGGCGCCCCCGTCCCGCTCCAGGTCCAGATCGTCCAGCTCCAGGAGGGCGAGTCGCCGCTGATCGGCATGGCCCACGGCGGGCTCCGGGTGAACGAGATCCGGCAAGACGACCACGCCGAACTGAGGCTGAGCACCACCCTCATCAACTTCAACCAGCACCTCACCGTCACCCTCCGCGAGCTGGTGATGGTCCTGCGCGACGCGCAGGGCGACCTCCTGGAGGTCCTCGACGACTGGCTGGAGACGGAGTTTCGCCACAGCCAGGAGCTGCTCCCCTCCTTCATCGTCTCCCACGAGGCGCTGGAGGCGCTCGACACCTTCCACATCCTCGCTCGGGTCGAGGTGGAGTTCCGGGCGCGCCTCCTGACGGCGGCCTGCGCCCTGCCGGACCCGACCGGGCCGCGGCGGCGCCTCGCGCTGGACCCCTCGCCGGTGCGCGCGCCGCGCGGCCTGGACCTGAGCGCGTCGCTGGCGCTGTTCATCCACTCGCCGGGCTCGCCGCGGCTTGAGATGATCCTGGAGGTCGAGGACAGGACCCGCTCGACCGATCGCTCCCGCGACCTCGTGGTCGCCTTCCGCGACGCCGACGGTCGCCTCCTCCATCGGGTCAGCAACGCCCTCCACGTCCCGATCGGCTCGCCGGGGTACATGCGCTTCGAGCTGGGCTTTGGCGACGAGGAGGGCGTCTGGGGGGTGGAGGCGCCCTCCTTCGACCCGACCCGGGTGGCCAGCGTTGAAGTCGCGGTCAAAGGGTGCTACGTGGCGGACGAGGTGCTGTGCACCTTCCAACGTCGGTGAGCCAGGGGGGCAGCGCGCGCATGGAAGAAGGGTGGGAGCGTCGATGCCGCGTTCAGGAGCTGAGCGCGGCGACCGTCGCCGAGCTGATCGCGCCGGTCGCGGCGGGGCGCGCGCTCGTCGAGCTGTCGCTGCTGTCGGGCGGGCTGAGCAACACGCTGTACCGGATCACGCTCGCGGGCGGTGAGCGGCTGGTGCTGCGCCTCACCACCCGCGACCCGGCGGCCTGCGCCCGCGAGCTGGCGATCGCCCGGATCGTGCGCCCGCTGG
>PBBL01000028.1 GCA_002716585.1 Myxococcales bacterium | reverse complement strand
GACCCCGGGCGGGGTGGGGCGGGGGATGTTCTGCAACGACGATCCGTCGCGGGGGTCGGTGGTGCTGTGTGAGAACGACCTCTGCCTGGACGACATCTGCGCGGCGCTGTGCGCGGCGAGCGGGGCGGCGCCCAACGCGAACTACTGCCGGGACGGCAACCTGAGCTGTCAGGCGGAGGGGGCGAGCTGGTTGGAGGCGGAGCGGCTGGGGGGCGCGTCGGTGAGCGCGGGGCTGTGCGCGCCGCGGCGCTGC
This sequence comes from Myxococcales bacterium, assembly GCA_002716585.1. Lineage (GTDB taxonomy): Bacteria > Myxococcota_A > Bradymonadia > Bradymonadales. Next base: position 36,814 of record PBBL01000028.1, on the reverse strand, counting down.
GCGGGGCCGGAGTCGTGCGACGAGGCGGGCGGGGAGCGGGTCTACTGCGCGCTGGAGCGGGTTCGGTTGGGCGAGGAGGGGGGGCTGCGGGGCGGGTGCCGCCGCGACAACCCGAGGCAGGACGGCTCGCTGGCGCTGGGGGAGGCGTGCGGGGGCTTCGGGGAGCCGCCGGAGCTGGAGCGGTGCGCGTCGCGGACCTGCGTGGGGTTCCCGCCGAACTACTTCTGCACGGGGCTGTGCGACAGCGACGCGGACTGCGGCGAGGAGCAGCGCTGCCGGGTGGATCGGCTGGAGGTGTCGGGCGAGGTGCTGTTCGTGAACCTGTGCGGCTACGCGAGGGGGAGCCAGACGCCGTGCGCGGACAACCGGGGGTGCGACGGCGGCGAGGTGTGCGCGCCGTTTACGTTCGGGCAGGTGGGTCCGAGTGGGAAGACGCTGCGAGGCGGTCGGCGAGAGGGGCTGTGCATCGTGCCGGTGCCGTCGGGGGTGCCGACGGGGAGCGCGTGTGAGGAGCAGGGGTGCCTGGCGCCGGGGACGTGTCTGCCGTCGGGGGCGGGTGGGGTGAGGCTCTGCGCGGACGTGTGCGACCCGGGGGACTTCACGGCGTGCGAGCTGGGGTTGTTCTGCGAGGAGTTCGTGGTGGTGACGGACGAGGAGCACGAGGACGGGGGTGCGTTGACGCAGGGGTGGTGCGTCGGGTTTTGACGGCGCGGCGGTGATTTTCTGGCGGGGCGTCAAGGAGAAGCGACGTCGTGGAGGTCGGGCGGGGTGAGGCGACGCTGGCGCGGGCGTGGAGGCGGCGGGCGAGGACACTTGCGCCGGGGGGGTCTTCTTGCGTAGTGTGGCGCGGCGCTCGGGCGTGGTGCCTGAACGCGGGTAGAGCACGGAGTGTGAAGATGGCGACAGTCAAAGGGGGCTTTTCGGGGATCATCCGTCAGGCCCACAAGATGCAGCAGCAGATCAACCGGGTTCAGGACGAGATGGCGGATCGGATCGTGGAGGCGTCTTCGGGCGGCGGCCGCGTGACGGCCTACGTCAACGGGCGTCAGGAGCTGATCAACCTCTCGATCGATCCGGAGGTGATCGACCCGGAGGAGCCGGGCCTGTTGGAGGACATGGTGCTGGCGGCGGTGGGTCAGGCGATCAAGAACTCGCAGGAGATGGTCGCGGAGGAGGTCAACAAGATCACGGGTGGCTTCAACATCCCAGGCTTGTTGTGATCCATGGCACCGACGCACGATCCGATCGTACGGCTGGTCAACTTCCTGTCGCAGCTGCCTGGGATAGGTGAGAAGACCGCGACGCGCCTGGCGTTCCACATCATCCGCTCGCCGGAGGAGTTCGCGCGGGGGTTGGCGGGGGCGCTGGTGGACGTCAAGGAGCACGTCGGCTTCTGCTCGATCTGCTGCAACCTGACCCAGGACGACCCTTGCCGGATCTGCACCGCGGGAGGGCGCGAGCGCCACGTGGTGTGTGTGGTGGAGGGGACGCCCGATCTGATGGCGATCGAGCGCACCGGCGAGTTCCAGGGGATGTACCACGTTTTGCACGGGGCGCTGAGGCCGCTGGAGGGGGTCGGTCCGGACGACATCCGGGTCAAGGAGCTGGTGCAGCGCCTGGCCGCGACGTCCGGGGACGAGGAGACGAGGGTCACCGAGGTGATCGTGGCGACGAACCCCAACACGGACGGCGAGACGACCGCGCTCTACATCGCGAAGCTGCTGCGGCCGTTCGACGTCAAGGTGACGCGGATCGCCTCAGGGGTGCCGATCGGCGGTGACCTGGAGTACACCGATCGCGTCACCTTGAGCAGGGCCTTGGCAGGACGGCGTGAGATCTGATAGCGTTGTGTCGGCGTTGCGCAGTATGTTATGGTCCTCAAGTCACCCAGGCACGACAGGAGATGGTGCTGGAGCTGGCTCCACATCGTTGAGGTTCGAGCACGGTCTGGCACCACACGTTAACGGGGGAGCGGTCGGGTATGTACAACGCACAGATGGTCATCTATGAGGCTGAATACCAACGCCTCACGGAGATCTGCGAAAAACTGTTGCGTGACAGCATGGCTCGGGCCGTCTTCCTGGTCGACAAGGTCGGTCAGCTGATCACGTCGGTGGGTCAGACCGCGAACATCGACACGACCTCGCTCGCGTCTCTGGTCGCCGGGGCGACCGCGGCGACGGGGGGGCTCGCCAACCTCCTGGGGGAAGAGGAGTTTCCCTCCCACTACCACCAGGGGGCGCGGGACAGCATCTACATCGCCTTGATCGGCGAGCAGCTGATCTTGACGATCATCTTCGACAACCGCTCGACTGAGGGGCTCGTGCGGCTGCGCGTCAAGCGCGCCGAGGGGGACCTCAAGCGGGTGTTCAGCGACCTGAGCCAGAAGGCGTCAGCGGCTGCTGAGACCAAGAACAACTCGCTGTTCTCGGAGATCACCGACGAGGACATCGAGGAACTGTTCAGCGACACGTTCTAGGGTATAATCGCCTCGCGCGGCCTGATCAGGGTGCTGGTGCAGCCTGATCGAATCGCCGCGTGGTGGCTTGTTGAGTAGGAACACATGTCCACAGCGGTCGGGCACAGCGACGACGTCCCAACCTGGTTCGGGGCCTCGCTCACCGGCGAGGGATGATAGCATGTCATTTATCAACTATTCCTCGCGTGAGATCATCCTCAAGATCGTCTACTACGGTCCTGGGCTCTGCGGTAAGACCACCAACATCAAGTTCATCTACGCGGGGACCAACCCGGACGCGCGTGGTAAGCTGATCAGCCTGGAGACCAAGCAGGAGCGGACGCTGTTCTTCGACTTCCTGCCCCTGTCGCTCCCGGCGATTCGTGGCTTCAAGACCCGCCTCCACCTCTACTCCGTCCCCGGGCAGCTGTTCTACTCAGCCAGCCGGAAGCTCATCATGAAGGGCGCGGACGGCGTGATCTTCGTCGCTGACTCCCAGCGCGAGCGCATGGAGGCCAACGTCATCTCCTTCGAGGACCTTCAGGAGAACCTCGCCGCGTACGGCTACGACATCAACACGATCCCGTTTGTCATCCAGTACAACAAGCGCGATCTCCCCAACGCCGTCCCCGTCGAGGAGCTGCGCGCGCGCCTCAACCCCGACGGCCAGTTCCCCGACTTCGAGTCGATCGCCGCCGCGCCCAACGGCCCCGGGGTCTTCGACACCCTCAAGGCGGTCGTCAAGATGATCCTGATGGAGCTCAAGAAGGGCGGCAACTGAATCACCCCGCGCGCTCCCTCCCCCGCGTGGCCTCGGCCACCCCTCTCACACATCACCTCCTGCTCCAACCCCATCAACCGCTTCCAGGTTGACAGCGCCCCGTTACCGTTCCAACATCAACAGAGCATCTGCGCTGCGCTGCGCCGACTGCCGCGAAGACGACGCTCGATGAGCGTCGGCTCGCCTGCCCCTGCTGGATCCGGAGCGGACGACGTGCCTGCCGATCTTCTACGACAACCCCTCGCGCTGCTCGGTGGGTTGCGCGTGCAGCGATGAGCCGAGCTGCGTCGAGGAGCCCTGAGCCGCCGCGGGCGGCGATCAACGTCACATGCAAGGAACTGTACCTATGAGCCTCTCGGTCATCATACTCGCCGCTGGAAAAGGGACGCGGATGTGCTCCGCGCTGCCGAAGGTCCTGCACCCGGTCTTGAGCCGACCGATGATCGGTCACGTGGTCGGCGCCGCGCGCGCGCTGGGCGCGGAGCGGATCGTGGTCGTGGTCGGTCACGGACGCGAGCAGGTGGAGGCGTACCTGACGCAGCACGAGGGCGGGCCGGATCTGGAGTTCGTCCTTCAGGCGGAGCAGCGGGGGACCGGTCACGCGGTCTTGCAAGCGCGCGAGGCGCTGGAGGGGCAGGCGGGCGACACGCTGATCCTGTCGGGGGACGTGCCCAACCTGACGGTCAACACGCTGGACGCGTTCTGCGAAGCGGCGGGGCGAGCGAAGGGGCCGATGGCCGTGATGACGTGTGAGCTGGGCGACCCGACCGGGTACGGGCGGATCGAGCGCGCGGCGTCGGGGGCGGTGACGCGGATCGTCGAGCACCGCGACGCGACGCCGGAGCAGCGCGCGATCCGCGAGATCAACGCGGGCATCTACCTGGTGGACAACGGGTTCCTCTGGCAGAGCGTCGGGGAGCTGACGACGGACAACGCCCAGGGCGAGTACTACCTGACGGATCTGGTGGAGGTCGCGTCACGCGGGGAGGGCGCGTCGGCGTTCATGGTGTCGGAGGCGACCGAGGTGCAGGGCGTGAACACGCGGGCGGAGCTGGCCCGGGCGGAGGCTCGGGCGCGGTGGGCGCGCAACCACGCGCTGATGGTCGCGGGCGTGACGATGATCGATCCGGCGACGACCTACGTGGACGCGTGGGTTGAGGTGGAGCCGGACGTGCTGCTGGAGCCTGGCGTGAGGCTGACGGGGCGGACCCGCGTCGAGGCGGGCTGCGTGGTGCGTCAGGGGAGCGTGATCGAGGACAGCATGGTGGAGGCGGGGGCGGTGATCAAGCCCTACTGCCACCTGGAGTCGGCGATCGTGCGGCGGGGGGCGCAGGTCGGCCCGTTCGCGCACCTGAGGCAGGCCAGCGACATCGGCGAGGGGGCGAAGATCGGGAACTTCGTGGAGGTCAAGAAGTCGGTGATCGGGGCCGGGTCGAAGGCCAGCCACCTGACCTACCTCGGGGACGCGAAGGTCGGCGTCGGGTGCAACATCGGCGCCGGGACGATCACGTGCAATTACGACGGCGAGCACAAGCACCAGACCACGCTGGGGGATGGGGTCTTCATCGGCTCGAACACGGCGCTGGTGGCGCCGATCGAGCTGGGGGACCGCGCCTACGTGGGCGCAGGCTCGACGTTGACCCAGGACGTGGCCGAGGGGTCGCTGTCGGTGGCGCGCGGGCGCCAGCGGAACATCGCGGGGTGGGCCGATCGGCGGCGGAAGAAGACGTGACGCGGGGCGCGGCCGAGGTGGCCGCGGCGTGGGAACAAAGGTGAGTTCGGAGCGGTTGCGTAGGTGATCATTCGGGGCCCTGGATCGTCGGGCGGCGCGCGTTCGCCGCGATGACGTGGAGATACAGCAGATATGTGTGGGATTGTAGGTTACATCGGTGGCCGCGACTGCGGTCAGTTCCTGTTGGATGGGCTCCGGCGGCTGGAGTACCGGGGCTACGACTCGGCGGGGATCGCGCTGGTGCACGAGGGCCAGGTGGCGCTGCGGCGCGCCGAGGGCAAGCTGCATAACCTGGAGGCGGCGTACTTCGCGGAGCGGATCCCGGGGAAGCTGGGGATCGCGCACACGCGTTGGGCGACGCACGGCGCGCCCAACGAGCGGAACGCCCACCCGCACCGCTCGGGCAGCGTGGTGGTGGTGCACAACGGCATCATCGAGAACCACATCGACCTCAAGCGGCGGCTGATCGAGTCGGGGCGGACCTTCGCCAGCGAGACGGACACCGAGATCATCGCGCACCTGGTCGATGAGGCGCTCGCCGAGGTGGGCGACGGCGGCGGGCTGCACCCGCTGCATGCGGCGGTGCGGCGCATGCTCGAACAGATCGAGGGGGCGTACGCGATCCTGGTGATCAGCGAGCGCTTCCCGGACGTGCTGGTGGCGGCGCGCAAGGCGTCTCCGCTGGTGCTGGGGCTGGGCGAGGAGGAGATGTACGCCGCGAGCGACATCCCGGCGGTGCTGATGCACACGCGGCGCTTCATCTTCATGGAGGACGACGAGACGGCGGTGCTCCGCGGCGACGGCATCGAGCTGTTTGACGGCGCCTGTGAGCGGGTGGAGCGCGAGGCGAAGTGGATCAACTGGGATCCGGTGTCGGCGGAGAAGCAGGGCTACAAGCACTTCATGCTCAAGGAGATCCACGAGCAGCCTGCCAAGATCACCGACACGCTCCGGGGGCGGGTGTCGCTGGAGCGCGGCGACGTGGACCTGGCCGAGATCGGCCTGGATGAGGCGTACGTGGGGCGGCTCGATCACATCCAGATCATCGCCTGCGGGACGAGCTACCACGCCGGTTGGGTGGGGCGCTACCTGATCGAGAAGATGGCGCGGGTGCACACCAGCGTCGATCTGGCGAGCGAGTTTCGGTACAGCGATCCGGTGATCGACGACCGGACGCTGGTGATCGCGATCAGCCAGTCCGGCGAGACGGCCGACACGCTGGCGGCGCTGCACCAGGCCCGCGGGCTGGGGGCGCGGGTGGTGTCGATCTGCAACGTGCTGGAGTCGAGCATCCCGCGGGCGAGCGACGGGGTGCTGTACACCCACGCTGGCCCTGAGATCGGGGTGGCGTCCACGAAGGCGTTCACGACGCAGCTGGCGGCGCTGTTCATGTTCTCGGTGTGGCTGGGGCGTCGGCGCGGGCGGCTGGACGAGGCGGGGGCGCGGGAGCTGCTGACGGAGCTTCGCAAGGTGCCGCAGCTTCTGGAGGGGTTGCTGGAGCAGGAGGCGGTCTACCACGAAATCGCCCGGGAGTTCTCGCAGGCGCACAGCTTCCTCTTCCTGGGTCGCGGGATCAACTTCCCGGTGGCGCTGGAGGGGGCGCTCAAGCTCAAGGAGATCAGCTACATCCACGCCGAGGGCTACGCCGCCGGTGAGATGAAGCACGGCCCGATCGCGCTGATCGACGAGGATCTGCCGATCGTGATCGTGGCGCCGCGCAGCGAGACCTACGAGAAGGTCTTCAGCAACCTGGAGGAGGTGCGGGCGCGCGGGGGTCGGGTGATCGCGGTGGCGACCGAGGGGGACGACCGGATCGGGGACTACGCGGACGTGGTGTTGAGCGTCCCGGATGTGCCCGAGGCGCTCCAGCCGTTGGTCAACACGGTGCCGCTGCAGCTGCTGGCGTACCACATCGCCGACTTCAAGGGGACGGACGTGGATCAGCCGCGCAACCTGGCCAAGAGCGTCACGGTGGAGTGACGGGCGTCACTTCTTGAGCACCGCGAGCAGGCCGTCGCCGACGCTCAGGAGCGCTGCGTCCACGCGGTCGTCGGCGGCGGCGCGGCGCGAGATCGCGCGGAGCGCCTCGGTGCTGGGCTCGGTGTCGGAGGGGTCGGCGACGGAGCCGCCCCAGAGGGTGTTGTCGAAGAGCATCAGCCCGCCAGGTCGGAGCAGCTCGCAGCCCATGGTGTAGTAGGTGTCGTAGCCGGTCTTGTCGGCGTCGACAAACATCACGTCCACCGTCCCCGCCCACCCCTCGTCGAGGAGGGTCTGGAGGCCGTCCTGGCCCGGACCGAGGATCCCACGAATCTGTGTGAGCCCAGCCTGCGCCCAATAGGCGCGCGCTTTGTCGAGGTACTCCTGGTTCAGCTCACAGGCGACGAGCGTGCCGCCCTCGTCGAGGGCGTCGGCGAGCCACGTGGCGCTGTAGCCGGTGAAGACGCCGACCTCAACGACGCGGCTGGGGCGGAGCATCCTGGCGAGGAAGCGAACGACGCTGCCCTGGACGGGGGAGATCATCATCCGTGCGTTGGAGAGGGTGGCGGCGGTCTCTTCGCGGATCTGGATCTGGGTGGGGCTCTCCTGGACGGTGGTGTCGAGGATGTAGTTGAGCAGGCCTCGCGTCAGGTTGAGGCCGTCGGTTTCGAACTTGGCAGCCATGTGCGCTCCGGGGGTCGTCGGTGGTTGGGAGGGGGCGGCGCGACATGGCGCGCGCCCGGGCGGCGCCCCGTTCGGGGGCGTGGAGAGCTTGGCGAGAGGGAGGGGTGGATGTCAACCCGCGGGGCGAGGTCGTTGGGTGGCCTACAATAATGTAGCCTCAGGTTGGCGCTCTTACATTTTTGTCGTAAACCCGGCGCGCGCCAACGGTTTTGACGCGCTGCGTCAGGGGACCCCCTTCTGAGCGTCCCGCGTCGTCATCTGCCGCTCGGCGCCGATCAAGACGAACGCGCCAGATCGATTGGCGCGCGCCGCGGTATCCGACCTGAGCAGGGGTCGGTGGAGGCGTTTTCAGGGGATCCTACATCGATGTAGGTTGATGGGGGCGCGAAACCGCCTGCGCCTTCGTCGAGCGATCGCGGAGGTCGAGCTGGTCGGTGTCGACAGGGGCTGGCGTGACACTTGCTAATGCCTCGCGGTGATGTGCGCTGGCCTCCCTCGGAGGCCGCCTCAAGGAAACACCCTGTTCAGGCTGGAGGTTGGAAGTCCATGATCCGTCACCGTCACTTGCTGAGTGGCCTGGCCCTCGCCGCCCTCGTGTTAACGCCCTCGCTGGCGTTCGCCGATGGAGCGGCGGCCAAGCCAATCACCCCCGAGTTCATCATCAACAACACCTGGATGCTGGTTGCCACCATCCTCGTGTTCATCATGCACCTCGGGTTCTCGACGCTCGAAGCTGGGATGACCCAGGCCAAGAACACCGTCAACATCCTCTTCAAGAACGTCTCCATCCTCTCCATCGGGATCCTCACCTACGCCGTCATCGGCTTCAACCTGATGTACCCCGGCGAGAGCTTCGCGGGCGGGTTCTTTGGCTTCGGTGGCTTCGGCATCTCCACCGACGCCGCGGGCATCACCCCCGCCTACAACGTCGGCTACACCTACTGGACCGACTTCCTGTTCCAGGCCATGTTCGCCGCCACCGCCGCCACGATCGTCTCGGGCGCCGTCGCCGAGCGGGTCAAGCTCCAGAGCTTCCTCGTCTTCAGCGTCCTCTACGTCGCCGTCGTCTACCCCATGGTCGGCATGTGGCACTGGGGCGGCGGCTGGCTCAAGGCCTACGGCTTCTACGACTTCGCGGGCTCCACCATCGTCCACTCCGTTGGCGGCTGGGCCGCCCTCATCGGCATCATGCTCCTCGGGCCTCGCCTCGGAAAGTACGGCAAGGACGGCGAACTCAAGGGCATCAAGCCCCACAGCCTGCCGCTGGCCACCATCGGCGTCTTCCTCCTCTGGTTCGGCTGGTTCGGCTTCAACGGCGGCTCCGTCCTCTCCGCGGACCCCGGCCCCGTCTCCCTCGTGTTCGTCACCACCAGCCTCGCCGCCGCCGCGGGCGGCGGCTTCGGGATGCTCACGTCGCTGTTCACCCACAAGAAGCCGGACCTCGGCATGGGCCTCAACGGCATCCTCGCGGGCCTCGTCGGCATCACCGCGGGGGCGGACGTCATCAGCCCCAACATGTCGATCGTCGTCGGCGCCGTCGCGGGCGTCCTCGTCGTGCTCGCGACCGTCCTCATGGACCGCATGAAGCTCGACGACCCCGTCGGCGCCGTCCCGGTTCACCTCGTCTGCGGCATCTGGGGCACCCTCGCGGTCGGCTTCTTCGGCCAGGGCAAGAGCCTCGTCCCCCAGCTCGTCGGCGTCGGCGCCGTCGCGCTCTTCTGCCTCGCCGCCAGCGCCCTCATCTTCTTCGCCCTCAAGGTGACCATCGGCCTCCGCGTCTCCGAGAAGGAGGAGCTGGAGGGCCTCGACGGCTACGAGCACGGCTGCAACGCCTACGAGGGGCTGAGCGACTTCTCGCCGCCGCCCACCGCCCCGAGCGAGCCCATCGTGACCCACACCCACCCGGTCCCCGAGCCTGTCCTCTGACCGGCGCGAGCGCTTGAAGCGACGACGGCCCCTGGAGTGAACTCCAGGGGCCGTCGTCGTTTCGGGGCCTGCCACGGCGGAGACGCCTCACGGCTGAAGGTCGCGCCGCACCCGCGCGAACACGCCGAGCTGCTGCGTCCACCCCTCCGGGTACGCCCACAGGTCCCAGGACGCCGCCTCGCGGGGGATCTGAGGGCCCTGGTTGGCCTGATGGACGACGCCCACCTGCATGTCCGGGCTCAACCGCGCGAACGCCTCCACCTCGGTCGCGAGCCACGAGATCCCGCGCTTTGTCACGTCGTCGTTGGGGGAGTCGAGGAGCACGTCGTACACGATCCGACCCGACACCCCAACCTTCCAGCTCGGGCTCCGCGCCACGACCAGCCCCTCGCTGTGCCAGTTCGGGACCAGCTCGCCTCCGTCGGGCGTGTGGGTGATGTCGAAGGAGGTCGCGGCGCCCAGCTCCACGTAGCGGCTGTGGATCGACGCCGCGACGTCGAGGTGCGGCGACGATCCCTGGCGAGAGGGGCTGCCCCCGTTGGGGCTGGAGTCGGGATTCCAGAGGAGGGAGAAGCCCAGCGACAACCCCTTGAGGCTCAAGACCAGGCCGTCGTGATCCACCGCGAGGCCGCGCATGTTGACGAACTTGAGGGTGTACCCCTCCAGCCGCAGCGGGACGTGGGTCCAGGGCGGGGTCGCGTCCGGGTCGTCGGAGCCCGATCGGAACGCCTCCAGGCGCGCCTCGCAGTCCGTGGCGAGCCGGGTGTCGTAGGGCAGGCAGACGCCGCGCGATGGGGTGAGGGTGACGCGGGTGTAGGTGAGGCCGATGTACTCGATCGAGCCGTCGGCGACCTGGCGGCCCAGCGCGATGTGGCCGTAGGCCCCGCTGAACTCCTGGGTCTCGACCCACCCGACCGGGCCTTCGTTCGTGTAGTCCGTCACGCGGTAGCGCCACGTCAGCGGGAACATGAACGCCGTCGCCTCGGGGCGGGTTCCGAGCGAGAGGAAGCCTGAGTCGCCCGAGCGCGTGTTGAACCGGGGGCGGAGTCGCAGGGTCAGGTCGAGGTCCCGGTAGGAGGCGTAGCCCAGCTCGGGCCGCAGCGTCGCCCCCGGGCCGCTCACGTCGTGGTCCAGGCGCACTTGAGCCTCCAGATCGATCCCCGCGCTGCCCTTCTCCAGGCCGCCCAGGCCGATCACCCCTCGGGCGGCGTGGTGGCCCTCCAGGCGAGCCGCGTCGATGGTGTCGCGCTCATCGTCGCCAAAGACGATCGGCGCCCTCACGTCGGTCTTGACGCGAACCCAGGTGACCGGATCCCGCCACGCCCCGAGGGCGGCGCCCACCTGGGCCTCGGCGCCGCCCAACGCGTCGCTCCCCGGATCCAGCCAGCCGCGCCCTCCGGTCATCATCCCCACCCGCAGCGGCTCGCTCGGATCCTGCCCTGTGGTCGTCAGCAGCTCCAGATCGAGGTCGGGCAGCGTGCGGAGCAGCACCCCGTGGCCCGCGGACCAGGACGGCCACGGGGGGACCGCCAGCGGCTCATCCTGGGTCTGGGCGGCGGCGGTTGAGGTCATCGCGGCGCACCCGAGCAGGAGGAGCGCTTGCAGCGACCTGTGGAGGGCTTGGGGAGGGCTGAGGCGCATGGACGAACTCACGCTGAGGGTCAACCTGGCGTCGTCGGGTGAACGGGCCAGAACCGCTGAGGTTACAGGCGTCCCGCCGCTCAAGTCTCCCACACCCGCTCGGCGTGAGCCAGCGCCTCGGCGCGTGTGGGTTGCCTGGGCCGCCGGATCCGATTAGATCCAAGGGTTGCATGTGCGATCGCGCGTCCTGCGATCCAAGGAGGACTTCATGTCAATGACCTACCTCAGCTACCTCAAGGTGCCCGAGCTGTTGAGCCTGCAAGAGCGGCGCTCACAACCTGAGGAGCACGACGAGATGCTGTTCATCGTCATCCACCAGGCCTATGAGCTGTGGTTCAAGCAGATCCTGCATGAGCTTGAGGCGATGCGGCGCGCCCTCGTCGAGGGCTCGGTGTGGGAGGCGATGCGCCTCATGCGGCGCACCCTGACGATCCTCAAGGTGTTGGTGCACCAGGTGGACATCCTGGAGACGATGACGCCGCTGTCCTTCAACCAGTTCCGCAGCTTCCTGGCCGACTCCAGCGGCTTTCAGTCGGTGCAGTTTCGCGAGCTGGAGATCCTCTGCGGCGTGCACACCCGCGGCGCGCTCGCGATGCACCCCGAGGGGAGCGCGCCCCACCAGCAGCTCCTCGCCCGGATGGAGGAGCAGACGCTGTGGGAGGCGTTCTGCGCCTTCTTGCGCTCGCAGGGGCTGGAGATGCCCACACCGGAGCGCGATCTGTCGCAGGCCCCGATCCACCCGCCGACCGAGGCGGCCCAGGAGGTCCTGCTGAAGGTCATGCGCGAGCGGGAGGAGGCGTCGCTCCTGTGTGAGCTGCTCGTGGACTTCGACGAGGGGCTTCAGGAGTGGCGCTACCGCCACGTCAAGATGGTGGAGCGCACGATCGGCCACAAGCCCGGGACGGGCGGCTCAGCCGGGGTGGGGTACCTGCTCAAGACCCTCCACCGGCCCGTCTTCCCCGACCTGTGGGCGATCCGCAACAAGCTCTGAGCACTCCCAACGCCCGCTGGGACATATCATGGGCGCTGGTGTTCGACGCACCAGCGCGTACACGCCAAGACACCCCGCCTGGAGCGCGCCGTGACCGTTGACACCACCCCCGATCCGACCGCCGACCTGATGACCCTCACCACCCCGACGCGCCTCAGCGCCGAGGCGTGGCGCTGGGAGGTCCCCGACACCTGGCAGCAGGGCCGCGGCGCCTTCGGTGGGTTGACGGTCGCCACCCTCGTCCGCACGCTGGAGCTGGCGCTCGCCAACCCGGAGCAGCCGCTCCGGACGCTCACCGCGTCGCTCTGCGGCCCGGTCATGGCTGGCGCCGCCCAGCTCCAGATCGAAGCGCTCCGCGAAGGCAGCAGCACCACCGTCATGGCGATCCGCCTGCTTCAAGAGGGGGAGCTGCGCGCCCACGCGGTCGGCACCTTCGGGCGCCGCCGGGTCGAGGACGGCGACTGGAACACCATCGCCCCGCCCGAGATGCCGAGCTGGCGCGACATCCCCAACCCCGCGCCCCTGGGGCCACCCCTCGCGCCGACCTTCACCCAGCACGTCGCCTACTGGCCGCTCGGCCACCCGCCCTTCTCGGGCGTCCCCACCGAGCGCGCGCAGGGGTGGGTCATGCCGAAGCGCCCCGGACCAGCGCGCGACGCGGCCTACCTGGCCGCCCTCGTGGACGCCTGGTGGCCTGTCCACCTCATCTCGTTGAAGCGGCCTCGCCCCATGGCCACCATCTCCTACACCTTGGAGATCCTGGGCGGCTGGGAGGGGCTCGACCCCGACGCGCCGCTGTTCCACAGCTCCAGCTCGCCCGCCTCCCGGCATGGCTACGCTCACGAGGAGCGCCAGCTCTGGGGCGAAGACGGGCGGCTGATGGCGCTCAACCATCAGGTGTTCGCGATCATCAAGTGATACAAGCTGGTCTGATACCAACCCCACACGAGGCCCGTCATGACCTTCGACTCACTCGCTCAACGGCTCGCCCCCCATTACAGCCGGTTTCGGGTCTCCGAGCGGCTGCTCATGACCGGCCACTCCCACCAGGCCTGGCCCGACGTCGCCCGTGAGGGGCAGCTGGAGGCCTTTGACGTGGCCGCCCGCGACGTGGACGCCAAGTGGGCGGCCGCCTTCGAGAAGGCGGAGGTGCTGCGCGGCTACCTCCGCGACTATTACGACGACCCCACCGGACGCTACACCTTCTCGGCCAACACCCACGACCTCGTCGTCCGCTGGCTCTCCAGCCTCGACCTCAAGGCGCGCTCCCACGTCATCACCACCGACGGCGAGTTCCACTCCCTGACCCGTCAGCTCCGTCGCCTCCAGGAGGTCGGCCTCGGCGTCACCTTCCTCCCCGCCTCACCAAGCGAGGGCTTCGTGGAGCGCCTGGAGTCGGCTCTCACGGAGCGCACCGCCGCGGTGTGCCTGTCGCGGGTTTACTTCAAGACGGGCCTCGTCCAGCCCCACCTGACGGCCATCGCCGCGCTGTGCCGCCAGGCCGGGGTGCCGCTCCTCATCGACGACTACCACGGCACCCACGCCGTCCCGCTGTCGCTGCGCGACGCCGGGCTGGAGGACTGCTTCCTCGTCTCGGGCGGCTACAAGTACCTCCAGTGGGGCGAGGGCAACTGCTTCCTGCGGTTCCCATCGGGGTGTGCGCTGAGGCCGGTCGTTACGGGGTGGTTCGCGTCGTTTGATACGCTCGCCGACGCGCGCGGCGATCAGCCGGTGAGCTTCGATCAAGGCGATGAGCGCTTCGCGGGCGCCACGTTCGACCCCACGTCCCAGTTCCGCGCCGCGCGCGTCGTGGCGTTCTTTCGGGAGCAGGGGCTGACCCCCGAGGTCCTCCGCGCCCACTCTCAGGCTCAGATCGGCTGGCTCCGGGAGCAGTTTATGGCGCTTGGGCTCGATGAAAACCGGATTACCTTGATGCACCAGCGACCCATCGAAGAAAACGGCGGGTTTCTGGCGCTGCGGAGCCCCGAGGCGCAGCGCCTCAAGGCGGCGCTCCTGGAGCGCGGCGTCGCCACCGACGCGCGCGACGACAGCCTCCGCTTCGGCCCCGCCCCCTACACGACGCAGGCGCAGCTGGAGGCGGCGCTGGGGCACCTCGCCGAGGCGGTTCGGGAGCTGGGGTGAACCCGGGTTCACCTGGACCGATCAGACGTCCAGCTCGGGGTTGGAGCGACCGCGGACGCGGTTCCAGAGCTTGATCAGGACCGAGCGGCGCGTCCCGAGGATGGTCTCGGCGAGCAGGATGAGCGTGACGAGGAACAGGAGCGAGGACCAGACGCCGATGCGCTTCTCGGGGGTGTCGATGGCGACCGTGGCGTTTCCGGCGCTGGGGTTGTCGGGGTCGCCGCCGCTGAGGAGCGCGGACAGCTCGTCGGCGGGGTAGGGCGCGAGGTTGGCCTCGGGCGCGGCGACGTTGACGGCGAAGGCCATCTCGACGATCTCGGAGGGCTCGGCGTCCGGGGCGTCGGGGACGCGCATGACCCGGTAGTGCCCGGTGGTGCGGGGGATGAAGGTCAGCGGGGCGTCCGGGGCGGTGGACTCCGGGGCGGGGACGATGCGGCCCCCTTCGGGGTCGCGGACCTCGATGCGGCCTCGACCGAGCGCGGCGGCGTCCAGCGCCACCTTGGCGGCCACGACCCGCTCGGAGGCCTCGGCGGAGGTGCTGCGGCGGGCGAGGTAGCGGACGAGGCGTCGCCTTAGCGGGAGGAAGGCGGTCTTGATCGGCAGATCGGACCAGTCGCGGTCCACGGTCGTGGTCAGGAGCGCGCTGCGCCCCTCGCCCAGCTCCCGCTCCAGCAGCGCCGGGGCGCCGTCGGTGTACGAGAGCAGGATGCGGGACTCGCCGGACGGGGTCGGCTCCAGCAGGAGGTAGCTGTAGACCGACACCGCCTGGATCGTCTCGCCGCCCGGCAGGTCGAAGACCTTGAAGACCGGGTGGGTGGTGTCCATCTGCCCCATGCGGGTGATCTTGAGCGGCGCGTCCGGGTCGTCCTGGCGCGCGAGCAGCTTGATCGAGCGGATCGGCTTCGGGAGCAACTCGCCAAAGAGGTTGTTGTAGACCTCCGGGTTGACGTTGTCGCCCGCGATGAACAGGAGCCCGCCGCCCGCCTTGACGAAGTCGACCAGCTCGCGGACCGAGGCCCGGGGGAGCTTCTCGACGTTGGCCAGCAGGACGACGTCGTAGTCGGCGAAGGTGTAGGAGGCGAGCCCGTCGATCCCGGTGATCTCGGGGATGATGCTGCTCGTGGAGCCCTTGCCCGGGTAGAGGGCGCGCTCCATGTAGTACAGCTCGTCCTGGTAGTGGACCGAGCGGGGGTCGCCGTTGACCATCAACACCCGCACCCGCTGCGCGAGGTGGATCGGCAGGAAGTAGACGTTGTCCGCCTCCAGGGCGTCGGCGCCGCGGGCGAGCCGCAGCTCGGCCCGGTGCAGCCCCTTGCGATCGAAGGTGTGGTTGAACAGCTGCGCGGCGGTCTTGCCCGCCGGGACGTCCACCAGCCCCGAGGCGACGTCCTCGCCGTCGATGACGAGGTGGACCTCGACCCCAGAAGCGTCCTGGTCGGAGTGGTTGGCGACCGTGGCGCTGATGCTGAACTCTGGCCTGGCCCCGGCGGACTGCTGCTCGTAGTTGGCGCCGACGATCGCCAGGTTGGCCTGCGCCGGGGCGTCGCGGACGTCCACGACCTCGACCGGGATCCCGAGGCCATCCACGGGGAGGTCGGTCGGGTCGAGGCCGCTCTTTTGGAGGTCGCTGACGAGGATCAGCTTGCGGCGCGGCTGGTCGGAGGCCGCCAGGATCTCGGCGCCCGTGCGCAGGGCGCGGGCGAGGTCGGTGCCGCGCTCGGAGGGGATCGCCTTGGAGAGGGCGGTGGAGACGTCGTTGTGGGCGTCGGTCAGCTCGGGGATCGGGGTGTCCTCGCCGAGCGGGGCGCCCGAGGGCCAGTCGCTGGCGTAGACCAGCGCGACCCGATCCCAGGGGCGCAGCTCCGAGATGATGTCGTCCACCGCCGAGACGGCGCGATCCCAGACCGCGCGGCCGTTGTAGCCCATCGACGCCGAGTCATCGACGACGAAGACGATGGCGGTCGGCATCCGATCCGCCTCGGTCGTGCCCGAGTCGCTGATGAGGTAGGGCCGCGCCATCGCCAGCGGGATCAGCAGCAGCGCCGCCACCCGCAGCGCCAGCAGGACGAGCTGCCGCACCTTGAGCCGCCGCGCCAGCCGCTTCTGGCTGCGCAGCAGGAACTCGATCGCCGGGAACTTGCGGCGCACCGCCCGACGGCGGTTGATCAGGTGGATGACGATCGGCAGCGCCGCGGCCAGCAGCCCGATCAGGAACAGGGGGTTGAGGAAGTTCATCGGGGGTCCCTCCTCACCGGACCTGGAGGCGGCCGACGATGAAGTCCATCAGGGCCAGCTCCAGGGGGCGCGTCGTGACGGTGCGGAAGTACTCGATGTCGCCCTCGCGGCACTCGGTCTCGATCTGGTTGAGGTGGGCGCGCATCTCCTCGCGGTAGCGGTCGCGGATGTCGTCCGGGTCCACGAGCAGATCCTCCTCCCCCTCCAGCCCCTCGAAGATGGTGAGCCCCTCGTAGGGCAGATCCAGCTCCGCCGGGTCGATGATGTGGAAGATCGCCACCTCCTGGCGGCGCTTGCGCATCACCCGCGCGATCGTCATGACCCGCTCGGCGTCGTCCAGCATGTCGCTGATGATGACCAGCATGCCGCGCCGCCGCAGCCGCTCCGCGAGCGCCTGGAGCGCCGCCGCGATGTCGGTGCGCCCGTCGCCGGGCAGGCTCTCCAGGACGTGCAGGATGTCCGTCAGGTGGGTGCTCTTGGAGCTGGGCGGGAGCATCAGCCCTGGCTGGTCGTCGAACGCCAGCGCCCCGACCGCGTCCCCCTGCCTCAACATGAGGAAGGCGAAGGAGGCGGCGAGCGTCTGGGCGTACTCCAGCTTGGTCGGGCAGCCCTCGGAGGCGAAGTTCATCGACCCGGAGCCGTCCAACACCATGTAGGCCCGCAGGTTGGTCTCGTCCTCGAACTGCTTGACGTAATAGCGGTCTGACTTGCCGAACGCCTTCCAGTCGATGTGCTTGATCTCGTCGCCGGGCGCGTACTCCTTGTACTCGGCGAACTCGACGCTCGACCCCTTGTGGGGGGAGCGGTGCATCCCGGCGATGGCCCCCTCGACCACGCTGCGGGCGCGCACGAGGAGCCCCCCCATGCGCATGACGACCGTGGGGTCGAGGAAGCGCTCTCGTAGGCTGGAGGAGTCGGTGGGGTCGCTGGTCACGAGATCGTCTCAAGGAGGCGTTGGATCAACTGGTCCGAGGTGATCTTCTTGGCGTCGGCGGTGAAGTTGGTGACCAGGCGGTGACGCAGCACCGGCAGCGCCAGCGCCCGGATGTCCTCGCGGTCCACGTGGTAGCGCCCCTGGAGCAGCGCCCGCGCCTTGCCGCCGAGCACGAGGTACTGGCTGGCGCGCGGCCCGGCGCCCCACGACAGGTACTCGCGGATGTAGTCGATGGCGTCTGGTCCGGGACGCGTCGCGCGGACCAGGTTGACGGCGTAGCGCACCACGTCATCGGAGACCGGGACGCGCCGGGTCAGCTCCTGGAGGCGGACGATGTCCTCCGGCGAGAGCACCTGCTTGAACTCGGGGCGCTTCGAGCCGGTCGTGTTGCGGACGATCGCGAACTCGTCCTCGGCGTTGGGGTAGTCGACCTTCACGAAGAACATGAAGCGGTCGAGCTGCGCCTCGGGCAGCGGGTAGGTCCCCTCCTGCTCGATCGGGTTCTGGGTGGCGAACACCTGGAACGGCAGATCGAGCGGGTAGGTCGAGCCGCCCGCCGACACCTGGTACTCCTGCATCGACTGCAGCAGCGCCGCCTGGGTCTTGGGCGGCGTGCGGTTGATCTCGTCGGCCAGCAGCAGGTTCGAGAAGATCGGCCCCTTGATGAACTTGAAGAACCGCTTGCCGGTGACGTGGTCCTCCTCAAGGATGTCGGTCCCCGTGATGTCGCTCGGCATCAGGTCGGGCGTGAACTGAATTCGGTTGAACGAGAGGTTGAGGATGTCCGCCAGCGTGCTGATCAGCAGCGTCTTGGCCAGCCCCGGCACACCCATCAGCAGGCAGTGGCCGCGGGCGAAGAGGGCGATCAGCAGGTACTCGATCACCTGCTCCTGGCCGTAGATCGCCTTGCGCACCTCGCTCAGGATCTGGGAGCGGGCGGCGGCGATCTCCTCGACCGCCTGGAGGTCCTCCGACTCAGCTGGTGATGTCGTCATACGAAGTTGGTCCTGTCTTCAAGGGGTTTCGCGTCGTCCTCGGGCCTGGAACCGCCCAGCCGCCGCCCTTCATTCCGGGTGGTGGATTCAACCACACCGCTCGCTCCTTCACAAGATCGCCCTTCCTGCGACGCCAGCCGCAGGTTCTCCCGCGCGCGACTGGCGTCCTCGGCGCGATCCTGGCGCGTGTAGAGCGCCGCCAGGTTCTCGTGCACCGCCGGGTCGAACGGGTTGATCCCCAGCGCCTCCATCAGGTGGGTCTCCGCCCGCTCCAGCTCGCCCGCCTTCAGCAGCGCCTCGCCGAGCAGCAGGTGGGTCGTGTGGTAGTTGGGGTAGTACGCCAGCGACCCGGCGAGCGCCTCCGCCGCCTCCTCGTGGCGGCCGATGGTGATCAGCGACCGCCCGAGGCGGGTCTGGAGGATCGGGTTGTGGTCCCCGATCAGCTCGCGCGCCTTCTGGTACTCCACCACCGCCGCCGCGTACCGCTCGCGCACCTGGAGCATCTCGCCGAGGCGGATGTAGTCGCGCGCCTCCTTCTTGCCGATCTCCAACAGCTCGCTCTCCTGCTTGTCTCCGGCGAACTCCAGCTTCTCGATGAAGACCGCCTCCTCGTCGAACGTCTTCGAGGGCCGCGACCTCAGGTAGGCCATCCAGTCCTTCTGAAAGCGCTCGAAGCTCGGGACCTTGAGCAGCTCGGTGATCGCCGCCTTGGCGTCCTCCTTCTCCCGCATCAGCTCCAGCAGCCGGGAGAAGGCGGCGTCGCCCTGCTTGCGGTGGACGAACTCCATCACCGTGTACACCTCGGCGAACGCCAGCGCCGTGGCCTCCTGGCTGGGGAGCTTGGCCATCGACGGGTGCATCTGCTCGAACGTGATCAGCTCGTCGCTGGTGACCGCCTTGGCGAGCAGGTTCTCGCTGCTGGGGCTCATCAGGTGGTTGCCCACCCCGCGCCAGACGCGCTCGTTGTACTTGGCCAGCCCCTCGTGCATCCAGATCGGCACGGTGTTGTTGGACTTCTGGGTGATCACCAGGTGGGCGAACTCGTGCGAGAGCGTGTCGCGCCAGGTGTAGCCCTTCACCAGCGCCTTGGGGCTGGTGAACATCAGGCGGTTGTTGTTGCAGAGCGCGATCGTGCCGCTGGTCTTGATCTCGTCCTCGGTCAGCCCCGACACCTTCGCCAGCGTCGCCGCCTTTGGGTAGATCTCGACGACCACCGGGGGCGGTGGCCGATGCCCGAAGGTGTCGCCGAGGCGCTCGTAGGCGGCCTCCAGGGTCTCGAAGGCGTAGGGGACGAGCAGCTCGTCCTTGCCTGGCTCGACCCGGACCACGAAGTAGCCGTTCGGGGACTTGAACTCCTTGTAGTCCTTGACCACCTCGGCGGTCGCGGCCACCGTCGCGCGCAGCGCCGCGTAGCGGGCGTTGTCCCCGCCCGACAGCGCCACGGCCTGATCGATGCGATCGAGGGCGGTGGCGTAGGAGCCGCTGAAGTAGTCGTAGCGGGCGTGCTGGAACATCAGCTCGGCGCTCGGCTCCCCGCCGGACTCCAGGGTGTCGAGGATGTTCTTGGCCTCGGGCAGCTGCCAGTTGCCGATCGCCTCGTTCAGCGCGGAGATCGTGGCCTCCTGCGCGGCGGCCGGGGGCGCGAACAGCGCGATCGCGGCGCCCAGCAGGAGGGCGGCGAGCGTGAGGCGTCGTCGTGGTGTCATCATGGCGCGTCGAAGCTCATCCACAGGGGGTGTCTCAGCGCACGAGCGACTCGTAGTAGAGCTGCAGCTCGGGCTTGTAGTTTTCAAGGCTGTTCTCCTTCATCGCCTCCATGAGGTCCTCCCGGAACTCGCGCGGGGCGCTGCGGTCCTCCTCGGGGATGGCGACCGGCTCGCGGGAGACGTCGCGGCCCTGCTGGCCCATCTTCTCCTTCTTGAGGGTCTGCTTGAGCGACTGCTTGAGGTCGCCGAGCTTATCGAGGGCCATCTGCTCGTTGCCGTGGGCCTTGCGCCCCTGCCCCTGGTTGAGGCGCTGCTGCGCCCCCTCCATGAACTGCCCGGCCTCCCCCATCCCCGGGGCGAGCTGCTCCTGAAGCATGGGCAGCTCACCCTGCATGTCGCTGATCTTCTTCTGGAGCTGCCCGAGGCGTTGCCGCACCTCGCCCTGCCGCTGCCCGAGCTTGTTCATGCGGGCCTTCTGATCGGGCGTGGCGCCGCCGTCCTGGGCCTTCTCCATCATGCGCTCCAGCGCCTCGGTGATCTCGCTGGAGCGGGGCCGGGCGCGCTGCACGCCGTCCTTGGCGTTCTGGTAGGAGGGGCGCCGCGGGTCGTTCTTGGGGGTGTAGCTGTTGCGCATCTTCATGTTGTTCTCGGAGCGCTGGAGCTGCCCTTCGAGGTTGCGCGCCTCGTCGAGCGCCTGAGCGATGTCGCGCTGCTCCAGCGCCTCGCGGAGGCGCTCGGCGTTCTCGCGGGCGTGGTCGAGGTCGCTCTGGTCCTGGGGGTGGAGGCGAGGGGCGTCGATCCCGTCGAGCCGCTTCTCGACCTCGTCGAGGCGCTTGAGCTGCTGCTCGGAGAACTCGTTGATCGCCTCCTCAAGCATCTCCCGCTGGGACTCCTCGATCTCCTTGGCCAGCTCGTCGGTCTCCTCGGCGATCTTCTCCTCCTGGGCCTGGAGGTCGTTGATCTCGTCCATGATCTCGGAGGCCTGCTTGTCCAGCTCGGAGAGCCCCTCGGGCTGCATCCCGCTGAACTCCTCCTCCATGCCAGCGACCATGTCGTCGATGTTCTGCCCCATCTCATCGAGGGCCTTGAGGGCGCCCTCGATGTCGCCCTTCTCCAGCATCTCCTCGATCTTGGAGAAGCTGTCGTTGATGTCGCCGGCCTGCTTCATGAGGCCCTCCTTCTCCAGGGCCTCCATGTTGATGTGCTCCTTGGGGAGGTCCTTGAGCTGGTCCTTCATCTTGGCCATCAGCTCCATCATGCGTTGGCGCAGGCGCATCATCTCGCGCATGATCTCGGCCTTGAGGGCGTCGTCGCGGGTCTCCTTGTACTTCTCCAGCAGCTCGCGGAGGCGCTCCTTGGCCTCCTGGAGGTCCTTGGCGGTCTCCAGGGCGTTCTCCATGCGCTGGCTGGCGATGAGGTCGTCGAGGCGGAGGATCCCCTGCTCGGTCGAGCGGACGGTGTCCTTGCGGGCGGCGGCGAGCCGCTGGAGCTGGGGAGCGCTCAGGCGCACGTCGCGGGCGGCCGGGGTGAGGCGCTTGATCAGCGCCTCCTCGGCGTCGAACCGCTCGCTGAGGTCGTCGTGGGTCATCTTGAAGAGGTCGAAGTCGCGCTTGAGCATGAGCGGGTCCTGCTCCATGCGCTCCAGCAGGGCGTTCATGGTCGCGACGATCTCGCCGGAGGCGGTGTGGGGCGGGATCGCCTTCTTGAAGCGCTCGCCCAGCTCCTCGGGACCCCAGTCGGGCGAGAGCCCGCGGGAGCGGTCGCCCCTGGCGTTGGTGAGGGCGGTGTCGATGGGCGCTTCGAGGAAGTCGGCGAGGTTGAGGATGAGCGCCTCGACGATCTCCTCCTGCTCGGCGATGATCTGGAGGTGCTTGTCCTCGGGGGAGGCGACCCGCAGGAGGATCGGCTCGGAGGTGGCGACCTTGGGGCCGGAGACGGTGTCGTTGTCGATCGCCTCCAGCCAGACGACGAGCTGATCCTTGGCGCGCAGGTTGTAGGGGACGAGGTCGAGCAGGTGCTCGACCTTGATGCTGCGGGTGGAGTCGCCCTGCTCGTCCGTGGTGGGGCGGCTGTCGCCGGGGACGGCGGCCTGGGCGCTGCCGTCGAGGGTCTTGATGAGGGCGCGCTGCTTGTCGTCGTCGGCGCCGTTGAGGGCGGTCACGATCGCCAGCTCGGTGAGCCCGAAGTCGTCCGACGCCTCGAAGACGAAGGTGACCACGTCGCCGGGGGCGACGTCGATCTCGGAGTCGGGCTGAAAGACGGTCATCCGAGGGTTCTCGTCGGGGAGCACGACCAGGCTGCGCTGGATCCCGTCCTCGACCTCGGTGCCGTCCTCCAGGGTGGCGGTGATGGTGTAGGTGCCGCTGTCGAGCGCGTTGAAGCGCGCCACCAGCCGTCCGCCGGGGCGGCGCTCCAGCAGGAACCGCTGGGGTTCGCTGGACTCGCCCTCCTCGCTGGGGGCGGCGTCGGTCTTGAGGAGCAGCTCGGCGCGGCGGACGGGCCGGATGGCGGTCGCCTCGAAGGTCACCTCGGTGCCGCGCAGCACCTCGATGTCGCCCGTCGTGTTGAGCAGCCGCCGCGGCGGGAGCCCGCTGTAGGCCGGGAAGTTGTAGCTCAGGGTCAGGTCGGCCACGATGGCGCTGCGCTCGATCACCTGATCGGTGGTCGCCTCCTTCGGAGCCGACGCCCCGAAGGCCAGCCCGGAGAGGCCGCGGGAGAGGGCGTCCGGGGCGACCAGGCCGCCCACGGCGAACCCGGCCAGCGCGCCCGCGATCACCAGCCCGGCGACCTGGACCTGCGCCCTGGGCGCCGCCGCGAGGATGTCGCGGCTGCGCTCCTTGACCTGAGCGCGGGTGGCGCTCAGCAGGCGCGCGATCAGCGCCACGCTCATCTGCCCGTTGTCGCGGATCGTGTCGAAGTCGCGCCCGAACTGGAGCGACGCCGTGATGTCGTTGCGGAACTCGGGGAGCGCCTCCTCCACCCACTGGCCGACGTCCTGCACGCGGGCGAAGCGGCGCGACGGGGCGATCGTGCGCCACCACACCACCGCCCCGGTGGCGCCGAGCCACGTCAGGACAAAGAGGGCGCGCATCCACCCCTGCGCGGGCACGACCGCGAACAGCAGCGCTCCGAGCAGGAGGGACGCCGCGGTCACCGCCCCCGCGTGGACCGCGCCTTCCCAGCGCAGCCGCCCGAGGATCAGCCGCTGGACGCTGAGGACGGAGCTGCGGATCTCCCTGTAGTGATCACCGGGCGCCTCGGCCTTCGGAGGCGTGGCCTGAGCGGGCTCGGCGGTCGCCTCCTCAGGCGCCTCCGAGGCGTCCGCGTCGGTCGTTGGGTCGGTGTGGGCTTCGGTCATGGCGATGACCTCTCCAGTTCAGCGTGTCGCCGCGTGGGCGGCGTGTGTTCTTGAAACCACGCAGCCGCGGGCTTATGCCCGACGGCGCCGTTCATCACGGCGCCTTGGTGATCTCCAGGCGACCGTACGTGGCGCGGTCGATGTCGCCCGCCCACTCCGCGAACTCGGCGTACGCCTCGGGGCTGATCCGCTGGATCGGCACAAAGAGGCGGTGGTGTATCCGAATGGTGTTCGCCTCGCGCTCCACGGTGCGGCTGTACTCACCGAAGGCGCTGTTGTAGGTGAGCGTGTCCGGCCCGCCCGGGCCGAGCACGCGCGTCCCCTCCGGGGCGGTCAGGGCGACGTGGACCTCGTCGTGGTTCTGGTCGTCGATCAACATGGGGACGGTCCGCTCCGGCAGCCGCGCGAAGCTCCGCATCAGGTCCATGAGATCGTAGCGGTCCTGGATCACCAGGGCGCCGCTCGGGGCGCGGCGAGCGTACCCGTCGCGCTTGAATCGGTATGTTAGCACAAGCTCGGCGTCCGGCTCGTCTCGACCGCGGATCGTGTACTCCAGCAGCTCGCTGCCGTTGAAGTCGTAGTTGACCTTGCGCTCGACGTACTTGCGGATGTTGTCCTCCGAGCCCTGCTCGTCGTAGTAGTCCCGGCGCCCGATCCCGTACTGGCCTCGGAGCGTCTCGGTCACCTCGCCCGTCAGGTCGCCCTCCGCCGACAGCGTCAGATCAAACCGCACGTCTCGCCGCTCCAGCTCCGCGGGCCAGGTCGGGATCGTGATCCGGCTCAGGTCCGCGCCGGGCTCGACGCGGATCGCGGGCTGACCCTGCACCGACACCGGCAGGTAGTTGAACCGCGCGTTTCGCCCCACCGGGTTCAGCCACAGCGTCTCGCCGTCCACCGACACCTTCAGCGCCGTGAAGTTGTACGCCCCGAACGCTGGAATCGCGGTCTCCGCCGGGTCCTGGGTCGCGCCGCGGATCTTGACGATCTCCGTCTCGATCCCCACCTCCCCCAGCAGCGCGCTCATCAGCACCACCGGGTTGCCCTCGCCGGACGCCTCGATGTGCGCCGCCGTGGTGCTGAAGTCGAGGAACCGCCGCGTCCGCACGTGGGTGTTGGCGAAGCGCCAGATCGCTCGGACCTTCTCCATGTCGCTCTTTTTGCCGCGGGTCAGCTCCTGGGCGCGTCGGGTGAGCATGGGCGCCGAGGCGCGCGCGGTGATCAGCTGATCCTGGTACGCCCGGTGGGTGTCCTCCCAGGTGTAGCGGTGGATGAGCTGGACGTGGGGCAGGTACTCGTCGTTGTCGACGCTCATCGGCTCCTGGCGAGGTTGGGCCGAGCTGGTGCGGATGAACCGGTAGCGGGTGTAGCCGTCGGCGCTCGACTCCTCGATGGGCGGGGCGTCGTTGCGGCTGACGAAGTCTGGCTTCCACGCCTCGGGCACCTCGACGATGAACTCCGAGCGGGCCGACGCGATGTTCGACATCCTGAAGAAGAACTTCGCCCCGACGCTCGACCCCTGACGCGCCGGGTTGCGGCCGTTGAAGGTCAGGTAGGCGTACTCGATGTAGTCCCCCACGTCGAGCGACGGCATGGAGATCACCGGCTTGTCCTTCTCCCGCACCGGCTCGACCACCGCGCCGTTGCGCTTGACCGTCCGCGCCATCAGCGGGATCGCCCCACGGGGGAAGCGGACCTCGCCGTACTCGTCCAGCCCTGCCTTGCTCTGCACCCGAACCACGAGGTGGGTCACGTCCGCGCTGGAGCCGTCCTCGAAGTAGCGCCGCGCCATGTAGTCGAGCACGTAGATCGCGTCGGAGGGGAAGGCGACCGGGTCGCGCTCGTAATCGCGGATCGCGGCGATGCCGTTGGCGGTCAGGTCGGCCAGCGGGAGCTGCCCGTTGAGCAGCGCCAGCGCCCGGTGCAGCCCGAACGCCCCCTGGTTCTCCTTGAGCGCCTCCCGCAGCGTCTCGCGCGCCTCGTCCAGCCGCCCGAGGCGAGCCAGCAGGTCCGAGCGGGTCTTGAGCAGATCCTGCTCCCCCGGGTGCAGCGCGAGCCCCCTGTTGATCGCCTCCAGTCCGGCCTCCTCACCCTCCAGCTCCACCTTGCCGCGGGCGAGCGCCGCCCAGGACCAGGTGCGCCAGGGGTAGCGCTTGACGTCGCGCTCCAGCAGCTTCATCAGCGTGGCGTGCTCTCCCCTCATCAACTCGACGTTGCGGGCGTAGCGCCACCGAAACAGATCGCACGAGAACCAGGCGTCGGGGATCTCCTCGCGCTTCGGGGCGAAGTCGCGGTCCCGGTAGACCGCGTCCAGCTCCTGAATGAGGCCGCAGTCCCGGCTGTCCAGCTCCGTGGCGCGGGCCAGCGCCTCCTCGGCCTGGGTCGGGAACGCGCGCCACCGGTAGTAGCGGGCGGCCTCGGCCCAGGTGCTGGCCTCGTCCGGGCGCAGCTCCTGCAAGGCGGCGATCGCGTCGGCGGCGTCGTCCTTGAGGCCCTGCTCGCGCAGCTCCGAGGCCAGCCAGAGGAGCGCCCGCCCCGCCTTGGGATCAACCTCCGTGGCCTTGCGGATCGCCTTGATCGTCTCACGGCTGCGCACCTTGCCGGGGAGGCTCCACAGGCGCTCCATCAGCTTCGCGCGCACGAGCCAGGTGCCCGCGAAGTCGGGCGCCAGCTCCTCCAGGCGCGCCAGCGCGTCGCGCGCGATCGCCTCCTCGACAAACTCGGTCGCCATCCACGCCGCGAGGTAGAGCCGAAGCCGGTCGTCGCTCAACCTCCCCAGATCGATCCCCTCTCCGATCCACGGGGCGACCTCGCCGCGGCCCTCGACCTGACCGCGCTGCCCCTTCGGGGGGGTCGGGCTGAAGGTCATGCGGGTGCCCTGGCGGCGGGGGAGGAGCATCACCCCGAACGCGGTGCGGTAGCCGCGCTCGTAGGCGAGCCGGACGCGGATCCGGTGGACCCCCGGGGTCAGCTCGACGTCGCGGGCGACGACCTCCGCCGGGCCAAGCTCCTGGCGCGCGTCGCGGACGAGCACCCGCTCGCCGTCGATGAACACGATCCCCGAGCCCTGGAGGTTGGCCGCGACGTCAAAGCGACCGCCGCGATCGACGGTCACCCAGGTCTCCGCCACGTAGACCCCCGAGAGGGACAGGGAGGGGTTGGCCTGGAGCCCGTTGGTCTGCTCGCGCGAGGTCCGCCGCGTGAAGCCGAGCAGCTCGTAGGTGTCGGCGAGCGCGTCGTCGCGCTCCGGCTCGGAGGTCTCGCCGAGGTCGAGGTTGGCGTAGAGGCTCGTCGGCCCGACCATGGACCAGACGGTCGGCACGCCGTGCGGGTCGCCCGAGAAGGGATCTTCGGAGTCCGAGCGGTACCACAGCTCAAAGTCGCGGGCCATCCCGACGCGGGCGGCGAGGTAGCGGGTCAGCACCGGGCTCTGGACCCCCTCGGGGGTCGCGTCGGCCTTCTGGATCGCCATCAGCGCGGGCGCGACCCCTTCGCTGAAGCCCGGGCTGAGGGCGCGCATGCTCTCCAGCCGCATCAGCGCCCACTGCGCGGGGGGTTTTGCGGGGGTGGCCTCCACGGTCTCGACGCAGGCGGCGAGCGCCTCTTTGTAGTGGCCGAGCAGGTAGTTGGCGTCGCAGCGCCCGAGGGCGCGCCAGGCGCGCCCCTCCGGGGTCTGATCGGCGCCGCTCTGGCTCAGCGCCTCGCGCGCCTGGTCGGTGTTGCCCGACAGGAGGGTGTCCCAAGCCGGGTCGATGTGCTGGAGCCCTGGCCCGAGCAGGGTGCGCAGGCCGTCCTGGCTGCGATCGGTCATGTTGCCGCAGGCGGTCGCGAGGAGCGCGGCGGCGAGGAGCGCGGCATGCAGAGGGTGTGCTCTCATCGAAATCTCTCAACGTGTGGGTGACGTGTCCGGGGTGTCTCGCCTGGGGGAGCGCTACTCGCCGCTCTGGAGCACGACGGGCTGATTGATGGCGCGGTCCATCTCCTGGAGCCAGGCGCGGAAGTCACCGTAATTCTTTCGGTCCACCCTGTTCGTGGCGATCTGGAACTCCACCTCGGTCTCCAGGACGTCGCCGGTGAGGACGTAGCGGACGTTGTAGGAGCCGAAGCGGCTGGAGCCCGACAGGTTCCTGGGCATGGCGGCCGGTGAGGTCTTGTCAGGCATCTGGTAGCGGACTGTCTCGCGGATGGTGTAGGGCGGGGCGCTGAGCATGAGGTCCTGGTCGCGCGACGCCTGGGGGGCGAAGCGGCCAAGGAGGCGGATCTCGCGGCCCGCGGGGAAGAGGGCGAGCTTGTCGCCGATCTGCTTGATGAAGCCGCCGCCCTGGAGCGTGAACTGGACCTGCACCGGGCGTTCGAGGTCGCTGGTCTCGATGAACTTGGAGTCGAGCAGGCTGGCGCCGGGGAAGGTGCGGGCCAGCATGGTCGCCAGCTCCTCGGTGCGCTTGTCCTTGTTGTCGAACTTGCGGCGGTAGTAGACGGCGTCGGAGCCGGTCGCGGTCAGCTCGCCCTGGGTGATGGCCGGCTCGTTGCGGAGATCC
The DNA here is from genome assembly GCA_002716585.1 of Myxococcales bacterium. GTDB lineage: Bacteria > Myxococcota_A > Bradymonadia > Bradymonadales. Next base: position 8,719 of record PBBL01000028.1, on the reverse strand, counting down.
ACCTTGAGGACGCGGATGTGGGTGTTGTGCTTGGGCTCGTCCACCGGGGTCTTGACGACGCGCACCCCGCCGCCATTCTTGACGATGACCGCGAGCTGGCCCTGGTCGCCCGCGGGGAGGTTGCTCGTGCCGCTGAACTCGGCGGTGCCGTCGAGGAAGAGGTCGAACTTCGGCACATAGGAGATGGCGTGGTCGAAGATCGCGAGGCTGGCCGGGCTCTGGGTGATGTTGCCCAGGCGGCGGGTTCGGATCAGGACCATGTTGGCCTCGATCCCGGCGGTTTCGAGCATCACCTTGGTGAGCGACGCCTTGTCCTTGCAGTCCCCGAAGCGGCGCTGCATCGCCAGGGTGGTGCGGTAGGGCTTCCAGCCGTGCACCCCGAACTCGATCCCGACGTAGCGCGTGTTCTTGACCACCCAGTTGTGGATCGCCTTGACCTTGTCCATGTCGTTGGTCAGGCCGCGGGTCACCTCGGCGACCACCTTCTTGATCTCGGCGTCCACGATGAGCTGATCCTTGATCAGGTTCCACCACCAGAGGCCCACCTCGTCCCAGGTCTTGTAGGTGGACACCAGCACGTAGTCGTAGACCTCCGAGCGCCCGGGCTGGTCGCGGTCGGTGCGGACCCGGGACAGCCCCTTGGCCTCCAGCACCCGGGCGGTGTGGGGGCGCCCCTGGAGGGTCGTGTCGCTGGTGTTGCTGGCGAGCCCTTTCAGCGCGGGCGGGCGCATGTGGATGGTCATCTCCTTCGGGGTGAGGAGGACGTAGCGGGCATGCTCGACGTCGACGCCCGACTCGAAGTACCAGAGATCGCCGAAGTACCCCTCGCGGTAGTTCTCGTCGGAGATCTCGTTGACGCGGTAGGCGTACTCGACGACGTCGCCCGGTTCGAGGCCGCCGACGTCGATGTAGGCGTAGCGGCGCTGGTAGTAGAGGTTCCCGGGGCCTTCGAAGGCGTTGTAGTCGTTGCGGCTGTAGGACTCGCTGATGGTGCCGTCGGCCTTGCGGACGCGGACCGACACGATCTCGACCCGCTCCTCGTCGGGCGAGTAGTAGATCCGCTCGCCGCGCCAGATCCGGGCGCCCTCGTCGGTGAGGACGTGGATCACCTCCTGGGTGAAGCTGCTGGACTGACCCGACGGCGAGACGTGGATCACCTGCTGGTTGCCGATGTAGTAGTAGTCCATCCCAGCGTGGGCGCGGGCCGCGTCGGGGTCGGGGGTCATCTTCTCGCGGGGCCAGCGGTAGGGCGCCTCGTAGGAGGCGACCCGGGGCTTGAGGGCGCGGACACGCTCCAGCAGGGCGCGGTTCTCGGGCTGCACGGTCAGCGCCAGCTCGTAGGCCTTGACGGCGTCGTCGTCGCGATCGAGCTGCTCAAAGAGCTGCGCCCTGGCCTGCAGCAGGGAGACCTCCGCGGGGGAGCGCTTGAGCGCCTCATCAAGCAGGGCGAGCGCCTCGTCGCTGCGCTTGAGCTGGTGGAGGGCGTGCGCCTTGAGGGCGACGGGGGTCAGCGCGTCGCTCTCCAGGGCGAGGTAGCGATCGAGGACGACGAGCGCCTCGGCGGGCTGGGCGGCGCGCATGAGGAGGCGGGCGTAGTTGGCGGCCTGGTTGGGGTCGGCCTGCGAGAGGGACGCGAGCTGCTTGGAGGTCGTCATGGCGCCGAGGGGCTGGCCGAGCTGCTCGTGCAGGTCGCGGACGCTGGAGAGCAGGGTCGTGGAGCGCGGGTAGAACTCCTGGAGCCGCTCGACGGTCTCCATCGCCAGGTGCGCCTGCCCGCTGCGGGCGAGCACGGTGGCCTTCTGCAGGCGCGGCATGAGCGCGGGGCTGCCGGTGCTCTTGCCGAGCGCGTCGCCGAGGAGGATCGCCTTGTCGAGGATCTGGAACACGAGCGGGTCGTGACCGATCCCGATGCCCGCGTCCATCTCCATGGCGAGCCGGGTGAGCACCCAGGGGTCGTTGACGCCCAGCTCGGCGGCGCGGCTGACGAGGGGCATCCGGTCCCAGTGGGTCGTCACGGTGGTGGCGGCGTCGAGGAGGATCGATGGGTCGGAGGCGCCGGTCCTGAGGGACTCGGCGGTCAGGTCGCGCCAGACCGCGGTCGGGTCGGTGGGGCGGAGCTGACGGGCGATGATCGCGGCGTTCATGAGGGGCCGCGCCCGCTTCTCCGGGTCGAGCGCGCGCGCGTCGGCGCGAGACGCCTCGGGGGGCGCGGCGGCGCCCGTGGTCTTCTCGGTCGCTGCGCTCGCCAGCAGCGTCCCCTCGGGGACGGTCGCCGGGTCGAGGACGGTGACGTCCAGCGGTTTGCCGGAGGCGTCGGTCAGGCGAGCGTAGAGCCCCATCCGGCCTCGGTTCTCCGTCGCGACCTTGAACAGCAGCACGTGGCGCCCTCGCCCGAGCCGCACCCCGTACGCGTCGCTGTCAAGGCGGGCGGCGCGCTCGGTGGCGGAGGTGGCGCCGAGGAGCTTGCCGTCGAGCCAGACCTTGTAGGCGCCGTCCGCGCCGACCCGCAGGACCGCCTCCTTGACCGTCTTTGGGACCTCGACGTAGGCGAGCGCGTAGGCGAGCGAGGAGCGCGTGGGGTTGACGGCGCCTGAGATCCAGGCGTACCCCGTGGAGTAGAAGGCCAGGCTGTTCCAGCTCACCGGGCCGACCTTGCCCTTGAGTCGGGCGGCGCGGTTGAGCTTGCCCTCAGCCGGGGTGGGGGCGTCAAAGCCCGACATGTTGCTGTTCTCGAAGGGGCCGAGCACCTGCCAGGAGCGGATCAGGCCGAGCTGGTCGAGCGCCGCGTCGCTCCTGGCGCGGTCGCCGAGCTGACGCGCGTAGATGGCGGCGCGGTGGCGCAGGTGGGCCGCGGCGAGCAGCCGCGCGACGTCAGGATCGCCCTCGGCGAGGGCGTCGGCGAGGCTGAGGTTGACCTGGAGCGCCTCGCTGGGGGCGAGCAGGCTCAGCGCCTCGTCGAGCTGGTACGCGTTGGCGAGCGCGCCCCACCCGGCGTCGGGTTGGAGCATGGCGTCGCGCAGCGCCCGCGCCCGCGCCATGGCCACCGGGCCGCGCGCGGCCTTGGGCGCGGCGCTCAGCTCGGGCAGGGTGGGGGTGTCGCTCGACGCGGGGGCCGCGGTGGTGGGCTGCGCGCTGAGCAGGGCGACGAGCAGAGCCGCCACCGACAGCAGCGCCCGCTGGCGTCGCGTCGAGGGGTCGCTGGGCTGATGTCGCATCGGAGGTTCCTCGGGTATCTCGGGCGGCGGCGTGGCCGCTCCGGTCTTGCTCTGACGTGTGATCCGTGATGGGCGCCCTGGCGTCCAGGCGCTCCGCCGACGCACAACATGAGCCACCGCGGTGGCATTCCTGCTGGGGTTCGGCGAGTCCCGACCAACCGGCCTTGGCGCGGTTGAAAGGGGTATCAGAGCCGAGCCGCCTTGTCACGGATCGGCGCGCCTCATGGTATATCCTCCCAGGCAGGTAACCGCCTCAACCCGCGGAGTCAGGACATGAAGAAGACGATCGTTGTGCTGGATGGCGTCACCCTCAACCCGGGGGACAACCCCTGGGATGACCTGGAGCGCCTCGGGGAGGTGCGCGTCTACGAGCAGACCGCCCCCGACCAGGTCATCGCGCGGGCGAAGGGCGCCGAGGTGGTGTTGACCAACAAGACGCGCCTGACCGGGGAGCTGCTTGAGCAGCTCCCCGAGCTTGGCTTCGTCGGCGTCCTGGCGACGGGCTACGACGTCGTGGACGTCGCCGCGGCCCGGCGGCTTGGGGTCGTCGTCTCCAACGCGCCGCGGTACGGCGACAGCGCCGTCGCGCAGCACACCATGGCGCTCCTGTTGACGCTCGCGCATCAGGTCGAGGCGCACGACGAGGACATCCGTGCGGGGGCCTGGGCGAGCCACGGTCACTTCTGTTACTGGCGCGCGCCGCCGCTGGAGCTGACGGGCCTGACGATGGGGATCGTCGGCGTGGGTCACATCGGGCGGCGAGTCGGCGCGTTGGCGAGCGCGTTCGGGATGTCGGTGCTCGGGTGGGGCGGGCGAGGGCGCGGGGAGCCCGAGTTCGAGCCGTTCGCGTGGGCTGGGAGCCTGGAGGAGCTGTTGGAGCGGGCGGACGTGGTCAGCCTGCACTGCCCCCTCACGGAGGAGAGCCGGGAGATGATCGACGCGGCGGCGCTCCAACGGATGAAGCGCCAAGCGCTGCTCATCAACACGGCGCGCGGCGGCTTGATCGATGAGGAGGCGCTGGCGTCGGCGCTGGAGCGCGGCGTGATCGGCGGTGCGGCGCTCGACGTGCTCTCGACGGAGCCGCCGAGCCCGGACAACTCGCTGTTGGGGGCGCCTCGCTGTCGGGTGACGGGTCACATGGCGTGGGGGAGCTTGAAGGCGAGGCGGAGGCTGATGGAGATCACGGTCGAGAACGTCCGGGCCTACCTGGATGGGGCGCCGGTTCACGTCGTGGGCGGGGGGTGAGGGGTTCAGCCCTTGTTGTCGAGGCCCTGCTTCTTGAGCATCGCCTCGAACGCTTCGCGGGTGACCCCGAGGGACTTGGCGGCCGCCTCGACGTCGCCGTTGTTCTCGACGAGCGCGTCGCTGATCATCGTCTTGAAGTCGGTGCCCTCCATGACGGTGGCCTTGCCCACGCGGGCGTCCGCGGTCTTGCGCTTGAGCCCGGCGTTCTCACCGAAGTTGCCCTCGGCGTGGTAGGTGAAGGCGTCGTCCCCGATCTTGAGCTCGTCCCCGTCCTTGAGGACCTGAACCGTGATCCGCTTGTTGTTGACCATGGTCCCGTTGCGGCTGTCGTTGTCGCGGACCTCCAGCCCATAGGGCACCGGCGAGAGCTTGCAGTGGATGCGTGACGCGTTGGGATCGGTGATCTGCACGTAGTTGCCGATCCCTCGCCCGATCGTCACCGTGCGCGAGCCGATGTGGTAGTTCTTGCCCTGAACCGAACCCCCCTTGCCGACCAGCCAGTTGCGGCGCACCGAGGAGCCCGGAGCTGGAGGGGTGTAGGGCCGCTTGCTCTGCCGCTCGGACTGATTGCGAGTCAGGATATAATAGAGGACTCCCAACACGAGCGCGACCGCCACCGCGATCATGATGGATTCACTCTGGAGAAATTCCATGTCCAACCTCTCTGCCACCTGGTGCACGCCTGGTCCGTGAGGAGCCCACGAGCCACGCTGCGTTTATGCAAACATGAAACCGTTATGGTCGCCAATATTTCATCTTACAGCATTAAGGCTCATGGCTCTGGGGCGCAAGGACTTGACAAGGGTACTGCTTTTGCGTTCAACTTGAACGCGTGTTCTGGTTGGCGCGTAGGGCTGGCCTTGCGGTCGCATCAACCCCTCTCGGGCTTGCAACCCTGCGGCGCTCGCGCCGCGCACGTTCGAACACCTCATCGCGGCGCCTCGGCGCCGCGGCCCGAGGTGAGCGTCCCTGGGCTCGCCCAGCTCAGGCGGCGCGGAGGCGATGGAGTCCGCTGTCTCGCGCCAACCAGACACCCTCTCACCTGCCAGGTGGCTGCTTCCTCACACGAGTTGATGTCATGTCGATTTGGATCGTTTTCAGGCGTCGCGCGTTCATGATGGCGTGGCTTCGGTTTGATCCATACCAGGAAGCCCACTACACTTCTTGATAGGGGTAGGCGATTCCCATGGTCCAGACACGATCGACATCAACCGGCGGTGCATGCGTCCGCCACGATCGCCTGGTAGTTGCAGGAGGTTCTCTTGAAGGTGACAACCCACATGACCCGCGCCGCGATGACCACGCTCATCGTCGCGTTGGGCGTGACGATGAGCGCGCCCACGTGGGGAGCCCCCAGGGACAGGGACGGGACACGGCTCAAGGCGAAGCAGCTCGCGCCGGGGAAGAAGGCCAGCGATTCACTCAAGGTGCCCGACGACACGTCGGATTGGCGGTACATTCAGGTCAAGGAGGACGGTCGCCTGACGGTCCGCGTGGATTACCAGCCGACCTCATCCCCGCTGAGCGTGCGCCTGCTGGACTCGCGGGGTAAGGTGATCAAGGCCCTCAAGGGCACGAAGGGCAGGGCCTCGTTCACGGAGGCCCTCACGCCGGGTATCTACTACCTGGAGGTCGAGCTGGCGTCGGGCCAGGCCAGCTACACGGTCAGCTACGCGCTCAAGTAGGCTCGTCGTGCGTCGCCCCGCCGATGTCGGTGCGGTAGCGCATGGTCTCGAAGTGCACATCACCGATCGCCGCGTAGGCGCGCGACAGCGCGTCCTGCGGCGACTCTCCACGCGCCGCCACGCACAGGACCCGACCGCCCGATGAGATGACGTCGGCGTGGCTGCGGCGCGTGCCACAGTGAAAGACCTTGACCCCGTCTCGGGCGTTGGCCTCACTCAACCCCGAGATGTGGTGCCCCGGCGAGACGTTGCCCGGGTAGCCGCCGTCTGCGAGCACGACGCAGGCGGCCGGGTGGCTGGTGAGCGGCGCGCGCACCTCGGCGAGCCTCCCCTGCGCCGCGGCTATGAGCAGCGGTACGAGGTCGCCCTCAAAGTCAGCGTCGAGGCCGATCATCAGCGCTTCGGTCTCAGGGTCGCCGCACCGCACGTTGAACTCCAGCACATACGGCCCATCCTCGGTGAGCATGAGCCCGGCGTAGAGGAACCCCACGAACGGCGTCCCGCGGCGCTCCAGCTCCGCGAGCACGGGCCGGATGACGGCGCTCTGGATGTGCCGCTCCAACGCGTCGTCCATGAACGGGACCGGCGTGAAGGCGCCCATGCCCCCGGTGTTGGGTCCCTCGTCCCCCTCCAGCAGGCGCTTGTGGTCCTGGCTGGAGGCCAGCGGGACGAAGTCGGTGCCGCTGGCGATGACGATGTAGCTCAGCTCAGGCCCTTCCAGGAAGTCCTCGACGATGACCCGGGCGGAGGCGTCGCCGAAGCGGCCGCCCTCCAGGTTGTCGCGCAGCGCTTGCTCGGCCTCCGCCCGGTCGGCGCAGACCACGACCCCCTTGCCGCCCGCGAGCCCGTCGGCCTTGACCACGATCGGGCCTTCGCCAGCGCGGACGTACTCCAGCGCGGGCTCCAGCTCCTCAAAGGTGGCGTAGGCGGCGGTCTTGACGCCGCAGGCCGACATCAGCTCCTTGGCGTACGCCTTGGAGCCCTCCAGGCGCGCGACCTCGGCGCTGGGGCCGAAGGCCGGGATCCCGGCCTCGGTGAGCGCGTCGGCGAGCCCGAGGACGAGGGGCTTCTCCGGACCGATGACGGCGAGCTGGATCCCCTCGGTGCGCGCGAAGGCGACGAGGCGCTCGACGTCGTCGGCGGGGATGGGGACGTTCTCGCAGTGGGGCTCGGTCGCGGTGCCCCCGTTGCCGGGGGCGACGAAGACGTGGCTGACCACAGGCGACGAGGCGAGCTTCCAGGCGAGCGCATGCTCACGCCCGCCCGAACCAACAACCAGGATACGCATGGCTCGACCTCCTCAGTGGCGAAAGTGGCGCTGGCCGGTGAGGGCCATGGCCACGTGGGCGGCGTCCGCGGCGGCGATCACCTCGGCGTCGCGGCGCGAGCCGCCCGGCTGGATCGCCGTGGTGACGCCCGCCTCAGCGGCGATCTCCAGGCCATCGGCGAAGGGGAAGAAGGCGTCGGAGGCCAGCGTGGCACCCTGAAGCGGGTGGGTCGCCTTATCGACCGCGAGGCGGACGGCGTCCACGCGGCTCATCTGCCCGGCGCCGACCCCGTAGGTGCGCAGGCCGTCAGGGGCGCCTCGCCCTTCGACGGGCCAGTCCGCGGTGGGGGTGTCCGGGCCGCCGATGACGATGGCGTTGCTGCGGACGTGCTTGCACACGCGCCAGAGGAACCGCATCGAGCGGATCTCGGCGTCGTCCGGGGCGCGCTCGGTGACGATCTCCAGCTCGGGGCCGCCCGCGGCGCGCAGGCTGGCGTCGGCGGACTGGACCAGCGTGCCCACGCCGAGCGCCCGCGCGCGGAGGCCGGTGGCGGGGGGCGGCGCGTCGAGGGCGAGCCCGGGGGCTTCGACCAGGCGGAGGTTCTTCTTGCGCTTGAGGATCGCGAGGGCGTCCTCGGTGAAGGCGGGGGCGGCGACCACCTCCAGGAAGGTCGCGGTGAGGGCGGTGGCGAGCGCCGCGTGGACCGGCGCGTTCAGCGCGACGATGCCGCCGAACGCGCTGATCGGGTCGCCGCTGCGGGCCAGCAGGTAGGCGGCGAGGATGGCGTCCTCGGCGTGATCGGCGCCTTCGACCACGGCGCACCCGGCGGGGTTGGTGTGCTTGATCACCGACGCCGCCGGGGCGTCGAACTCGGCCACGAGGCCCACGGCGGCGTCGAGGTCGAGGACGTTGTTGTAGCTCAGCGCCTTGCCCCACAGCAGCGTCATCGGGCCGTAGACGCCGCCCAGCTCGGGCTCACCTGTGGCGTGGTACAGCGCCGCCTGCTGGTGGGGGTTCTCGCCGTAGCGCAGCACCTGGGAGCGCCGCAGCTCCAGGGTGAGGCGCTCGGGCGCGGCGTCGGAGGGGGGCTCGGGGGTGAGCTGCTGGGTGAGCCAGGTGGAGATCGCCGCGTCGTAGCGGCTGGTGTGGAGGAACGCCTTGAGGGCGAGCGCGCGTCGCTGCTCGGCGGTCGTGCCGTCGGCGGCGAGCGCCGCGCCGATGTCGTCGTAGTCGCTTGGATCGACTACTACCGTGACAGCGTCGCAGGACTTGGCGGCGGCGCGGACGAGGGTGGGGCCGCCGATGT
>PBBL01000027.1 GCA_002716585.1 Myxococcales bacterium | reverse complement strand
CCCTCGGTCCGGCAGCCGGACGAGAGGGGGAGCAGGAGCCCCAGGAGCAGGGCGATGGCGGCAGAGAGCGTGAAGTTGAGGTTCATGGCGCCTTGGGTCCGCGGCTGTTGGCCTCGCGAGTGCAGCGAGGCCAGGATAGCCAGGGTGGGGCGCGGTTGCAATCGTGGGGAGGGGGGGAGGCCCTACTTGAGCTTGTAGGTGGTGGTGAGGGACTTGATGGCGTCCTTGGCGCGCTTCTGGATCTCCTCGTCCTTGTGGTTCTCGTACTTGCGCATGAGGTCGAGGGTCGTCTGGTCGCGGCGCTGGTAGTAGATGTTCCAGAGGGAGAGGCCGCGGACGTCGCTCTCGATCTTGTCGTTGTCGGCGACGGCCTGGAGGAAGGTGTAGAGGCGCTCGCACTGCTTCTCGCGGGCGGCCTTGTTGGTGACGTTCTTGATGAACTGGAAGCAGGGCTCGCGGTAGACCTGGCTCAGGGGGCGCTTGAACTCACCGGCCTCGACGCGCTTCTCGCCCTCGTCGATGAGGGTGTCGATGTACTCACCCTGGCACTTGACCATGACGTAGCCCGCCTTGGAGGCGATCTTGAGGTCCTTGTCGCCGAGGTAGCCCTTGGCCCAGGGGCAGTAGGCGGCCTTCTCCTCCTTGGTGTCCTTGTACATGTTGCGGGGCGCCTGGAGGGCGGCGGTGATGATCTCCTTGTCCTTGGAGTCCTTGGTGAGGCGCTCCAGCTCCTTGAAGCCGGTGACGCGGCCGAAGGTCATGTAGTTGGTGTAGGCCTGGGTCTGGGCGCGCTTGTTGGACAGGTCGCCGACGAGCTTGAAGAGCTGGTCCTGGACGCCGTTGATCATCGCCATGTGGGTGCCGAACTCGGCGATCTTGCCGATGCGGGGCTTCTTGGAGTCCTTGTTGTCCTTGAGGTACTTGAGGAGGCGGGCGGTGGCGGCCTTGGTGGCGTTCTTCTTCTTCCAGTCGTCGCCCTTGGTGGACCAGAGGTTGTGCATCTGGGCGATGGCGGCGGCGGCGGTCTTGCCCTCTTCGTTGAGGGCCATGTCGGCGAGGGTCTCGTAGAGGTCGCCGGGGGCCTCCTTGCGGACCCAGTCGCGCATGGCGCTGCCTTCCTTGTTCTTGCAGGAGTAGGCCTGCCCGGCGTCCTCGTTGACGGTGCAGCCCTTGACGATCGCCTCGACGTGCTTGACCACCTCGGCGTTGCGCGTGATCTCGGGCGGCTTCTCCAGGTTGAGGCCGCCGTCGTCGGCCTTCTTGTCGGCCTTCTTGTCCGCTTTCTTGTCGGCCTTCTTGTCGCCGTCGTCCTTGGCGGGGGTCTCGGTCTTCGCGTCGTCGCCGCCCTTGCCGCAGGCGGAGAGCGCGAGCGCGGAGGCGAGCAGGGTGATCAACAACAACATGCGGTGGGTGTGGCGCTTCATCACGTGTCCTCTCGTGTGGATGGGAGTGCCTGTTTGCCTGCCTGGCTCGGCGAGGCCTTTGCTCTATGGGGGTGTTATAGCAAACCCCGGGCCAGTCGGCTACAGGTTGCCGACCGCCGCGGCGTGGGGGGGCGGAGCGCGGGTGGGGTGGGTGTGGTTGTGGTTTGTGGGTGTCTGTTTTGATGGTTGATGTATCGATTTTGTTACTTGGTGGTGACGTGTTCCTTGAGGCGGTTGAATTTGGAGGGGCCGATCCCCTTGACGCGGAGGAGGTCACGGGTGCGGCGGAAGGGGCGGCGGTCACGCTCGGCGATGATCCGCTCGGCGGTCCTGGGGCCGACGCCGGGGAGGCGGGTGAGCTGGTTGAGGGGGGCGGTGTTGATGTTGACGCGGTCGTTGGTGGTGGTGTTGGCGGTGTCGGTGGTCGGGGGTTGGGGTGGGGCGGCGGTGGGTGAAGGCGTGGGAGGGGGAGGGCAGGTGGGTTCGGGGCAGACGGGCTCGGGGCAGGTGGGGAGATCGGGGAGGGGCTGTGTGAGGGGAGGGGGATCGGGGTCGAGGAGCTGGCAGGAGGCGACGGCGGCGGTGAGGAGGAGTGCGGCGAGCACCCAGGAGAGGCCGGTGTGTTGCGGTGAGGGGGTGGTCATGTCGCTGTGCTCCGTGTGTGGTGGCTCGGACGGCGCGCGTGGGCCTGTGGAGCGGCTGCGAGGTGTCAATCAGGAGTCCACGCCGGGCAGGCGTGTGAGCCTCTTGGTGGGGCGACGCCCCAGGTGATGTTGCCTCGGCAGTGACCCCACAGGCCCACGCGCGCCGTCGAGCGGTGGTGAGGGTCATGCAAGGGGGGTTATCGCGCGTTGGGGGGCGATGTTGCGTGAAAGGGCGAATTTTTCCAGGGGTGGTCGGGCGGGAGGGTTGCAGACAGGCGACGCCAGGGGGTAGACTCCCGCTTCAGTCCGGGCGCTGGTTTCGGTGATGGAGCCCGGTTGTTCAGCCGCGCGACCCGATGGCGCGGGGGTTGGACCAACTCGCGAGGTAATGTGGAGTCCATGTTGATGAAGAACCGTTTCAAGGTCATGGCTGTAGGGGTCGCTGTGTTGACGACCCACGCCGCGTGCTACAACACCTACTTCATCTCCAAGAACCAGATGGAGAAGTTGGAGGCGAAGGTCGCTCAGGAGGAGGCGGTGAAGGTCATCGTCGACGGGTGCGACACGGGCGCGGCGGGTGGTGCCTGGGTGCAACCGGGGGACGCGATCCACGCGATGATCGCCGAGGCTGACGCCGCCGCGACGGACGACGGCGGCGCGGCGAAGCCCGCGGCGGACGAGGGCATCGACCCGGAGACGGGGTGCCCGGTGGTGAAGGTGAACACGGCGTCGCCGATGTACGTGGTGACCAACTCGGGCGAGAAGCTCCGGGTGACCCCGTTCAACTTCGCGGTGACCGACACCCAGGTGGTGTCCCCGGATTACGATCTGCTCGTGCCGATCAGCGACGTCAAGGGCGGCGAGGTGCAGACCTTCAGCGGTTGGAAGACGGGGCTGATGATCGCGGGCGTGACCGCGCTGGCGGTCGGCTTCTTCGTCGGCATCACGCTGCAGGCTGGCGACGAGCGTCAGCTCGGCGAGCAGTGAGCCGCGCGTCGCGCGGCGCTGCCAGGTGAGGCGGTGGCGCGCGGCCCCTCAGAGCCCTCCTCCCCAGATCCCTCCCTCCTCTTTCATCGTGCAGGCCGCGACGGGGCTCGACGCCGTCGTGGGTGAGCATGAACGCGTTTCACTCTGTCTTGACCCGCAGATGGCCAGGTGCTAGGCTCCAGCCCTAGAACCTGCGTGTTGGGTCTGAGCCGGAGAAGATGCACCATGATACGTTCGCGAGAAGGACGCCTGGGAGGCCCGGTGTGGGCTGGTCAGGCAAGCGGCGGCGCCGGTCACTGGAAGTGGCTGATGTTGTTGATGTTGGCGTTGGCTGTGGGGTGTGGAGACTCCGAGCTGACACGGACCTCGCAGACGGGGGACACGACCTCCACGACGGGGGACACCAGCGGGGACACCGCGGGGACGACCGGCGGCACGACGCCGAGCGACACGAGCGACCCGATCCCGGAGGACGGGTGTTGCGTCATGGTCCCGGCGGGCGGCGAGACGACCTTGATGGTCGAGAAGTTCTCGGTGCTCAACATGGGCGTGCTGCTGTACTCGCGCCAGTCGGGTGAGCCGGTCTCGGAGGAGACGATCGAGTACGAGATCGAGGCGGGCGGCGACGCCCAGCTCTCGGTGCGCTCGGTGGTGACCGACAGCAGCGGGCGAGGGCTGATCCAGTTCGTGGCCGGCGAGGAGCTGCGCTCCTACGAGGTGACGGCGCGTCACCCGGGGGCGAACTCGGTGACCTTCACGGTGGAGGTCGGCGACGTGCCCAAGGGCAACCTCCGGCTCACCTACGTCAACTCCGGCGAGTCGGTGTACACGGTCGGCCCGATCGAGGCGTTTGTGTTCCCGCGCTCGCAGTTCGTGTGCAACAACTTCCGCCCGCAGGCGAGCCTGCCTGACACCGAGTACATGGACGAGGTTCGGACGGCGGGGGGCTCCTCGACCTTCAACGACCTGAGCGTCGCCGAGCCCTGGACGGTGGTGGCGTTTGGCCGCGGCGAGTACGGACAGATCGCGGCGGCGGGGTGCGTGGGGAACGTCTACCTGCAGGAGAACCAGACGCTGGAGACCGAGGTGGTGCTCACGCTGCTGGCGCTCAACCCGGTCGGGCGCTACAACGTGATCAGCAACTGGGACTTCACCGAGACGTTGCAGGACGCGGGGACGGTCGGGCAGATCATCCTGCAGATCCGCGACGCGGCCGAGAACCCGGGGCGCTACCTCTACGATCAGCTCATCAACGTCATCCAGCAGTTCCTCGGGGGGCTGATCTCGGGCGCGGTGGAGTTCTTCCTCGACGTCTTCGGCCTCGACGACCAGATCGAGGACGGGATCAACAGCTTCATCGACAGCATCGACTTCATCAGCCGGATCCGGCAGGCGCTGATCGACCTGACGGACGTGGTCACCAACCTGGAGGTGATCAGCACGCTGACGGTCGGCAAGCTGGGCAGCGACTACGAGATCACCGGCACCGACGACTGGTACGGCCTCGCGGTCTACTGGCGCTGGAACTGCGGCCCCAACGACCCGCCGGAGTGCGGCCGGATCGAGCTGGCGCTCGACCCCGACAGCGACATCGGCCTGGTCTTCGGCGAGTGGCGCGGGCAGGTCTCGGCCTACAACCAGCTGCGCATCTACCCCCACTCGGTCAACCTGCGCTACGGGCGGCTGATCGTCTACATCCTCAACGAGGTGATCATCCCCACGCTCACCAACGACAACGCCCACTCCATGACCGAGGCGATCCTCTACTGGGTCAACTGCAACGGGCTCGCCGAGAGCATCACCGGCAGCGACCGTGAGATCTGCGCCCCGCTCGACATCGTCTGCATCGAGGCCGACGACATCGCCGACGTGTGCGACTCGACCATACGCTTCCTCTTTGGCTTCGCCGAGACCCTCCTCAACGATCTGGAGGTCGGCTCCGTCCTGGAGATGTCCGGCGAGGGCAAGCTGGTGGAGCGGGACGGCGACCTCCTGGTCGATGAGATCATCGAGGGGACCTACACCGGCACCGTCAACCTCGACGACACCCGCAGCCCCTTCAGCGCCACCTGGTCCGCCACCCGCGAGCAGCTCGACGGCGTGGACGAGTAGGGCGCTCCCCGGCGATGAGGGGGTTGTGCACAACCCCCTTGACACCTTCGAGGCGGCTATTTATCTTGTGCACCGCTCATCGCTGCGGCGATGGCTGGTCGGGGATCGTCTAATGGCAGGACTTCGGTTTTTGGTACCGACTATCCAGGTTCGAATCCTGGTCCCCGAACCACTTCGGCCCGTTCGTCTAGAGGCCTAGGACGCCGCCCTCTCACGGCGGTAACAGGGGTTCGAATCCCCTACGGGCTACTGACCCCACGCTGCACAGCGTGGGGTCTTTTGTGCGTGTCACGCCGTCGCTCGACGTGGTGACTTTGGAGTCGAAAAAACTGCTTGACACTCCATTTCGCCTGTGGCATACACACAGGTCCTTTGAGGGGCACACGATAGCCTTGGCTGTCGTCGCTCATCAGGGTGTTCGGGGATCGTCTAATGGCAGGACGTCTGGTTCTGGTCCAGATAATCTAGGTTCGACTCCTAGTCCCCGAACCACGGCCCGTTCGTCTAGAGGCCTAGGACGCCGCCCTCTCACGGCGGTAACAGGGGTTCGAATCCCCTACGGGCTACTCCAAACAGAAAACCCCACGCTGCACAGCGTGGGGTTTTCTGTTTCTTGTCTGAGGCCCTGGTCCAGGGCAGTCGCGCGGGCGTGTTGCGCGGGGCCGCTGAGGCCCCACGACACGCCGCCGGAGGTCACTCCTGGGTCAGCGCGGCGGGCGGGGTGGTCTGCCCCATCGTGCCGGCGCCCCAGCACACGACGCTGGCCTGGTCGATGATGGCGCAGGAGTGGAACTCGCCGCAGGCGACGCCGGTGTAGGCGCTCCCCTCGGGCAGCTCGGGCGGGGTGGCCTGCCCCATCGTGTCGTCGCCCCAGCACACGACGTCGCCGCCGTCGGTCAGGCCGCAGTTGTGCTGAGCGCCGACCGCGAGCTGGGTGAAGGTGGTGTCAGCCGGGGTGTCCCGCACCTGCCCGAAGTCCCGAGGGTGGAGGCCGTCGTCCACGCCCCAGCAGATCGCCTCACCCTCGGCGGTCAGGCCGCAGTTGTGCATCGCCCCCGCGCTGAGGGTCATCAGGCTCACCTCAGGCGGATCGGCCTCGCCGACCGGCAGCGGGTTGGCGGTCCAGCACTCGGCGCCGCCTTCGCCCAGAACGCACATGTGAAAGAGCCCGACGCTCACGGCCGCGAAGGGGCCGGGGTCCTCGGTGGGCAGGCCCGGGGTCGAGGCCCCCCAGCACTCCAGGGCGCCGTCGCTTCGGATCGCGCAGGTGTGGGTCAGGCCAGCGCTGACGCTGCGGTACGTTCTGATGCGCGAGGGCGGCGTGGCCTGCCCCAGCATGTCGTCTCCCCAGCAGCGGACCTCGTTCAGACCCTGGATGACGCAGGCGTGGCCAAAGCCGACGCTGAAGCTCGTGCGGCCGGTGCCGTCCCCAGGCGCGATCCCGCGCCCGGGCATGGGCGCGCCCCAGCACACGATCTGGTCCTCGGAGCCCATCACGCAGGTGGTGTTGGCGCCCGCGGTGATGGACTCAAGCGCGTTTTCCTCGCTGATGAACCCCTCCGCGCTGGAGACGTAGGAGAACGACGTCTCCAGCGGCGCCCCGTCCGGGTCCGTTGGGTGCGGCATGGTGACCTGGACCTCGCCCTCGCCCTCGAAGTGGGTGGGGTACAGCGTCGTGAAGGCCGCGCCCGTCTCAATCGAGACGGTCTCGGTGGTCTCGGCGCCGTCAAAGGGCTGGCCGCTTGAGCCGCCGTGGAAGATCCCAGAGGACAGGTCGGTCGTCAGAGTCACCCTGTGCGGGCTGGCGTTCTCGATGTAACCCCAGTCGTCGTCCTGGCCCCGCAGCGCGTAGACGTACAAGTTTTGATCAGGGAGCCTGCGCTCCATGGTCAAGGGCAGCGTGGTCTCCTCGGTCGCGACGCGCTTGGAGAGCTGCTGGTTCCCCTCGTCGTCCTCCTCCGTGTGGTTGTAGACCACGATGAGCGCCGCCTCAGGCCCCTCAAAGTGGATGTCGTACACGCGCCGATCGTCCTCGCCCTGCCGAGGGTTGAGCGGGTTGTCGAGCGCGACGCGGACCTTGCTGACGTGGGGCGCGTCGATCCCCTCACCGGAGAAGGTGAACTCGGCGTAGCCGTCCTCGTTCGTCTCCAGGATGTACTGCCTGCCGTTCTCAAGCAGCGCGAGGTCGCCCTCCAGCGTCCCGGGGTAGCTGGAGATGATGGAGACGTTGATCATGTGGGTCGGGTTGGTCCCGCTGATGTTGGCCGGGAACTGGATCTCGAAGGTGACCGCGTCTTCGCCGGTCGCATGCATCCGAAGGGGGCCGCCCGGCCCATCGTTGATGATGTCGTCGCCGCGCTTGACCGCGATGCTCAGCGGACCCTCGTAGCAGTCCCGATCGTCGTCGGTGCTTCCGGTGCAGGCCGGGCCGGTCGTGCCGCCGGTGGTGCCGCCAGTCGCACCTCCGGTCGTGGAACCCGTGGTGCCGCCGGTTGTACCTCCGGTGGTGCCTCCGGTGGTGCCTCCGGTCGTGCCGCCGGTTGTGCCTCCGGTGGTGGAACCCGTGGTGCCGCCGGTCATGCCGCCCGTGGTGGCACCTGTGGTGCCGCCTGTCTCGCCGGTGGTGTTGCTGGAGCCGCCAATGATGCCCCCGCAGTCGGAGGTGAGGAGCCCGTCCTCGCCTCGGCACTGCTGTGAGCCGTCGTCGTCGTCGCCACAGCCGGTCAAGCCCAGCGTGGCGATGGACGCTGTCAGGATGAGGACACAGGTTGCGTGGATTGTGCGCTTGTTCATGTTCAACTCTCCTCTCAGGGTTTGGGCAGGAACTATGTTGTCGGTTTTGATGGAAAGCAGGAATCAGGCCAGGATGCTTGGAGGTCGATGAGCGCGAGGTTGATGGCGATTGGAGGGGCGAGCGTGGGAGGGGAGGGGGGCGTGTCGCCTGATTTTTCAACACCCGCGCGGAGGGTCAGTCTCCGGAGCCGGTGGCCTCGGAGGGGGTGAACCCCAGCTCCGTGATGGCGACCGAGGAGTCCGGGATGGGGAGGTCCGAGGACTC
Source organism: Myxococcales bacterium (assembly GCA_002716585.1). Taxonomy (GTDB): domain Bacteria; phylum Myxococcota_A; class Bradymonadia; order Bradymonadales. The sequence goes on along the minus strand of PBBL01000027.1, from coordinate 27,282 downwards.
GACGTTGCAGACGAGGGCCTCGCATGTGCTGCCGCAGCAGTTGCGCTCGATGTCCACGCAGACCAGCTGGTTGGTGTTGAAGGCGTCGCTCTGGACGTTGAGGCCGACGAAGTTGTCGCGCACGTGGCCCTCGGTGGCTTCGAGGGTCGCCTCGGATGAGAGCTGGAGGCCCGCGAGCTGGTTGTCGGTGAGCCGAAACCGGGTCAAGGTGGCGGAGGCCTCGGTTGAGAGGAGGAGCCCGGTGCCGCCGGCGTTGGCCGCGGGCTGGGTGGCTTCGATGGCGAGGTCGGTCAGCTCGGCTCGCGCGCCCGGGTCGCGCACGAGCAGCCCGACCTCATGGTTGCCGCTCAACGTGACGCGCTCCCCGGTGAGCGTGGCGCCCTGCTGAAGGGTGACGCCGCGGCCGAGGCGCTGGCTGCTGCCCGCGCTGACGCGCGTCTGCTCGATCAGGAGGTCGGTGGCGAGCGTGTGGGCGTCGGTGACGAGGAGCCCGCTCTCGTGGTTGGTGGAGAGGGAGGCCCGCGCGATCTCCAGCACGCCGCCGAAGCGGACGTCGAGGCCGACGCCACCGTTGAGGAAGACCTCGCGGGGCAGCGTCCGCTCGATGACGAGGTCGGTCAGCTCGGCGCGGGCGGGGTCGCCCTCCAGGAAGCCGTCGTCGCTGTTGATGAGCAGCCCCGCGCCGATGTTCTCACGAAGCGCGACGCGCGCTCCGCGCAGCGTCCCGCCGCGCAAGACCTGGACCCCGGTGCCGGTCTGCTGCGAGGTGTTGGCCTGGGTGTCGGCGACCAACAGGTTGGTGACGTCGACCAGCGCGCCGTCTCCCCCGATGTAGGCGCCTGTGGCGTTGTTGCGCATCAGCGCGACGCGGGCGCCGGTGAAGGCGCTGCCCCTCTGCACCTCCAGTCCGAACCCGCGCCCGACGTCGGAGTCCACCTCGTTGGAGGTGGTGTCGGCGATCAAGAGGTCCTGCACGTCGGCCTCGGAGTGTCCGCCCATGAACCAGCCGATCGCTTGGTTTCCGACCACCGCGATCCGCTCACCGCGGAGCGAGGCGCCCTGCTCAAGCCCGATCCCGCGGCCGCCGACGCCGTTGGGCGCGGCGCGCGTGCCTTCGACGCGGAGATCGGAGAGGACGGCTCCGGAGCCGCCCTCTCCGATGTAGAGGCCGAGGTCCATGTTGCGGAGCAGCGCCACGCGCCGCCCTTCGAGGCGCGCGGCGTCGACCAGCTGAATCCCACGACCGCCGAGGGGTTCGAGGTCCCACCCGTCCTCGATCGTCAGGTCGGTCACCTGGGCCAGCGACGCGTCATCGGCGGTGAGCCCGATGTCGAGGCGCTTGAGCTGCGTCCGAAAGCCCTGCCAGCGGCCGTTCACCGTGAGCCCGACGCCATAGCCCGCCGGGGCGGTGTCGAGCCCGAACACCTGAAGGTCGGTGGTGGTGACCTGGGTCATGGGGTTGGTGACGAACAGCCCTGTCTGGGCGTTCTGGGTCAAGAGGAGCCGTGTCTCCTCGAAGCGGGCGCCATCCTGAGCCCGAACCCCTCGCCCGCCCGTCTCCCCTGAGGGGGAGCGCCGTGTCCAGGCGCTCCACACGTCGTTGGCGTATGCTTCGGTGCCGACACCGGAGGCGATCAGCCCGTTTTCGGTGTTGCGGAGCAGCGCGGCGCGGTTCAGCTCCATGTGTGTCCCGTCCCAGGCGGAGACGCCGTAGCCGTTGCCTTCACCTGTGGCAGTGGTGTCCTGGACGGTGAGGTCGGTCATGGTGATCTCGGTGCCGGGGCTGAACGCGAAGAGGCCAGCCTCTGCGTTGTGGAGCAGCGCCACCCGCTCAGCGTCCAGGACCGCGCCGCTGACGACGCACATCCCCAGCCCTTCGGTCCCCGCCGATGAGGGTCTGGTGTGGGTGACGACGAAGTCCGTCAGGGTGGCCTCGGAGCTGACGATCAGCGCACCATACGTCCGATGGCGCGTGAGCACGATCCGCTCTCCATCCAAGCGAGCGCCTTGATCCACCCGAAGCCCCCAGCTTGAGTCCGGCGCTTCGTCGTCGGGAGCCCCTCGGACAAAGAGATCCGACGCGCTGACGATCGTTTGAAAAGGCTCCTCCGTGGAGGCGATGAGCACCGCGGTGCCCTGACTCCTCTCCACCGCGACGCGCTCAAGGGACGCGTCAGCGCCGGAGATGAGGACGAGGCCCGAGCCCCGCTGGCCATCGGAGGCCACCCGGGTGTCGGTGATGTGAACGTCTCGGAGCGTCGTCTCTCGGGAGCGCGTGATGTAGACACCTTCGGGCGTCGCGCCATGAACGTGCACGGCCTCGATCCACGCCCCCTCGGAGGCGTTCCCGGCGACGATCCCGCGCCGATCCCCGGTCACGGTCAGCTCGCCAACCCAGGCCCCTCGGCTGGAGGACAGCCCCACGGTCCCGCGCAGCTCATCCTCGGAGGGGGCGCGGAGGATCGTCCCCTCCACGCATGCGCCGAGGAGCGCGACCCGCGACCGCACGATGAACGCCTCATCGTACTCCCCGACTCCGATCGCCACGATGTCCCCGGCCTCTGCCTGATCCAGCGCGGCCTGGACCGACACAAACGGACGCTCCGCGCTGCCGTCCGCGGCGTCCGCGTCCGCGTCGGGCGCGACTCGCCAGATCGCCCCGTCGTAGCCGTGCTCGGCGACGCGGGCGCGGATGGTGTCGTCGTCGTGCCACCGCCCCTCGGGGCACTCCACCCCAAGCCGCACGCACCCCGCCTCGCCCAGGCGCGGCGTGGTGCCCGCGGGGCAACCCTCGGGGGGGTCGGGCGGGAGGCAATAGCTCACCTCGCTCAAGAGGTCGCGCACCTCGTCGGGGACGGGCGTGTCGGTGTCGATGGCGGGCGTGGGGAGCCAGCCCGTGGGGCAGCTCCACCGCATCGGTTGGATCGCCTCGGGGAGCGTCGGAGGGGCGGGGAGGCAGATCCCCTCGGGCGACCGCTCGGTCGGGCACCCGTCGGGCGGCTCAAGCACGACCGGCGCGGGGGGCGCTGGGCTGAGGATGGCGCCGCCGGGGTCGTCGGGGCAGGTGACGCCCGGGGTGTTCGAGGCCGCCGTGGTGCCTGGCCCGAGCAGGCCACCGCCGCCCTGCGTGGCGTTGTCATCGGCGCAGGCGAGGCAGAGGACGAGCGTTGCGATCGCGGGGGCGACGGTTTTTGGGGTCATGGGGTGTCCTTTCGGGGGGCGTGTCGGGGTTTTCAACATGGGGTGTTGAAAACCCCAACACGGGTGAGCCTACGGGGGTCACTTGACCTTCATCTTCCTGTATTGAGCGTTGTTACGCTTTACAGCTCGTCGAAGCTCATTACGCTGTTTCCTGAACTTATCATTGTTTCTTTTGACTCGTGCATCCTTTTTGCGTTTGCGCATGCCCTTGCTTTCTTTTGTTGCAGTTTTCATGGCTTTGTTGAGCTGTTTGTTGATCTGGTTATTGTTGCGGGTGTGAACCGCGACGCCGACGCGGGCCGAGCGCCACCCTATTTTGATGTCCACGGCGCGCCGGTGCAGGAAGCTGGATTCGACTCGGGAGGCCTTCCACGCCCCCGCGTTCATGACGGTCGTGACCCCTGCGCGCGCTGTGTTCGGGACAGACTTGGAGGCTTCGCGTGTGGCGAGCTTGATGCCCTTCTTCTTGAAGAAGCCCAGTCGTCCGTCCTGGTCCACGAGGTTGATCATGTTGTTGGCCACATAGGCGTAGGCGGCCTGCGACTGCCCGTCCGCGCGGATCATGCCGGGTTGGATCGACGCGAACATGGGATCGATGGACATCCAGCGGCCTGAGCGCGGATCGAGGTACCGGTGCAGGAAGTGAAGCAGCCCGGTGCTTGGGTCCTGCTCCTGACCTGTGAAGCCGTAGCGATCCACCCACCCGCGCACCTCACGATCGAGCCCTGTCGGGTAGAACGTCCTCGCCCCGATGAGCTGCCCGCTGGCGGAGGTCGTGGCGGTGAGGCTCCCGAGGTGGTCGTGGTGAAAGAAGGTGGTGGGCGTGGGCTGGGTTTCGAGCAGGAGGCGCCTCACCGCCGAGGAGAGCAGGCGCATCGGGGCGGACGGGGAGATCTCTGTCTCCACCTCGACGATGCCTTCGCGGGCGGCGAGGGCCACCCAGGCGTCGGCTGCGCCGATGCGGGCGTCAGGGGTGGGGGTGAGGCGTGTGTCGCCCGTGGTTGGGGCGAGGTCGGAGAGCATGGCGGGGGCGAGCCGATCGTTCTCGATGAGGGCCACCCGCTGCTGCCCAGCGCGGACATAGAGGGCCGTGATCCCGTCGCGCAGCTCGAAGTCAGGGGCGATCTGGTGGGTGGTGAACCCGTCTTCGGACACCAGGACGCGCTCGGCGCCTGAGCTGTAGGAGAAGGTCGCGCGCGTGGTGTCGGCGGTGCGCGCCTCGGTGAGGCGCCCGAGGAAGTCTCGGGTCAGGGTGAGCCCGGCGCGCTCCGTGACGTGGCCCGCGTCGTTGTAGTCGTAGCTGATGTCTCCGGCGCGGGTGACGGCGTTGGGGGCGCTGGAGCTGTAGTCCAGCGCCCCCAGGTGGGCGGCGCTGTCGGGGTCGGTTGAATCGGCGGTGAGTATGTTGTCGATGTGATCGTAGGCGTAGGACATCGTCTCGGCGTCGCCGAGGGTGGCCTGGCTGAGGCGGTACCAGGCGTCGTAGCGGTAGGTGGCCGCCCGGTCGGGGAGGAGCGCGTCGGCAGTGGCGTCGTCCGTGAGCGAGAGGATGTTGTTCGCCCGGTCGCGCTGGTAGCCGTAGCCGAGGATGCGCTTGCCTTGCGCGTCCTCGGTCTGGAGGGCGGTGAGGCGGAGGCGCGCGTCGTAGCTCATGGTCGACTCGGAGCCGTTGGTGTAGCGGGTGGCGGCGGTCAGCCCACGATCGGTGTAGGTGATCGCCTGGATGTAGTCCGGGACGGCGGTGAGGCGAGAGGCGTCGTCGTACTGGTAGGTCAGCGTGGTCCCGTCGGGGTAGGTCGTCGCGGTGAGCCGATCGACGTTGTCCCAGGTGCGTGCCTGGGTCGTCCGAAAGCCCTCCAGAACCCGCGCCGCCATCACCGACCGAGAGCGGACGTCGTACCCGAAGTGGTCTTCGCCGACCTCGCCGCCGGGGAGCGGGTAGCGGACCTCGGCGATCATCCCCTCGGTGAAGGTGCACTCGGTGGGCGGGCAGCGCTCGGGGGTGTCGTAACGCCAGGCGATCCGGGTCTTGTCGGGCTCCGCCTCATCCCAGCGGGCGACGGGGCGGTTGTCGCCGTCGAACTCGGTGCGGACCGTGACGCCGCGACCGTCGGTCGTGGCGATGGTGTTGCCCGCGGCGTCGTAGCTCCAGGTCGTGTCGCCCGCGGAGTTGGGATCGGTGACCTGCACCAGACGATCGAGCAGATCGTAGCGCTGGACCTTGGTGTTGCCCTCCGCGTCGGTGAGCCTGTGCAGGCGGCCCAGCTCATCGTACTCCGGTTCGGTGACGGCGGGGGCGGTGTCCGGGCTCAAGACGCGCTCCAGGGCGGTCAGGCGCCCGAGCCCGTCAAAGCGGCGCACCGTGGGCGTGTCGGCGTGGGGGCTTGAGGGGTCGGTGTCCTCATGATCCCAGGTGGTCTCGCTCAGAGGCCCGTACGCGGTGCGGGTCATGGACGGGGTGCCGTAGACGTCGGCGTCGGGCTCACGTTGGGTCAAAGGGCGGTAGGTGGCGTCGTAGGTTGTGTGGGTGAACGGCACCTCCTCCGGCGGCTCGCTGTCGCAGGCGCCCGAGGTCCCGATGTAGGGTTGGTACTCCCGAAGCACCCCCGAGCGGGTGTTGTAGACCGTGAACCCGGTGACCTGGTAACGCCCCTCGCTCAGCCGGATGCGCTCCTGAAACGTGCGGCCGCGACCGTCCACGCACGTGATCGCCTCCTGATCCATGGCCTCACCCGACCTGGTGCGGCTGCGGGAGATGATCCGGCTTGTTGGGTTGCCCAGCTCGTAGGTGATGGCCTCGGTGGGTGACTCCAGCGTGTCGTCGCCGGGCTTGACGGTGCTGATCAGCCGCCCGAACCCATCGTACTGATAGAACATGCTCCGCCGCGCCGTGAGCACCTCGCCGCCCACCACGCGCATCCAGCCGGTGGCCTCGGTGGGGCGATCGAACAGGCGCTCGTAGCGGATCTCCTGGCGGAGGGTGTAGGGGGCGCCGTCCGGGTCCTCAAGGAGGATGTCGGCGGCGATGATGCGCAGGTTGTCGTCGTCGTAGGTGTACTGGCGCCTGTTGCGGTGAGCGTCGGGGTCGCCGTTGGGGTCGAGCGACTCGACGACGTTGCCGTGGGCGTCGTACCGGCTCCGCTCCGCCTCGATGACCGCGTCGGCGTCGGCGTCGATCCGCTCGGTGGCCCGTGTCAGGTCGCCTCGGGTCAGTTGGCCGAGGGGCAGCCCCTCAAAAGCTGGGCCGTCGTAGTAGGCGAGCTGCTCCTTGACCTGGCTTGAGCCCGCTCGACCGTAGGTGCGCGTGCGGTAGGGCGCATGCAGGATCCAGCGCCCGCCTGTGTTGTCAGGCGAGACGAACTCGGTCTCGGTGAACAGCTCATCACCCACACACTGCGCTCCGCAGGGGGCGCCAAACACGGACTCATCGCGCGTGCAGGGGGCGCAGGCGTCGGAGCCGGTGGAGACGACGCCCAGCTCGGCCGACAGCGTGACGTTCCCATAGCCGTCGTAGTCGCTGGTGGACTCGGTGATCCGCCACTGCTCCTCGGGCGCGCCCTCCTGGTGGGTCTTGCGCTGGCGAGTCGAGCAGACGTAGCGGATCGGGCGCAGGCCCGCGGCCTGCATGGTCTCGGGTGAGGGGATCTGGGTCAGCGGACAGTCCGAGTAGCTGTTTTCTTCGATATAAAGGGGGCGATCTGCGCTGGTGGCCTCACGGCGCAGCAGCAGCCCGTGTCGGTAGGGGTCGTCGGCGCCAACGTCGAAGCTGCTCAAGACCAGGCCGGACTCGTGGTCCTCGTCGCCAAGGAGCGCCGCCTCGACCCGCTCGTAGCCGCGGAACTGCTTCTCGACCCCATCGTAGAACCCGTTGTGGTACGCGTACCGGGTCACCTCGCGGACGCCGGAGAGGGTGTCCCAGGTCTCGGTCTCGTCCACGACCAGCATGGGGTGGGGCAGCTTGTAGGTCCAGGGCTGCTCATCGCGGGCGGCGTGTTGCAGCGAGGTGGCGTAGCGGACCTCGGTCACCTGGCCGACGCCGTTCTCGATGCGGCTGAGCAGGTTGGGCCGGACCGGGAACAGCTCCAGGTAGCGCACGTGCCCGTTGTTGGTCACCCAGACCACGTCCGAGGAGCCGTTGCCGTTCATGTCGGCGAACAACACGTCCGTCGTGTCGTCGCGGGCGGGGATGACGCCGTTGACCTCCGAGGAGGTCAACGTGGTGCTGGAGAAGAAGTCCGTGCCGTTGCGGTTGAGCGCGTACTTGACCTGATCGCCCGACACCACGACCACGTCCGCCAGGGCGTCGCCGTTGATGTCCTCAAGCTGCACCAGGCGTCGCTCCGACTCGCTGTAGGGCACCGTGTTCAGGGAGCGCCAGTTGCTCCACTGCCCCCAGCCGAGGTTCAGGCGGTAGGTCAGCTCTCCGGGCAGGACCCGCGCGACGTCCAGCAGGCCGTCTCCGTTCATGTCGGCCAGATCGAGGTCTCCCGAAGGGAACCCGACCCCCAGGTTGGACACCCTGGGGTCGGACTGAAACCCATTCTCGGTGTTGCGAAACACGCTGGTTGAGTCCAGCGTCGCGCGGATGACGTCGATCCGCTTGTCGCCGTCGTAGTCCATGAACCGGATGCTCCCCAGCTCGCCCTCGTCGAAGTCGAAGTCAGCGGAGAAGTCGGGCAGCCCCTCGCTGCCCGACAGCAGCGACAGCTCGGCCCAGTCGCCCTGTCCGCGGTTGATGAGCACCTGGCCGTTGACCGTGTTCAGCAGATCGGTGAACCCGTCGCCGTTGACGTCCAGCACCTGGCTGGTCGGTCGCCCGAGCTGATGGGCGTTGTTGCCCACCTCGCTGAACACCGGCGGGGTCTGGAACTGGCTCTGGCCGTCGACGCTCGGGACGTTCATGAAGAACTGGTGGGCGCCGTCCTCCGGGGTGTGGAGCATATCGGGCAGAGCGTCGCCGTTGATGTCCAGCAGCGTCGCCCGGCCCGAACCCAGGTTCACCCCCAAGCGCCCCATGTCCACCATGAACGCCCGCTCACACCCCTCCTCGTCCTCACACACGCCACCCAGCGCCCGCGAGTAGCGGAACGAGAACACCACCGGGTACAGCTCTCCGGTCAAGCCATACTTTTTGACCGATACCAGTCGAGTAAAACCGCCTGATTCAACATACCGCTCGTAATCCAGCTCGTAGCGGCGGATCATGTCCGCGCCCGAGAACACCTCCATGGTCCGCAGCCGCTCCGTCAGCAGCTCATTGAACCCTGGCTTCGCGTCCGACAGGTACGCCTCGCCGGACCCGTCGCTGCGATCCTCGTAGGAGAGCACGACGCTGTAGCGTGGGCCGTCGTCTTTGTGAACCCAGCCGACGCGCTCCAGCAGCGCCACCTCCCCAGACCGGCGGTAGCTGTAGCGGACGGCGTGGCCGTAGACATCGACCATCTCCACCAGGTGGTAGCGGAACGTGCCCCGCTCGCCCTCGACCCGGGCCGCCGTCACGGTCTCTCCGGTGGCGTCCGCCCCGAAGTAACCCACGCGCCCGTCCGGGTACTCGGCGGTCCAGTATCCGTCGGCGCCGTCGCCCGCCTCGTGCCAGCGGTAGCGCACGAAGCCCCCCTCGTAGCGGGCGCGCCAGGTCGGAGGGGTGACGTTGGGGATGCGGACCAGCTGCGTGCCGCCGTCGGCGCAGAAGTCGTCGTCGAGGTCGTACTCGGGCAGCCCTCGGTACGTCATGCGCTCGATGGACGGTTGCTGAAAGCTCCAGCCCATGCCCACCACGGAGCTGCCCGCCCCCGAGTTGTAGCGGAGCGTCAGATCCGGGGTCATGCCCGCGAACCCTTCCGGCAGCTCCACCATGACCTCGTAGCTCATCGAGCCCATGTTGGCGTTCATCGAGATGTTCTCGCCCACCCCCTCCAGGCTCCCAGGCCCTTCGGGCAGGCTCACCCGCTCCTCGGAGATTCCGGTCTGCGCCAGGGCGGGCGTCTGGGTCATGCACAGCGCCGCGGCGCTCAGGCTGAGCAGCGCGGACGCAACGCAGAGCGGGGGGCGTTGTTCAGGCCGCGCCGCTCGCTTCGGGGTCGTCATCGTGTAATGAAGGCTCATGGTGGTATCCGGTTGAACGGTCGTGGTTTGTGTCGATGTCATGGGGTGTGGACGGAGACGGGGGCGTCCATGGCGATCTCCTGCCCGCGTCGGTCGGCGCATCGGTTGACGATGAGCTGCACGCCGCCGGTGTCGCCCTGGGCGTCGAGCGTGACCGCGCCGTCGGCGATGGCGCTGTCGGCGCGGGCGACGAAGGCCACGGCCACCCGCTCGCCGTGGCGACGGTGCTGGCCCATGACCGCGTCGCCAAAGTCCACGCGTTGGATCGCCGCGGCCGGGTCGCGCAGGACCACCTCGCACGAGCGCGCCTCCGTGGTGGCGACGCGCAGCTCGATCTCGACGGATGGGGTGGTCCCTCCCGTTGAGGTCCCGGTGGTGGTGGTGCCGCCCGTGTTGTTGTTCGTCGCGCCTGGAGCGGCGCACACATCGGCGACGCACTCCATGGCGACGCCGCCGAGGCTGTCGCACGTCCCGTCCGGGTGGCAGGGGCAGCCCATGGCGCCTTCGACGCAGCCACCGTTGTTCTCGCTGGTCGATTCAGACCCACCCTCGTCGCCTGAGCAGGCGGTGAACGCCAGAAGGGCGAGCGTGACGGAGAGTCCGAGCGCGCGTGTGGTGTCGTTTGATGAGAGCATGGTTGAATTCCGTTCGGGTCGAGTGAACATGTTTGATCAGAAACGGCAACAGTAGAGCGCGCAGTCGCTGTCGAGGCGATCGGAGGCGTAGCACCGCCAACCCACCATCCAGTAACCCGCGCTGCATGTCCCTGAGTGGAACGTGTCGTCTTTGTCGCCGTCAGAGCTTTCTGGGGGGGCGTCCTCCCAGCGGCAGTCGTGGTGGTTGAGGCCGAAGCTGCCTGGGCTGCTCTTGACGCGCCCGTTGACCACGAGATCGCCCTCCACTTCGAGGACGCCCGCCACGTCCACGTCCTGCTGCAGCTTGACGCGGCGAGGGTCGATGCCGATGGGATCGCGGCGGCCAAGGACGACCAGCGCCTCGTTGTCGTCGTAGACGCCCCCCGCGGCGGTCTGCGCGTCGATGGTGCCGGGGGTTGGCGTGAGGGCAGGCGCGGAGAAGGAGTCCGTGACGACCACGGGTGCGTTGATGGTGATCCCGGTGTTGGTCTCAGGCGTGAGGAAGTCGACGGCGAGCGTCCCGCCGACGGCGGCGTCTCCACCGACGGCGGCGTTCCCGCCGACAGACAGGTTGGAGGCGACAGACGCGGCGCCGGTGATGGTGAAGTTGTTGCCCTGACGGGACCAGAGGGAGGCGGGCACGGCGTGGATCTGCTGGCGCCCGCCCAGCGGGGTGCCGTTGACGGTCACCGCGAGCCAGGGGTTGCCCTGCTGAAAGATGTTTGCGGGGAGGGGGTTGTCGCCGTCATCGGCGAGCAGCACCGAGAAGCGACCGCCGTAGACCTCCACGGTCTGGGTCTCCTGCCACAGCGACGCGCCGTCTGTCGCTGAGGGGTAGAGGGCGAAGGTCATGCCGACGGTGCCGTCAAACGGTGTGCCGTTCTGGTCCAGGTAGCCGTTGTAGGCGAACCCACCAGGGAGGGTGTCCTCATCGCCCTCGTCGGCCCAGACCTGGTACGACATGATCATGAGGCAGGTGATGAGGCTGGACGCGAAGCCTGCGAGCAGCGCGGTGAGCAGCGGCGTGTGGTGTGAGTGGGTCATGTCTGGGGTACCTCGATCCTGTATGGGTTAGCGATTTTGAACGCACCACCGGGACTGCGCGTCGCCTTGCCCCGTTGAGCAGTGGCGAGCGCCGCTGAAGGGTGTCGGGGAGATGCTCCCCTGAAGGTTGAATCCGTCGTTGGCGCCGTTGCCGTCTTCGTCGAAGGGGACGCTCATCTGGCGCGGGTCGTGGAGCCCGACCGCCGACGAGATCGCGAGGCCGCCGCACATCCAGAAGCCTCGGCGGCCACCTGGGGTGGTCTCCGTCTCCTCGGTGACGACGCAGTACCCCCCCTCGACGCAGGCGTCTCCGGGGTTGACGGGGCCAGGGCCGCCGAGCAGGGGGGCGGGGCAGGGGATGTCGCACAGCGGCCCGCCGTAGTTCTGGGAGCAGCCGCAGATCAGCTCGCCGAAGTTGGTCCCGTTGCCCTGACCCTTCACCCCGGTCGGGTTCTGGAGGTACCCAGGGCACAGCGCGCGCCACAGGTTGTTGTCGGTGGCGTCCGGCGAAGGGTCCCACTCGTCGATGCAGCCCCGCGCGTAGACCCCGCCGCGCTCAAAGCGTACGGCGGCGAAGACCACGTCGCCGACCTCGACCTCGGCCCGGACAGCGCTGTCGCACGTCACCTCGGGGCGCTGGTTGTTGAGGTAGGGCGCGTCGATCCCGGTCGCGGTCGGTGACAGCTCGGTGGAGGACTGGCAGTAGGGCCGCTGGTGCATGTCGGCGAGCCCGTCCCCGTCGCTGTCGGTGTTCTCAAAGCGGGTCGGCGGGGCGCAGTCGTCGGCGCAGTCGGGGTCCTCCTCGGGGCAGACGACGCGGCAGGTGTTGGCCTGGTAGGCGCCGGTGCCCCCGTCCCAGAGCTGATCCCGGCGGATCTGTTGTGGGGCGAACGTCGGAAACTCGGGAGAGGCCCCCACCACCTCAACGCACTTGAACTGTGAGTGGTGGTTCATCCCTCGCCACAGCCCGTCGCTGGTGGCCTCGGCGGGGCGATCGCACAGGCCGTGGGGCTCGATCCCCTCGGAGGAGATGGCGGCGGTGGGCGGTTGCAGGAGCGGGCACGCGCCGGTCGAGGCGTCGCAGCTCCATCGGGCGAAGTCAAAGCCGATGGGGAAGGCCTGCGAGAGGTCCGGGTTGTAGGCCGCGTCCCGGTTTCGGGTGCAGCTCCGCCAGTAATCGCGGTCCTGGGCTGTGTAGCCAAGCGGGAAGTCCTCGTCGCACCGGCTGCGCTCGGCGATCAGGTAGCGGCCGTGGACCTCGCCGGGGCCTGGCGGGGAGTAGGCCCCGGTGTGAAGCTCGGTGAAGTAGGACATCTTGGAGAAGATCCGCAGCGCCGGGTCCTGATCGGGGTCGGGGGCGCCATCCTGGTGTTCGCTGACGTCAGCGACGCCGTTGTCGTTGAAGTCGCCGCCCGCCGTGACGCAGGCACGCGTCAGCGCGTTCAGCTCGACCGCGAGCAGGCTCCGGCCTCGACCGTCCCGGCTGGCGACGGGTGGTATGTCCTCCGGGTTGTCCTGCTCCAGCTCGATCTGGTCGTCGTTGCGGACCGACTCGACGAGCGCCACGGGCTGCAGCGCGTTGCAGGCGCAGTGGCCGTCGTCGAGGTCGCACCGGCCTCCGTCCACGTCGCAGTCGGCGTCGCTGGAGCACGCCAGCCGCCTCACCAGCCCCTCCTGGCAGGTCCACACGTCAAGCTCCTCGCGCCACTCATTGCGCAGCGTAAAGCGGTCGATGGTGTGGGGCGTGCAGCGCGCGTTCTCCTGTAGACCCGGGTCGTCGGAGCTGAGCGCGTTCAACGCGGTGACCCGGAGCCAACCGTCGCCATCCTCGTCGCAGGGGCGCGAGGCGAGGTTGCCGCTCAAGTCGAAGTAGTAGCCGGGCTCGGTGTGGCAGAGGCACTGGCTGTCGTTGGTCAGGGTGGTGGGCCACAGCTCCCCGGTCTCGCCGCGCTCGCCGCACAGGATGCCGCAGAGCACGCACTCGCCGGTGTCTTCGCGGAGCGCCCACCCTTCGGGGCAGGGGCGAGGGGCGCAGAAGGCGTCGAAGCCAGGGTCGCCCTCCTGGCAGAAGGTGCCGAAGCCGCAGCGCACCTCGTTGCACGTGAGCAGCGGTCGGCAGGGGGTGGTGAGGTCGTCGGGGTCGGTGGGCAGGTAACCGTCCTTGCAGCGGCCGCAGGTGTCGCCCTCGGCCTGGATGCAGGTGCGGTTGAGGGCGTCGCAGTAGATCGCGTCGCAGGTCGCGACCGGGGCGCATGCCTCGGTGTTCGGGTCTTCCTCCTGGCCAGGGAGGCAGGCGCCGCAGGCGGCGCCGCCCTCGAAGCGTTGGCAGCGGCGGCCGAGTGAGGCGCAGTAGGCGACGAGGCTTGAAGCGCCAGCGGGGTCGCAGTTGAGTTCGGCGTCGGGCACGCATCGCCCCTGGGCCTCGGTGAAGCCTGGCAGGCAGGCGCCGCAGGCCGGGTCTCCGGCGTCGTTGGGTTCGCAGCGGCGGTGGGCGTCGAAGCAGCCGAGGGCGGCGCCCCCCCCCAGGGGTTGGCAGGCGGCCTGGCCCGGCAGTTCAAAGAAGCCGGTCTGGCAGTCGCCGCACTCGGCCCGTGCGCCGGTCTCGTCGCAGGCGCGCCCGAGCAGGAGGCAGGCGTTGAGGACGTTGTTCGGCGAGTTGGGGTCGCAGTTGGTGTCGTCGCGGGGGAGGCAGCGACGGGTGTCGGGCTCCCAGGTCCAGCCTGGCATGCAGTCGGGCAGGCAGGTGGCGGTGTAGCGTGGGCCGCGCTCCTCGCAGCGCTGCTGGGAGGCGCAGGGCAGGTCGGCGCACCGGATCCCTGAGCGGCAGGTGTCGCCCTGGCAGGTGAGGCCGTCGCCGCAGGTGGTGGTGTCGTCGCAGGGGCAGCCCTCGATGTCCGGCGAGCAGGGGCGGCACACGCCGTCGTCGCCGCAGCGCAGCGCGTCGTCGTCGTCGCAGCGCCGCTCCGGGTGGCAGGGGCAGCCCTCAGACCCGCTCGGGCATGGGTCGGGGGCGCAGACGTCGTTCAGGCAGCGCAGCTCGCCCTGGCACGCCGCCTGGGCGTCGGTGGCGCAGGGGCAGAGGTGTTCACCGGGGGGGCACCACGCGCAGGCGGCGTCTTCGCAGCGCAGCCCGGCGCCGCAGCCTCCGTTGGCCAGGCAAGGGCAGCCGAGGTCGCCGTCCGGGCAGCTCGGGGTCGTGGTGGCGGGGAGCTGACAGGCGCCGTTGATGCACAGGGCGTCCGGGCCGTGGTCCTCGTGACACATCGCGTCGCTGCGGCAGGGGGCACAGACGCCCTCGACGCAGACCTGGTCGGGGAGGGCGCAGTCGGTCGCCGCCGCGCAGGCGCTGGCGGACGTGGTGGAGCGCGCGCCGCCGTCGTCACCGCCGCAGGCCGCGAGAGGCAGCAACGACAGCGCCAGGGCGAGGAGGCCGTGGATGTGTTGTGGGATCCGTTGGGACATCATGATTTACAGGTCCGTGAAGTCGTTGTAGAAGATGTATATTCGGATGTCTGTGAGCGACTGGAGGTTGATGTCCTGATTGGCGGTCTCGTCGCGCTGGTTGATGACCAGCTCCCAATGGGTGTTGAGCAGGGGTCGATCGCGGAGCCGGTAGTTGCGAAAGACGTCGCTGCCGAAGACCTCGCGGCCGTTGTTGAAGATGGTGTTGATGACGGCGGTGCGCTCGGGGAAGCGGTAGAAGAAGTTGTCATCGGTCACGGTGTGGATGGTGCCGGTGCCCTTCTGGCGCAGGTAGACGCGGCCGATGGTGTCGCCGAGGTCGCTGCCTTCGAGCTTGACCTCGATGGAGTGGATCTTGTGGTTGCGGGTCAGGGGGCTGACGTCCTTGAGGTCGGTCTTGAAGGGGAAGACGAGGTGCCCCAGGGGGTTGAGCAGGGCCGGGTCACGCAGCCGCGCGCGCATACGCTCGTAGCGGTCGTGGTCGGAGAGGGCGTTGCCGTCTTCGTCGATGTGGGGGATGTTGAAGATGTCGTCGCGCAGCGACACGATCAGGACGCGGGTGTCGGGTAGACCATAGCTCTCCTCAAAGTCGTAGAAGGCGTTCTCCAGCTCGACGAGGTAGTTCTCCAGGTTGTAATCGCCCGAGGAGACGAGGCGGATCAGAAAGAGTTGGTCGAGGTCGGCGTAGGACTGGCTGGTGTAGTACTCAAAGACGCGGGTGAGCTTGTAGATGCTCTGGAGGGCGTCCTCAAAGGAGACGTCGGCGTTGATGATGGCGTCGTTCTTGTAGATTCGGATGTTGGGGTCGTTGCGCGCCGCCTCGACGTTGATCGCGAGCTGCTCGGCCTCGCGGCGGCGGTTCTGGAGGCGCTGGGCCTCGTGGCGGAGCTGCTGGACGCGGGCGAGTTGGAGCCGGACGTCGTACTCGGCCTTGAGCATGACCAGCTCCTGCTCCTTGATCTTCAGGGCGAGCCTGGCTATTTCCGCGTAACCCTGGATTTCAGCGAGTTCACACTCCAACCCGCTTTGGGTTCGGACAGACTCACGGTTGAACTGCTCGATGTCCGTTTGTTTGTCGTTGATGTCGCTCTGGAGCCTGTTGATGTTTGCGATGGAGAAGGCGCTGGCCGCCGTCACGACCCCGGCGGCGCTCCCCGCCTGAATACAAGCCGTGGTGTCGCTTCCGCAGACGGCGAGCTGGGCCAGCAGCTGGGCCGTGGCGTTCACCCGATCGACGGTGTCGATGGTGCGCTCCAGGTTGCGGATGTCCTCCTGGAGCGAGATCACCTCCCCCTCGCTCTCATAGACAAAGTCCGCGACTCGGATGATGGCGTCGCACTGGTCCGTCATGAGCCGCTGCTCAATGTCGATCTGCTCCCGGAGGTTCTGCGCGGCGAGCTTCTCCTGCTGGAGGGCGAGCGCGGTGGACTCAAAGCCGATCAGCTCCTGGAAGATGAGGCCGTTGCCCATGAGGCCACAGGGGTCGCCGAGGACGCTGGCCTGGCTGTGGAGCTGGGCGTAGGTCTCGATCGCGGGGTAGGCGCGCGTGGGGTTGTCCTCGGGCCACTCGAAGGTGCCGCAGATCTCGGCGAGCCGGTCCTCATGGTTGTTGCGGATGGAGACCAGCTCCGACTGGAACTGAGCGGCGTCGGTGTCGAAGGCGCGGGCGTTGCTCAGGGCGAGCGTCTCGCGCTCGCGGGCGGTCTGCACCTTGGTGCGGGTTCGGAGCAGCAGCACCTCAAAGGCGTTCGACTGGCGAAAGTCCTGGGTGTCCAGCGCGGGAAACGGGATGTAGTCGGCGGCGAAGCCAAAGTAGTTGCTCTCGTCGGTGATGGCGCCGTAGACCTCGTACATGTCGAGCAGGGCGGTGTGGTATCGGCGCTGGCCGTCCTCGATGGTGCGCACGATCTGGGGCCTGTCCTGCCCCGGGAGCTGGTCGCTGATGCTGAGCATCAGCTGGGCGAAGATGATCGACTCCAGGTGGGTGCCGGTGTAGGCGCGCTCCAGCACCTGGCGCGCCAGGTCGGGCTTGTTGAAGCTCTGGTAGCGGCGCGCGATCTCGGCGTGGCTTCGGGCCTTCTGGGTCGAGGCCCGGATCAGCCGCTCCATGTACCAGACGACCATCTTCTGGGTGAGGAAGCTGCCCTCGGTGTCTGGCTCCAACGCCTTGCCGACCAGCGGCGACAGGGCGTAGAAGCGATCGAGGGCCTCCTGGTAGTACTGCACCGCCTGATACAGGCTGACCATCTCGTGCCCGGCGACCCCCGACAGCGCGAGCCCGTCGCCACCTTCAAACGACTCGCCGTCGAACGAGGCCGCGCTCAGGCCCGCCAGGTCGAAGCGCGACGCGAAGGCGCGGGTCAGCGACTCATCGCCCATCATGATCAGCAGTTCGGCGTAGAGCCGCTCGAAGCCGTCGTCGATCCGGGGCGTTGACGTCAACCCGGTGATCGTCTCGGTGTACGAGAAGTTGTGGATCAGCGCCTGGACGAGGCGCTGACGCGTGGACGGTCGTGGGGCGCAGGCCACCGTGTCGCACACGCCTCCCTCACAGGGGGCGATGTTGTCACAGTCTTCGCTGTTGTCGCACAGGCAGGCGTCGGGTGGTGCGAGCAGGGCGTCGCTGATGTCGTCGTAGTGCGCATCCCAGATGTGCAGGAGGCAGTCGACGCGCTCTCGGATCGCCTCGATCCGGTCTGGTTCGTAGCAGTAGGGGAGCTGGTCGGAGTCGGGCGCGCAGATGGCGGGGGCGAAGCCGACGTTGGTCCCCTCGCGGTTGCGGAACCGGGTCTTGTAGCGAAAGGCGGCGTCGGTGGCCGCGTAGAGGGGGGTCATGACGAGCTGATCGGAGGCGGCGACGTAGAACCGCTTGCCGTTGCGCAGGTCGGCCCGATCGTCGTTGCAGAGCCCGGCGTTGGGGTCGGCGCATCGGTAGATCGGCTCCTGCTGCATCAGCCCGGGGCGCGTCCCCCAGGAGGCGCTCCAGGTCAGGAACAGCGCGCGGCAGCTCAGGTCACGCTGGCAGCTCATCCCCTGGATGATGGCGTCGCTGATGACCGTCCTGTCGACCGTGAAGTAGGTCACGCGGGCTCCTGGGGGGCAGACGCGGCCTTCTTCGGAGGTGCCCTGATCAAACCAGCTCAGCTCCCCGTCTTCGCACAGGTAGTGGACCTGCTCGTCGTCGCCCTCCTCCAGGACGCGAGGCGGTGTGGCCGAGGTGCCCTCCAGCAGGTGCTCGACGACCTCGGTGGCGGTCGTCTCGTCCAGCTCGCGGTCGAAGCCGAGGATGGGCCGCAGCAGCGCCTCGGAGCAGGCGACCTGGAGCACGCCCTCGGGTTGGGTGGTGTTCGACGAGGGGGGGTTGCCCTGGTACTGATCGGGGATGTTGTCCCCGTTGAGGTCCGTGGGGTCGATCTGCGAGGGGGTGCGCTCAAGGAGGATGTAGCCGTAGGTGGTCAGGGCGTCTTCGGGGTCGGGCGACTGCCCGGAGGGGGTCAGGAAGGTGTCGAACGTCTCCTTGAAGAGGATGAACAGGGTGGTCTGGTTGATCAGCGCCCCATCGACCAGCTCAAGCCGTCGCCGCCGGGTGCGTCCGTCGGGGATCGGGTTGGCGGAGGCGAGGCTGAGGTTCATGTCGAGGACCGCGTTGGGGTCGCGGGGGGGTTGGGCGGCGAAGGGGATGAGGCCGTCGCGGCAGGTGGAGCGGGCGCGGCGCTGGGTCTGGGGGTCGAGGTGGGTGTCGCGGGTGAAGCCGGGGACGAGCCAGGGCAGCTCGCTGTACTCGAAGCCGCCGGTGCCTTCGTAGCGGGCGCAGTCGGCGTCCTCGGCGGTGGTGCCGTAGCGGCCGCCGACGTCGATGGTGGCCTCAAAGCGGTCGACGTAGACCAGGCAGGCGCCAGGGCGTTCGAGGGTGCACCCGGTGGGGTCGCCCGCGAAGGTGAGTGTCACCTCGGGGTCGCCCGCGTACTGCAACGCGACGCTGCTGTCGATGCGCCCCACCATCTGCTCAGGCGCCTGGTTGGGGTTGGGCATCCTGAGGTTCAGGGCGATGGGCAGCTCGATGGCGCCGGTGGGGATGGGGACGGTGTCGAGGTCGTTGGAGTACTCGCGCAGGCCGCTCTGTCCGCCATCGAACAGGTAGCAGGCGGCGGTGGGGCAGTCGTCGGCTACCGAGGACCAGCGCCACGACTCAGTGCGGGTCGCCGTCAGCACCGCCGTGAAGTTGCGCCAGGTGATCCGGCCTCGGCGAAACGCGCCCCAGCGCTGGATGAGCGCGTTGCCGACCTGCTCCTGGACGTCGGGGTCGTTGCGGGTCTGCTGGTCGTCGGCCCAGACGTCCAGGCGGCGGGTCCCGAAGTTGGGGAGGTAGTAGATGTTGCCGGTCCAGACCCCTTCGGGCCGCTCCTCGTAGAGCAGGTCCACGATCCGCCGCCCCAGCTCGGGGTGGGAGATCTCGATCGCGCCGCTCCAGCGAGGCCCCGGCGCGCCGCCGTCGCTCTCAACGGCGACTGTCGCGCGCTCGCCCGGCGCCAGCGAGATGTTCATGTCCTGCACGGGGGCGGTCGCCCCGGGTTCACCGAGGGAGAGCCAGTACAGCGGGCAGTCGAGGGTCGGGTTGCAGAAGCGGCACACGCCCAGCGCGTCGTCGCACGAGTTGGAGGAGCACTGGCTGTCCTGCTCACAGGGGAGCACGGAGTCGGCGCGGTCGCAGGCGTCCCCGACGCCGTCGTCGTCGAAGTCCTCCTGGTTGGGGTTGTGGGCGCGCGGGCAGTTGTCGAGGTCGTTTGGCAGGCCGTCGCCGTCGTGGTCGCGCTCGCACAGGTCGCCCACGCGGTTGAGGTCCTGGTCCTGCTGGTCGTCGTTGGGGACCAGCGGGCAGTTGTCGCGGCTGTCGGGGTGGGCGTCGTTGTCGTCGTTGGTGTCGCAGGCGTCGCCGAGCAGGTCGCCGTCGGTGTTGATCTGGTCGAGGTTGGGGATCTGGGGGCAGTTGTCGGCCACGTCGAGCACGCCGTCGTTGTCGATGTCCAGATCAGCGAACTCGGTGCTGGCGTCCTCAAACGTGATCTGGTGTCGCAGCTTGCGCACCTGGAGGGTCTGCGGGGTGGAGCTCAGGTTGGTGATGGTGAACGCGCCGCTCAGCTCGACGTTGGAGAACGACAGCGTCGCCACGTCCAGCCCGATCACCCCTTCGATCGTGCGCTGCTCCTCGGTGCTCTCCGGGGCGGCGGGCATACAAAACCCAAACTCGCCGTCCTGCTCATCGCAGTAGCTCTCCTCCGGGCAGAGGGCCGAGGGGGAGCAGGGCTGACGGCAGACCTTCTTGTAGCAGCGCAGGGCGCTGGAGCAGTCGTCGCTGGTGGCGCAGTTGGACTGGCACAGGCCCCCGAGGCAGGCCTGGTACTCGGGGCAGTCGAGGTCCTCCTGGCACGGCTCGGGCACCTGCCCGGGCGGGACGCAGGTGCCGTCGTAGCAGACACGCCCGTCGAGGCACCCCGGCATGAGCCCGTCGGGGGGGCAGGGGCGGAACGCTCCGTCTACGAGCCCCCGCTGGCACGGGGTGTGGCACCCGTAGGGGGTGACGGGTTGATCGCTGTCCATCGGATCGACCGCGGGGGGGGCGCACAGGTCGCCCTGGCAGCGCAGCCCTGAGTTGCAGGAGCCGTCGTCGCGGCACCCACAGCCGTTCGTGCCCAGGTAGCAGGGCAGGCAGACGTCGCCCTGGCACATGTTGCCTCGGTCGCAGGTGCCGTTGATCCGGCAGGGGCCGCCGCGAGCGCCGGTCTGATCGACGCAGACGGCGCCGCCTTCGCACACGAGCCCCGGTTCGCACCCCCCAGCCAGGCAGGCGCAACCCTGCTCACCGGGGTTGCAGGTGGGCAGCAGGCAGTAGCCTCCGTCGCACACGGCGGGCTGTTGGGAGCATCGGTATCCGTCCTCGCAGACGCACCCGGTCTCGCCGGGGGGGCAGCGCGTGGGGCGACAGGTGCCCCCCTCGCACATGAGCTGCTCATCCCCCTCGGTCTGGCCACAGGTGCCACCCTCGGCGCAGGGGCAGCCCTGCTCACCTTCGGGGCAGCCCTGCTGTTGGCAGCGGTTGTTGGTGTCGCAGTACGCTTCAAGGGCGGTGCACTCCCCTTCAAAGCAGGCGCACCCCAGCTCTCCGGGGGTGCAGGCGATGGCCTCACAGGTTTGTGTCCGGGCGTCGCAGGCGAGCCCCGCGTCGCAGGTCAGGTCGCTTTGGCAGACGCACCCCTCGGCGCCAGGCGCGCACGTGAGCGTCGCGCATTGGCCATCGACGCAGACGAGCGCGTCATCGCAGCCGTTGTCGGCGCGGCAGGTGCAGCCCTCGGCGCCGAGGGTGCAGGAGGTCGCCTCGCAGCGCTCGCTCTGGCAGGCGAGCCCTGGCTCGCATGCGTGGGCCGGATCGCAGGGGCACCCCTCAGAGCCCGGGGCGCACTCGGGCGCCACGCAGAGGCGACCCGCCTCGCAGATCAACGCCTCGCCGTCGGCGCTGGGGCCGCAGGTGCCGTCGGCGCGGCAGGGGCAGCGCTGTTCGCCGGGTGGGCAGGCGTCTTCGGCGCGTTGGTCGTCTTCGCAGCCCGAGAGCAGGGCGACGGCGGCGAGCGCCAGGAGGAGGGTGAGGTTGAGCGTGTGCATGGTGAGGCTACCGTGACGTAGGATTGTCGTCCATGGTGATGCATGAGTCAGACCAGATTTGTTGAGCTGGATTGTTTTTGTGCCTGCACCGGGCACGGTGGTGATGGTGGTGGCGTGTGAGGGGTGGGCGTGAGGCGTCGTTGCCTGGAATCTCAGCGACCGCGTCGGACTCGAGAGGCGAGGTGATGCTGTTTCAAGCCCGTCACGTTGGGGTCTGATGCGATGGCGCGGAGGGGGTGTTGATATTTTGGACAAGGGTGTTGAAAACCCATACAGGGGCCGCGCCCAACGGCGCTCCAACAGGAGCGGCTGAATGTTGGCGCGCGAGGGGCTGCGCGGCGAGAGGAGGAGAGGCCCCGAAGGCCGCAGCGCTGGAGGGGGCGGCGTTGGAGGTGGGCACGCAAACTGCATGAGCACGCTCAACAGCTCTGGGGGTGCCATGAAACGTGTCAAGTCGCAGTGTATTCTCAACCTGGTCTGGATGTCGGCTGCTTGCGTCGCCTTTGCGGCCTGTGGAGGCGGTGATGAGGGCTCCAGCGGCGCGACCAGCTCCACCTCGGGAGCGACCGGCGGCACGGCGTCCTCATCAGGGGGCACGATCGGTACAACCGGCGCGGGTGGTGGGAC
Source organism: Myxococcales bacterium (assembly GCA_002716585.1). Taxonomy (GTDB): domain Bacteria; phylum Myxococcota_A; class Bradymonadia; order Bradymonadales. Next base: position 5,551 of record PBBL01000027.1, on the reverse strand, counting down.
GACCGGGGGCGAGACGACCGGAGGGACGACGGGCGCGACCGGGACGGGTGGGACGACCGGGGGCTCCGCCACGGGCGCAACCACCGGGGGCGGGACGACGGGGGGAGGGACGACCGGGGGAGGGACGACCGGGGGGCCGCCTGATTGGGATGGGGACGGCGTCGCGGACGCGCTCGACAACTGCCCCTACCTGAGCAACCCCGATCAGGCGGACTCGGATGGAGATGGCCAGGGCGACGCCTGTCAGGACAGCGACGGCGACCGGATCGTGGACATCAAGGACAACTGCGTTCACGCGCCCAATCGTGATCAGGAGGATGGGGATCTCGATGGTGTTGGTGATGTCTGTGATAATTGTCCAGATCGAGCCAACCTGGAACAGGGTGATCAGAATGCAGATGGTCAAGGTGACGCCTGCCAGGACACGGACCGTGATGGCGTGTTGGACATCTTCGACAACTGCCCGCTGGTCATCAACCCCGATCAGGCAGACACCGACGCGGACACCATCGGAGGGGCCTGCGATAACTGCCCGGACGATCCCAACATCTCGCAGGTGGACTTGAACGCCAACACCGTCGGCGATCACTGCGAAGACGCGGACAACGATGGGGTCTCGGATGCATTGGATAACTGCCCCGACCTGATCAACCCCGAGCAGTTTGATTTCGACGAGGACGGGCGCGGGGATCGCTGTACGGACAGCGACGGCGACGAGCTGCTGGATTACGCGGACAACTGCCCGGCGGTGGCCAACCTGGAACAACTCGACGGGGACGGCGACGGGGTGGGGGACGCCTGTCAAGACGGCGATCGCGACGGGGTGATCGACGTGGAGGACCTCTGCCCCGAGGTGCCTGACCCTGGGCAGGAGGACGTGGACAGCGACGGGGTGGGGGACGCCTGCCAGGACAGCGACCAGGATGGCTTCATCGATCGGGAGGACAACTGCCCGCAGGCGGTCAACCCGGCGCAGCTCGACCACAACTTCGATGGGGTGGGGGACGCCTGCCAGGACAGCGACGACGACGGCGTCATCGACATCTTTGACAACTGCCCGGCGGTGAGCAACCTGCTTCAGCGCAACAGCGACGACGACCTCGACGGCGACGCCTGCGATGAGGACGACGACGGAGACGGGATCGACGACGTGTTCGACGTCTGCCCCAACAGCTCGGCCGCCTTCGCCGCCGACGGCTTCCGCGACCTCTCCAGGCTGACCCTCTTTCACCAGTGTGGGGGGAGCGGCGACGGCGTGGAGGGGTTCAGGCTGACCCGCGCCAGAGATTTTCAGACCTGCACGATGTTCTTGACCGAGCCTGCCTCGTTGGGGCCTGAGACGAGCCTGAGCAGCCGGTTCAAGGCGCGCATCCACGGAACCCCGGGTCGTGGTGGGTATGGCATGGTCTTCATCCTCCACAACGCCAACGCCGGGCCTGATTACCTCGATCAGCAAGAGACCCTGAACCAGGCGGCGCGGCAAGGGTTGGGCTACCGCTCGCTGCCGCGCTCGATCGGCCTGGGGCTGGGGACGTATCTGGGGGTGAACAAGGTCAGCCTGTTTCAGAACGGTGTGATCTCGACGCCGCTCGCCGAACGCGATCTCCCGTTCGAGGTGACCAACGGCACGCCGTTCAACGTCTGGGTCGAGTACCGCTTTGAGGAGGGTCGCCTTCGGGTGTACGTCTCGCGCGATGAGGAGCGGCCCGACGCGCCCACCTTGAGCCACCCGCTGGATCTGTTGGAGATCCTGGGCGATCAAGCCTACGTGGGCTTCTCTGCGACCACGGGCTCGAACGCCCACGAGCTGTTGGACTGGCGCCTGCTCATCGTTGATCCCAGTCAGGACGATTTTGATGAGGATGGCCACGGGGACATGTGCGACAACTGCCCGGTGGTGCCTGGCGAAAGCCAGTCGGACGTGGACTTCGATGGGGTGGGGGACGCCTGTGACAACTGCCCCGAGTACGGCCTGGACGCCCGTCAGGACGATCTGGACGGCGACGGCGAGGGCGATGTCTGCGACGGGGACATCGATGGGGACGTGTTGGGCAACGGCGAGGACAACTGCCCGTGGGTGTCCAACGCGGAGCAGCGCGATCTGGATCGGGACGGGCTGGGGGACGTGTGTGATGAGGACGCCGACGGCGATCTGATCGCTGACGGTGTGGACATCTGCCCTTATTCACCAGGAGGGGAGCTGACTCTCGGCGATGACATGATCTTTGCGCTCAACGCACGTCAGGAGCAAGGACTCACCTACATCATTTCGCCTGGGCTCCAGCCCGGTCCATACAGCCTTGTTGGTAGCGTGACGCTGCCTGAGTCCATCCCTGTTCAACCCACAACAGCGATTCAGGTGTACGCTGTTGTGCTGTGGACTGAGTCCAGCGGCGGGTTCTCGATCGCGTTTCACGGAGCTCGGGACGAGGTGGCTCAAATCAACGGGTCATCTGAAGAGCTTGGCACGGCCTGGGTGAGCAAGATCATGTTTGGCTTGCGAGCGGATGAGGAGTCTCACCAGGGACTGCTCGCGCGAGGTCCGCTCGGAGCCTACCCCCACTACAGCACCTTCGACCTTGGTAGGGAGCTGGACTGGAGGCGCCCCGTACACATCTGGCTCACGTTCGAGAGCGAGGACGGCAACACAGCGCCGTTCGTGCATGTGTACATGTCCAACTCTCCACAACGCCCAGCGGAGCCGGTCGCCTCCATGCAGACCTTGCTGCATCCCAGCCGGGTGTTCTCAAGGGTGTATGTGAGCATCGGAGGCGTGAGCGAAGATGCTTCGCCCATGATATTGCTCGACTTCGCGCTCAGGTACTCCGACGCAGGTCAGGCAGACAGCGATCTCGATGGCGTTGGTGACGCCTGCGATGTATGTCCCGATGAGCACGACGCCGCGCAGCTGGACGTTGACGGCGATGGATGGGGCGACGCGTGTGATCCTTGCCCAAACGCCGCTGATTCAGAAAACATCGACTCGGACAGCGATGGTGTTGGCGATGTATGCGACAACTGCCCCATCTTGTCCAACATCGATCAGGCCGACGGCGATGATGATGGTATCGGGGATGTGTGTGACAACTGTGCGGTGAGCAACCCGACCCAGGCGGACTTCAATGGAGATGGAGTGGGAGACGCCTGCCAGGACAGCGACGACGACGGTGTACTGGACGACGTAGACAACTGCCCTGAGACGCCCAACCCCGATCAGCTCAACGAAGACGGAGACCCATTCGGGGACGCTTGCGATGTGTGCCAGAGCACCTTTGAGGCGACCTTCGTGGACACCGATCAAGACGGCATCAACGACGTATGCGATGACGACGACGACAGCGACGGGATCGACGACACCATCGACGTCTGCCCCGTCGCGGTTGGACGTCGATGGCGCCATGATGGGTTTTCCCCTCCAATCGATGGCTGGTACGTTCAAGGGTTCCAATCACGCGAGAACGTGCTGAGCATAAGTGGCAATTACCATGGGTACGCCGCGATGGACGACACGTTCTTGTTCTTGCCTGACACGCGGGTGCGCGCGGGCCTGACCGTGACCATGGTGCCCGGCATCAACTACGCGTCTGGACAGGGCGAACCCTACGGCGAAGTCTATTTTGGCCCGGATGGGCTTGGAGTGGCGCTGCACAGCGCCACGATCGTGGACACCAGCGTGTTCGCGAGCGTGTTTGGTGAGCAGGAGGAGAACATGCTGCTGGGCGCGACTCCTGGAGTCGGGGTCGTCGTACGGCTTCCGCGCAGCCTCGATGGCGCTGCGACCGTGGACGTCCTGCTCAACGGAGACCCGCTGCCGATCGCCAGCCTGCCGCTCTCCTTCAATCCGATGCGCGTCCCGTCGTTTGATGTGGTGGTGGAGTACGAGGGGCTGACGGACGCGCTGACCGTCACCATCACCCCCGAGGACGGAGCGCCGGAACGGCTCACCCACACCATCGATCTCCACGAGACGCTGGGCGATGAGGTTGGGTTCGCGTTGACAGGCGTCGCCAAACGACGTTCCAGCGGAACCCCGAGCACAACCAGCGTCCGCTCGCTGGAGCTGTCGGTTGTCGAGCCCAGCCAAAGCGATCGCGACAGCGATGGGATCGGGGACGCCTGCGACAACTGCTTCAACACCGCCAACGCGGCGCAACTCGACGCTGACGCCAACGGGGTTGGGGATGTGTGCCAGGACAGCGATGGTGATGGGCTCCTCGACATCGAGGACAACTGCCCCTTCTTCTCCAACGCCAATCAGGCCAACAGCGACGGCGATGACCTGGGCGATGTTTGCGACCCCGACGACGACAACGACGGGCACCTGGACCTGGTCGATCTGTGCCCGTTTGAGCCAGGATCCAACGGTGACCTCGATTTTGACGGGATCGGTGATGTCTGTGACTCGGATAGTGACAACGATCAGGTGCTTGACGTCAACGACGTGTGCCCGTTTGTCGGCGGCGTCCTCTCGACCCCACAGGAAGACGACTGGAAGGGGCTGCACCTCAACGGGGTCGCCACCGTCACCGAGGAGGGGCACCTCCAGATCTCGGACGACACGGGGCCAGGCAGCGCCTTCGCGCCTGTGCAGCTCGATGGCCTGGAGCCCTGGTCTGTCTATGCTCGGGTTCGCCTCGAAGGCAACGCGTCGAAGCTGACGCTCATGCTGCAGAGCCGGGGGATCGACCATCTGGACGACATCTTTTTCGACCCTGGGACATCGCTCCAACTCTTCAGCCGGGTTTACAACGCCTACTCCTTCTCCAACGTGTTGGTGAACCATTACAGCCCATTGATACCTGGAGAGCAGTGTTGCACTGTGCTGCAGTCCTGGGACAACCTCGATACATCGTTTCCAGACGAAGCCAGCGTCTGGATAGACTACGATCCAGACACCACGCTCTTTGAAGTGTACCTCTCCGACGAGGCGCTCAAACCTGCGGAGCCGATCATCGCCCTCGAACTGGACCACAGTCTCGTCTGGGAGTATGAGCGTCAACAAAGCCAGGTTGATGAACCCACGTTGTTCTTTGGTTTCCTTAACGAATCCAATGGCTTTGACTCATACAATGGCAGCAGCACCGTCACGGTCATCGACTGGTCCTTTGGACGCCCCGATCAAAGCGACCAGGACGCTGACGGTATCGGCGACCTGTGCGATAACTGCGTTCTGATCGCCAACCCCAACCAGGAGGACGCCAACGGCGATGGGGTTGGAGATGTGTGTCAGTGATCGCTTGTTTCGCGAGGGACGCCAAACGCCCAGGCTGCTTGTCAGGCAGGCGCGAGGTGCCGTTGTCAGAAGCTCACGCCGCTCCACGGGTTGAACCTGCGCCCCACCTGCGCCCCACCTGCACCCCACCCGCACCCAGCCCATCTTCTCCTGAAACCTGGCCTCGTCAGGGCGGCTTTGAGAAACAGTGAACGGACTTGAGATGACCATCAAGGCCGACAATCAGGGGCCAGAAGGAGGCTTTGGGCAGAGGGGTAGCCCAAAGAGGGGTGAAGTAGGCTTTCGCTCGCTCGACAGTTGGCAGGTGGGCTTCTCAGT
>PBBL01000026.1 GCA_002716585.1 Myxococcales bacterium | reverse complement strand
GTGGATCGGGTTGACGTCGCCGGTCAGCGCCGCGAACGCCTGCCCGTCGCGCGGCTTGAGCGACCAGAAGGCCACCTCCCGCGCCCCCTCGGGGACCCGGGCGGGCTCCTTCTTCTTCTTCTTGCGGCTCTTGTCCTTCTTGAGCGGGACGATCGCCTGCGCCGTCGCCACCAGCGCCTCGGGGTGCTCGTCGGTGCCGGTCACCAGCCGCTGAAAGAGGATGGCGCGGCGCCCGTCGTCGTCCACGTCGTCGAGGCGGGCCTTGAGGCGCAGCGGCTTGTCGCTGGGCAGCGGGGCGTTGACCTCGAAGCTGCACCCGCCGTTGAGCACCCGGTCGAGCGGGTAGCTGACCCCGTCCAGGGTGCGGCTGAACAGCGGGAAGCCCCACTGCGGGTACAGGTGCGGCGGCAGGATCCCGCGGTAGGCCCGCGGGTTGCCGCCGAGGTGGCGGACGTAGTCCCGCACGAGCTGCGGGTCGCGCGGCGCGATCGTCTCTTCCAGCCACGGGCCGGGGGTCTGCGGCGGCGCGGCGTCCCTGGAGACGCCGCGCTGCTTCTGACGGATGACCCGCAGGGCGGTCTTGCCGAGGGCGGTGACCACCGCCCCCTGGTGGCGCAGGTGCTTCAGGTGTGACATCGGGTTCTCCTTCTCTATGAACTGGTGAGAGAGGTGCGGCGACCTCTCTACACCAGTTGCTCTCAGGCCGTCTGTGCTGCGGACTCGTTCTGCTCGGCGAGCTGGTTGAGCAGGCGCGCCCCGGTGGTCTGGATCTGATCGAGCAGGTAGCGGCAGCGCGGCTCGGCGCGCTCCAGGTAGCGCTCGAAGATGGCGCGGCGCTCCGGGTGCCGCTTCGACTGCTCATAGAGCAGCTCGCACGCCGCCACGTCGGCCATCAGCTGCGTCAGCTTCTCGGCGTGCAGCATCGCGAAGGCGAAGTCGTGCTTCGGATCCCAGTCGCGCATCAGCTTCTGCGGCCAGCGGTCGAGCGGCTCCTGCCGCACCGCCCGCAGCTTGTCGAGCGCGGTCTTCGAGATCAGGTGCTGCTGCGCCTGGAGCGACATCGACTGCAAGCGGGCCAGCCGCCGCTCCTCGGGGTCGCGCGCCGACACGCTCCGCCAGCGCGCCTGCGCCACGCGCCCGACGAACTCCTGGGGCGCCCGCATGGCGTTCAGCAGCGCGTCTTTCATCGCCATCAGCGCCTGGATCTGGCTCGTGCCCTCGTAGATCGGCATCACCAGCGCGTCGCGCAGCAGCTTCTCGGCGCCGTAGTCCTTCGTGTAGCCGTTGCCGCCGTGGATCTGGATGCAGCGCCGCGCGATCTCCACCGCCTTCTCCGCCGCCAGGTACTTCAGCAGCGGCGTCACCGCCCGCGCCTTGCGCTTGTGCTCGGTGATCTCGGCCTCCAGCCGCTTCGCCTCCAGCGACCCCTCATCGACCAGCAGCTGCTTCTTGATCCGCAGCTTCTGGGCGATCTCCTCATGGTACACCCCGTGCATCGCCATCGCCCGGATGCCCTTGATGTCCGTCTCCATCTCATCGAGGTAGTCGGCGATCATCTCATGACGATCGATCGTCTTGCCCATGCTCGGCCGCTCCGCCGCGTACGCCCGCGCCATGCGCAGCGCCGACTCACACAGCCCCAGGCACTCGAACCCCACCCCGATCCGCGCGTTGTTCATCAGCAGCAGCATCTGCCGAAACCCCTCGCCGCGCTTCCCAACCAGCTCCGCCGGGGTCTTGTCGAAGTTCAGCGTCGCCGTCGCCGACCCGTGATGCCCCAGCTTCTCCTCCAGGCGGTCGATCGTGGCGTAGCGCACCCGCCCCTCCGGCGTGTCGTCGAACATCTTCACCAGGAAGAACGACAGCGTCTCCAACCCCGCGAACGCCCCATCCTCGGCGGGCTCGGTGCGCGCGATCACGAAGTGGTACTTGCCGTGCCCGGACGTGATGAAGATCTTCTGACCCGTCACCGTCCAGTTCCCCTCCTCGTCCTGCTCGCCCACCGTGCGCATCGCCGCCATGTCGCTGCCCGCGCCCGGCTCCGTAATATCCATGCACCCCCACGCCTCGCCGGTCGCGATCTCCGTGATCGCCTCCTGAAAGCGCGTCTCGAACGCCCCGAAGTTGTCGATGTCGACCGTCGTCGTCCCCTCCATGATCGAGAAGAACAGCATCGCCATCGCCATCCCGCCGTGGAACCCGTGGTGCGCGCACACCGACACGTCCCCTCGCGCGAACAGCTCCATCGACGCCATGTACAGCGCCAGCGGGCAGTTCAGCCCACCCAGCGGGCGCGGCAGGCACATCCCATGCAGCCCCAGCTCATTGATCTGCTTGAAGATCTTCTCCTGCCGGGGCGGCGTCTCCACCTCGCCGTCCTTCAGCGGCATCCCCTGGCGGTCGATCTCCTCGGCGTGGGGGCCGATCTCGTCGGCCGCGAACTGCCCGATCATCTCCAGGACGTCCCGGTAGAACTCCGTCGCCTCCGCCGCCCCCTTGAAGCCGTCCGGGTCGCGGTAATCAAACTCGGTCAGCCGCACCAGCGGCTCCCAGTCCAGCCCGCGCTCGATGTAGTAGCGCAGATCGTCGTTGTCCTTGTAGTAGTTGCCCATGGGACGCTCCTCAGCGCTCGGGGTGAATAAAGAGGCCATGACGCGCCATCCGAACCAGCTCCCGAAGCGAGCGGTCCAGCGGATCCTCCTGGCCGGTCCTGTCTGTGTCCTGCTCGTCCGCGTGACGTCTCAGCAGGTTGTTCGTCAGCGGCGACGCCGCGATCGCCGTCACCATCATCGCCACCACGTGCAGCACGTACGCGTGCGGATCGACCCCGGCGTGGATCAACCCCTCCTCCTGCCCGCGACGGATGTAGCTCATCACCAGCGCGATCCAGTGCCCCAGGTGCCGCTTGATCCGCGCCTCGAACTCCTTCGGGCGGTCCAGCAGCTCCCGCATCAGCAGCTGCGCCCGCGCCGGGTCCGCCCGGAAGAACCCCAGCACCTCCTCCAGCGCCGCCTCGAACCGCCGCTCGCCGCTGGTCGCCGACCGCATCACCTGCGGCACGACCTCCTGCCAGCGCTCCATCAGCGTGTCCAGCACCGCCTCGCGCAGCTCCGCCTTCGACTTGAAGTGGTACAGCAGCGACGGCTTGCGGATCCCCACCGCGTCCGCGATGGTCTGCAGCGACGTCCCCCCATACCCATGCACCGCGAACAGACGGGTCGCCTCCGCCAGGATCTGCTCCCGCGTCCCTCCCTCGTCCACGTTGTCTCCCGATGTCGCCACGGCGCGGGCCCTCGCTCTCCTGGTGGGCGTGACCTATCAGCCAGTAGGCACTTACCTACCGCTTGGTAGGCTGGAATCTACTCATCAGTAGACACCCTGTCAAGCGCGCCGCTTCAGGTGGAGCGTGAGTGACCTCTGTACGGCCTCCGCCCATCCCCACAGCCACGGTCACTCGCCAAACGATCACGCGCCTCCGCCCCTCCACACGCCCCACCTCGATCGGCGCGCCTCCGAGACGACCGCGCGCATAGTCAAGGCAGTCCATGAAGCGTCGCGCAGGCGGCGAAGACAACACACGGAGGAGAGGACGATGGCAGAAGACAAAGCGATTCTGGTGGTTGGAGCGGGGAGCGGGACGGGCGGCGAGATCGCCAAGCGGTTCGCGCGGGAGGGGTACGTGGCGTGTGTGGCGCGGCGGAGCGCCGACAAGCTGGCCGACCTGGTCGCCGAGATCGAAGGGGAGGGCGGTCGGGCGAGGGCGTTCAGCGTGGACGCGTCGGAGGAGGGGTCGGTGGTCGCGGCCTTTGACACGATCGAGGTGGAGGTCGGGCCGGTGGCGGTGGCGGTGTACAACGCCGGGGGGTTCGCTCGGGCGTCGATCACCGAGACCACCGTGGCGACCTACCGCGGCATGTGGGAGCAGAGCGCGCTGGGGGCGTTCCTCGTCGGCCGTGAGGCGGCGCGGCGGATGGTGCCGCGCGGCGAGGGGACGATCCTGTTTACGGGGGCGAGCGCGTCGCTGCGGGGGAACGCGAACTTCGCGGCGTTCGCGGCGGGCAAGCACGCCCAGCGGGTGACCGCCCAGTCGATGGCGCGGGAGCTTGGCCCGAAGGGGATCCACGTGGCCCACGTCATCATCGACGGGCTCATCGACGTCCCGCGCAGCCGCGACATGATGGCTGACGCCCTGGACGCGCTGGGTGAGGACGGGGCGCTCAAGCCGGAGCTGATCGCGGACATGTACTGGATGGTGCACCAGCAGCCGCGGGCGGCGTGGACGTTCGAGATGGACCTGCGGCCGTTCAAGGAGGACTGGTAGGGGTTCAGCGGGCGTACATGACGTCCGAGCGCAGCACGTACTTCGTCCCATCGCGCACGGCGACCCCCTCGTGCATGAGCTGGTGGGCGAACAGCAGCGCCATCCCGCGCCGCGGCGCCACGGCGTGCTCGCCCGAGTCGAAGACCCGCGTCTCGCCCCCTGCGAACCCCTCGTTCAGGTAGACCAGGAACGTCACGTGGCTCCGCTCGCCGGTCGGGCGGCGGTAGTAGCCGTCCCGGTGCAGCTTGAAGCGCTGGCCGGGCTCGTAGCGGTAGAAGCGCAGCCGCTCGTTGAGCCCGATCGGCGCCCCCGACAGGTGCAGCGCCTCGGGGTAGCGCGCCGCGAGCCGGTCCCAGAGCTTCGCCGCCTCCGGGACGCTGTCGAGCATGAGGCGGGCGTTGTCGCGGACCTCCTTCATCATCCGTGGGCCGCCCGTCGTCGAGACCGGCGCCTCGCGGTAGCCGCTGGCCTCGGTGCGGGCGATCCAGGCGTCGCACTCGGCGGGGGTGAGCAGGTCGGGGATGGTGTAGACGTGGCGGTCGATGCGTTGGGCGGTGGTCATGGCGCGTGGTCTCCGGTGGGTGTTCGTGTTTGTGTGACACGAAGTGTCTCGCCGCCCGGCGAAGTTGCGCATGGGGGGAGGGGGTGTCAAGGGGCCGCGCGTTGGAGGTGGGCAGCGCGGTTGGTCGTGTGGTGTGGGGGCTGGCTGATGGGCCTCTCAGGCAGGCCCTTCGTGTAGGCGAATACGGCGGGTGGGCGTCGTGAGCGGTGACGTGTCGTGGATGATCTTCAACCTACCGCTCGGTCGAGCCTCTACCCACGAGGCCTCCTCCTGTGAGGCGTCACCCTTCCTCCTCAGGAAGGGCCGCGTTGATGGGGACTTCGGTGTCTTTGTTGATCTCTTTGTTCTTTTTGGGTTTCTTGGACTTGCTGTTGGTTTTGGTGTCCACCGTCTTCTTACCCTTCTCCTCGACGTGTTCCTGGGGAGCGTCGTCTTGCGCGAAACTGGAGCAAGGGAGCGAGAGGGCGGTCATCAAGACCACGAGGAGCGAAAAAGCGAGCTTCATAGGTGAAATCCTCACGCAGCGTAGGAGCTTGCGTTTCACGGGGTGAAGGGGGCTGGTGTTGTTTGACACAAATCACGTGTATGAAGACACTGATACCCGCATACCATACAGACCTTCCGCCCATCGTTGTCAAGGACACGTTGTGGGGAGGCGTGTGAGGAGGGCAGGTTGTCCAGAACAAGAGAAGCCATGGGCCATCTCATCGGATGCTCCTCAACAGGAGGGTTCTCCTGCTGGCGGCTGTCAACTGGTTTGGATTCACTGGGGCGGTTGAGCAGGATGCCATCGAGGCGCCTCGCGCGAGCGGCACCACGACGACAGCGTGCGCAGGGGTCGATGGCTCGGATGACTCCACCCTCCAACCAGCCCATCTTGCCGCGAACTGGCCCTTGACGGGGGTGAGACAGGCACTCAAACTCTGGGATGGTGGGTTGTGAGGAGGAGGATTCGATGGGATTTAGCGGACAGAGCAACAAGTACGCCCAGCTGCGCGATCCAGCGCTGTGCTGGGAGGTGAAGGACGTGTTCTCAGAAGGGCGGTGCCGCCAGCTCATTGAGATGGCCGAAGCCAAGGGGTTCCTGCGGGTGGGGCATGGCACCCCTAAAAAGCAGATTCGTCACAACAAGCGCGTCATCGTCACCGACGCGGCGCTCGCTGAGGAGCTGTTTGGGAAGGTCAAGGAGGTGGTCCCGGCCTCGTTGGTCGGGCTGGAGCCGGTGGGGGCGAACGATTGGCTCAGGTTCTACAAGTACGGCCAGGGCGACTTCTTCCGGCCTCACAAGGACAACAGCCTCATCATCAACCCAACCCGGCGCAGCTTCCTCTCCATCGTGGTCTACCTCAACGACGACTTTGAGGGAGGCCAACTTCACCTGCCAGGGCAGGGGCGCGACATACAACCGCGACCCGGGCTCGCGGTGGTGTTCTCGCACTGGATGGTCCACGAGAGCAGGCCCATCACCGAGGGCGTCAAGTACGCCTTTCGTTCGGACGTCATCTATGGAGCGGTCGCCTCTTGAGCTGGGTGTGTGGGCACACGCGCTCGGGTGGAAGTGGAGGTCGCCCAGGATCCGTGAACCCAGGTACGGTTCAGGAGCAAACGCAAGCGCAAAACGCGTTGATGGCGGGCTCGATGCTTCGTGGAAGCTGAGTGAGCCATGCGCGAGGTAGCAGCTGAAGACCTCCCTGAGCCGCAGCGAGCTGTGCAGTCATCGAGGCGATGGTGTCGCAATCGCCTCCGAGGCTGACCACCTCCTTCAAGCGGCTCTCAAATTCTTCCAGCACGTAGTTTGCCGCTCCGAGGGCGAGCGGCACCGATTGAGCGACGTAACCGCCAACCCCCGTTTTCCTGCTCATCTCTTCGAGGGTGTGAGGCGGATTGTCCGCGAGGGCGATGAGTGCGTCTCTTGTGTTGGAGTCTGGCAACTCAAGAGCGACCATTCGGAGGAAGTTGGGGTGGCCCAGGTCGTCGTTCAAGGCCAGGCGAAGTCCAACCACGATGGCGAGCGCTCCGGCGTAGGCTTCATCGTTGTGGTGGGTGATTCGACACACATCACGGATGACTCTTCGATGGGTGGACTGGTGTGGGTCGAGGAGGAAGGCCAGCGGAGCGATCCTCATGGCGGCTCCGTTCCCAGCAGCTCGTTCACCTCGGCGGCCAACCAGCGCCCAATGTCCTCCCGCTTCAAGACCTTTGAGGGCCGTAAGGGTCGAGGCTCCCAATCCAGTGAGGCGGCGGGAGGCGAACCAGCGCAAGAAGGAGTCGGCGATGGATTGGGGTAGGACATGACCCTGGGATTGGGTGATGGCCTCGCATGTGGCAAGGGTCAGTTGCGTGTCGTCTGTGAGGTGGCCAAGGGCTCCGGGGTTGATGGGTGGAGCAGCTCCCTCGTGTGGAGAACCCAGGGCATCGCCCATGGCTCCTCCCAACAAGCAAGCCCGCACGCGATCCTGGTTCATTTCAACATCAACCCCGTTTCGTAAAAACAAAGCGTCTGGTGACTGTGCATGACAGGATTATTGCTATTAAGAAGATAGGTGTTGGTTGTTTGTTTTTCGTGCCGAGAGTTGGGATAGAGCAATCCGATTCTGGTTTGGTTTTGAATTCACTTGTGTCCATTTGTGTCCCCATAGCGGATGGGGATTTGTTGGGAACGTTGTCAACCAGAATGTCTGTGTAGTACTCCGTGGTTGCCTGTTCGATGCACCCATCGGGTTGATATTGTTCGAAGGGAAGCCATATGGGCGGGAATGCTGGTGTTGACGCACATCCATCGAGCATGCACCTGGTTTGAGTGGCTTGACTCCCCAATGGGTCTTGTGCAGTGATTTCAATGCATGGTGTTGTTTCTGTCCATGAACTGATGACTCCCAGGAACTGATGTTCACCAGCGTCCTCGGGGTACTGAATGTTTGATGCTGTGAATTGATGGTTCGTTCTTGTTGGAATGTCAACAATATAGGTGTATAGGATGGGTGTGTCAACCTCTATCGCTTTGAGTACGACCCCTGAATGTACTTCGCCCGTTCCAATGATTGGATAACAACTGTCGTAGTAGGTTCCTTCGATGAATTCTCGACGATAATAACGTACATCATTTAGTTCAATTGAGGCTTCGTTGGTATTGTTTTGGTTATGTGTTGTGAATGTAGTATCAAAAGCTTCGTTGTGATTGTTGTCTGGAATGGTTGATATGGTATATGTTGTGGAGTTTTCAAGGGTTGAAGCCAGTTGGTATACCGTTGTGCCACCTCCTGTTGCGAGTGCGTCATGGTGATACCTATATGACTCGATTTCAACAACGTACCCGTTGGGATCCGTGATATTGATGTCATGAGGAATACTGCCGTGAATCCATACTTGAGTGTGGGTGGGGATGTCTATGCTTGCGTTCGGTGGCCAGACAACGCTCAGGAAGGGTCCCACACTGCAGGCTGATGTCGGGTTTGCAAGGCCAACAATGAAGCTAAGTGTTAAAAGGCATAAGGTGTTTTTCATTGCTTTGGGTGCTCCTTCCTCCTGGGGAGTGTGGATTGGTAAGGTTGAATGAGTGGGATAAAGGTATGTGACGAAGATTTCAATAAATTCAGTTGAGCAACAAGGATGTGCCGACGAACATCGTCATGTCCGGCATCGGTGTCAGATAACCTCCATCCACACCCCCTACCAACCTACGGAGCGCCGCTGTGGACGTCAACGCCCATCTACACGTCTCCGCGATATCCGCATATCCGACATACCTGGCCAGATAAAAACCGCCGTGGAACGGTTATCGGCGAGGATGATGCGTGGGGTGTTGTGTGGGGGAGGGGAGGCGACGTGGGGAAAGGGTGGGGCGGTTCCGGGGTGGAGCCGCCTCAACCCTTCGTGGCTCAGTGGTTGTCCTGAGGTCGGGGGGCGAGCGTGCCGGTGCCGGACTGGTATTGCTCCCAGGAGCAGGGGTCGGCCTCGACGGGGATCTGCTTCATGGAGATGCAGTTGTTGACGGGGCAGACGAGGCTGCAGAGGTTGCAGCCGACGCAGGCGTCCTCGATGACGCTGACGAGGGTGCGCCCGTTGTCGGAGGGCTCGGCGGCGATCGCCTGGTGGGCGCCGTCGTTGCAGGCGGTGTAGCAGAGCCCGCAGCCGATGCAGGCCTCCTGGTCGATGTGGGCGCGGACGACGTAGTTGAGGTCGAGGTTCTTCCAGTTGTCGATGCGGGCGACGGAGCGGCCGCGCAGCTCGTTGACGCTGGCCATGCCCTTCTCGTCGAGGTAGTTGCTCAGGCCGTCGACCATGTCCTCGATGATGCGGAAGCCGTAGTGCATGACCGCGGTGCAGACCTGCACGCTGGTCGAGCCGAGGAGGATGAACTCGGCGGCGTCGCGCCAGGTGGAGATCCCGCCGATGCCGCTGATGGGCAGGTCGGCGGTGGCCGGGTCGGCGGCGATCGCCGACACCATGTTGAGCGCGATCGGCTTGACCGCCGGGCCGCAGTAGCCGCCGTGGCTCGACTTGCCCGCGACGGTGGGGCGAGGGGCGAAGGAGTCGAGGTCGACGGAGGTGATGCTGTTGATGGTGTTGATGAGGCTGACGCCGTCGGCGCCGCCCTGCTTCGCGGCGCGGGCGGCGAAGGTGATGTCGGTGATGTTGGGGGTGAGCTTGACCAGCACGGGGATGGTCGCCACCTCCTTGACCCACTCGGTGATCTGGCAGGTGTAGTCGGGCACCTGCCCGACCGCCGACCCCATGCCGCGCTCGGACATGCCGTGGGGGCAGCCGAAGTTCAGCTCGATCCCGTCGGCGCCGGTGTCCTCGGTGCGCTTGACCATCTCGTGCCAGGTCTCGCGGTTGGACTCGACCATGAGGCTGACGATGACCGCGTGGTTGGGGTAGCGGCGCTTGACCTCGGCGATCTCGCGGAAGTTGACGTCCAGCGGGCGGTCGGTGATCAGCTCGATGTTGTTGAGCCCCATGATCTTGCGACCCTGGAGATCGACGGCGCTGTAGCGCGACCAGGTGTTGACGATCGGCTCCCCGAGGGTCTTCCAGACCGCGCCGCCCCAGCCCGCGTCAAAGGCGCGCATGACCTGGTCGCCGGTGTTGGTGGGCGGCGCGGAGGCCAGCCAGAACGGGTTGGGGCTCTTGATCCCCGCGATGTTGATGCTCAAGTCTGCCATGATCAGTTCCCCCCCAGGGTCGCGTGGATGTGGTGGGCGGCCTGCTTCCCGTGCGCGACCGCGTTGACGACCTCCTGGCCGCCGTTGACGCAGTCGCCGCCAGCCCAGATCCGCGGGTGGCTCGTCTGCCCGTGCTCACCCTGGACCACGACCCGACCCTTGCGGTCGATCTCGAGCCCGTCGATGGTCGCGTAGAACGCCCGGCGCTTCGCCTGCCCGGTCGCCCGGTAGACCCGGTCGACCTCCAGCACGAAGTCGCTGCCCTCGATCGTCTCGGGCCAGCTGTTGCCGTCCGCGTCGGGCTCGGTCAGCCGCGTCTTCAAGCACCGCAGCCCGACCACCGCGCCGTCCTCGCCGAGGATCTCGACCGGCTGCGCCCAGTAGATGATCTCGACCCCCTTGCTCAGCGCCAGCTCGCGCTCGTGGAGGTAGGCCCCGATCTGCTCGGGGCCGCGGCGGTAGACCATGTGGACCTTGTCGGCGCCGAGCGCGGCCGACTGCGACGCGGCGTCGATCGCCGTGTTGCCGCCGCCGATCACCGCCACCTGGTGGCCCTCCAGGGACACCTCCGCCATCGGCTCGCGCTTGAGCGCCTCGATGAACTCCAGCGCGTCCCGCGAGCCCTCCAGCTCCTCGCCGGGCAGCCCCACCGGGGGCACCTCGCCGAGGCCGACCGCGAGGTACACCGCGTCGTGACGCTCCAGCAGCTCCTCCACCGACACGTCCTCGCCGACCCGCACGTTGCACTGGATGTCGAAGCCGATCGCCTGCACCCAGGCGACCTCCTTGAGGCTGGTGTCGATGTCCCACTTGTAGTCGGCGATCCCGGTCGTGTTCAGCCCGCCGGGCTGCGCCCCGGCCTCGTAGACCACCACGTCGTACCCGAGCCGGGTCAGCTCATGGGCCACGCTCAGCCCGGAGGGGCCGGAGCCGACCACGCCGACGCTGCGCCCGACCGACTCACCGGCCTCGAAGAGCTGCCGCCCGCCGAACACGACCGGGTCGGTCGCGAACCGCTGGAGCTTGCCGATGGCGATCGGCTCCTTGTGGAGGTCGTGCATCACGCACGCCCCCTCGCAGAGCACCTCCGTCGGGCAGACCCGGGCGCAGGAGGCCCCGAGGATGTTCGCGTCGAGGATGGTCCGCGCCGAGCCGATCATGTTGCCCGTCGTGATCTTCTTGATGAACCCCGGTATGTCGATGTGCGTCGGGCACACCCGCGTGCACGGGGCGTCGTAGCAGAACAGACAGCGGTCGGCCTCCGCCACGGCTTCGTCAAAGCCCATCATGGGCTTGAGTTCGCCGAACTTGGACGATGCGGGAGAGTCGCTCATGGTTTGCCTTCCCTGGTTGATGGTGAATGGTTGTGTGCTGGAACTCTTGGGTGTGGAGCCCGCGGCCTCAAGGGCTGCTCGCCCGGCGCCGCGACGGCCCCGCTCAGGACTCAGGTGACTCCTCGGGGCGGGCGTGGAACGCGTCCAGGCCGCGCTCCTTGCTCGTCCCAGGGATGGTGTTGTCGAGGAACGTTGCGATGAAGGCGCCGATCGCCATCCCGGTCTGCCCGATGGTGTTCAGGATGTTGGCCAGCCAGGTCGGCTCGAACGCGAAGCGGTTCGCCTCGACGGCGAAGTACTCCGGCACCGACAGCCCCATGAAGAAGGCGAACCCGATGATGAACAGGTTGCGCGCCGAGTTGAGGTTGATGAACTGCAGGTTCGACAGCCCGACCGAGGCGATCATGCCGAACATCGCGCAGTACATCCCCCCGACGATTGGCTGCGGGATGGTCGTGAACAGCGCCCCGAACTTGCCGACCACCGCCAGGACGATCATCAGGATCGCGCCGGTCTGCACCACGCGGCGGCTCCCGACCCGGGTCAGCCCGATGGCGCCGATGTTCTCGCTGTAGCTCGTCGTCCCGTTGCCGGTCCCGAAGATCCCGGCGATCAAACAGCCGATCCCCTCCATCCCGATGCCGCGGTTGATGGTCTTCTCATCGGGCACCGGCGCCCCGCTGAGGCGGGCGCAGGCGTAGTAGTCGCCGATCGACTCGACCATGGAGGCGAGGTAGCCTGCGAGCATCCCGACGATGGCGGCGGCGCTGAAGGTCGGCCAGCCCCACTGGAACGGGGTCGGCACGTTGAACCAGGGGGCCGCGGCGAGGTTCGCGGTGGAGACGTGGGAGGGGTGGCCCTCGGGGAAGACGCCGAGGTAGGTGCAGGCGGCGGCGGTCCCCCACGCCAGCAGGATCGCCAGCATGATCGGGAACATCTCGAACACCCGCCCGACGCGGCGCAGGTATTGGCTGAACAGGACGATCAGCCCCAGGGTGAGGCCGCCGATGATCCAGTCCTTGCCAGCGATCGGGGCGCCGAACTTGAACAGGCTGAGCCCGATCAGGGCGATGGTGGGGGCGATCGTGATGGGGCCGATGAAGCGCAGCAGCTTGCCGACCAGCCCGAGGTAGCCGATCGCGATCTCAAACAGGGCGCCCGCGATGACCGCGCCCTGGATGTGCTGCATGCGGACCTCCCAGCCAGCCTCGGCGAGCGACGCCATGCCGCAGATCGCGATCGCCGGGGCGAGGAAGGAGAAGGTGCCGCCCTGGACGATGGGGAGCTTGTTGCCGAGGGTGGTCTGGAGCAGGGTCGCGATCCCGCTCACGAAGAACATCGTCCCGATCAGCAGCCCGAGGTTCTGGGCGTCGAGCCCCAGCGGGCCGCTGAGGATCAGCGGGATGGCGACCGTCGAGCCGAACATCGTCAGGTAGTGCTGGAACCCCAGCGTCACCGACTCCCAGTGGGGGGGGATGTCGTCGATCCCGTAGATGATCTCGGTCGCGGGGTGGCTCTCTTCCTCGGTCAGGAGGTGGTGCTCCATCGATTCAGCCCTCGTAGTAGCGATCGACCACGTCGAGGCCACGATCGATGATCGCGAACGACTCCCGCAGCTGTTCCTCGGTGATGCAGAGTGGTGGGTTGCACATGAAGCTCCCCCAGCGCACGAAGGTGAACAGCCCCTCCTCACGGAAGAAGCTGTTGAGCGCCTTCATCGCCTCGCTCGACCCGTTGTAGGGCGCCATCGGCTCCCCGGCGGCGTTCTTCTGAAGGTCCACCATCCCGAACAGGCCGATGCAGCGGCCCTCCTTGACGCTGGGGTGCTTCGCCTGGAGGCGGTCCATCTCCTCGCGCATGACCGGCTGGAGCCGGGCGGCGTTCTCGACGAGGTTCTCCTCCTGGAGCACCTCGACCGCCGCCAGCGCGACGCTCAGGCAGAACGCGTGCGAGTTGTAGGTGAGCCCGCCCCAGAAGACGTTGTCCTGGAAGTGGGCCGCGATCTTGTCGCGCATCCCCACGCAGCCGAGCGGCACGTAGCTGCTCGTCAGCCCCTTGGCCATCGACACGAGGTCCGGCACGATGTCGCCGTGCTCAAACCCGAACATCTTGCCGGTGCGCCCGAAGCCAGCCATCACCTCGTCGCAGATCAGCAGGATCCCGTGCTTGTCGAGCAGCTCGCGCAGCCCCTTGAGGTAACCCGCCGGGGGAGGGAGGATCCCGTTGGTGCCGGTCACCGACTCGATGATCATCGCCGCGATGTTCTGCGGCCCCTCGTACATGATCACCTCGTCGAGGTAGCGCAGGTTGGCCTCGGTCTTCTCGGCCTCGGTCTGGCCGAAGCTGTAGTTGTAGGGGTCGGGGTGCATCACGTGGACCACGCCCGGCATGCCGGGCTCGTTGGCCCACCGCCGGGGGTCGCCCGACAGCTGCATGCAGGCGTTGGTGGCGCCGTGGTAGCTGCGGTGGCGCGCCAGGATCTTCGAGCGGCCCGTGTAGAGCTTCGCGGCCTTGATCGCGTTCTCGTTCGACTCCGCCCCGCTGAGCGTGAAGAAGAAGGTGTTGAGGTCCCCGGGGCACAGCTCGGCGAGCTTCGCCCCGAGCTTGGCTCGGGCCTCGGTCGCCGTCGCCGGGAAGACGTAGATCAGCCCCTCGGCCGCCTTCTTGATCGCCTCCACCATCCGTGGGTGGTTGTGCCCGATCTGGACGCTCATCAGCTGGCTGTTGAAGTCGATGTAGCGCTTCCCGTCCGGGGTCCAGAAGTGGATCCCCTCCGCCCGCGCGACCGGGAGCGGGTCGACGTTCCCCGACGCCGCCCAGGTGTAGAGGGTGTGCTTCTTGCACAAATCGATCATTTCTTGAGATTCCACGTCTCCTCCTCACATCGGCCCGCGGGGCGCCGGGCCGAGCCGGGCCTCACGCGGGCGCGTCCTTGATCTCTTCACGGTGTGGTCGGGGGGCTTTCAGCTCATCCAGGTCTCATCGGGCTGAAGCGCCCACTTGGTCGTGATCTTGCGCCGCCGCGTCCAGAAGTTGTAGCCGTCCTCGCCGGTGATGTCGCCGTGGCCAAACTTGCTGTGCTCCCAGCCGCCGAAGCTGTAGGGCTCGCGCGGGACCGGGACCCCGATGTTGACCCCGGTCATCCCGGCGTTGATCCGCTGCGAGGCGTAGCGGGCGGTCGCCCCGGAGGTCGTGTAGATCGACCCGCCGTTGGCGTACTCGTGGGCGTTCTCGATGCGGAGCGCCTCGTCGAGGGTCTTCACCCGCACGATGCTCAGCACCGGCCCGAAGATCTCGTCGGTGTAGGCGGGCATCGTGGTGTCCACCTCCAGCACGGTCGGCGCCATCCAGTACCCGTCGGCCCCCTCGACGCTCGCGCCGCGGCCGTCGAGCAGCACCTTGGCGCCCTGCTCCTCGGCCTGGGTGATGTAGCGCGTGATCCGCTCCACGCTCCCGGCGTCGATGATGCTCCCCATGTCCTCGCCGACCGTCAGCTGGCTGGCCTTGTCCACGATCTGCTCGATGATCGTGTCCACGTCGCCGACCGCGATCATCGCCGAGGCGGCCATGCAGCGCTGCCCGGCGCACCCGGTGAAGGAGCGCACGACGTCGTGCGCGGTCATCTCGACGTCGGCGTCCGGCACGACGATGAGGTGGTTCTTGGCGCCGCCGAGGCACAGCATCCGCCGCCCGGTCTGGGCGCCGCGCCCGTACACCAGCTTCGCCACCCGGGTCGAGCCCACGAACGCCTGCGCCCGCACGTCGGGGTGGTCGGTCAGCGCCTCGACCGCCTCCTTGCCGCCGTTGACCAGGTTCAGCACGCCGTCCGGCAGCCCCGCCTCGCGGAACAGGTTCGCCAGGTGCCGCCCGCTGATCGGGGTCTTCTCCGACGGCTTGAGCACGAACGTGTTGCCCGACACGAGCGCCTGCGGCAGCATCCACAGCGGCACCATGAACGGGAAGTTGAACGGCACCACGCCCGCGCACACCCCCATCGGCTCATGGTGGATCTCGCACGTCACGCCGCGGCTGACGTAGGTCACCCCGCCCTGGCTCAGGTTCGGCAGCGAGCAGCCGAACTCGACGCACTCGATCCCCTTGGCGACCTCCGCCGCCGCCTCCGCCAGCGTCTTGCCGTTCTCGTGCGACACCGTCTTCGCCAGCTCATCCATCTGCGCCAGCATCAGCTCCCGGACCCGGTACAGCACCGCGGCCCGCTCCTTGATCGGGGTCGCCTTCCACGCCGGGAACGCCTCCTGCGCCGCGGCCACCGCCGCCGCCACGTCCTCGGCGCCGCTGTCGGCCACCGTGGTCATCACCTTGCCGTGGCGCGGGTTGATCACCTCCAGCGTCCGGCCCGAGTGGGCGTCCACCCACGCGCCGCCGATCCAGTTCTTGACACCCTCTGCCGTCTCAAATGCGTAATCCTGGGAACCCATGAGCCGCTCCTCCCTTGCACGTTGCTTGTTGGAACCTGGTTCAGAGGTCGACGACTATAACGCGCCACAGCGGAGAGCACAAGAACGGTGAGCGACGGCGGCGCGGGTATCCGCGAAGGGAGGGGGAGGGCAGGGGGGGAGAGGTCGCGCCGCTCAACGCACCTCGTACAACGCGAGGTAGTAGATGATCTCGGTGGCGGCGTTGTTCATGTAGTACTGGTAGAGGTCGGGGGTGACGTTGTAGTGGCGGGTGTAGGTGGCGCCGTTGTTGTTCGTGTCGTAGAGGGTGGTGATGACGTTGGGGGCGACCGGGAAGGCCGGGTCGAAGGTGAAGCTGCACGGGTTCGAGCAGTTGCCGGGGGGGTTGATGGAGCCCGCGCGCCAGCGGTAGGGGCCGTAGCTGTAGTCGCCGGGCTCCATGGCGATCCAGTGCAGCGCGTCGCTGGTGCCGTTGGAGTAGACCTGGAAGCCGCTGTTGGAGGCGTTGATGAGGCGGACGTAGGTGCCGCCGTTGTTGTTGACGGTCTCGTCGATGAAGACGAGGACGACCGGCGGCGAGTCGAATACGAAGTCGAAGAAGACGCTGCTGTTGTTGCCGATGTTCTCCGAGCGGCCGGCGACCACGGACTTGCCGTCGATGGTGTGCACCCCGGGCTCGATGGCGAACCAGTGCAGCGCGTCGGCGTTGCTGTCGCAGCGCAGCCCGGCCCGGTTCGGGGTCAGGCGCTGGAGCCGCGCCCACGAGGCGCCGCTGTTGTTCAGGCTCTCGTCGATGCTCGTGACGAAGATCGGGTTGTCGCTGAAGTGCGTCGGGAAGTCGATCCAGCCGTAGTTCCCGGTGGAGCACCCGTCGCTCAGTGAGCCCGCGACGACGAGCGGGTTCCGCTCATAGCGCGACACCGCCCCGGTGACGGTCAGCGAGCCGTCGATCGTCACGTCGCCCGAGATCGTGCCGCCGCTCAAGCCGTCCACGCTGGTCTGCGGCTCGCCCGGCGGCCCTTGCAGCTCATCGCCGTACTCCGTGACGAGCAGCAGCGCGAGGGCGTCGCGGAAGGTGCCGTCGAGCGCGAGCGCCATCGCCACCTCCGCCGGGTCGGCGTCCTCACCGGGGAGGCCCGGCGGCCCCGGCTCGCCGGGGTCGCCCGCCTCGCCCTGAGGTCCGGGCTCGCCTTGCGGCCCGGGCTCGCCCTGGAGCGCGTCGGCGTAGCTGGTGGCGAGCAGCAGCGCGAGGGCGTCGCGGAAGGTGTCGTCGAGCGCGAGCGCCATCGCCACCTCCGCCGGGTCGGCGTCCTCGCCGGGGATCCCCTGCTCACCGGGGTCGCCGGGGTCTCCCTGGTCACCTTGAGGGCCTTGCTCGCCGCGCAGGGCGTCGGCGTGGTTGGCGATGAGCAGCGCGATGAGGGCGTCGCGGAACGACCCGTCCATGGCGAGCGCCTCGGAGACGTCCGCCGGGTCGGCGTCGGCGCCCGGGTCGCCTTGCGGCCCCGTGGGGCCGGGCTCGCCCTGCGGGCCCTGGAGCCCGGTCGGGTCGCCGGTCCAGCGCCCCTCCTCGTCGATGACGGTCTGCTCGCCGACGGTGATGGTGCGGGGGGTGATGTCCCCGGTCGCGTTCTCGGCGACGCCCGCGCGGAACGCGTAGGGCGCCGAGGTCACCCGCAGGCGAGGACGCATCTCCTCGTCGTCCCCGACGCGGACGCCGAGGTAGAAGTCGGCGCCGGTGAACAGGTTCTCCGGGATCGCCTCCACGCGGCCGAGCGTCGCGGTGTAGAAGCCGTTGTCGAACTCGATCGCCTGCGCCTCGCGCCAGAGGACCACGGTCGACTGAGGGCCGTCGTACAGGGTGAACGTCAGCGTCTCCGCGCCGCGCAGCGGGGTGTCGTCGGCGTTCAGGATCCGGCCCTGGTGCGACAGCAGCGGCGGCACCCCCTGGGCGCCCGCCTCCAGGGGCAGCAAGAGCGCCGCGGTCATCAGCAGCGCCACACACAACACACATCGGGCCGTCACGTTCATCACCTCGCCTCCCAACCTGATCCCATCCACGCGCGTTGACAGGGGTCCACGCCTCTCGCTCCAAGCGCTCCAGGCCACCGGCGTCCGGTGAGCCAGGCGTTCAACACGGGTTCGCGTCACCTCGTCACTCCTCAGGCGCGCCGCGCAGCACCGAGAGGGTGCCCGACTGCATCTGGTACCGCTCCGACGCCGAGACCGGCGCCGTAATCTCCATCGGCGACAGCACCACCTGGGCCTTGTAGCGCGCCGACGACATCTGCTCACACCCCGAGCACAGCCCCACCACGAAGCCCGCCTGGCGAGGGACGCACCGCCCGCCTGAGCACACCTCGCCGTCTTCGCAGCCGCTCGGGGTGCCGTCCTCGCTGCACTCCTCGGGGACGCACTGCCCGGTCTCGGCGTCGCAGATCGACGCCGCGCCGCAGTCCCCGTCGCCCTCGCACGGGGGCACGCACAGGCCCGTGTCCGCGTCACACACCTCGCCGTCCTCACAGGAGTCGTCGTCGCACGGCGCGACGCACTGCTCATCGACGCAGATCAGCTCCCCGCCGCAGTCCGACGACAGCTCGCAGGGGCGGCAGTGGCCGTCGATGCAGGCCAGCGGGCCGCAGGCGGCCTGGTCGTCGCAGGGGAGCAGGCAGCCGTCCTCGACGCACTCGCGCCCGTCGGGGCAGGTGACGTCCGGGTCGTTGCAGCTGCCGATCTCGCACACGCCGCCGCGGCAGACGTTCGGGTAGCCGCCGCAGTCGAGCCCCGCGCACGGCGTCGAGACGCACGCACCCTCAAAGCACACCTCGCCCGCGTCGCACTGCTCCATCGGGCAGTCGCGCTCAAAGCAGGTGTCCTCGACCGTGTCGTTGCTCACGCACACCTCGCCCTCGGCGCAGGCGCAGTCGTCCGGTGTGTCTGGGGTGGTGTCTTCGCCCGTGTCGGGCGTCCCGTTGCTCGCCGCGGTGTCCGGGGTCGCTTCGCCGGTGTCATCGCCGCCGCCCGTCCCGCCGCCCACGTCGAACGGCGCGGTCCCGTTGGAGGTGCTCACGACGGGCTGGCCGCCCCCGCTGTCGCTGCCGCAGGCGGCGAACAGGGCGACGAGCGTGAGCGCGACCGCCCAGCTCACCGTCGCGTGGGTCTGTGTATGAAGGTTCATCAACACATTCCTGCCCTTGAAGATACATCAGCCGACGTCACCCCTGACGTTAGCACATCACGCGTGGGTCGCTCCAGCGAAATCCCAGTCGGAATAGATCCGCGGCTCCCGGGTAGGGCCGGATACGTCCGCTTCATCAGACACTAGGAGGAGGCTCCCATGAGACATGACTCGTACAAATGGATCGCGCTCGCGTTCGGGCTCATCGGCGGACTCTCGTCCGTGGTCTGGGTGCTCTACGCCAGGTCCGGCGAGAGCGACATGACGGCGCTGCGCGACGGGCTCTACCTGACCTACGAGAGCGACTCTGGCGACCCGCTCTGTCGGCTGACCTTCACGGAGCAGGGTCCCGACCGGTTCACGGTGTCCAGCGACGACGACGAGTGCGTCGTGATGCCCTACTCCGCGAAGACCCGCGCCGCCGTCCAGCTCGTGGACGCCCGCGCCAGACCCATCGACGCGGCGATGGTCACCTGGGGCTACGCCCAGACGGTCTGGATCGCCCCGGACGCCCAGGAGCCCCAGAAGGGCGCGCTCCCCGGCGGCTTCGTCGTCCGTGACCGCGCCACCTGGCGCGGGTGGGACGCCTCGGTGGTCGAGGTGACGGTCGGGGGGCTGACGCGGCGCTTCTATTACGACACCCGCACCGGCTTCCTGGTCGGGATGGAGGAGGAGGGGGTCGATCACAAGATGGTGGGCTACGTGCTCGCCGACACCAACGCGCCTTGACGCCTCGCTCGGGGCGGAGGGCCTGGCTTCTCCCGCCTGAAGGTGCTACCCACCCTCGGTGACGGTCCACCCCACGGACGTCCGACCCGAGGAGGAACCCTTGAGCCACCCCAACCGCGCCCCGATCGGGCTCGCCGTGAGCGCCCTGCTCGCCCTCATCGCGCTGTGCGGCGCCTGCGACCGCGCCGAGCCGGAGCCCCCGCGCCCCAACCAGCCCGCCGAGGCCACCCCCGACGCGTTGCCCCCGGGGCAGCGGATCGTGTCGTTCGTGCCCGCGTTGACGGAGATCGCCTTCGACATGGGGCTGGGGCCACGGATCGTCGGGGTGAGCGACTTCGCGACCTGGCCGCCCGAGCCGATCAAGGCGCTGCCCCGGGTCGGCGGGCTGGTCAACCCGAACCTGGAGCGGACCCTGGCGCTCACCCCGGACCTGTTGCTCGCCTCGCCGACCCTCGAAGCGGTCCGCGAGCTGGGTGAGGCGCAGAAGATCCCCGTGGTCGCGCCGCGCACCGAGTCGATCGAGGACATCTACGCCGCCTACGCCGCGCTCGGGGAGGCGACCGGCGAGCGGGCGCGGGCGAAGGAGGCGGCGGAGGCGCTGCGGCGCGAGCTGGAGGCGCTCAAGGGGGCGACGAAGGCGACGGGCGACGCCCGCCCGCGGGTGCTGCTGGTGGTGGGGCGCGATCCGGGCTCGCTCAAGGGGCTGTACGCGGCCGGGCCGGGGTCGTTCCTGGATGAGCTGCTCGTGTTGGCGGGCGGGCGCAACGCCCTGCCAAAGACGGAGAGCCTGTGGCCCGCGATCAGCAAGGAGTACGTGCTGGCCCACCCCCCGGAGTGGATCCTGGAGTTCAACGCCTCGCCGACCGCCGACCCCGAGGTCAAGACGCGCGAGGCCCGCGAGGCGTGGGCGGCGATGCCGTCGCTCAAGGCGGTCAAGGCGGGGCGGGTGCGGGGGCTGACCGGGGCGCACCTCTTGCTGCCCGGCCCGCGGGTGGCGCAGACGGTGCGCGCGATCCAGGTGATCCTCGGTGAGGGGCGCTAGGGAGCCTTTAACGCTGGCAGGTGTCTTGCACTCTCAGGGGGTGAGCGAGGCGCGCCGCCCGTCGCGAACGACGGTGCAGCGGTGAGGGTGGCGGAAGCTTTGTCCAGGGCTGGAGGTCAGGTGCTCCAGCGGGGCCTGGTGTTGGCGATCTGAAGGAGGTGCGTGATGACGACGATGACGACGCGTGACGTGATGACGATGGTGTGGGTGGGGCTGGTCGCGGCCCTGGCGATGGGGCTCGGCGCGTGCGGCGACAGCGCCGAGGAGGGCTCGGAGGTCGACTCGGCGGCGCTGGCGCGGGCGAGGGCGGCGATCCCGAGCGCGGAGCAGCTTCAGGCGTCGGCGCCGGGGGGGATGGCGATGGCCGAGAGCGGGCTGCGCGAGCAGGCGCTCGTGGGCGAGCTGGCGCTCTACCCCCAGGAGTCCTACCCGATCGTGCTCGGGGTCAACTCGGCGGTGGGCGACATGGTCACCCTGCTCAAGACGGTGACCGGCGTCCCCCCGACCGTCTACAACAGCGAGACCCAGGAGTTTCTCTGGGGCCCCTGGCCCTATGAGGGGAGCGTCGGCAACGTGGCGGTCTACATCAAGGAGAACCCGCCCGGTGAGGACTTCGCCTACGTGTACGCCTTCGTCCGGTTGATGGACAACGACCTCGGCGGCGGCTCCGTGGTGATCTGGGGCGGCTCCAACCCCGACCCCGACGGTGACGAGACGCGCGGCTCCGGGCTGACGTTGTGGGACTTCGAGGCGAACCACGCCTTCGAGGCGGCGAACAACCCCGCCGGGGCGCCCGAGGCCAGCGACCGGGGGCGCTTCCTGGCGCTCTACGGCAAGGGGCCGTCGGCGGACGACCCCGAGGCGGAGGTCACCACGGTGCTGGCCGCCTTCCGCGGCTTCGTGCCGTCGGACAACCCCGGCGCCGAGCCCGCCGACGCCGACTATTACTATGGGCAGGTCGCCACGGCGGAGCACACCGTGGACTTCCTCAACTACGCCTTGACCCTCGACATCGACGACGGCGACGGCGACCCGAACACCCAGGTCGCCAGCGCGCCGGAGCTGCTGGACGTCAAGATGGTCTTCCTCGACCAGGGCCGCGGCCGCGCCGAGGCGATCGCCTCCGGCGGCGACATCGCCGACAGCCCCGAGATCGACCTGCTGGAGGTCGTCGAGTGCTGGGATGAGCAGATCAAGGAGACCTACCTCGGGATGACCGCCTACGGGGACGACGGCTCGGAGATCGGCGCCCAGAGCCTCGGCGACCCGAGCGGGTGCGCCCCGATCTTCGACAACAGCATCGACGCGCTCATGATCCCGACCCTGGACGACGTCGATCCGACGCTCAAGGCCCAGATGGACGCGCTGGCGACCGGCGGGGTGCAGTAGCCCTCACGCCTCCTCGTCCTTCTCCTCGCCGAGCACCGGCGAGCCATACTCCTTGAGCTTGTAGCGCACCTTGCGGACGCTGATCCCGAGCACCTCGGCGGTGCGGGCGGTGGTGCCGGTGGCCTCCCATGTCTTGAGGATGGCGTAGCGCTCGATGTCGGCCAGGCGGCTGCCCGGGATCGGGATCCCGCCGGTGACCCCCAGCGCCTCCTCGCGCAGATCGGGCGGTAGGTGGCGCACGTCCACCTCGTCGCCTCGGGTGAGCACGACGGCGCGCTCGATGGCGTTCTCCAGCTCACGGATGTTCCCCGGCCAGGCGTAGCGCTCCAGCAGCGCCATCGCCGCCGGGGTGACGCCCCGCAGCGCCTTGTCGTTCTCCTCGGCGTAATGGGTCAGGAAGTGGCGGATCAGCAGCGGGATGTCGCCGCGGCGCTCGCGCAGCGGCGGCGTGTTCAGGTGGATGACGTTGAGGCGGTAGTAGAGGTCCTCGCGGAAGCGCCCGGCGCGCGCCTCGGCCTTGAGGTCGCGGTGGGTCGCGGCGATCAGGCGGACGTCCACCTGGACCGTCTGGTTGCCGCCCACCCGCTCAAACGCCCGCTCCTGAATCACCCGCAGCAGCTTCACCTGGATCGACGGCGGCACCTCGCCGATCTCGTCGAGGAACAGCGTCCCGCCGTGGGCCTCCTCGAAGCGCCCGCGCCGCTGCCCGATCGCCCCGGTGAAGGATCCCTTCTCGTGGCCGAACAGCTCGCTCTCCAGCAGCGTCTCGGCCAGCGCCGCGCAGTGCAGCTTGATGAACGGCCCGTCGCTGCGGCGGCTCCGCTCGTGCAGCATGCGCGCCACCAGCTCCTTGCCCGTCCCCGACTCCCCGGTGATCAGCACCGTCGCCCGCGAGGGCGCGACCTGCTCGACCAGCTCCATCAGATCCACCACCGGCCCGCTGTTGCCGATGATCCGCCTGGGCTCCTCGGCGCGCCGCTGCTCCAGCTGCGCGGCGAGCTGGTTGAGGCGCCCCAGGCGCTCGAAGATGCGCTCCAACAGGAGCGCGGCGGCGTCCGGGCTGAGCGGGCGGGTGAGGAAGTCCTCGGCGCCGCGCTCCATCGCCTCGACCGTCAGCGCCTCGCGCCCGGCGTCCGCGACCACGACGCAGCACAGCTCGGGCCGCGCCGCCAGGGCGCGGTCGAGCAGCTCAAGCCC
>PBBL01000025.1 GCA_002716585.1 Myxococcales bacterium | reverse complement strand
GCAATATTCCCCACTGCTGCCTCCCGTAGGAGTCTGGGCCGTGTCTCAGTCCCAGTGTGGCTGATCATCCTCTCAGACCAGCTAATCATCTTCGCCTTGGTAGGCCATTACCCTACCAACTAGCTAATGATCCGCGAGCCCATCTTTCAGCGAAAGCCCGAAAGCCCTCTTTCTTCCCGAAGGAACGTATTCGGTATTAGCCACTCTTTCGAGTGGTTATTCCCAACTGAAAGGCAGGTAACTCACGTGTTACTCACCCGTGCGCCGCTCTACTCGCTCCCGAAGGAACTTTCGCGCGCGACTTGCATGTGTTAAGCACGCCGCCAGCGTTCGTTCTGAGCCAGGATCAAACTCTCCACTTGAACTTATATTCAAGCTGATGAGTCATCCCTGACCGCCTGTTTCCAGGCTAATCTGGCATGTCACTCGATCAGTTGACGAGTTGAATTGTGACCCGACTACTTAAAGCCAGGTCGGGGTGTCACGTTTCCTCCGCCCTACACCGCTGCAGGCCGGACGCGACTTTTATAAAAGACCCGTCTGCACATCCACATCGACAGACCGCTACCCAAATACATGGGACAGACAATCCACCTTGAATGTGTCCACTGATTGAGAACCACATCTTATTGATGTGATACTCGCTGCTGCTCCTATTTGGTTTTCAAAGACCGAATCGTCGTAGCAAGCTGACTCGCTGCGACGGGACGGAGAGTTTTAGCTCAGCCATCCCTAGGCGTCAAGGACTTTTTGAAAGAAAATCTTTCAGGCGGCCTCAACCCCGTTGCCGCCGGGTTTCGCCTAGCCTCCTTGAGGCAGCCCGTTTCCCGTCGGCGGAGATGGAATATAGGTAGTCCGCCTCTGGGGGTCAAGGACTTTTTAGATTTTTTTTCGACAAAGCCCGTCCAGACACACCCGTTCAAGGGGGCAATCCCCGTCAGCACGGCAATAATCCGATTCAGGATCGTAGCCCGGTTCAGCGCAGGCGTCCCCGATTCCATCCTCATCTTCATCCCGCTGAGCTTCATCGAACACGCCCGGACAGACATCATCTTCATCTCGAACACCGTCGCCGTCGCGATCCGAGACGCATCGGAAGGTGTCCTGCTCACACACCAGGTAGGCTGGGCACCATGGGCGGCTCTCCTGACACCGCAACCCCGCCACCGTGCCTCGCTCCACAATGAGGATCTCCCGAAACTCCGACGCCTTCCCCCCGGCGTCGTCGATCACCGTCACCCGCGTCGTGTAGCGCCCCGCCTCCGACCACGTGTGCGAGGCCACCGGCTCGGGGCTGCGCGACGCCTGGGCCCCATCGCCAAAGTCGAAGCTGTACCAGGCGATCTCCCCGTCCGGGTCGTACGAGGCGCTCGCGTCAAAGATCACCTCCTGACCCGCATAGGCGTTGATCGGGGAGCGGTACTCCAACACGGGCGCCTCGCCGAAGTCGGGCTCCCCCAGCTCGCCGCAGCCCCCCGCCCAGAACACCAGCGCCCACACCGCGACACACCACCACGCTCGTCCGCTCATTGCCCGCACTCCACGCCAGGATGAATCCACCGCCGCGCATCTGTTATGATATCCCCTCGCAGGGATGGGACCCTCGACCCCCATGTTCACACCCTCTGTCCCAGGATAGCCGTCATGAAAGGCATGCGCCTCGCCGTTCTGCTCGACGCCTCCATGGCTGAGCTGGGTCACCAGCTCGACAACCTCCTCGGTGAGACGGGGCGATGCTTCGTCTACGACGACCCAGCCCACCTCTCCGAGGCGCTCTCCACCATACACGCCGACGGCTACGACTGCATCGGCGCGGCAGGCGACGACGCCCTGCTCGCCCGCGTGTGCGGTGCGCTCCCCCCCGACACAACGGCGCGCGTGCTCCCCATGCCCTGGGGCGACGGCGCCCTCTTCGTCTCGCAGGATATCGGAGTCGGCGACGACGCTCCAGCGCTCGCGAAGCGCTTCGCGACCATGAGCCGACGGGGATCGGGGCTGCTGGGGAGAGGCGGCGCGCTGCGCGACGCGCCGAGGGCGACGCTGCGCGTCTCGCTCTCATCGTGGCGGCGCCCTTCGATCGCCTTCACCGTTGGCATCGGGGCGGCCGGGCGCGGTCGTGACATCTCATCGCTACGCGCTCGCGCGCGCGTTATGACCCGCTCATTCATGAGGGACGTCAAGCAACGCATGGAAGGCTCCAACGACGCCCTGTTCAGCGTCCGGGCGGTCGTCGATCACCAACCCTTCGCGGAGCGCGTCGCGGTCGCGGTCGTGTCGTCGCTTCAACGCGGCCCGCTCGGGCTGCGGATCTCGGAGCAGCCCTGGACACGGCCCGGCTTCGGGGTCCTGTGGTCGGACCTCAACCTCGCCTTGACGCTCGGCGCGTCTCGGCTCCCTGAGCGCCTTCGAGAGGCTGGCGTCCAGACACGCGCGGCCCACCACATGAACCTGGATCTCATGGCGCCGCTCGCCATCGACGGACTCTCCGTCGATGAGAACGAACCCCTCGCGCTGGGCTTGAGGCCTGGTCGCGTCGCCCCCCTCGTGTGCATCGTATGAACCACCCCAGACCTCCTCGTGACACCTGGAGTTGGCTGATCCTGGGACTCGGCGGCGGGTGCCTGACCCTGTTCACGCTCCTCGGCGTCGTCCTGCTCTACGGGAGCCTTGAAGCCGGTCAGCTCTGCGCCGACCGCGTGGACGACGCCCGCAAGGAGGCCGCTCGCCCCGCGCAGGATCTCCTGGACGCCACCGGGCGAGGCGATTACGAGGCGGCGTTGGCGATGATGGATGAGGCGTATCGGGAGCAGCACGACCTCGCCAGCTTCAAGGGGTTCGTGGGGTCCTTCGACGACCTGCTGGTTGGGGGCCGGGCGGAGGTCGTTGACATGGGCGCTCGGGGCGACGTGTCGTGGTTGACGGTGCGGATCAAGGAGCCCAGGACCGGGACCGTCAAGGGCGTCGCCACCCTGGAGCTGGTCTGGCCCAGGCCACGCACCCCAAAGAGTCGCAAGAAGATCCAGAACGTGTACCGAGGAGCCGCCCGCGACCACAAGGCAGAGGAGCGCGTCGCCGCCTTCCTGCAAACCCACGCCGGGTACCTCGATCGCGGCGACGTCGGGCGCGCTCACGGGCAGGTGGATCCCGGGTTCACCGACCGCGACACCTTCCGCGCCTTCATCGGGAGTCAGGGGGAGCTGTTCGCCGCGGGCATGACCCTGGAGGTGATCGACGTGCGGATCAAGGATCCTCGCCAGGCCGAGGTGCTGACCCGGATCCTCGACCGCGCGAGCGGCGCCGTGCGCGGTCAGGTCGTCTACAGCGTCGTGATCGGGCCGAAGCGGCGCCTGATGATTACAGGCATCCAGACTCAGCAGGAGGCACCAGACGACCGCGGCGACGACGCGGGTGAGCGTGACGCGAACGAACCTTGACCTCGATCAGGGGCGTTGTTATGCCTCACATCAGGGAGACCGATGTGTCCCGTCACATCCCTGTCACCAGATAGGGTCCTGAGGAAAGCACGCGCACTGGAGATTTCATGTCCAAGAACAACGACAAGGCGTCGGCTGGCAAAGCGTCGGCGGACAAAGCGCCGACCAAGGCCAAGGCACCGGAAACCTTCTTTGAGGTCCACAAACGGCAGCTCAGCGACGCGTTCGCCGTCGCCGACTGCGGCGAGCCGGCGTTGACCATCCTCGCCGAGCCCAAGAACGAGATCATCATGAACTTCCCCGTCCGCATGGACAACGGGAAGTATCGACTCTTCAAGGGCTACCGGATCCAGCACAACAACCTCCTGGGCCCCTACAAGGGGGGCATCCGGTTCCACCACACCGTCCACCTCGAGGAGGTCAAGGCGCTCGCCGCGCTGATGACCTACAAGTGCTCGCTGCTCCAGATCCCCTTCGGCGGGGCGAAGGGCGGCATCACCATCAACCCGCGTGAGCACTCGCAGCAGGAGCTGGAGCGGATCACGCGCCGCTTCACGCACCACCTGGGCAACAACATCGGCCCGGAGTACGACATCCCGGCGCCCGACATGGGGACCAACAGCCAGACCATGGTCTGGATGATGGACACCTACATGAACACCCTCAGCTCCTCGAACAAGAACGCGCTCCGGCACATCGTCACCGGCAAGAGCCTGCTCTCCGGCGGGAGCGTCGGTCGCCAGAAGGCGACCGGCCAGGGGGTCGTCTACTGCATCCAGGAGTGGGCCAAAGAGCGGGACTTCGTCCTCGACGGCGCCACCGTCTCCATCCAGGGCTTCGGTAACGTCGGCAGCCACACCGCGCTGATCCTCGCGAAGCTTGGGGTGTCGGTCGTCGCGGTCAACGACCACACCGGCTCGATCATCAACCCGGAGGGGATCAACCCCCACAAGCTCCGCGACTGGGTCCGCAAGAACGGCGGGATCAAGGGCTACCCGGGCGCCGCGGCGTGCACCAAGGACGACTTCTGGAGCACCCAGGTCGACCTGCTCATCCCGGCGGCGATGGAGCTGCAGGTCACCGCCGAGGTCGCTCGCCAGATCCAGGCCAAGGTGATCGTCGAGGGCGCCAACGGCCCGCTCCACTTCGAGGCCGACGAGATCCTCGCCGAGCGAAACATCGACGTCATCCCGGACATCCTCGCGAACGCGGGCGGCGTCGTCGTCTCCTACTTCGAGTGGATCCAGAACAAGCGCTCGGAGACCTGGGAGGTTGAGGTCGTGGACAGCAAGCTCCACGTGCGCATGAGGAAGGCCTACCAGCGCGTCCGCGAGTTCGCCGAGGAGAAGGGCGTCAACCGGCGGGTCGCCGCCCTGGCGCTCGCCATCGAACGCATCGATCAGGTCTACGCCGAGCGCGGCATCTTCCCTTGAGCGACACCCCATGCCCTCCTCCACGCTACGCATCGCCGTAGACACGGGCGGCACCTTCACCGACATCATCGCGTCGGTGCCAGGCGCCGCCCGCCCCATCCTCACCCACAAGCTCCTGTCCACCCCCGACGACCCATCGCGGGCCGTCCTTGAGGGGATCCGGCACGTCATCCAGCACCTCGCCCCGGACGGCGCAGGCCCCCCAGCGGTCGTCCATGGGTCCACGGTCGCCACCAACGCGCTGCTGGAGGGCAAGGGGGGCGCCGCGGCGCTGATCACCACAGCGGGCTTTGAGGACACCCTCCACATCGCCCGCCAGAACAGACCCGACCTCTACGCGCTTCACGTCCAGCGCCCCCCGGTCCCGATCCGCCGGGGCCACTGCCTCGGGCTCAGCGAGCGGGTCCTCTACGACGGCGAGGTGCTGCGCCCGCTCGTTGACGACGAGCTGGAGGCGCTCCCGGGGCGGCTTCGGGCGCTGGGCGTCGAGGCGGTCGCCGTGAGCCTCCTCCACAGCTACGCCAACCCCGCCCACGAGCAGCAGCTCGGCGCTCTGCTCGCGGAGGCGCTGCCCGATCTTCACGTGACCCTCTCGCACGATCTCCTCCCGGAGTTTCGTGAGTACGAGCGGGCGGCGACCTGCGCAGTCAACGCCGTGGTCGCCCCCCGCATGGGGGCCTACCTTGAACAGCTGGCCGACGCCATCGGGCGCGACGACCTCCGCATCATGGGCTCCGGGGGCGGCACCATGGCCGTGGACGTCACGCGTCACCACCCGGTCCACACCGTGCTCTCCGGCCCCGCCGGGGGCGTCGTCGGGGCCCTGGCGCTGGCCCGCCAGATGGGCTTTGAGCGGATCATCACGTTCGACATGGGCGGCACGAGCACCGACGTCGCCCTGTGCGACGGCGCCTTGACGCTCACCACCGAGGGGCGAGTCGGGCCGCTGCCTGTCCGGGTCCCCATGATCGACATCCACACGGTCGGCGCCGGGGGCGGCTCCATCGCGCGGGTCGATGAGGGCGGGGCGCTGCGCGTCGGCCCGGAGTCCGCCGGGGCGTGGCCCGGCCCCGCCTGCTACGGCCGGTCCTCCGAGAACGCGCGCGCCACCGTCACCGACGCCCACGTCGTCCTCGGGCACCTGCGCCCCGAGCGCTTCCTGGGCGGTCGGATGACGCTCGCCCAGGAGGCCGCCCACCGCGTCGTGGGTCAGGTGGCTGAGGAGGCGGGCCTGGACCTGCTCACCACCGCGCGGGGCGTCCTCCAGGTCGCCGAGGTGACCATGGTGCGCGCGGTCAAGGTGATCTCGGTTGAGCGCGGCCATGACCTGCGCGACTTCGCGCTGTTCACCTTCGGCGGCGCGGGCGGCCTGCACGCCTGTCGGCTGGCGGCGCTGCTCGGCATGGACACCGTCCTCGTACCCCGGCACCCGGGCCTGCTCAGCGCCGTCGGGATGCTGTTCGCGCCCTGCGTGCACAACCTCTCGCGCAGCCTCATGCTGACCATCCCGGCGGAGCCCGACGGGTACCCCGCCGTGGACACCCACCCGCAGCTCGCCCAGGCCGCTCAAGCGCTTGAGGCGCAGGGCCGGGCGCTGCTCGATGAGGAGCAGATCCCGGCGGAGCGACAACACGTCGATGTCACCGTCGCGATGCGCTACGCCGGGCAGTCCTACGAGCTGGAGATCCCGCTTGGCCCCGACATGGCGCAGCGCTTTGAGGAGCTGCACCGACGCCTGTACGGGACCCACAACCCGGGTCAGGCGCTTGAGCTGGTTGTCGTCCGCGCCCGCGCCGTCGGCGAGCAGCTCCCCCCGACCCTCCCGCCGCTGGAGCCTGACGAGGAGCGCGACCTGGACGAGGCGATGACCACGATCGCCGTGGGCGACGCGCGCTGGGGCGTCATCGAGCGAGACGCGCTCGGCCCCGACGAGCGGCAGGAGGGGCCGCTGATCATCACCGAGTTCTCATCGACGACGCTCGTGCCGGAGGGCTGGGCGGTGACGCTCGACCCCCACGGGAACATGATCCTGCGCCATGGAGGAGCCCATTGAGCGCCGCCGACCCCATTGAGCTGGAGATCTTCCGGCACCTCTTCGCCTCCATCGCCGAGGAGATGGGTGTGCGCCTGATGCGCTCGGCCTACTCGCCGAACATCAAGGAGCGCCGCGATCACTCCTGCGTCCTGGTGGACGCCAACGCCGAGATCATCGCCCAGGCCGCCCACATCCCGGTGCACCTGGGCTCCGCGCCCATGTCGGTCCAGGCGGCGCTGGAGGCCTTCCCCGGCGACGCGCTGTCCCCCAACGACGTCATCGTGCTCAACGACCCGTTCGCGGGGGGCACGCACCTGCCCGACATCACGCTCGTGGCGCCGTGCTTCGTCGCCGACGAGTCGACGCCCCGGTTCTTCGTCGCGAACCGCGCTCACCACGCCGACGTCGGGGGCGTCACCGCGGGTTCGATGCCGATCTCACGCAGCATCCACGAGGAGGGGGTGCGCATCACGCCCAGGCGCCTCGATGAGGAGACGATCGCGTGGATCTGCGAGCAGTCACGCACGCCCGAGGAGCGCCGAGGCGACCTCAACGCGCAGCTCGCGGCGATTCACCTCGGGGTGCAGCGCATGCGCGAGCTGTGCGAGCGCTACAACCCCGACGTCGTGTCGCAGCGCGCGGCGGAGCTGCAGGGGTACACCGAGCGCATCATGCGCCACATCATCGGGCAGCTCGCCGACGGGGTCTACCGCTTCGAAGACGTGATGGATGACGACGGCACAGGCCTGCGCGACCTCACGATCTGCTGCGATCTGACCGTGCGCGGCGACACCGCGCGCGTGGACCTCTCGCGCACCGCGGATCAGTCACCCGGCCCGGTCAACGCGGTGCGCGCGATCGTCGTCTCGGCGGTGAACTACGCGTTCCGGTGCCTCGCGCCCGCGGATCTCCCCAGCAACGGGGGCGTCTTGAGGCCGATCCAGGTGATCACCCGCGCCGGATCACTGATCGACGCGCAGTACCCCGCCGCGGTCGCCGCCGGGAACGTCGAGACGAGCCAGCGGATCGTCGATGTCTTGTTCGGGGCGCTCGCGCAGGCCGCGCCGGACCTCATCCCCGCGGCGTCGTGCGGGTCGATGAACAACATCACCATCGGTGGGCTCGACTCACGCCGCGGGGGGGCGCCGTACGCCTACTATGAGACGATCGCCGGAGGCGCCGGGGCGAGCCCTGAGGGGCCAGGCGCCGACGCAGTGCACACCCACATGACCAACACCCTCAACACGCCCGTTGAGGCGCTGGAGCATGCCTACCCGTTTCGGGTCGAGGCCTACCGCATTCGCAACTCCGTGGGAGGCGCTGGGCGATTTCGCGGCGGGCGAGGCGTGGAGCGGGTGTACGCGTTCACCGAGGCGGCGCAGGTGACGCTGCTGACCGAGCGGCGGAGCCACGCGCCCTATGGGCTGAACGGCGGCAAGGATGGCACCCGGGGGCGCAACACGCTCCTGAGCCAGGGGGAGGAGCGGGCGCTGCCCGCCAAGGTGACGTTGGAGGTGGAGCCGGGCGACACGCTCACCGTGGAGACGCCCGGCGGCGGTGGGTGGGGGAGCGCCCCGATTGAGGGCGACGATCACCCGTAGAGCAGCACCTCGCGTCGCTGCGCCTCAAACTCCTCGCGGGCCTGAGCCATCGAGGCGACGATCTCCGAGACGTCGTCGCCTCGGGTGAGGGCCTCGCGCAGGGCCACGTCACCCAGCAGCAGATCGATGGCGAGTTGATCCGTCACGAACTCATAGGCCCGGCTCCTCCAGGTGAACTCGTCTGGGTGGAGGGCCAGGATGTCTTGCAAGATCGCCAGCGAGGCAGTCAGGCTGCGGAACGCGTCGCGGTGGGTGACGTGGAGTTGAAGCCCGCGGCAGTTGGTCTCGGCATGCTTGCGGCACGTCGGCTTGAAGCTCACCTGGCGCCAGAGGCAGCCCGGGAGCGCGCGCCGGGTCAGCCGCTCCTCCAGCGCGACCGCGTCGAGCCAGGGCGCCCCGAACAGCTCAAAGGGCCGGGTCGTGCCGCGCCCCTCGGACAGCTCGGTCCCCTCCAGCAGGCACTGACCGGGGTAGACGATCGCCGTGTCCAGCGTCGGCATGTTCGGCGACGGCATGACCCAGGGCAGGAGGGTGTCGTCGTACCACATGAAGCGGCGCCACCCCTCCATCGGGATTACGGTCAGGTCACAGGAGAGGCCGCACCAGCGCTCGAAGTAGCGCATCAGCTCACCGAACGTCATGCCGTGGCGGGTGGCCAGCGGATAGGCGCCGACGAAGGAGCGGTGCTCCGGCAAGACCACGTTGCCCTCGACCACCTCGCCACCGAGCGGGTTCGGGCGATCGCACACGATGACGTCGATCCCCAGCTCACCGCAGACCTCGGCGCAGAACGCCGCGGTGTAGATGTAGGTGTAGTAGCGTGCGCCGATGTCCTGGAGGTCGATCACGAGGACGTCGATCCCTTCCAGGTGCGCCGGGTCGGGCTTGAGGCTCTCCAGGTCATGCCCGTAGAGGCTCACGCAGGGCAGCCCCGAGAGCGGATCCGTGGCGACGTCCACCGCCTCCATGTCCTGCGCCTCGCCGCGCACGCCGTGCTCAGGTCCGAAGAGGCGCGTGATGTTCCAACCCGCCTCCTGCGCCAGCTCCACCGCGTGGCGCAGCCTCACGTCCACGGACGTGGGGTTGACCAGCAGCCCCACTGCCCTACCCTGGGTGAGGTCCTGATAGGCCTCGTCGTGTAACAACCGTTCGAGCCCGACTCGGATCATGGTACAACGCCTCCTTGCGTGGTGTGGAGCGACCCCTTTTTGCAGGATCACGGACATGAACATCGCAATTCTTGGCGGTTCCTTCAACCCACCGCATGTGTGTCACGTCCTCTCAGCGACCTGGGTGTTGTCCGCGCGGCCCGTGGACGAGGTCTGGCTGATGCCCGTGGGCCAGCATGCCTTCGGCAAGGGGCTTGAGTCGTTCGCGCACCGCGCCCGGATGTGCGAGTTGGCGGCGGCGCCGCTGAACAACGTGCGCGTCACCGACATCGAGCGACGCCTTGGCGGCGAGAACCGAACCATCGACACCCTCCAGGTGCTGGATCGGGAGCACCCCGAGGCGCGGTTCAGCCTGATCATCGGGGCGGACATCCTTCAGGAGGCGCACCTCTGGAAGGCGTGGGACGTGCTGGAGCGCGATTACGGCTTCCACGTGTTGGGTCGCGAGGGTTACCCGATGCCCGAAGACCAGGACTTCCAGGTGGAGCTGCCCGCGGTCAGCTCCACCGACCTCCGCGCCAAGCTGGCGAGGGGGGACTTCGCGGGGTGCGAGGGGCGGTTGAGCCTCTCGGTGATGGATTACATCCGCGAGCACCGCTTGTACAACATCCCCGGAGGGGGTTGAGGCACCAGACAACAGGAGGATCATTCGGTGCGACGTGTGTTCATCTATGGAGCAGGGCGTGTCGGGCGGTGCCTGGGGCGAGCGATCGAGGATCACGGCGAGGCGCACGGGCTGAGCCTCATCGGCGCGTGGAACCGCTCGTTTCGCAGGGCGTTTGAGACCAGCCAGATCCTGGACATCGAGGTGTCCTCGGGCGATGTGCTGCCCGACGCGCTCCCCCGCGCCGACGTCATCATCTTGAGCGTCACCGACGACGCGATCGCCGAGACCTCGCGAGCCCTCGGGAGGCACCTGTCACCTC
Source organism: Myxococcales bacterium (assembly GCA_002716585.1). Taxonomy (GTDB): domain Bacteria; phylum Myxococcota_A; class Bradymonadia; order Bradymonadales. The sequence goes on along the minus strand of PBBL01000025.1, from coordinate 9,948 downwards.
GCCAGTGCCTGCTGCACACGTCGGGCAGCCTCGCGTCCACGATCATGCGCGCCGATGAGACGCGCGCGGCCCTCGGGGGCTGTCACCCGCTGCAATCGATCCCGCGCGATGACGGCGATTACGCTCTCCTGCGCGGCGCGACCTTCGCCGTCGAGGGGGACCCGGACGCGCAGGAGGCCGCGCGGCTCATCGCGCGGGCCGCGGGCGGTGAGCCGATCACGATTCGCCCCGAGGGGAAGGTCCATTACCACGCCGCGGCGGTGATCTCGGCCAATTATACGACGGTGCTGGCCGACGTCGCCCGGGTCCTCTATGAGGAGGCGGGCCTGGACGCCCGCGTCGCCGTCAAGACGCTCCTGCCGCTGCTGCGAGGGACGCTCCAGAACCTGGAGGACGCGGTCCTGGCCGCTGAGGAGGGGCAGGGCGCCGAGGCGCTGGCGAGCACCCTGACCGGCCCGGTCCGCCGCGGCGACGCCAGGACCGTCAAGCGCCACCTCAAGGCGCTCCGCAAGCTCGACCGCGACGCCCCGAACGAAGGGGAGCTGGCGGCGCTGTACCAGATCCTCGGCCGACGCGCCGCGACGCTCGCGCAGCGCACCGGGCTCGCCGCAGATCAGCTGGAGGCGGTGGAGCGGGCGCTCGGTCGCGAGGCCGACTCCTGATCACGGCTTGCGCTGCCAGTAACCCATCATCCGATCGCGCCGGGCGCGCTCATGAAAGCCCAGGTGCTCACGCACCTGACGCTGCGCCTCGCGCCGCTCCGGGGCCTCCGGCTCAAGCGGCGTCGGCGCGGTCTGCAACAGGATCCATCGCTGGGGCTCCTCCTGGGGCTCCTCCGAGCCCATCCGCTCCGCGATGACGACCCCAGGCAGCTTGCGCGCCTCGGGATCCACGTCCAGCTCGTCCACCTGCCAGGCGGGCGCGCTGCGGACGCGCTCCAGCCCCACCTGCTCGATCAGCTCCGGCCCCATCAGCGTGAGCCAGTTGACCACGTAGCGGCGCTCTCCGCGCGACGTCTCCCGGCCCGGGTTGTCCGCCAGCTCGATGGGCTCGTCGGACTCGACTCCGAAGCCGCGGCGCAGGAGGTTGGGGTTGTCGATGTTCTGGATGGAGTTGTCGTCGGTGTCGTGCGCGTGGCCCTGGAAGGGGTGGGTCAGCCGGGTGAGCGCGATCATCATCCGACGGCACCGCTCCGGCGCGACCGTGGGGTTGCGCTCGAACCAGCTACGCTCCACGCGGATGTCGATCTGCGTGTGGAAGACGCCGGTGTAGGGGTGCGCCCCCGCGAACACCTCAAACGAGCGCACCGGCGCCCCCTCGTCGCGCCACAGCTTGAACCGCGTCGCCCGATGGAGCCCCTGCCCCACCATCCCGTGCAGCTCGTTGAGGAGCACCTCGGCGGTCAACGCCTTGGGGCGACCCCGCATCTGGAGGTTCTGGTAGTGTTGAAACGGTCCCCGGTTCCACGCGTCGAGGCGATGCAGGATCTCCACGTGCGTCGCGTCGTCGATGAGGTCGTGGTAGCTGGAGAGGCGAATGTAGATGGTGTTCTCACGCAGGCTCATGGCGCTCCCGTGTCGCGTCCTGTCTCTGGGTACGCGCGACGCGCTGAAAAGGCAACACCCTGGCCACCGACGTCACAGCGCGCTGCGCTCAGCGAGCACGACCTCAAGCTCACCCGGGTCACCGCCCATCGCCCAGCCCGGCGAGCGCTGAAGCGCGCCGATCACCGCGCTCTGGAGCGGCCCCGCGGCGGGTGAGTCGGTGTTCACGACCACGCTCTGCGCGGCGCGGAGGTGATGGATCCGCGAAATCGACGCCCGCTCGTCCGCGCTCTCCCAGGTGAGCGGAGGCTGCGCCGTGATCATCGTCCGCTCCGCGTCGGTCAGGAGCGTCAAGCGCCCCGCCCCTGGCAGCTCCAGGCGCTGCTCGGGCGAGTCGTACAGGGCGAAGGCGCCCTGCTCACCCCAACCCGGTGTGTGTGGCATGACGCGATGCAGGAGCAGCGCCGCCAGGGCGTCGCGGACCGCCTGGCTGACCTCACCGTCCAGGTGCGCGGCGAGTCGTCCTGAGCGCGCGTCGTAGATCACCCGCGCGACGCACAGCTTCGCCGCCCACGAGGCGCCCTCGACCACCAACCACAGGCCGCGCCGCGCCACGAGGAGCACCCCATCGGGCGCCCGGAGGAGCTTGAGGCGATCGGAGGACAGGATCTGCAACGCGACCCCCTCCTCCGGGCGCCACGCCGTGATCAGCGCACCGCTCCCCTTCACCTCACCGCCCACCTGGCGCGTCGAGCCGCGCCCGCCCGTTTGGGAGGGCTCCTCGTCCTGCTGCTCCTTCTCGGGCTCCTTCTCAAGCAGCTCATCATCGAGCGTCTGACGCTGACGCTCCCACCGCTGGCTGACCTCGCGCAGGACCTCCAGCACCTGCTCGTCCAGCCCCAGCTCCGGCGGGGGCTCGCGGAGGGCGCTTTGCAGCAACTCGACGAGGAGTTCATGGTCCCAGGCGCTCAGGGGGGTGTCGCTCTGAAGGGTGATCGCCCCGGTGCGGCGATCGATGTGGATCTGCTGGAGGGTCCAGGTCGTCTGCCCGACCTGGACGTCCACCCCGGCGCCTGTGGAGAGGGTCACGGAGTTCGCGTCCACGAGGCCGTCCAGTCCGCCCTCCATCCCCATCGAGAACCCGACCGGGCCGAGGACCGGGTCGCTCCGCCACGTCGAGTGGCCCTGCGAGGGGGTGTACTGGCTCGTCGCGGCGCCCTGGTGCTCGGTCGAGACCTGCTGCGCCCCGGCGGCCATGGAGGGCTCGTCGCGCTCCGACATGGACGGGCCAGGCTCCAGGCCGAGCTGGAGGTCGGCGTGGGTCGCCATCGCCATGCCCATGTCGCGCTCTCGCTCGGAGATGTTGCCCTCGTACTCGCTGTCGAGCGCGTTGTGCACCTGTGACGTGAACGCCGCCCCGAGGTGGGTGTTGAGCCACTTGAGGGCGTTCTCCCGCTCTCGCCCATCCAGCTCGGCGAGCACGGACACGGCCTCCTCCACCGTCGCCCCGGGGGGGATGTGGTGGGACAGCGCCCCGTCCAGCGCAGACGGCTCCTTTTCAAGGATCTGCTCCTGGGGGTCGAGGAGCGTCAGCCGCTCCATCTCCTCGCGGTATATCCTTTCGTGGTCCGTCATGGCAGGGTTCCGACGTGTGGTGGCTCCGACAGGGCCACGTTACACCAACGGCGGCCTCACCAGAAGGTCTTCATCGTCCCCTGGGTGACGCCGAACTGCTCCTGGGTCCCGATCCGACGCAGCACCTCGCCGGGCTCGATGCGCCCGGCGAGCAGGTCGCGGTAGCTCTCCGCGACGGCCAGCGCCTCCTCAAAGGTCTCCCACACGAACTCCAGCCTGAACCTACGGACGCCGCGCTGGAGGAGCTTCGGGACGAGCGAGGGAGCGCTCTGCGCGACCGCGTTGAAGACGGTGTTGCGGCACTCCACGTCCACGATCACCGGGTGCTCCTTGTCGTGGCGATCGCGCAGCGCGATCTGGTGGCGGTCGCAGGGGCGGCCGCAGGAGCGGTAGTCGCGGCCATTGCTGAGGTTGTGGGAGTAGACGCAGTGCTCGGTGTGGAAGGTCGGCACGTGGTGGTGCACCGTCACCGCGACGCGCGACGTCGGCACCCGCTCCAGCAGCGCCATGAGCTGCACCTCGTCGAGGTCATGCGCCGCGGTCAGGGTGTCGAGCCCGAACCGCAGCAGGTGGTGCGCGGTGAGCGAGTTGGTGACGTTCAGCGAGAAGTCGCCGTGGAGCGTCGGGCGCTCCGCCTCAGGCACGTTGCCGTGGGCGAAGTGCATGAGCGCCCCCCAGTGCCGCACCAGGACCCCGTCGGGCGCCAGCCGCCGGATGTGGCGATCGTAGCCCTCCTCTCCGGGCTTCTGGACGCGGACGGTCGCGATGGTGACGCCCAGGCCCGCCTCGCGCGCCCGCTCGACCGCGCGGGCGAGCCCGACCATCTCCATCCAGTCCAGCTCGACGTGCTGAAAGCCCGCGGCGATGATCGCGTCCAGCTGGGCGTCGTTTCGACACAGCGGGATGATCGCGGGGTCGCTGGAGAGCGGCGACGGCTCGGGGCCTCTCAGCTCGGGCAGCACCGGGCGCTCGGCGATCGTCCTCGCGTCCCCCTCCTCCAGGCAGGTCATGAGCTGGGCGACCAGCTCGCGCCGCACCGCCTTGAGCTGCGAGGTGGGCACGTAGAGCCCCAGCTCCAGCCCGGACGAGATGAGCCGCTCCAGGCGAAAGGGGGTCCCGCCCAGAGCGCCCAGCTTGGCCATCAGGAGTTTGTCGCCGAGGCCGTCCCCGCTGGCGTACAGCAGCTCGGAGCCCGTCTGGGCGAAGGCCTTGAAGCGCCCCATACGAGCGCGGGCCTTGAGCGGCTTGCCGATGCCGCCAAACACCTCCAGCTCGATGGGGATCTGCTTGTCGGGCACCCCCTCCTTGATCCGCCGGGCGGTCTGACGCTCAACGACCGGATCGGAGGTCACCCACACCCGTTGCCCGGGCGTGATCGGGTCGAGCTTGCGGCGCGGTCGGCGAAACCGGAGGGTGTAGAGGTCACCGTCGCGCTCGACCGAGGTGAGGCGACCGCCCGCCTCCATGTCGGACTCGGGGCGACCGTCATCAAAGACCACGCCCAACCCGGGCCTGGGCTCAAGGCGCGCCACCTCAGGGCCTGAAGCCGCCTCCTGCGAGCCTCCGAGGGCGGGGAGGGGCGATGAGACGACGCCTGGGGACTCGGGGGTCGCCTCGACGGCGCGCTTCACGATGACGTGATCGGGGCCCACCTCCACGACGCGCCCCAGGAGCACGCCGCGGTGCTTCGGGAAGCGGCCCTCTACCAGGGTCTGGTGATCGGAGCCCGCGAGGAAGCCGTCGCTGAAGCCTCGGGAGTAGCTGAGCTGCATGCTCAGGAGCGACTGCGCCATCTCGCGCACGTCGTCCCGGGTCGCGCCCTCCTCCGAGGCGAGCGCGTCCACCCACTGGCGCATCCCGTGCACGGAGGTCGCGACGTAGCTGGCGCTCTTCTGGCGCCCCTCGATCTTGAGGGTGTGCACCCCCGCCTCGATCAACCCGGGGACGGCGCGAAAGCCCGCGAGGTCCTTGGGGCTGAGCAGGTAGCGCACGTCGCCCAGATCGCGGTGCTCGCCGTCCACGATCAGGTCGTAGGGGAGGCGACACGACTGGGCGCACTGGCCCCGGTTGGCGGAGCGCCCTCCCCAGGCGCGGCTCGTCAGGCACTGCCCGCTCCACGACATGCAGAGGGCGCCGTGGATGAACACCTCCAGCTCCAGCTCCGAGCGCGAGGCGAAGTCCTGGATCTCGGCGACCGACAGCTCCCTCGGGACGACGACCCGCGTCACCCCGAGCGACTCCGCGAAGCGCGCCCCTTCCGGGCTGGAGATGGTCATCTGGGTGCTGGCGTGGATCTCTAGCGCGGGGCAGATCGCGCCCGCGAGCAGCGCCACCGCCGGGTCCTGAACGATGATCGCGTCCACCCCGCTCCGGGCGACCTCGCGCAGGAGCGACTCCAGCCGCTCCAGCTCGGTCTCGAAGATCAGGGTGTTGAGCGTCAGGTAGGCGCGGGCGCCCGCCTCATGGATCATCTGGACGGTCTCGGGCAGGTTCTCAAGCGCAAAGTTCTCAGCCCGCGCTCGGGCGTTGAAGCCATCGCTCAGCCCGAAGTAGACCGCGTCGGCGCCGCTGGAGAGCGCCGCCAGGAGCGCGTCCTGGTCGCCCGCCGGGGCCAGCACCTCGGGTTTGCGGGTGAGGGGGGGGTTGAGGGTCGCCGGAGTGTATCGCGCCATGGGTGCCTCTCGCTCTACAGGACACGCGGTTCGTCGGCTGGAGGATAGCCACACCGACCCGGGAGCGCCAGACCGAAAGCGTCCGGGCTTGAGCCGCGAGGTAGGTTTTGAGGTCAACGCGTTGGGAGATTGAAGTGGACGTGGTGCTTGTTCCATCGCACGGGAACCGCGCCGACGCCCCGGTCGGGGTGGGTTTTGATGACGTGGAGAGGATCCGGATGTGGGCTCCCGCGCGTCTGGCGAGGAGCGCCGACGACGACATGGGGATGCCCCCGGTGGGTGGGCCGAGCGCGGAGGAGCGCTTCTTGTGGGGGGAGTGGCTGGCCTGCGGCGCGCCGCAGCCCGCGTGAGCGAGCCACGGCGCGCAGGGCTTATGCGTGGTCCAGCACGAAGTCGTCCGGCTTGGTGATCAGCATCGAGCAGGGGAGCTCACGCAGGACCCGCTCGGCGGTGTTGCCCAGGAGCATCCCCTGGAAGCCGGAGCGCCCCACGCTGCCGATGCACAGCAGATCGGCCTTGGCGCTGGCGGTCTCGATGATGCACTCCTCGATCAGCCCGTCGGTCACCAGCGGCGTCCAGGCCAGCTTCTCAAAGCGGTCGTCCTTGTTGATGAAGGCCTCGATGTCCCTGCGAGCGAGCTCACGCAGCTCCTCGCGCCGCTGCGCGAAGTCGTCCACGTAGCGCACCCCGAACGCGTCCAGCATCCTCGCCGGGGTGGTCTCCACCACGTTCATGACGGTGATGCCCGCGTCCGCCTGAGCGGCGATGTCCGCGCCAAGCTCCACGGCGTTGCGCGAGGCGTCGGAGAAGTCCACGCTGCACATGACGCGCTGAGGCGGCCACGCGAAGCCCGGCTTGACCACGAAGACCGGCCACCGGCTCTCATGCACCAGGCGCTGGCTCGTGGAGCCCAGCAAGAGCCGCTGGAACGCCCCGAGGCCCGTCGCGCCTACGACGATCAAGTCCGCCTCGCGCATGTCCGCCACCTCGGCGATCGCCTTGCTCGCGCGGATCTGCATCACATCGACGGACGTGAGCCGCTCGCTGTTCTCCAACCCATTGAGCGCGTCCCGCACGCGGCTCTCCATGCTCTCCAGGAGCGCCTCCTTGGCGTACAGCTGATCCGCGCGCGGCGACGCGAACTCCTTGGCGTCCTTGAGGACCTTCGCGTCCAGGTGCCCGGGGAGGGAGGTCACCACGTGGACCTCCGCGTCAAAGGAGTTCGCCATCTTCAACGCGATCTGAAGCGCTTCCTTGGCGGTATCCGAGAAGTCAAAGCCGACGACGATGTGGTTGATGTTCATGAGGGCTCCTATCGCTTGGGTAGCATGAGGCTACGGGTTTCCGAACATCCCTTTCGACACCCCGACGTACTTACAAGATCAGGGCCAGCTTCTCCGAACACCGCCACGGTGGGCTCCAGCGCGCTCTTCCCTCTTCTTGGGCCGTAATTTTTGCGCCCATACGCACACTTGCGCAAATTTTGCACTCAAGTTATCCTGAAGTGCGATGGGTCGGGGCGGCGAGGGGGGCGAAGTTGGGTATGGTCGTTGCAGATCAAGGGACACCACGGTGAGCAGCGACGCACCCGACGCGTAACCCACGCGGCTCACCCCAGGACCCGAACCAGAGAGGTCACCTGATGACAATCACACTCAAGCACATCCTCCTGACCACGGACTTCTCGGACGCGGCCCGCGCGACCTACAGCCACGCCGAGGCGCTGGCTCAGATCTCGGGCGCTCGCGTGACCCTGCTGCACGTGGACGAGGCGCCGATCGCAGATTTTGCGCACAGCGAGGACTTCGTCCGTTACCACAGCCACATGGTGGAGCTGCGCAACAACCTCCTGGAGGAGGACGTCACCCGCCTGAGCAACGAGGGGCTCGAGGTGAGCGTCGAGACGCGCACGGGCTCACCGGCGTTGACGATCCTGGAGGCCGCCGAGGAGCTGGGCGTGGATCTGATCATCATGGCGCGCCAGAGCCGCCGCGGCCTGGCGCAGTGGCTGATGGGCTCGACCACGCGGCGCGTCGCGCGGCGGACCCGGATCCCGCTGTGGCTGCTGCCCGCGATGGCGGAGGGCGCCACCGCTCCGGCGCCGCCCCCCTACGACACCATCCTGACCGCGACCGACTTCAGCGAAGACAGCGAGCTGGGCCTCCAGTCGGCCGTGCCGCTGGCGCGCGCGCTGGGCGCCGAGCTGCTGCTCGCGCACGTCATCCCGCCGCCCGTCGAGGTCATGATGTTCCCCGGCGACGCCCCGGTCCTGCTGCCCGAAGGGCTCCAGAGCCAGCTGGAGGAGCTTCACAAGGAGCGGCTTGAGCACCTCGTCGAGCGCCACGGTCACCAGTGCCGGGTCGTCCTCGAGTCGGGCTCGGCGGTCGAAGGGATCGTCCGCGCGGCGGAGCGCGAGGGGGCTGGCCTGATCGTCATCCCGAGCCACGGCAAGGGGGCGATCCGCGCCAACCTGTTCGGGAGCACGACCGAGTCCCTGCTGGAGATCGCCTCCGTCCCCGTCCTGGTCCTCCCTCGCCCCTGGCTCATCGCCCAGCGCGTCGGCGCTGAGGCGACCCTCATCCCCGCTCTGACCTGACCCCGGGGACGCCCCCCAGCACCTCCTCGCCCCCTGGGCGCAACTTTTGCGCCCAAACCCCACCCCGCGCACAAACTGCGCACCGTTCACCTGAACTTACGAATCTTGCGCCGTCGGCAAGCCTTCTGCACGCAATCGACCGTCCTGGCACGATCCTGGCTTGCAGGCCTCTGCTGTCACGCGCAGCGGACTGCTGCGATGACAGCGTGGTGCAACCCTCAGACACACGATGAGGAGGACGAGACGTGGCAACAGACGTTCAAGCAAGCACCGGGGCGAAACGGAGAGCCCCGGCGCTGGAAGAGGTCGTCTACGACGATCAAATCGCACGTTGGTTCGTGCTCGCGACGGTCCTGTGGGGCGTCGTCGGGATGTTGGTGGGGGTGTTGCTCGCGCTGCAGCTGGCCTGGTGGCCATCGAACATGGGCGAGTACCTGACGTTCGGGAGGTTGAGGCCGCTGCACACCAACGCGGTCATCTTTGCGTTCGCGGGCAACGCGATCTTTGCGGCGATCTACTACTCGACGCAGCGCCTGGTGAAGGCGCGCATGTTCAGCGATCTCATCAGCCGGTTTCACTTCTGGGGCTGGCAGGGGATCATCGTCGCGGCGGCGATCACGCTGCCGCTGGGCTACACATCGAGCAAGGAGTACGCCGAGCTGGAGTGGCCGATCGACCTCGCGATCGCGGTGGTCTGGGTGGCGTTCGCGGTCAACTTCTTCATGACGCTGCGCAACCGGCGCGAGAAGCACATGTACGTGGCGCTCTGGTTCTACATCGCCACGATCGTCACGATCACCGTGCTGCACGTGTTCAACAACCTTGAGGTGCCCTTGAGCCTGATGGGCTTCAAGAGCTACTCGGTCTACTCAGGGGTCCAGGACGCGCTGGTGCAGTGGTGGTATGGACACAACGCGGTGGCGTTCTTCCTCACCACCCCGTTCCTTGGGCTGATGTACTACTTCCTGCCCAAGGCCGCCGACCGCCCGGTCTTCTCGTACAAGCTGAGCATCATCCACTTCTGGTCGCTGATCTTCATCTACATCTGGGCGGGCCCCCACCACCTCCACTACACGGCGCTGCCCGAGTGGGCCTCGACGCTGGGGATGACCTTCTCCGTCATGCTGTGGATGCCCAGCTGGGGCGGCATGATCAACGGCCTGTTCACCCTGCGCGGCGCGTGGCACAAGCTGCGCGATGACCCCGTCCTGAAGTTCTTCGTCGTCGGGATCACCTTCTACGGGATGTCCACGTTCGAAGGCCCGATGCTGTCGGTCAAGTCGGTCAACGCGCTCAGCCACTACACCGACTGGACCATCGGCCATGTGCATTCCGGCGCGCTTGGTTGGAACGGGCTCATCACCTTTGGTGCGCTCTACTTCCTCACCCCGCGGCTCTGGGGCCGGGCGCAGATGCACTCCATGGCGGCGATCAACCTGCACTTCTGGCTCGCGACCCTTGGGATCGTGCTCTACGCCGCGTCGATGTGGGTCTCGGGCAT
>PBBL01000024.1 GCA_002716585.1 Myxococcales bacterium | reverse complement strand
GGCGCCGCTCCCCCCCCCCCGGCCGCTCCGGGGGCGATTATCGACTTGATCACGGGCGCAGGGCGTTGTATGGTCCTGCGCCCGATGATGTTGGGCGGGGTCGCTGTGTTGAGCCCCTCGCCCTTCCGCTTCACGCTTAAATGACACCACCCAGGTCCCAACGGTCTCGATGCAGCGGGTCGCCACCGGCGACGCGGCGAGGCCTGAGGAGCTAAGGCTCGGGGGGTGATGATCACAACGACCCGGGGGCCGATGAGGGCTCATGTACCAACCGGGGCTGGAGGATGAAAGAACATGCCTGATCGCAGCAGCATCGCTCACCTGTTGAGGGAGTACGAGACCGTCTTCATCATGAGGCCGGACGCCACCGAAGAGATGACCGCGCGCGTGCGCGAGCGGATCGACTCCGTTTCCGAGCGCCTCGGCGGCCACATCATCAACTACGATGACTGGGGCAAGCGGAAGCTGGCCTACGAGATCCGTGACCGGACCGCGCAGCGTCGCCTCCAGAAGGGGCTCTACGTCTACATGCGCTACCTCGGCGGCAACGACCTGGTGCCTGAGCTGGAGCGCAACTTCCGGCTCCTGGAGCCGGTCCTGCGTTACATGACCATCAAGCTGGACGAAGACGTCATCGCCTCGGAGCGCCTCGCGCAGGAGGCCCAGTCGGAGGAGGGCTGAGCGACCCCGCGTCGCCCCCGCTCCGCTGTCTGCCGTCATGATCTCAACCCGGCCCCGCCGAGGGCCGAAGCATCAGGTATGTGAGCCATGGAAGTCATTCTCCTTGAGGACGTTTCGAAGCTCGGCGACATGGGCGAGCTCGTCGATGTCAAGCCCGGCTACGCCCGTAACTACCTCATCCCCCAGAAGTTGGCCGTCCGCGCCTCGACGGGGAACAAGGCCCAGTTCGAGCACCAGAAGAAGATGATCGACTCGCGTAAGCTCAAGATGCGCGCCGCGGCCGTTGAGGCCCAGGGGCAGCTTGAGAACGTCTCGATCACGATCGCCAAGAAGGCCGGCGAGTCCGACAAGCTGTTCGGCTCGGTCACCAGCCGTGACATCGCCGCGACGCTCGCCACCGAAGGGATCGAGGTCGATCACAAGAAGGTGATGCTCGAGCAGGCCATCCGCGAGCTGGGCATCTACGACGTGGTGCTCAAGCTCCACGCCGAGATCAAGGCCACGGTCCGCGTCTGGGTCGTCGCCCTGTAACCCTCGCCTCCCTCTTTCGAAGCCCTCCTCATATCGCTCACCGAGCCAACATGCTATGGCTTGAGAGGCGCGCTCGCGTTGACTGGCTCCCCGCCTCTCAACGCGAGCCGCGTGAGCAACGGAGGCTTCCCCCATGACCGACATCATCCCCATCGCCGTCCCCGCTCTGGGAGCGCGCGAGTCCGAGGCCGCCCTCGGCCCGATCCAGCGCGCCTGGGTCGCCCAGGGCCCCGAGGTCGCCGCCTTTGAGGCGAGCTTCGCCCGCTACACCACCTCGCCGCACGCGCTCGCCTGCTCCAGCGGCACCGCCGCGCTTCACCTCGCGCTCGCGGCGCTCGGGGTCGGACCTGGCGACGAGGTGGTCGTCCCGGGCTTCACCTGGGTCGCCACCGCCAACGTGGTCGAGCTGCTCGGCGCCCGCGCTGTGCTCTGCGACGTCGATCCCGACACCTTCGTCGCCTCGGCGAGCCACCTGGAGGCGGCGATCTCGCCGCGCACCCGCGCGCTGCTCCCGGTCCACCTGTTCGGCTACGTCGCCGACATGCCCGCGATCCTCGACCTCGCCGCGCGTCACGGGCTGGCCGTGGTGGAGGACGCCGCCTGCGCGGCGGGGAGCTTCTTCGGGGGGCAGCACGCCGGGACGTTCGGCGATCTGGGCGCCTTCAGCTTCCACCCGCGCAAGGTGATCACCTGCGGCGAGGGGGGGCTGGTGCTGGCGCGCGACGGCGAGGTCGCGGGTCGGGTGGCGTCGCTCCGCAACCATGGCGCCGAAGGCACGCTCGTCCCTCCCGGGGTCGAGCCGTCGCTCGCCGAGGACAGCGCCCGCCTCCTTGAGGAGCGCCCCGGGGCGAGGGCCTACGTCATGGCGGACTTCGTCCGACCTGGCTTCAACTACCGGCTGACCGACATCCAGGGGGCGATCATGCGCGTTCAGCTGGAGCGCCTCGATGAGCTGGTGACGAGGCGCCGGGAGCTGGCGAGTCGCTACCACGACGCGTTCGCGGGGCTGCCGCTGTCGCTGCCCGTTGAGCCCGAGGGGATGATCCACGCCTACCAGGCCTACGTGGTCCGCGTCCTGCCCGACGCCTCGATCTCGCGCGACGCGCTGGCGGACGCGTTGGCGCGGCGGGGGATCCAGACCCGGCAGGGGACGCACGCGCTGCACCTGCTCGGCGCCTACCGGGAGCGCTACCGCCCCGAGGAGCTGCCCGGGTGCCTGGAGGCGCACCGGCGCTCGCTCGCGCTGCCGCTCTACCCCGACCTCACGGACGCCCAGGTCGAGCGCGTGGTGGCGGCGGTGCGTGAGGCGCTGGGCTGAGGGCCTCTACACGAGTTTGCCTCAGATATAGGGGGCGACGGCGCGCTTCAGCTCCTTGACGTAGGAGCCGCCGAAGAGATTGACGTGCACCAGGAGCGGGTAGACCTGGTAGAGGAGGCGCCGCTCGGGGTAGCCGGGGTCGAGCGGCCACACCGCCTCGTAGGCCTCGTACATGGACGCGGGGAAGCCGCCGAACAGCTCGGTGAACGCCAGCTCGATCTCGCGGTGGCCGCGGTAGACCGCTGGGTCGATCAGGACGGGGGCGCCGCCGGGGCCGATCATGTAGTTGCCGCTCCACAGGTCGCCGTGGAGCAGCGCCGGGGTGTCGTCGTCGGGGAGCAGGTCGGGGAGGCGCGCCATGAGGCGCTCGACCTGGGCGATGGCGTCAGGGCGGAGCGCGCCGCGCTCCCTGGCGAGGTCGAGCTGGGCGCCGATGCGGTGGTCGCGCAGGAACGCGACCCAGCTTGTGGCGCTGGGGTTGGCCTGGGGCAGGGCGCCGATGAAGTTGTCGCGGTCGAGCCCGAAGGTGTCCCCCGGGCTGACGCTCTGGTGGAGCGCCGCGAGCTGCTCGCCGAGCTGCCTCCCGAAGGCCTGTCGGTCGACGCGGGCGGCGGGGGTCTCGATCAGCTCCATGAGGAGCCAGGCGGGGCAGTCGCCGTCCTGGTCCTCCCACTCCAACGTGTCGGGGACGCGTATGGCGTCGGCGGCGCGCAGCGTCTGGAGGCCGTGGACCTCAGCGGCGAAGAAGCCGCGCGGGGCGTCGCGGTTCCACTTGAGGAAGAAGCGCTCGCCGCCCACCTCGATCGCGGCGGCCTGGTTGATGCTGCCCCCTGTGGCGTGCCAGGAGCGCTCCAGAGGGGCGCCGAAGCCTTCGGTGAGGCGTTGGCGCAGCGGTGCCGGGATGGTGGTCATGGGGCGTCACAGGTGCTCGGACAGCGCCTTGAGGGTCTCGACGAGGACCGGGCGCTTGATGTCCCACATGAGATCGACCGCCGCCTCGGGGGAGAGCCAGCGGACGGCGCGAAACTCAGGCTTGCGGTGGAAGTCGAGGTCGAAGTCGTCGTCGCCGCCGGTGTAGCGGAGCAGGAACAGGGTCTGCTCCTGCCCGGCGTAGCGTCGGGCGATGGGGATGTCGAGTTCGGGCGGGTAGACGTAGCGGACCGCGGGGCCCTGGGCGATGATCGCGCAGGTGTCCTGGGGCGGGCTGAGGCCCAGCTCCTCCTCCAGCTCGCGCCACATGGCGGTCTCCAGGTCCTCTCCTTTGTCCACGCCGCCCTGGGGGAACTGCCAGGTGTCGCGCATGTGGATGCGCTCGGCCATCAGGATGAGCCCATCGTCGCGGCGAAGGATCGCCCCGACGTTGGTGCGGAAGGGTAGGTCGTCCCTGCGGGTCATGTCTCCTCCGGGGTTGGGATCAGCAGGCTCTCGTCGTCTTCGGTGAACGCGGTGGGGAGGATGCTGAACGGCAGCAGCTTGATCATCAGCGGCAGCACGATCGCCGAGATGCCGGGGATGGGCGCGGCGACGATCGCCAGCGACGGGATGGTCTTGCAGATGTCGAGCAGCTGGGTCTTGACCCGCTCCGACTCCTCCGCGGTCAGCGAGCGCCGGGTCGAGGCGGCGAGCAGCTGCACGAGGTCGCCCGTCTCGCGGGCCTCGGTGACGAGGGCGGTGAGGTTGTCCTTGACGAGGCGCTCGGCGCGGGACTGGGTCTGGCGGCGCGCGCGGCCCAGGACGCCGCCCCAGGAGAGGCCGCGGGTGACCTCGGTGAGGGCGTCCATGTCGTTGAGGAGCTGAAGCTGCTGCTCCAGCAGGCCCGAGCTGTCGATGCCGAAGGCGTCGGCCAGCCGCTCGATGAACCGCTCCTCGGCCGGGGCGATCTCGCCGTCGATCAGGCCGGTGAGGATGACCTGCTCCAGGAGCAGCTTGCGCTGCGACGGGTCGATCACCTCGCGGGCCAGCTCCTCGGCGGTGGGCGGGTCGCCCTTGAGGCGCCGATGGAGCATGCGCTGCTCCTGACGAGAGAAGTGACCGAGCTGGATCAGGGTCTTGATCAGGCGCTGCTCCATGGGGTCGATCACGCCGTCGGCCCAGCTGAGCGCGATGATCGCCTCGATGGCGTAGAGCTTCTGGAGCTGGGCGCGGCTGAACAGGGTCAGCGCCTCGGTCTCGGCGACCCGGCCGCGTCGGTAGAACAGCTCCGCCTGTTGGAGCAGCAGCAGCGTCTCGCTGTGGATCAGCAGCCGGTGGAAGGCGCGCCCGAGGAGCGGGTGGCCGTCGTCGAGGCGTCCGCGCGCGAGGGCCTTGCCGATGTTGGCCATGGGGCCTCGGATGGCGCGCGACAGCTTGTCCTCGGGGATCGTCTCTCCGGCGGCGAGGTCGTCCCAGATGTCGCTCAGCTTCTCGGCGTCGCGCAGGAGGTTGGCCCCCATGCCGAACAGGATCGCCGCCTCCAGCGCCGCGAGGTGTCGCTCGGCTGGGTGACCCAGCATCACCCCGGCCTCCCCGATGAGCTGCACCTGCTTCTCCAGGGTCGTGAGGAAGACGTGACGACCCAGGCCTCGGGTCTGCTGCCCTGGCTCCTCGTGGATGAGGGTGACGCTTCGCAGCCTGGACTGGATCCAGGCGTCAAAGGCGCGAGGCTCCAGCGGCGCTGAGGGGGGCGAGGGTGGCTTGGCCCGTTGGGTGTAGGTGCGGATGGCGCGGGTCAGCCAGGGGTTGCGGCTGAGTTGGATGTCGGGGTCGATGATCTCCATGGCTCCGGTGCCCGGTTGCGTGTTTCGGGGAGGCCATAGTGCAGCAGGCGCGGTGTGATTACAATCGTCGGCCGCGTTGTGATAGAGCAGGGGCAGCGGCGAGCGGTGCTGCGCGCCGCAGAGGATCCAATCAGGTGCAGGAGGAGGAGCCATGGCGAGCTGGGGGACCTGGGTGCTGGCGTTTCACATCGTGGGCGTGGTGATCTGGTACATGGGCATGATGCGCTCGGCGACGCTGCTGGGCTCTCACGCCAGCGCGACCGCGGCGGAGGCGGCGGTGTACGCGAAGCTCGCCCGCAAGATGCTCTTTGTCGGGATCATCCCCGGGTTGACGGTGGCGCTGTTGACCGGGGCGACGCTCCTGTTCGCCGCGTACCCCGAGGGGTTCGGCTACTTCAAGAAGGCGGGCTGGATGCACGCCAAGATCATGCTGGTGCTGGTGTTGATCGGGATCTCGATCTTCCTCGCGGTGTCGGCGAACAAGGTGGCGGACGCCAAGCCGGGCGATCTGAAGGCGACCCCCTTCAAGGCGATCCACGGCGTGCTCGGCCTGCTGCTGCTCATCATCCCCATCCTGGCGGTGGTCAAGCCCTTCCAGGGCTGATCGGCCCGCGATGTCCGAAGGCTCCTGCGTCCATCACCCGGATCGGCCGCTCCACGCGCCGTGCAGCCGGTGCGGCGACTTCATCTGCCGCGCGTGCGTCGCGTCGTCGCGCGACGGGCGGCCGCTCTGCGCCGCGTGCGACGCGCGGCGCGGGGCCGCGCCAGCGGAGCCGATCCCGTGGGAGGACCCGACCGAGGCGTGGTGGCGCGGGTTCTTCAAGACCGCGTGGCTGTCGCTGCGGCACCCGAGGGCGTTCTTTCAGCGCGTGAACCCCCAGGGCGGGTGGATCGAGCCGCTCCTCTACCTGGTGGGGTGTTGGTGCTTCACCCTGGCGGGGGGGCTGCTGCAAGGAGCGGCGCTGCTGCTCGCCGCGACGCGCGAAGGGGCCACGGATCCGCAAGCGGCGGAGTTCGCCGAGATGGCCCAGGGGATGTGGAGCGGGCTCCACGAGAGCGTCGTCTTGCTGTTGCTCGGGATCGGCGGCGGGGTGGGCCTCGCGCTGCTCGGCGTCGTCTGCTGGGCGCTGGTGTACACGGCGGCGGTCCACCTCGCGCTCGTGCTGATCGGCGCCGACAACGAGGGGTTCGTCGCCACCTGGCGCCTGTCGTGCTACACCGCCGGGGTGCAGCTCGTGAGCGCGGCGACGAGCGTCGCCGTGGTCGCCCTCGGCGCCTGGCACACCATCGCGACGCTGATCACGACCAGCGCGGGCTCGCTGATCGGGCTCGGGCTGATGGGGTACGCGGTGGTGCTCACCGGGGTCGGGGTGCTGTACGTGCAGCGGGCGTCGATGGGGCAGGTGATCGGTGGTCTGGTGGTCGCGCTGGTCGTGGGGGCGCTGACCCTGTGCGGGTGCTACCTGCTCGCGGTGGTGCCGGTGTGGCTCCTGATGCCCCAGCAGCTCCTCATGAACCTGCCCGGGTAGAGCGCCTCAAGCCCCAACGCGAAACACCCGCCGCACCAGATCCCACATGGCGCTCCTTGTCTCAGCCCGTCGCTTCGGGGTCAGCTCGTCTTGTGTGGCGTCGTGGACGATCCACTGGCAGGCGACCATGGTCGCCTTGAGCGTGGTCCGCATCGGAGGCGCGAGCCCGCGGTCGTGGTACCAGGCCTCAATGCGCCGCGCGGCGTCGTCGAAGGCGCCCAGCACGATGCGATGGGCGGGCGAGCGCTGGTCGCTCGACTCGACAAAGAGGAACGTGGCCATCGCGGGGCGCTCCAGGATGCGATCGACCATCACGTCCAACTCGATCCGCATGTCGGCGGGGCTTAGGCCCTCCTTGAGGACCGCCGCGAGGTTGACCTGGACGTGATCGTTCACGGCGCTGTCGTAGATGCGGGCGATCAGCGCGTCCTTGTCGTCGAAGCAGCGGTAGAAGGTCGGCCGCGAGACGCCCGCCGCCGCGCAGATCGACGACACCCCGGCGGCGCTGCTGCCCTGCTCGACGAAGAGGCGCACCGCCGCCTCCTCGATGATCCGCCGCTGCTCGTCCACGCCAGGGCGCCGCTTCGTCTCCTCACCCATCCGTCTCCTCCCGCGCGTTGAACCACCCGTGGTACAGGTCGCCGAACAACAGCTTGCTGCCGACGACCCCGAAGATGATAGGGAACACCAGGTACTGGTACTGCGTCCAGACCAACGCCAACAACGTGTCCGCGACCCCGCCCGGCATGTTCTCGAAGTGGGCGAAGACCTCCGAGAACGAGAAGATGAACGTCGCCGCCACCGGCTCACCGCCCCCGAGCACCGGGATGAGGTAGCGCAGCGCCGACCGCCTCGCGTTGAGCCGATAGAAGGCGATCGTCCCGGCCACGTTCGCGAAGGAGAAGAACTCCAGCGCGTAGAACGTCGCGTCGTGGTTCACCGTGCGCAGATCCACCGACGCGAACGACGCCATCACCCACCAGCCCATGTGCAGCGGGCTCTCCCGCATCCACGCGCTCTGGTCCACCACGTCGGTGAGCGTGTGCATGTCCTCGAAGATGAACGGCGACGAGAGCACCCACGGGATCTCCCACAACGCGTTGGTCATGGTGTAGCAGATCATCCAGATCACGATCGCCTCGTGCCACTTGTGCGTCGCGTCGCGTCGACCGGCCCCGGGCAGGAGGAACGGGATCAGCCACGCGTTCAGCCAGACGCTGGTGCCGTAGAGCCCCAACCGGGTGCTCGTCGGGAAGTCGATGACGCCCACGTAGAAGAGCGCCCCCAGCACGACCGTCCCGCCCCAGAAGAAGGCGGTCCAGGCCCAGAACACGCGCCACACCGTCGCGGTGATGTGGCGCTCGGGCGCCTCTCCAGGGGGCGGGAAGTGCCCCACCGTTGTCGTTGAGCCGTGCATGTGATGTGGCCTCCGCTGTGTTGGTGTCCGAACAGGGCTCTGTTTGTAACACATGGGAGGCTTGTTGATCGAGTTTATGTTACACCTCTGTAATGTAAACTCGTCGTGATGAAGCGCACGGGAGGCTGTGGTCGGGGCTCGCGCGTCGTGGGGAGCGTGAAGAAGGAGGGGTTGAGGGGGGTTGGCTCAGATGCCGAGGCCCCACGCCTCGATCACCTCGCGTCGGAACGACTCGGGCGGGGGCGTGACGCCGAGCCGCTCCACGATGGTGTCGAAGGTGGCGAAGGCCCACAGGCGAGCGCGGCGGGGGCTGAAGTGGATGCCCGCGCTGTCGCGCTCACAGATGTGGTTGGCGTCGCGCAGTCCCGCGGTGCAGGTCAGCGGGCGGCTGTCGATGATCTGGCAGGAGTCGCCGATCGTCTCGGTGAACCAGCTCAGGTAGGTCTGGAGCCCCTCGGGGGTCTGCCCGGCGCGGGTGAGCGGCGGGAGCACCCAGAAGCACTTGAGGTTCAGCGCGGGCTTGGCGCGGGCGGCCTCAAGGACCTCGGGCTTGGCGTTCTTGCACCCGGTGCGGGTGAGCAGCCCGGCGCGGTAGCAGTCCACGTTGCGGATCAAGGTGGAGACGGCCAGCCGCGTGAAGTCCTCACCGGCCTTCTTGCCGTTCTCGCCGAGGCCGATGACCAGCACCTCGGGCCGGTGGCTGTGCATCAGCCAGAGCAGGCGAGGGGTGCGGACGGGCTTGTAGTTGACCCCTTCGCCCTTGGAGTCGAGGAGCGGCTCGAAGTCCTCGGGGCGTTTGAGCATCCCGCACGTGTGCCGCTTGCCGTTGGTCCACGACATCGGGCTGGAGCTGCAAATCCCATAGGTCGAGACGACGCTGTTCGGGTAACCGGCGCGGAGCATGTAGTCGAGCGCCTGCCCGAAGCCGCCCTGCACCTGGGAGTCGCCGATCACGAGGTAGGTGTCCAGCTCCTCGGGGAGGCTCTCCGGGGTCGCGCCCCGCGCGGGCTCGTCTCGCCTGGGCGCGTTGTCCTGGGCGTTGGGGGTCGCGCTCGCCTCATCCTGCGTCGCGGGGTCATCTTCGGGGCTCGGGGCGTCGGTCTCGGCCTGGGCCGTCGGGGCGTCGTCGGGCTCCGTTGGTTCGCCGTCGGGCTCCGCCGTTGGGGGATCCTCGGCGTCGGTCGTGTGGGCGGGCGGGAGCGCCTCGGCGGTCCTGGGCTGGTCGCTGGGGGTGGCGACGGCGGCGTCGGGTCGTTGGAGCGTGATCCACAGAGAGAGCCCCAACCCTGCGAGGGCGACCAGCAGGCTCAGCAGGATGACGGCTTGTTTGATAAGACCCGGTTCTTCCGGTTGCATGCGCTATCTCCCGGGAGGTGGACACCACCCGGCATCATACATCAATGCGCCCTGGAGCCGAATTCTCTGCGAGCCCGGGTCACTCGTTGAACCAACCGTCGTCGACGTCCTTGCTGATGGCGGGCAGCTCCTGGGTGGAGCCGGGCGGGCCGGGCTTGCGGGCCGTCGGGTTGAGCTTGGTGGCCTGGGCCGGTGGCCTGGGGGAGCGGGCGGGCGGCTTGCCGCCGCGGGCCTGCTTCGCCTCTCGGGCCGCGGCCTCGTCCAGGGAGGTGGGGAGGTCGCGGGGGGCGTGGTGGCCGAACTGCTGGTTGACCATCTTCATGCGCGCGAGCAGCTCGGTGAGCTTGCTCCAGCTGTCGCTGCTGAGCTGAAGGTCCTGCGCCATCGTGCGGACCAGCGGGACGAGGGTCCACTCCATGATCTCGATCTGGTGGTTGAGGACGCGACGGATGTCGTCGGGCGCCTCGTTGACGATCTGGATCCGCGACTCGGTCAGCGCGAGCGCTTCGAGCGACTGGCTGAGCTTCTCAAGGACCGGCATCAACAGCTGCGCGGTGTCCTGCCCGCCACCGCCGCCTCCCTCCGCAGGGATCGCCTGCATCACCTGGGTCGGCTGTTGCTGCGTAGGCAGCTCCTGGAGGAGGGACACGAGCTGCCCCATGGTGCCGTTCATGGAGGCGAGGTGCTGCTCCAGGCCGGTGTTGCTGGTCAGGGTGGTGCGGATGGCGCCGAGCTGCTTGCCGAGCTTGTCGAGCTGCGCCGAGACGTCGCCGCCGCGACCGATGGCCGTCTCCAGGCGCCCGAACTGTGCGCCGAGCTGCTTGCCGAGCTGATCGAGCTGCGGCCCGACGGTGTTGCGGGTGAGCGCGGCCTCCAGCCCGTCGAAGCGCTGCACGAGGGTGCCCAGGTGGTTGGAGACGGTGTCGTTCTTGAGGGCGGCCTCGACGTTCTGGAGGTTCTGGACCAACCCGCTGAGCGGCCCCGCGACCCGGGCCACCGGGTCGTCCTCGCCGCCACCCATGAGCTGACGGCGGCGGAACTCGGCGCGGATCTCCTCCAGGCGCTTCTTCTGGTCGGCGCTCATCCGGTCGCGCATCTCGGCGAGGCGCAGCAGGTTGCTTTGGGCGCCGGTGGTCAGCGTCTGGGACTCGCCCTTGTAGTGGTCGTCGATGATCTGCTCCATCTCGTCGTCGGTCGTGATCCCGGTGACGAGCTGGGCGATGCGGGACATGTTGCGGTAGCTGCCCTGGAGCTTGAATGGGGGCTCGGTGCGGTAGGCGTCGTCCTGGGCGGCGGACTCGATGTAGGCCTGGTTGACCTGGAGGAGCACGTCCTGGGCCTTGAACAGCATCTTGAGGACGTTGAGGACCTCGTTCAGCTCTTGCCCGGAGTAGCTGTGCTTGAGGTCGCTGGGGGCGACCTCGCGGCCCTGCGCCATGCGGATCAGCGCGTAGGTGTCGGACATCTCGCGGGTGGAGAGCGGGGCGAGCACGGCGTTGGCGGTCAGCGCGTTCTCGATGTAGCTCAGCGAGAACTCCTCGTCGCGGCCGGAGAGGATGTCGCCGAGGTTCATCGTCTTGGCGCGGTTGGCGAGCATGTCGGGGATGGTGAACTTCTCGCCGGTCTCGGTGTAGGGGTTACCGGCCATGATGACGCAGAAGCGCTTGCCGCGCATGTCGTAGTTGCTGGGCTTGCCCTTCCAGACGCCCTCGATCTTGCGGTTGGCGTCGCACAGGGGGATGAACTTCTGTAGGAACTCGGGGTTGCTGTGCTGGATGTCGTCGAGGTAGAGCATGACGTTGTTGCCCATCTCGAACGCCATGTTCAGCCGCTCCACCTCCTGCCGCGCGGTGGCGTTGGGCGCCTCGGCGGGGTCGAGCGAGATGACGTTGTGCCCCAGCGCCGGGCCGTTGATCTTCATGAAGACCAGGCCCATGCGCTCGGCGATGTACTCCATGAGGGTCGTCTTACCGTAACCGGGCGGCGAGATGAGCAGGAGCAGCCCGGAGCGCGCCGAGCCCTGGTCGCCGTCGAGGCTGCCCATCTGCTGGGAGAGGTTGCTGCCGATCTCGGGCAGGTAGACGTCGTTGATGAGCTTGTTGCGCACGAACGTGGTGAGCACGCTGGGCTTGAGCGCGTCGAGGCGCATCCGGTCGCGGGCCTCCTCCAGCACGCGCTGCACCTCCTCGCGGAACATCTTGTACTTCGGGACCCGCTCGTCCATGTAGCGACGCAGGCGCCGGGTGAAGGTGTCGAGCTTGAGGACCAGCGACTGGTCCTCGATCCGCGGGTGCTGCCCCAGCAGCCCGGTCACCTTCATGGTCGTCGTGACCGCGCTCACGTCGCGAGCGAGGCGCCCCTGGGTGAGCATCAGGGTGGCGGCCTCGGGCACGGCCTCGCGGGTCTCCTCGTCGAGGTCGCCTCCAGCGCGATCGACAAACCCCTGGAGCCAGCCGGTGGCGAGGTGCATGCGGCTGCCGATGTCCTTCTCGAAGGCGCGCAGGTCGTCCTCGAAGTCGCGGCGGGTGTTGTGGCCGTCGAGGTTGGTCAGGAAGGCGTCGCGCAGCCGATCGGCGGCGAGGCTGGTGACGAAGTGCAGCGGGTTGCCGACCAGCTCCTCGGCGAGGTAGAGGCCCGCCTGCTGGACCTCCTCGTCGGTTGAGGTGAGCGCGTGGGTCGTGAGGAACTCGCCGATCTTCTCGGCCAGCTCCTCGCCGAACTGCGCCAGCGGCGTCGCATGCCCGAACGTCTCCCGCAGGCGCCCGAGCGAGCGAGCGCGGCGCGTCCAGAGGTCGGCGCGGTCGCGCTCGACGCCATAGCCCCAGAACAGGCAGGCGAGCGCGCGGGCGCGGCTGTTGAAGCGCAGCAGCCCGGTCGTGGTGTGCAGCGCCAGCAGCTTCTCCAGGATGAGCGCCGCGTCGGCGTCGTGGACGCCTCGCTCGTACCCCTCGTCGTAGCGGTCGGTGGCGTACTCGCGCACGATCGACAGCAGCCCGTCCGAGGCGCCCAGCCCCTCATGGAGGCGGTGTATGGTCATCCCGTTGCGGTTCTCCTCGGCGTCGAAGAAGATCGACGCCGCCAGGAACTCGCCCCGGTACACCTCCGGGCTCTCCGAGACGATCCGCTGCTCCCAGCACTCGCGCGTCGCGAGGAACTTCGGGTCGTCCACCGCCTCGTAGAAGTCGGTCCCGGTCAGGTGGAGCATCATCTGCCCGTCGCGGGGCAGCATGGTCAGCTCCAGCGCCTGGGTGTTGACGCTGAACCGGATCCCGCCGAGCTTGATCACCCCCTCGCCCTCGGCGAAGAGGTCCTTCTTGTCGCGCAGCGAGCGCAGCGCCTGGTCGCGCGCCGCGCCGAGCTGAGACTCGATGTCGTCGGCGCGGACGTTGTCCTTGAGATCCCGGAGG
This sequence comes from Myxococcales bacterium, assembly GCA_002716585.1. Lineage (GTDB taxonomy): Bacteria > Myxococcota_A > Bradymonadia > Bradymonadales. The sequence continues at coordinate 7,874 of PBBL01000024.1, read as the reverse complement.
GTCTGGATCATCTCCCGGATCTTGGTCGTGTTGGTGGCGAAGAAGGCGTTGAGGTCGTCCGCGGACTCCATCCGGGCGGCGCGGCGCTGGATCCCCTGGAGGCTGCGCTCGGCGGCGCGGTGGATATTCTGGGCGCGCTGCTGCCGCTCCTGCTGGAGCGCCTGCTTGCGCGCCTCGAAGATCTCCAGCACCTCGTCCCGCTTGACCGCGAGGTCCTCAAGGAACATGTCGAACGCCGCGAACCGGCTCTCCAGGTCCTCCAGCTGGACCATCAGGCGGGTGAGCTGCTCGTCGCACTTCTCCGGGTTGTCGCACATGCTCAGGGCGCTGGTGACGCTCTGGCTGAACAGCGCGAACTGCGCCGCGAACTCGGCCTTGCCCTCGGACTCCTGAAGCTTCTTGCGCTGCCCGTCGAGCATCGCGCGGGCGCGGTTCTGCTGGGAGAGCACCTCGGCGATGTTGGTCAGGATCGTCGTGCGGTCGGTCGGGTCGTCGGTCTCCAGGCCGCTGACCACGTCGTTGAGCAGGTTGAGCCCCTCGGTGATCTCGTCGAGCTTGTCCCGCGCCCAGTTGGCGTCGGTGGTCTTGGTCAGGCTCGGGACGCTGTCGATGATCTCCTGGATCGAGCCGCGGTAGGGCGCCAGCGCCCGGTCGTCGAGCAGGTAGCGCACGGTGCGCCGACTCATCTCGTTGTCCTGCTCGACGATCTCCTCTTCCATCTCGGCGAGGCGCTCCAGATCCATGTAGCGCATCTCGCGCATCGTGATCAGGTGCCCGCGGTGCTTGCGGAGCGCGTCCAGCCCCTCGACGTAGCGGTCGATGCTGTCGTAGTCGCCCTGCTGCCCGCGGATCAGCGCGAGCTGCTGCTCGGTCGCCTCGGCCAGCGCCGCGTTGGCCTGCTTCTGGAGCGAGACGACCTTCTCGAACTCGTCCAGCACCAGCGCCGCCGTCGAGCGCACCTGGCGCAGCGTCTCCTCCAGCCCGACCTCGCCGTAGCCGAGCCAGTAGTAGTTCTTGAGGGAGCGATCGACCGCCGTGATCAGGCTCTGGTACAGCGGCAGGGTCGGCTCCTGGTTGCTGATGGTGCGGCAGATCGAGAGGGCGTCGGAGATGCCCCGGACCAGCTCGGCGTTGCCCACCTTGGCCAGCTCGGAGCCCTTGAGCTGCTCGCGCCGCTGGCGCTCGATCTCGGCGGCGACCTCGTCGCTCACGTAGGGGGTCTGCCAGATCCGCATGCGGTGGTACTGGGTGGGCTCCTCGTCGCTCTGGAAGACGATCATGCGCCCGTCATCGAACAGGCAGTAGCCGTGGCACCGGATCGGGTTCTGGAGCCGCTTCTGGATCAGGTTGTAGGACAGCAGCAGGTACTCGCCGCTCCCCGGCCCGTGGAACACATAGAGCACGTCCTCGCCGTTGGGCGAGCGGACCGAGCGCTCGAAGTGCATCCCCTCGACGTCCTCGGTCGCGGTGTACAGCTCGTCGGTGCTCAGGTAGATCCCGCCGGGGTAGATGATCCCGTGGGCCTCGGGCAGGCGCTGGCAGGCCTGCTCGATGGCGTCGAGGCGGGGGACGGTCTTGGTCTCGGGGTTGAAGATCAGGTAGCGGTGGTTGTTCTCGCGGTAGGGGCGGATCTTGAGCAGGATCAGCCGGTCGACGTGGGCGTAGAGGATCTGGGCGTCCGAGAGCGACTGGTACTGATCCTCGACCGGCTCCGAGTAGATCCCCTCGCCGTCCTCGGTGTTGTCCTCGATCTTGATGGTGAGGTCGCCGCCGACCGTCTCGACGAACAGCTGCTCGATGCCGTTCTGGTCCTTGATCGCCAGGTGCGGGTGGGTGCCGAGGACCTGATCCTCGCGGCGGGTGGCGATCCACTCAAAGTCCTGCGACGGGGGGCGCACGTTGTCGTCCACGCCGCTGTTGTCGATGTATTGGACGGCGCCGTTGGCCTCGACGCGCCAGCGGAAGACGCGCACGTCGTCCTGGGTCGAGCCGATCTGGAAGACGGCGAGCAGGCGACCGGGGAGGGTGCGCAGTTGGAGGAGCTGGGTGTCCTTGTAGAAGCTGTACAGCTCCTTGAAGTGGCGTTGGAAGCCCTCGTCCTGGAGGAAGTTGGTGGGGCTGTCCTCGCCGAGCGGGGTGAACTCGAACTGCTCGCCGTCGTCGTTGAGGGTGTGCAGGCCCATGACGTCGCTGGTCGTGGTCTGGGTCCGCCGCATGTTGATGTTGTAGCCGAACAGCACGCGCCCGCCGAGGTTGACGATGTCGCGCGCCTTGCACAGGTGCTCGGTGCGGATCGGCTCGCTGCCCGCGCGCGGGGCGAGGGGCTCGGAGGCGAACATCTCCTGGCGCTTCTCGTTGAGCGCGCCAGCCTTGTCGGAGAGCGTGTCGCCGAGGGCGTTGAGCCGCCGCCGGATGACCTCATAGTTGGTCCCGGCCAGATCGGCGGTCTGCTCGCCCTGTTCGACGTCAGTGGGATCGGTGCTCATGGTGTGCGCCTTGTCTGCTCACGGTGCGCCCCCAACGGCGCTCGACGGTCCGAGCGGGGCGACGAAGTTGGCCGCGCCGCCTCGCCGGGTGGGGCGAGGCGGCGCGGCGGCCCGGGTGACGGTTACGCGCCGGGCGAGGGCTTGATCTCGTCGATGCCGAGATCCTTGACCTTGCCCATCAGGTCCATGAGCTTGGCCTTGAGGTTGTCGTCGGCGTCCACCATGAGGCGACCGAGGAAGGCCGAGATGGTGAGCTTCTGGACATCATCGACGCCCACCGGGGGGTTCATGAGGATGTCCCGGACGTCGGCGGGCAGGCTCGCCTCACCGCTGAGGTAGTCCTTGAGGAGGGTCCTCGCGGTCTCGCTGTTGTCCATGAAGCCGTCCATGCTGCGGCCCACGGTGGCGGCCTTGAGGTAGCGCTCGAAGAACGCGCCGTCGCCGCCGATGACCTGGACGTTGGCGGCCTGGAACGCCTCGGCGAGCACCGCGGCCTGGCTCTTGGCGACCTCACGGCTGGCGTGGATCTGCTCGATCTGGATGACGCGCTGCTGCTCAAGGCGGAGCCGGAACTCCTCGTGGGCGCGGCTGGTCTCGTCGAGCTGCTTCATGGCGGTGGCCTTCTCGGCCAGGCCGGTGGCCTCGGCGAGCAGCTTCTCGCGCGCCCCGACGGCCTCGGCGAGCCCCTTCTTCTCGATGCCCGAAGCCTCGGCGCTCATCTTCTGCTCAAGCACCTTGGCCTCGGCCATGCCCTCGCGCTCGATGGCGTCGGCGGTGGCCTGCTTGACGCGGACGTCCACCATGCCCTTCTCTTCGAGGACCTTGGCCTGGACCAGCCCCTCCTTCTCGAGGGCGTCGGCGGTGACCTGCTTGACGCGGGCCTCGGCCATCCCCTGCTCCTCGGTGACCTTGGCCTGGGCGAGCCCTTCGCGCTCGATGGCGTCGGCGGTGGCCTGCTTGACGCGGACGTCCACCATGCCCTTCTCCTCGGCGACCTTGGCCTCGGTCATGCCCTCCTTCTCGATGGCGTCGACCTCGGCCTGCTTGACGCGGATCTTGACCATGCCCTGCTCTTCGGCGCCCTTGGCCTCGGCGATCATCTTCTGCTCAAGCACCTTGGCCTCGGCGAGCCCCTCTTTTTCGAGCGCGATGGCGCTGGCTTCCTTGACCTTGGCCTGGGCGAGGCCGTCGGCCGCGGACTGGGCCTGCTTGCCCTCGGCGAGGCGGATCTGGGCCTTCGCCTTCTTGTCGGCCTCCTCCTGCTCGGCGTCGGCGAGGATGCGGCGCTGGGTCGATTCGTGCTTGGCGACCTGCTCGGCGGCCTCGGCGGCCTTGATCTTGCCGATGAACTGCTCCTCGGCGCTGGCGGCGGCGTCGGTGAGGGTGACCTTCTTGCGGCGCTCGGCGTCGCGCAGCGCCCGGAGGTCCTTGATGTGCTCCTCCTCCTCGGCCACGGTCTTCTCGACGGCGATCCGCTCGCGGATCTCGTAGGCGATCGCCTTGCGCTCGACCTGGATCTTCTTCTCCTTCTCGATCTCGCGCAGCTCGACGGTCTGCTCGCGGTCCAGCTCGACGAGGCGGACCTCCTTCTTGATGTTCTCGGTCTGCAGGGAGATGTCGCGCTCGCGGTTCTTCTCGGCGCGCTGCTCCTCGGTCGTCTTGCCGATCGAGGCGATGTTGACGTCCTGCTCCTTCTGGAGGTGGGCCTTGGAGGCGCGCGCCTCCTGCTTGGCCTTGGCCTCTTCGGCCTCGGCCCGCTGGGTGGAGCGGACGACCTCGATCTCGCGGTTGGTCTTCGCCTCGGCGTCCTCCTCCTCGCGCTTGTAGTTGAGCATCGCGCGCTTCTTGTCGAGGTTCTGCGCCCCGATCTTCATGTCGCGCTGGTTCTTGCGGAGGTTCTCCTCCTCGATCTCGGTGGCGGTCCGCTCGGTGATCTTCTTGCGGCCCTGGGCGTCGAGGATGTTGTTCGGGTCGAGGAAGTCGAGCGACGTCTGCTCGAGGTAATCGATCGCGACGTCCTCCAGGCTGTAGCCGTTGAGGTAGCGCCCGATGTTCTCGATGATCTCGTCGCGGAAGGTGTCGCGCTCGGTGAACAGCTCCTCGAAGTCGAGCTGCTTACCGACCGTCTTGAGCGCCTCGGAGAACTTGGCGCCGAACAGCTCCTCCAGCGTCTGCTGGCTGGAGGCGCGGGCGCAGCCCACGTTCTTGGCGACCTTGAGGACGTCCTTCTCCTCCTCGTTCACGCGCACGAAGAAGGTCACCTTGATGTCCGCGCGGATGTTGTCCTTGCAGATCAGGCCCTCCTTGCCGCGGCGGTCGATCTCGATGGTCTTGACCGAGATGTCCATCACCTCCGCCCGGTGGATGACCGGCAGGACCATGCGCCCTGTGAAGGTGACCTCAACATTCTTGGTCGTGCTGACGATGAGCGCCTCGCCCTGCTTCACCTTGCGGTAGAAGCGGGCGAGCAGCACCAGCGTCCCGAAGCCGATGAGCAGCAGGACACCAAAGACGACGGCCACTGCGATGAGTATGGGGTTCACAGACTCCTCCTTCCTGTGATGCGTTACGGATCCACGCGGTCGTGTGATCCCTTATGTACGTTTGGGGCCCGTTTCTCAAGGACCCCGGCGTCTCAACTTCACGAGCGCGCTTTGACCTGGGCCGCCTCCTCGGCGGCTTGCTGGATCTGCTCCTCCAGGCTGAGCGTGGGCTTGGGCTTGAGCGACAGGAACTGATCCACGGGCTCGACGTGGTACACGTGCTCCTTGGGGTCGTAATCGATGATCAGGGCCCTGGCCCCGGCCTTGAGGCCGTTGTTCGGGGTGTCGCAGCGGACCTCGATCAGGAGGTCGCCCGCGCCGTCGTCGAACTCGGCGCGCCCGAAGGTCTCGGTGACGCGCCCGGTCAGCACCTCGCAGGTCTGCCCGATCAGCGTCTGCTGTCCGATCTTGCGGGTCGTGGCGAAGGTCCCCTTGAGCGGCCTGAGCGCGAACGACGTGACCACGACCCCGAGGATCAGGCTGCCGAACGCGATCCCCGAGCCGCCGCCGTACACCAGCAGGGCGGAGGCGTCCGCGGCGGTGAACCCCAGCAGGCTGCTGCTCACGAAGCTGGCCATCCAGCTGATCAGGATGACGACGCTCAACGTCAGCGTCACCGGGACCCCGCGCAGGCTCATCGCGGCGAGCAGCCCGGCGAGCGCGCCTCCGCTCGCCTCCTCGGCGCCTTCGCCAGCGGCGTCGGCCGCGGCGTCAGCGACTCCCTCCGCGGCGGCGTCGGCGGCCCCTTCCGCGGCGGCGTCCGCCAGCCCCTCGACCGCGGCGTCGGCGATCCCTTCGGCGGCGGCGTCGGCGATCCCCTCGGCGGCGCCCTCCGCCAACCCTTCGGCGAGGCCCTCGGCGGCGGCGTCGGCGATCCCTTCGGCGGCGCCTTCGGCCAGCCCCTCCGCGGCCCCTTCGGCGATCCCCTCCGCGAGCCCCTCAGCGGCGCCTTCGGCGATCCCCTCGGCGGCGCCTTCCGCGATCCCTTCAGCGGCGCCCTCGGCGATCCCTTCGGCGAGGCCCTCGGCGGCGGCGTCGGCGCCTCCGAGGGCGTCGAGGTCGATCGCGCCGAAGATGACCATCATCCAGTAGAAGAGCACGAGGATCAGCAGCACCGTGAAGAAGATCGTGGGGAAGGTCAGGAGTGTCTGGAGGAACTCAGTCATGCAGATCCGCTCGGGTGGCTGGCCTTGAGACGCGCGGGCCGTGTAGGCTTGTGGCTCCCTACGCGCGACGCAGGGGCTTATTTCTCACCCCTGGTCACGTTCTGGAGGGTGTGGTACCTCGACGCCCCCCCGCGAATGATTCAGGTGGGGTGTACGTTACCGCAATGTCGAATTCAATGCACGCCTGGAGTTCGTGCCGAGAGAGGCGCATATGAGCGAGCAGACACACGGGGCGAGCGGTGAGCAGCTGCTCGCGATGATGGAGCAGGAGGAGGACACCGGCGGGGTCATCCGGGTCAAGCTCAAGCCGCGCCCGCTGGGCTCACCACCGCTCGGCTTCCTGCTGAGCCTGCCGCTGCTGGCGCTGCCGTTTGGCGGCTGGCTGGTGGAGTCCGGGCTGCTGGTGTTGGCGAGGTGCAGCTTCAAGACGATGTTCGGGTTGCCGTGCATGGGGTGCGGGGCGACGCGCGCGACGCTCAACGTGCTGCACGGCGACTGGCTGGAGGCGCTCTTCTTTCAGCCGCTGGTGCTCACCATCTACACCCTGGTCGCGCTCTGGGGCGTGACGAGCCTGGTCCTCTACATCCGCGGCGAGGAGCTGGAGGTCCACACGGCGACGTGGTTGACCTGGACGCTGCGGATCGGCCTGCTGGCGCTGCCGTTCATCAACTGGGTCTACCTCGTCTCGCTGGAGATTTGAGGGCTCGCCGTGGACAGCGCCTCCTTGATCATCGGGCTGCTCCTGTGCGGCGGCCTCGCGGTGTTGGCCTGGGTCATCGATCCGGGCGGCTTGTCGGCCTGGCGAGAGCGGGGGTGGTTCGCGCTCGCCCGCGACCTCGGGCTGAGGTACCGCGCCCGCGCTGAAGCGATGGGGCCACGACTCTCCGGGGAATACCAGGGGGTGGAGATCGATATCGATCTGCGCGCCGCGCCCAGCGCGCGGATGGTGCTGGCGTCGCCCCAACGGGCGGCGGAGCTGCGCCTGACGGCCTCAAGCGGCGCGGAGTGTGCCTCCGACATGGCCACGACCCTCCCTGAAGGGCTCGGCGAGTCGTTGCAGGAGGCGCTTGAGGCGGGGTCGCCCGCGACGGTTGAGATCGTCGCCGGGGTCATGACCTGGCGCTGGTCATCTCATATGGACGATGGCAGGATGAGGCGCGATCTGGCTCGCATCCTGCCTCTGGCGGCGCGCTTGAGGGTCTGGTTGCTCGACGCGACAGGCTGAGATCGCGCTGGAGGTCGAGGATGACGGTTCTTCTGGTGGTGGCGGTTGTTCTGCTTGTCACGATGTTCATCTCGGGGCTGGTCGTGTTGGCGATCTCACACAGCCGCCGGATGGAGCGCTTCTGGAGCGAGCACCGCCAGAACTGGACGAACATCGCCCGAGAGCTGGGGCTGACCTACGACCCCAACGCGGGCGTGGGCTCCTATGGGATGATCGAGGGGGTCTACCACGGCGTCTGGGTGCGGATCGACGTCTACACGAGCGGCGGCGACAACAGCCACACCACCACCCGGGTCCGCAGCTACCACCACCCGCAGCTCAACCTGAAGCTCAACATCCGCCGCGAGACCTCGCTCGGCACGCTGGGGCGGGCGCTGGGGCTGCGTGACATCGAGACCGGTGACGCCGCCTTTGATCAGGCCTTCCACGTCGAGGGCAACGATCCAGACGCCGT
>PBBL01000023.1 GCA_002716585.1 Myxococcales bacterium | reverse complement strand
CCGCCCCACCCCGCCCGGGGTCGCCGCCTCGCACACCGCGCTCCACCCCCCGGCGGACCGCGCCAGCTTGCACACCTCGCCCACCCCGCAGTCCAGATCGTCCTCGCACCCCTCCTGCGAACCTGGCCGACACCACCCTGGCGACATGTCCGTCTGCACGCACCGCAGCGACGCGCTGAACGGCTCGTTCGGGTCGCCGACGCAGTCGTCGTCGCTGACGCACGGCGCGCTGCAATACCCGTAGAGGCTGTACCCCATCACGCACCGCGCCTCCTCGCCCAGCTCCTCCTGACACGGCGCGCTCGCGCACGCAGGCCACCGCTCCGAGCCCGGGACGCAGTCCTCGCCGACCACCCCGCTCGCCCCGCAGAGCACCCCCAGCCCGTCGCGGTGCGTCGCCACGTCGGGCGCCTCGCTGTCCTCGCCGACCTCCTCCGTCGCGCTGTCCGTCGCCGTGTCCCGCGCGCCGCCCGCGTCGCTCACCACCGAGGTGTCGCCGCCCCCCAACAGATCGCCGGGCGCCTGGAAGGGTGTCTCCGACGTGTCGTACCCCAGCGAGCATCCCACCAGGAGCACCCACACCCACACCCAACCTCGATCCTGGAGCCTCATCATCTTCACTCCTCAAGCCACATCGGCGCGGCGCAGCCGACCTCCTACCATAACGCGACTCCGCTCCCCGCTCCAGATCCCACCCCCACCTGAAAATCCATTGCGCCCAAGGCCTGTCATGGGGCACACTTGGGCCCCTCTCGGAGCAACACCCCGGAGAGGAACAGCGATCTGGACGCGGAGCAGCCCGATGATCGAGGACGTAGAGTACGCCCTGAACCGCCTCAGCGAAGCGCTCGCCGACGGCGACACCCAGTGGATCGAGGACGCCTCCCAGGAGGTCGCGCTCGCCATGGATGAGCAGCGCGATGAGCTCCTGTGGGCCGTCTCCCGCGTCAGCGAGGCCCGCCTCGACGGCGACTCCGAGTGGATCGCCGACGCCGTCGAGGAGCTCCAGAACATCCTGCTCGCCCTCGGCGCCTACGTCGAGGTCAACCGCGCCCCCGTCCACGACCCCGACGACCCCGACGCCGCCCCCGAGCCCCCCAGCGACATACCCCACTGGCTGCGCGGCGCGTTCTCCTGACCTCGCCCCCTGGACCACACACCTCCCCCGCAACACACCATCGCCGCCGGGCATAAACGTGGCCCCTCCTCTGGTTGCAGCCACCCGATGGGTTGAAATCCAGGGGCAGGTCACGGTAAGAGCCTGACATGTCAGTGGTCGCGCACCTCCAACAAAAAGGGCGCGGCGCGACACCCCGCGGACAGACCCGGCGTCCGCGATCGGCTGGGCACGACGCCCGCGACAGGAGAGCGACCAGGGAAGGACATGTCGGTTTCGCGACTGCTGCTCATCGGGCTCGATGGATTGGAGCCCACGTTGGTACGACGGTGGATCACCAGCGGCGACCTGCCCCACCTCGCGCGGCTGCGCGACGCGGGGCGCTGGGGGCCGCTGCGCTCCACCCTGCCGTTCGCCACCTTCCCCGCCTGGACCTCGATGATGACCGGCGTCAACCCCGGTGAGCACGGCGTCTTCGACTTCGCCCGCCTCATCCGGGGGACCTACGACGTGGAGTTCGTCGGCGCCGCCGTCCGCCGCCGCCCCAGCCTCCCGGCGCTGGCCAGCGAGGCTGGGCTGCGCGTCGCCTGCGTCGGCTTCCCGGCGACCTACCCGCCCGAGCCGATCAACGGGATCATGATCGGCGGCTTCGACTCCCCGGTCGCCGTCAGCATCGACGACAGCTTCGTTCACCCGCCCCAGCTCGCCGAGGAGCTGGAGCGCCGCTTCGGCCGCTACGTCTTCGCCGACTTCGCCGAGACCCGCTCCTGGCTCCCCGGCTGGCACCGCCGCGCCGCGCGCAAGCTCCTCGGCGGCCTGGAGCGCCGCGCCCGCATCGCCCACCACCTGCTCGACCGCGAGCCCTGGGACCTGTTCATGGTGCACTTCGGCGAGTCGGACACCGCCGCGCACCACTTCTGGGCGTTTCATGACCCCAGCTCGCCGCGGCACCCCGGGCCACGCGCCTCCGCCGAGCTGCAGATGACGCTCCAGCGCGTCTACATGGCGCTCGACGACGCCGTGGGGCGCCTCATCGCGCAGGCCGGGGACGACGCGCACGTCATGATCGTCTCCGACCACGGCTTCGGCGGCGCGGGCGACAAGGTGCTCTACCTCAACCGCTGGCTCGCGTCCCACGGGTGGCTCACCTTCACGCCGCGCCCCGGCGCCGCTCAGGTCGCCCTCGGCGCGTCGATCCGCGCCGGGCTGAACCTCGTCCCGGGCCGCGCCCAGCAGTGGCTCTGGCGCGCCGCGGGCTCGCTCGCCGGGCGCGCCGAGGCCCGGCGGCGGTTCGCCGGGATCGACTGGGCGCGCACGCGCGCCTTCTCGGAGGAGCTGAGCTACCACCCCTCCATCCGACTGAACCGCGCCGGGCGAGAGCCCCTCGGGCTTGTCTCGGACGACCGGGTCCAGGCTGAGGTGGACGCACTCGTCACGGCGCTCGAAGCGCTGCGCGACCCGTGGACGGGCGCGCAGGTCGTCCGGCGCGCCTGGCGCCGGGAGGAGCTCTACTCGGGTCCTGCGGTCGATGACGCCCCGGAGCTGGTGTTGGAGCTTGCGCTTGACGACGGATACGCGTACAACCTCCTGTCTTCCGGGGGGCCTGGACCGATCTGGCGTCGCCTCGCCCCTCGGGAGCGCCTGGGGGCCAAGGGCGCCGGCATGAACGGCACCCACCGGCGCGATGGCTTCTGGTTGGTCCACGGCCCGCGGGTCGCGCCCCGGCGCAAGCGGGCGGACATGCTCGACATCGCCCCTACCGCGCTCGCGGCGCTTGGGCACCTCCCCCCTGCGTGGATGGAGGGGCGCTCGCACCTGCCGCCCGACGATCGCGCGATCGTTGTCGCGCCCCCCTCGGGGGGGGTCACGCCGGAGCGGCGCCCAGGATCCTACACCCCCGCCCAACAAGCCGTGGTCGAAGCGCGACTGCGGCGGTTGGGCTACTTGTAGCACGGGACACACATGGACAGCACGTCCCCCGGGCGAGCGGTCACCGACCGCAACCCCAGTAAACTTGCCAGCAGGGGAGTTTGCCCCGAAGATGCCCACCGTGGATCACGGCAGGTGAACGCGATCCAACGGCATGCACCTACATCCGCCGCGCAACACGGTGAAGGCCCCTGGCTCTCGATCATCCTGCCAGCCCACAACGAGGCCAGCTGCATCGAGCAGGTCGTCGGCGACTTCTGCGCCGCCGCCGCCGCGCTCGCGCGCGCCGACCGTGGCGTGGAGATCCTCGTCGTCGATGACGCCAGCCAGGACGCCACCGCCGCCATCGTCCGGCGCGTCGCCCCGCCGACCGGGGTGAGCGTGCGCGTGGTCCAGCGGACCACCCAGGGCGGCTACGGCCGCGCGCTGACCACCGGCTTCGAGGCCGCCGCCGGCACCTGGCTGTTCTTCTCGGACGCCGACGGGCAGTTCGAGGCCGACCAGCTGCCCGGGTTTCTGAACGCGATCAAGGAGGATGGCGTCGACATGATCATCGGGTACCGCAGCCCCCGACACGACCCCTGGCACCGACGGCTCATGGGCCGCCTGTGGACGGCGGTCGTGCGCAACGCGCTGCGCGTCCCGGCCCGCGACGTCAACTGCGCCTTCAAGGCGTTCCGCCGCAGCGACGTCCGCCGCATGCGGCTCTCCTCCGATGGCGCCCTCATCAACGCCGAGCTGCTGCACAAGGCGCGCCGCATGGATCTGACGATCGCCCAGCGCCCGGTCCGCCACCGCGCCCGGCTCAGCGGCGACGCCTCCGGCGCTCGCCCGGACGTCATCCTACGCGCCCTCGGCGAGCTGCTCCGCTACCGGGTCCGCTCGCGCTGGACCAGGGGGGGCTCATGACGCACCACCCCCCGCGCGTGCTCATGATCGCGGCCTGCCCGTTCCCGACCCACCAGGGCACGCAGGTCTACATCGGCCAGCTCGCCGACCAGCTCCACCGCCAGGGCGCCGCCCGGGTCGAGCTGCTCACGTACGGCCTCGGGGCCGGGCCGCTCGCCGACCACGATCGCCGCGCCAGCCACCCGATCCACCGCGCCCCGGCCGTCCCCGGGCACACCCGGCTCGCCGCGGGCCCCTCCTGGGGTCGCCCGGTCGCCGACGCTCTGCTGGTGGCGCGCGGCGCGCAGCTCATCCAAGAGCGCCGCCGCCAGGGTCGCCCCTTCGACCTGATCCATGGGCACAACTACGAGGGCGGGCTCGTCGGCGCCGCGTTGGCGCGCACCAGCGGGCTGCCGCTGCTGTACCACGCCCACAACCTGATGGGCGACGAGCTGGAGACCTACTTCAGCGACGCCACCGCGCGGCGCGCCGCGCGGCTCCTCGGGCAGGCGCTCGATCGCGTGGTTCCGGGGCTCGCCGACGGCTGCGTCGCGGTCAGCCAGCACACCTGGCGCGCGCTGGCCCGCGGCCCGCTCGGCGCTCGGCCGCTCAGCTACCACCCACCCGCCGTCGATTATGGACCACCCAGCTCACCCGATGAGGTGAGCGCCGATCTGATCTACCTCGGCAACCTCGACGGCTACCAGTCGGTGGAGGTGATGCTGCGCGCGCTCGCTCGGCTGCCCGACGCGAGCTGCGTCGTGGTGACCCCCGATCCGGAGGCGCGGTGGCGCCCGCTGCTGCGGCGCTTTCGCCTGGAGCGGCGGGTGACGGTGGTCCCCCACGGCCCGTTCGAGGAGGTCAAGCCGATGCTGGAGGGGGCGCGCCTGGCGCTGCTGCCCAGGACGGTCCCCTCCGGGTTTCCGATCAAGCTGCTCAACTACCTGGCGGCGGGCCGCCCGGTGGTGGCGTGTCGCGGGGGGGCCCAGGGCCTTGATCGCGACCAGGGCGTGTTCGTCGTCGCGGATGATGACGATGACGCCATGGCCGGGGCGATCGCCCGGCTCCTCGAGGACGACGCGCTGCGCGCGGAGTTCGGGGAACGCGCCCGCGTCGCGGCCCAGGAGTTCTCCTGGCCCACGCGCGTGGCGCGCCTCGCGCAGATCTACGCGGTCCTCATCCCACAGGCGCGTTCCAGACGTTTTCAAGCAACGCACCAGAAGTGTTCACAGGGAGGTGAGCCTCTGCTGCAGAGGGGTTGAATCATGAACGATCATAAGACCAACAGCGACACTGCTCTCGATCACGACGCCGACAGCGCGTTCAGCCGCCGCGGCTTCCTCAAGGGGCTCGGCGCCTCGCTGGTCGCCGGCGCGGCGATCGGCTGCGGCAAGGACGAGGAGGCCACCACCGAGGGGCCGACCACCGACACCAAGCCGGACAACGCCGGGGAGGGCGCCGCGCCGACGCGCACCAGCGCGCTGACCCAGCTCGCCAAGGACGAGCGCCTGCGCTTCTCCTTCACCGACATGGCGCACTTCGCCGACCGCTCCGTCGGGGGCCTGCTCTCGATCCAGATGGGCACGGTCGCCGCCCGCAAGTACATCAACGGCGGCTGGCGCGCGGGCTGGAGCCCCACCCCCCGCACCCACAAGGGCAAGGGCGGCGAGAGCGAGCTGTGCTTCGAGGCCGACAGCAAGACCGCGCGCGTCTTCTTCAAGCACGAGCGCGGCGGCTACGACCGGATCGTCATCCGGATGAAGGCCGTCAAGAACGGCAACAAGCTCACCGCCTACGTCAACGACGAGGCGATCAAGAGCTTCGACATTGAAGGCGAGTGGGCCGACTACACCATCGACATCCCCAAGAAGGTCACCAAGACCGGCGAGAACCAGCTCATGATGCGGTTCCGCTACGACACCGAGCAGGACGGGCGCACGCAGGCCGCTCACGTCGCCGCCGTGCACATCCTCCCGGCCGGTCAGAAGGTCGAGGACGCCCCCCGCGGTGACGTCCTCCAGAAGGTCAGCTTCGGCGACGTCGTTCACAGCGCGCTCGCCGCCGCCACCCCCCAGACCTACACCTTCCGCGTCGATCTCCCCGATGACAAGCCCAAGCTCGGCCTCGCCTGGGGCTCCAAGTCCGCCGGGGCGCGCTTCGTGATCACCGCGGTCAGCGACCAGACCAAGAAGAAGACCCTCCTCGACGAGACCGTCTCCGCCGACAAGGCCAGCGCCTGGAACGACTCCGTCCTCGACCTCAGCGACTTCGCCGGGCAGGTCGTCGAGTTCGACCTGACCGCCACCGGCGACTGGAAGGACGGGCAGTTCGCCGCCTGGGGTGAGCCCAGCATCTACTCCCCCCACTTCAAGGACGACTCCAAGCCCGCCTCCTCGCCGGAGACGCCGGCCAAGAACCTCGTCTTCTACCTGATCGACACGCTGCGCTACGACAAGTTCTCCTTCTACAACTCCAAGACCCGCGTCAAGACGCCCAACATCGACGCCTTCGCCGCCGACGCGACCATCTTCGACAACGCCTACGACAACGAGAACTGGACCAAGCCCTCCACCGCCACCATCCTCACCGGTCTCTACCCCGAGACCCACGACGCCAAGCAGGACAGCTCCAAGCTGCCCCGCAACGCCCGGATGGTCTCCGAGCAGCTCAAGTCCAACGGCTTCAAGACCGCCGCCTTCCTCGCCAACGGCTACGTCTCCGACGTCTTCGGCTTCAACAAGGGCTGGGACCACTACACCAACTACATCCGTGAGAAGCGCAGCACCGACGCCAACCACGTCGTGGACGAGGCGCTGGAGTGGATCGGCAAGAACAAGGGCGATCGCTTCTTCGCCTACCTCCACACCATCGACCCCCACGTCCCCTACTCCCCCCCCAAGGAGTTCCGGGAGATGTACTACAAGGGCTCCTACGACGGCCCGATCCGCCCCAACGCCACCGGCGACCAGCTCGCCGAGATCAAGACCGACAAGATGAAGGTCACCGCCCGCGACAAGCGCTACCTTGAGGCGCTCTACGACGGCGAGATCACCTTCAACGATCGGGAGTTCGGGCGCCTGATCCAGGGCCTCAAGGACGCGGGCCTCTACGAGGACACCATCGTCATCATCGTCGCCGACCACGGCGAGGAGTTCTGGGACCACGGCAAGGTCGGCCATGGGCACTCCCTGTATGAGGAGATGATCCACTCCCCGATGATCCTGCGCTACCCCAAGAAGGCGGCCCGCGGTCGTCGGATCCCCCACGTCGTCGCCATGGTCGACGTGGTGCCGACGTTGCTCGACCTCCTCGGCGTCGAGAAGCACGACGACCTGGAGGGGGTGAGCTTCGCCGACACCCTCGACGGCGATGGCGACCCCCACCCCCGGCTCGCCGTCTCGGACTTCCTCTACCGGAAGAAGTCCGTCCGCGCCGGGCGCTACAAGTGGATCACCATTGGCCGCCACGGCGACCTCTACGACGTCGTGGACGACCCCCAGGAGAAGAAGGACGTCATCAAGACGCACCACATCGGTCGGGCCTTCGTCCGCGGCGTGTTTGGCCTCTTCAAGGGCGCCAACGACTCCTCGAAGTGGTGGGAGAACACCAACAAGGAGGCCAAGAAGAAGGTCTTCAAGGCTGACGCGGTCGAGATCGACGGCGAGATGCAGCAAATGCTCGAGGAGATGGGCTACGTCGACGGCGCCAAGGGCGGACCCTCCGCCGAGGAGGACCGCAAGCGCATGGAGAAGGAAGACGAGTGACGGCCGCTGCGGCGCCCGGGCGATCGCCCAGGCGCCGCGCGCCGCCTCGATGAGGCCACCCGCCCCACCCCCACTATGCAGATCCTCCTTGTATCCAAACCCCTGGCCCCTCCCTGGAACGACTCGGGCAAGAACTGGGCGCGCGACGTCGCCACCTACGCCAGCCCGCCCCCGTTGATCCACCACGTCCTCACCCCGCGCGGGTGCGACGCCTGGGACGACCTCGCGCCGCGCGTTGTCGCCGATCCCATCTATGGGAACGCCGGTCACTTCGCCCCTCGCCTCCGCGACAAGGCCAGGACCCTGCTGCACATGCTCCATCGGCGATGCGACGCGGTGCACTTCTGCTTCGCGCCCAACCGGCGCTCGAACTGGCTGGCGCAGCTCGCCCCCTCCACCGTGCGCCGCAAGCCGTCGGTGCACACCATTTTGAGCGTGCCCGCGAGCTTCAAGCAGATCGACCGGGTGCTGTTCTCCGACCGGCTCGTGTGCGTCTCCCACAACACCGCGGACATCCTGGTCCGCCACGGCCTGCGCGGCGTCGAGATCATCCCGGCGGCCATCCCCATCGAGGCGCCGCTGTGGGAGCGCGATCCGGCGCGGATCGCCCGGTACGCGGCCCGCTCGGGGCTCGTCAGCGGCGAGCCGCTGGTCGTGTTCCCCGGCGACTACGAGTTCAGCCGCGCGGCGGACGTGTTCGCCGAGGCGGTGCTGCGGCTGTGGCGCGAGGTGGACGCGCAGTTTGTGTTCGCCTGCCGCATCAAGCAGCCCGAGTCGCTCCAACGCGAGGCGGCGCTGCGACGACGGCTGCGCGAGCCGCTGGAGGCGCGGCGCGTCCACTTCGTGCGCGAAGTGGACGACATCGAGGCGCTCCTGGCGCTGGCGAGGGTCGTGACCTTGCCTGCGGAGAGCACCTACGCCAAGATGGACATACCGCTGGTGCTGTTGGAGGCGCTGGCGCAGCGCACGCCGATCATCGTCGCCGACGTCGCCCCGCTCCGCGAGGCGCTCGGTGAGCGGCCTCGTCAGAGCGGCGGGCTCGTCGTGCCGCCGCTCGACGGCGCCGCGCTGGCCGAGGCGATCCGCGAGGTCGTCGCCGAGCCTGGCCTGGCCGATGACCTCGGCGACGCCGGGCGCTCGCACGTGCTCAAACATCACGACGCGGCGCGCAACTGCCGCCAATACGCCGACATCTACACATCGCTGGGGTGACCCGGAGCGACCTGACGTTGACACCGTGGGGAGTGGCCATGGCCAAGATCGACAACCGCGCCTATTACGACGAATTCTCGAACTGGTACGAGCGCGATCGCCACGGCGGCTACCACGCGCTGATCGACGACCTCCAGACGGATCTGGTGATGCCCGCCTGCAACAACGCCGACGTGCTGGAGGTGGGCTGCGGCACCGGGCTGATCCTCCGGCGCGTCGCGCCGGTGGCGCGCAGCGCGGCGGGCGTCGATCTGAGCGCGGGGATGCTCCAGAAGGCGGTCGAGCGTGGCCTGGACGTGGTCCAGGCCGACGTCACCGCGCTGCCCTTCGCCGACGCCTCCTTTGACACGGTCTACAGCTTCAAGGTGCTCTCGCACGTCCGCGACATCGAGCTGGCGCTGTCCGAGTGCGCCCGGGTCACGCGCCCGGGCGGGAGGCTCTTTCTGGAGTTCTACAACCGCCGCTCGCTGCGCTACGTCGTCAAGCGGCTGACGCGCCCGGGCGCCATCAGCCCCGAGCGCCGCGAGTCGGACGTCTACACCCGCTGGTACACCCTGGATGAGCTGCTCGGGCTCCTCCCGGGCTCGCTGCGGCACCTCGGCCAGGCAGGGGTCCGGGTCGTCACCCCGGCGGCGTTCGTGCACCGGCTCCCGGTCGTGCGCACCTTCGCGCGTCAGGCCGAGTACATGGCCCGCGACTCACGCGTGAGCCACCTCGGCGGCTTCCTCGTCCTCATCCTCCAGCGCGACGGTTGAGCGCTCACCCGCTCGACGCCGCCCGCTGAAGCGCCGGGGTGAGCTGATCGAGCGCCAGCAACACCTCACCGATGTCCGCGTAGCGCTCATCGAGCGCCTTCGCCATCATCTTCTGGATCACCGCGTCGAGCGTCCCGCGCACCTCCTCTGGCACACCGATCCCACCGGGCAAGCTCGGCAGCGGCGAGTAGAGGTGGTGCTGGAGGAGCATCAGGACGCTTGAGCTGCCCGGGCGATCGCGCCGATCTGGATCGACGCTCCCGTATGGGGCGCTCCCCGCGAGCATGTGGTACAGGGTCCCGCCGAGCGCGTAGATGTCCGCCCGCACGTCCAACGCCTCCGAGCCGATGATCTGCTCCGGCGGAGAGTAGGCCGGCGTCCCGCAGAACTCCTGCTCGGAGATCGGGCGGCTGATCATGCGCGCAATGCCAAAGTCGAGCAGCCTCACAAAGAGGTCCCCGGCGCTCATTCGCTCCAACATGATGTTCGCGGGCTTGATGTCCCGGTGGAGCAGGCCGCCCGCGTGCGCGGCGTGAAGCGCCAGCGCCACCTGCCGGGTGATGTCCAGCGCCGCGGCGGGCCTCAGGCGCCCTTCGTCCTGGAGCACCCGCTCCAGCGTCGCCCCCTGCACGAAGTCCATCACCAGGGCGTAGATCTCCGAGCTTAACTCAAGCACCTGGTAGATCCGCACCACGTGGGGGTTGTTGAGCCGCACGAGCGCCTCGACCTCCAACAGCGTCCGGGCCCTCAGATCGTCGCGGAACAGCGCGGGCGGCTCGCCGAAGTCCACGATCTTGACCGCGAACTCCCGACCCAGATCGAGGTCCATCGCCCGATACACCTGACCGACCGAGCCCTCCCCGATGAGCTGCTCCAGGAAGTAGCGCCCCCCGAGCGTCCGCCCGAGCCAGGTGTAGCGCGAGTCCGCGACCCGCGACCACCCGTCCGACGGACGCAGCTCGCCGCACACCACGCAGACGCCGTCCGCCTGGCGGCGCGAGGTCTTGCAGCCGTCGCACAGGTAGGGGCTGGAGTGCGGGCGGTTGCGCGGGCCGCCGCCGATCTTGTGCAGCTCACCCAGCTGAGCCCGCGCCTGCGCCCTCAGCCGCAGCTGGGACTCGATCCGCATGAGCGTCACCGCCATGTCGATCGGGCGGGTGATGTAGTCGTCGGCGCCCTCCCGAAAGGCCTCGATCATGCGCTCCGCCTCATTGAGAGCTGTGAGCATGATCACCGGCAGGTCGATCGCCGTGTGCGACGACCTGAGCGCGCGGAGCACCTCGATGCCGTTCATCCCAGGCATCATGATGTCCAGCAGCACGAGATCGACGCCGCCCTGGCGCACCACGTCGAGCGCCTGCGGGCCGTTGTTCACCACCGAGACGCTGTAGCCCTTGTGACCCAGGAGCCTGGAGAGGATGTCGCAGTTCATCGGGTTGTCGTCCACGACGAGGATCCGACTGCGCAGGTTGTCTCCAGGGTGGTGAGGCATGGACGTCATCCCGAAACGTCTGACAAGCAGGTGGAAGTGGCTCGATCATAAGAACGCAACGCGCGAAGGCAAGTCCCCCTTCCCGACGCACGCGCGTTGTCAGAACCGATCGAGCAGCTCCATGATTTCTTGAAGGACCTCGCTGATGTCCTGGTGCCGCTCGTCGCGCTCCTTGGCCATCATCCGTTGGAGCAGCGCGTCGAGCGCGGCGATCTGCTCCCCGTCCTGATCGCCCAGCTTGGCGCGGAGCGGCGGCAGCCTGGAGAAGAGCTGGTGCTGGAGCTGCACCATGACCGCCGACGAGGGCTCGTTGCGCGCCTGCATCAAGTCTTCAAAGGGCGCGTGACCCACGAGCGTGTGGTAGAGCACCGCCCCGAGCGAGTAGATGTCCGCCCGCACGTCCAGCGGCTGC
This sequence comes from Myxococcales bacterium, assembly GCA_002716585.1. GTDB lineage: Bacteria > Myxococcota_A > Bradymonadia > Bradymonadales. The sequence continues at coordinate 63,056 of PBBL01000023.1, read as the reverse complement.
TCGCCCAGGATCTGCTCCGGGGAGATGTAGGCCGGTGTCCCACAGATGCTGCTCTGCTCGTCCACCGGGCGCCCCATGATCTGCACGATGCCGAAGTCGAGCAGCCGCGCGAAGTAGTCGCGCGTCGGCATCGGCTCCAGCATGATGTTGCCCGGCTTGACGTCCCGGTGCAGGATCCCCATCGCGTGGGCGCTGTGGAGCGCCAGCGCGACCTGCCGCGCGACGTCCAGCGCCAGCCACGGCGGCAGCGAGCCGTGGGCGTCGAGCACCTGCTCCAGGGAGAACCCCCGCACGAAGTCCATCACCAGCGCGCAGACGTCGTCCTCAAGCATCAAGACCTGATAGATCTTGACCACATAGGGGTTCTCCAGGCGCACCTGAGCGCTCACCTCGAGCAGCGTCTGGTGGCGCAACCCCTCCTTGTCGGACGCGGCCACGATCTTGACGGCGAACTCACGCCCCAGATCGATGTCACGGGCGCGGTACACCTGCCCAACCGAGCCACGCCCGATGAACTGCTCCAGGAAGTAGCGCCCGCCCACGGTCTGGCCGAGGTGGGTGAAGGCCGACTCGTGGATCCGCGGCCAGCCGCCTTGCGGGGCGGTCGCGTTGCAGGTCGCGCACTGCGCGACGTAGGTCGCGTGGCATGAGATGCAGATCGGGCAATAGAAGGGGCTGGTGCGCGGCTTGACCCGCTCCGCGCCGCCAATCTTGTGCAACTCACCGATCTGGGAGCGCGCCTGCTCGCGCAGCCTCAGCTGCGCCTCGATCCGGGCCATGGCCAGCGACAGGTCGATCGGGCGGGTGATGTAGTCGTCGGCGCCCGCCGCAAAGGCCGCCAGGATCCGCTCGGTGTCGGCCATCGCGGTGAGCATGATGATCGGCAGGTCGATGCTGGGGGGACGATGGCGAATCTGCTGCAACACCTCCATCCCGTTCATCCCAGGCATCATGACGTCCAACAAGACGAGATCAACGCCCCCCTGCTCCACCATGTCCACGGCGTGGTGGCCGTTGGAGACGATCGACACGCGGTACCCCTTGTGCTCCAGGAGGCGCGAGAGGATGTCGCTGTTGAACGGGTTGTCGTCCACAACGAGGATGCGCCCGCTGAAGTGCGCGGGCGCTGTGGCAGGTTGGCTCTCCGTGTTGGTCATGACATCCGGTCTCCACGGAGTGGCTACGCGCGCCTGCTCCGTCAGCGATCTTCACTCTACCTGCCCAGCGCCATCCCGTCCACGCCCAGACGCCACAACAGCCCACCCGTGTCACGCCGGAGGCCGCTTGAAGGGCTCGCCCAGCGCCGCCATCAGGAGCGTCGATCGCGCTTCTGCGCGACCTCCTCCACCTCCACCTCCGCGTCTTCCGCCGACGCGCCCTCATCACCGCGCAGGCGACGCTCAAAGTCATCCAGCGCCGCCTGCGCCTCGTCGTCGCGCGCCGCCGGGGGCCTGCTCCCGGACAGCGCGGCGTCGAAGTCTCCCAGGGCGGGGGCCTCACGCTGGAGCTGTCGCTCGCTCATCGGCGCGCGCGGCGTCGGGCTCAGCTGCTCGTCGAAGTCGTCCAGCCCTGTGTCCTCGTCCGCCGATGAGAAGACGATGCGCCCCAGGCGCAGCTCCGCCGGGTCGATCAACGCCCGATACCGCTTCACCTCCTCCAGCTCCAGCGCGAGCGACGGGAAGCTGTACTGGAGCGCCCCGCCCCCCTCACCCACGTCCACCCCCTCGACTTCGCGCGCCAGCTCCTGAAAGCGCTCCCGGATCATGGCGCTGTCCGCCTCACCGGCCGCCGACGCGGGCCACTTGCGGGACACTTCCCGCACCACCTCCGCCGCGCTCAAGCTCCGGCCTCGCCGCGCCCCTCCCAGCACCTCGCCGAGCACCAGCCGACGCGCGTTCTCACGCGCCTGCGCCGCCTGCTCGCGCTTGAGGAGCATCCATCGGATGGCAGGGATCGCGAAGAAGATCAGGCTGAAGATCATCGGGAAGACGGCCAGCCCGAACAGGGTCAACGGTGTCGCCGCGATCCCGAGCTGGGCCATGATGAACCCCGGCGCCAGCAACGCCCCGAGGATGTTGAAGCCGTTCAGGAAGGTGATCAGCGCGTTCACCCCGCTGGAGTTCCCCGTCAACGCGCGCGGCTCGTGGAGCCGCTCCCAGCTGGGGGACTCACGCTTGCTTCGCCGCCCCCCCGCGCTGACCGCGAGCTGGTTGAAGGTGTAGAGGATCACCCCCTCGGAGGTGACGTGGGTGTCGCCCTCGTACTGCACCAGGATCCGGGCCACCTCCTCCTCGGCCTGGACACGGCCCAGCCCGGCGTGCGCCATGACGTCGGCCACCGTGATCACCCCCTTGTTCGCCCGGATGAAGGCCAGCAGCCGCTTCTCGTCTTCACGCGCGTCCTCGTCCACCTCGGGGCCGAACACGTACGCGAACACCTTGGAGTAGAAGGGCGCGCCCTCCTCATCGCGGCGCGCCGAGCTGAAGAACCCACGCGAGGAGCTGCCCCGGTAACCACGGCGGTAGCTCGGGCTGCCCCAGAACCACCACAGCATGCCGCCCCCCGGGAAGCCGCGGCGGCCGCTGGACGGCGAGGAGTCGGAGCTGGAGCGCCCGCCCGAGGCGGAGGCGACCAGCGCAGCGATGATCAGCGCCACGAAGAGCAGGAAGTAGACCACCAGGACGACCATGATGGTGACCTTGAAGCCCGCCTTGAACAGCCCCCAGGCCTTGAGCCCAAGCTCGTACAGCCAGCGCCCGTCGTCGCCGCGGCGCGTCAGGGAGGGATCGAAGTGGTAGACCAGCTCGCCGTTCTCATCGACCTCCAGGTGGCTCTTGTACAACGAGAGCAGCCGCCGCAGCTGCGCCTCGACCTCCGCGCGCGGGAGCCCCGTGTCCACGACGGCGTCCCCCAGCGTGACCCGGCCCTGGCGGGCCTTGATCGACGTGAGCAGCTGATCTTCGGTGCGGTTGTCGCTCAACGACGCGCGTCGGGTTGTCGATTCCATGGTGCGGGCTCCGTAACGGAAGTCTCTGGCTCGTGCCCCGGGGTACGGACCAAACATACATGTACACGCGAGGCGGGCTCGGTTATCATGCGGATCGGTTGAGATCCAGACCGGATGCACCCTTGTGTTGAGCACCGAACGAGCCGGTGAGAGGAGCATAGCGTATGCAAGGACCGCAAGGCCCTGAGCCCTTTGGGGATTACATCCTGCTTGAGCGCATCGCCGTGGGCGGCATGGCCGAGCTCTTTCGCGGTGAGCTGACCACCGGTGAGGAGTACGAGACGCCGATCTGCATCAAGCGCATCCTGCCGCACTACAGCGATGATGAGAACTTCGTCAACATGTTCATTGACGAAGCCACCATCGCCGCGCAGCTCGCTCACCCGAACATCGTCAAGATCTACGACTTCAACGCGTACGACGGGTCGTATTACATCGCCATGGAGCTGGTCGATGGCAAGGACCTCAAGCAAACGCTGGAGCTGGCGTACCGGCGGCAGACTCGCCTGACGGCGCCCATGATCGCCTACATCTCCCGCGACATCGTGAGCGCGCTGCACTACGCCCACGCGCGCCGGGTGGACGGCAAGCCGCTGGGGATCATCCACCGCGACGTGTCGCCCCACAACGTCCTGCTCGGCTTCAACGGCGACGTCAAGCTGACCGACTTCGGGATCGCCAAGGCCGCCAGCCGCCTGACCCACACCCGCGCGGGCACCGTCAAGGGCAAGTGCGCCTACATGTCGCCCGAGCAGGCGCGCGGCAAGGCCCTCGACGGGCGCAGCGACCTGTTCGGCGTCGGCATCCTCATGCACGAGATGCTCACCGGGCGTCGCCTCTTCACCGGGGAGTCCGACTTCGAGATCCTCACCAAGGTGATCCGCGACCCGATCCCCAAGCCTTCGGATCTCGTCCCGGGCATCGACCCGGATCTGGAGCAGATCTGCCTCAAGACGCTGGAGCGCGAGCGCGAGCACCGCTGGCGCGACGGCCTGGAGATGGAGGCCGCCCTCAACGACTGGATGCGGGCCCGCGGCGTCGATCACAGCAACACCGGCCTCGATCGCTTCGTCCAGACCATCTTCGGGCGGGCGGACTTCCCGCTCCCCCAACCCGGCGAGGCGATGCCCGCCCCCTCCAAGCAGGAGGAGATGGCGCTCGCGGCCGCGATGCCGACCGCCATGCTCACCCCCGACCTGCTCCCCGATCCCCCCTCGGGAGGCCCGCCCGCACCTTCCGGGCTGCGTCCGATGCCCGGGGCGGCCAAGGAGGTCGACCCCAACCTGCAACGCACCCAGGCGCTCGACATGCCCCCGCTCGCGGGCGGCGGCGCAGGGGGGCCTCAGCTCAGCGGTGACAAGACCGCCATCTTCGACCTCGACAGCGCCCCCGACGACTTCAGCCTCCCCAGCTCGGGAGGGGGCTACGACAACGGCGGCTACAGCGAACCCGATTACAGCGGCGGCGGCGCCAAGCATGAGTCCACCGCCGTGTTCGACGCCGTCGAGCATGACCTGCCGCCTCAAGTCGATGATGGGCGCCCCGCCTGGTTCAACGCCGCGCTGATCGCCGCCATCTTCGGCGTCCTCGCGCTCACGGTGGGTGTCATCGCGGTCGGGGCCGTCATCCTCAAGCCCGCGCTCATGGGCGAGACGTCCGCCGACTCGGCGACCACCGCCAAATCGCCAGACACCAGAGCGTCCGACAAGCCCAGGAAGGGCGACAAGAAGGACGACGACAAGAAAGACGACGAGGTCGCCAAAAAAGACGACGCGCCCAAGAAGGACGACCCCAAGAAAGACGACAGCAAGAAGGACGACAGCAAGGCGATCGCCGCGAAGACCGACCAGGATGACAAGGCCCAGGCCGACGACGCGTCTCCTGACAAAGGCGACAAGAAGGACGACGAAGTCGCCAAAAAGGACGACGACGCCAAGAAAGACGACGACGCCAAGAAGGACGACGAGGTCGCCAAGAAAGACGACGCGCCCAAGAAGGACGACCCCAAGAAGGACGACGAGGCTCCAGACGCCAAAGATGACAAGGCCGTGGCGGATCAAGAGCCCAAGAAGGACGACCCCAAGAAAGACGACGACAAGGGCGCAGCCGCGAAGAAGGGCGACGCGGCGCAGGAAGGCGACAAGGACGACAACGCCGGGGGCGACACCGGGCTGGGGACCATCACCATCAAGGCGACGCCCTGGGCCGATGTCTTCCTCGACGGTCGGCGCCTGGGGAGGACCCCGATCAACCGCGTGGAGGTCTCGACGGGCAAGCACGTCATCCTGTTCAAGAATGGAGACTTGCGCCAGCGCCAGCGAAAGGATATTGAAGTGACGTCCGGCGAGGACGCCGTCATCACCCATGACTTCAAGTAGCAGCTGCTCTGCGGCGCCTCACCGAACCATGGCTTGAAGCCACCGTGCGTGTGACCTGCGTGCCTGCCCAGGAGAAGCCCTAACGTGGTACTCCCAACGAAAACGCTGGGATCCTACCGCCTTGGCGAGTTGATCGCAGTTGGCGGTATGGCCCGAACCTATCGGGCCTGGCGCGACGGCGAACCTGACTACCCTCTCTGCATCAAGCTGCTCCACAACGAGCTGGTCGAGAACATCGAGTTCATTCAGATGTTCATCGACGAGGCCACCATCGCCCAGAGCCTGCGCCACCCCAACATCGTCCGGGTGTACGAGCTGGGCCGGGCGGGCGAGAACCACTTCATCGTCATGGAGCTGGTGGAGGGCAAGGATCTCAAGCAGATCGTGGAGCGCTCCGCGCGGCGCGGCACGCGGATGACGCCGCTCATGGTGGCGACGGTCATTCACGACGTCAGCCGGGCGCTCGGGTACGTCCACAACAAGACCGCCGACGACGGCACCCCGCTGGGGATCATCCACCGCGACGTGTCACCGCACAACATCATGCTCACCTTCGAAGGGGCGCGGGTGAAGCTGACCGACTTCGGGATCGCCAAGGCCGCCAGCCGCCTGACGCGGACCCGCACCGGGGCGGTCAAGGGCAAGTACGGCTACATGTCGCCCGAGCAGGCGCAGGGCAGGACCCTCGACGGGCGCAGCGACCTGTTCGCCGTCGGCATCATCATGCACGAGCTGCTCACGGGCCAGCGCCTCTTCAGCGCCGAGACCAGCTTCGAAGCCTTCGCCATGGTCCTGGAGCAGCCGATCGCGCCCCCGTCGTCGCTGGTGCCTGGGATCGACCCCGAGCTGGATCGCATCTGCCTCAAGGCGCTGGAGCGCGACATCTCCAGGCGCTACGCGTCGTGCGCCGAGATGGCGGCCGACCTCCAGAGCTGGCTGGAGGCGCACATCCCGAGCCGAGACGCCATCGGGCTCCCGGGGTTCCTGAAGACGCTCTTTGATCTGGAGCAGGGGCAGCTCCCCCACGCCGAGGTCATCCACGACCCGAAGCTGATGCACATGGCCGACCTGCACACCCAGGTCATCCCCCCGAGCCCCCCTCCGACCCGCTCCCAATCGGCCTCCATCCTCAGCCACGACGATGGGGTCAACGGGACCCGGCCCGCGGTCTGGCTTCAGGAGCAGGAGCAGGAGATCGCGGAGGCGCTGCCGAAGCAGGACACCGCTCAGCCCCCCGAGGCCCGGCTGGAGTTCGCCTCGGCGACCCACACCGACATTTTCGACCCACTCGGCCACCTCCATGAGCCAACCGATCACGGCTTCCTCGACGAAGCCTACCAGGAGCACGAGCCGCCCAGCCTCGACGACGACATCGGCGAGCCGACCATCCCGATCGACGTCCCGGCGATGCTCGGCGTGCAGGTCAACGACCCCTACGCCTCGCAGCCCCAGCCCGCTCCATCGCGCCCTCGCGTCAGCCCCCAGCTGAGCGCCTCGGTCCCCGCGGCGCCTCGCCCCTCCGCCCCTCGCCCCTCCGCCCCGAACCTCCGGACGTCGTCTTCGTCGCCCGCCGTGCCCAGGACCCCCTCGGTCGCGACCGCGAGCGTACCTCGGGCGCGCCCTCAGGCGCCGACGCGCCCCTCGCCGACGCGTCGCTCCCCGCCTCCGCGCCACAACACGCCGACGCCGTCACGGGGGCCCGCGCTCAAGCGCTCATCTGCCCCGCTGTGGATCGCGCTGGCGGGGGTGCTGCTGCTGGCCGCGGCGCTGACGCTGGGCGTCGCGATGCTGGTCATGACCTCCCAGCGCGACGACGCCGTGGCTCGCCCGGCGGGCTCAGACGTCGTGGTGGCCGAGCGGGTCGAAGAAGAGGAGGCCGCCGAGCCCACAGCGCAGGAGGCGCCTCGCGACGAGGCGACCGACGACCCACCCTCACCTGACAAAGAGTCGGACGACGATCCCCCGGCCGAGGTCGCCCAACAGCAGCCCGAGGACGACGCGGCGAGCGACGACGAGGAGGCGGCCGAGGAGCCTCAGGAGGAGGACCCGGAGGAGGCGGTCGAGCCCACCGAGGGGGACGAGGAGGATGACCTCGCGGTCGCCCGGGGGGACGAAGCCCCCGAGGATGAGGAGGACGGCTCCATCGACGCGTCGGCGGGGGGCTCAGCGGACGACGAAGAGGCGCGCGCCGCAGCGCTCAAGCGCAAGCAGCAGGAGGCGTGGCGCGAGCGCAGCACGCTCACCATCAACGCCACGCCCTGGGCGGAGGTGTCCGTCAACGGTCGCTCGGTGGGCCGGACGCCCAAGCGGATCCGCCTGCGCCCGGGCAGCTACACCATCCTCCTCCAGAACCCGGAGCTTCAGCGGGCCGTCCGCAAGCAGCTGAAGCTCGGCAAGGGCGAGAGCAAGGCCGTCAACCACGTGTTCAAGTGAGCCACGACGAGGGCTCCTGACGGCTCCCCGAACGTTTTTCCATCAAAAAACTGGCCCCCGTCGTACATCCACGCACAATGCCAGCGCCTGGACGTGTTCGTGGGTGATCGGCGACAAAACAAAAGGTCACCCACCAAGCCCTTGAACTGCCAGGATTACAACACGGTGTCGCCCACGTTTCCCCACACCTGCGCCCGCAGTGTGGGGATTTTTTGTGGATAAATCGGCCGCTTATCCACACGTTTTCCACAGCATCTCTGCACCAACCGCTCCCCCACTCCACCTCCAACTCAACGCAGCCCGTGCTGTGCGGGCGCCTGTTACCCCCACGCCCCATGTGGACAAAATGTGGACAAAACCCCCTCAAGCGACGGCTGCGCCCTCAACCGCTGCCTCCCCTGGCTCCACGACACATGAAGCGACGGTTTGTCTCGAAAAGAGCTTGACCGCCCACCCCTGGTGTCTAGGCATGAGGGGTGAATTTGAGAGGGCGCGCGTGTGGTAGGGACAGGTGAGACAACATCGCCCTCGCCCGCACGCCTCCTCACAACCCAGGCGTCCCAGGGTCGAGCCATCGGGCTCTCCCTTCGCCCGTCCCGACCGTCAGGAATGCAGCACCCCCTGAACGCGGTTTGTGGCCGGGCTGAGCCGCCTGGGTGCCCGTCACGGGCACCTCAGGACGCGAAGACTCAGTTCGATGGCTACGGCCTCGCCCGGCCTGGGACGCCCAGGCCCGGTCGAGCGCGCCGGGCCCCAACATCACGACAGCTCGCCGTCGCCCGCCGTCACGCCCCTCATCGGGTCCGTGTGGCGGTCGAGCGCGAGGATCTGACAGTCACGAACCAGGAGGGAGGGCATGTCAGCGACACCTGCCACCAGAAGCAGCACGGACCGCGCCGTGAGCGTCGAGGTCACGGGGCTGAGCAAGTCCTATGGGGAGTTTCAGGCCCTCAAGGACGTCAGCTTCACGGTCCACCGCGGCGAAATCGTCGGCTTCCTCGGCCCCAACGGGGCCGGCAAGACCACCACCATGAAGATCCTGACCTGCTTCATGGCCGCCACCTCGGGCAAGGCCAGCGTCGCCGGATACGACGTCGCCGAACAGAGCATGGAGGTCCGCAAGCGGATCGGCTACCTCCCTGAGACCGTCCCGCTCTACCCCGACATGCTCGTCTACGACTACCTCATGTTCGTCGCCCGCATGCGGCAGATCCCCGCCGCCCAGATCAAGGCCCGCCTCAAGGAGGCGGTCAACGTCTGCGGCCTCAACCGCTTCGTCAACCGTCACATCCGCGAGCTCTCCAAGGGCTACCGGCAGCGCGTCGGGCTCGCCCAGGCGCTCATCCACCGCCCCGAGGTGCTCATCCTCGATGAGCCCACCAGCGGCCTCGACCCCAACCAGATCATCGAAATCCGCGACCTCATCACCGAGATCGGTCGCGAGAAGACGATCATCATGTCCACCCACATCCTGCAGGAGGTCGCCGCCGTCTGCGACCGGATCCTCGTCATCGACAAGGGCAAGCTGGTCGCCAACGGCACCATCCCCCAGCTCGAAGCCCGGGTCCGCACCGAGGAGCACTTCGTCACCTCGCTCGCCACCGTCGGCGCCGACAAGCACGACGCCGAGGCCACCGCCCGCGCGCTCTCCAGGCTCTCCGGCGTCGTCGCCGCCGAAGTCCTGGAGACCCGCCACAAGGAGTCCCAGTTCCTCGTCACCGCCAAGCGCGGCGCCGACATCCGTCACGAGGTCTGGACCCTCGCGCAGCGCGAGAACCTCGCCCTGCTCGGCCTCCGTCGTGAGGAGCTGAGCCTTGAGGACATCTTCCGCTCCCTCACCGGCGACGCCGACCAGGTCGACAAGGACAAGCGCGTCCGCCTCCTCAACCGCTTCAAGGACGACGTCTCGCGTCGCGGCTCGGACGACGACGCAAGCAACACGGACCCCGGAGACACGACGCCAGAAGACGGCGACGTGGCCTCCGACAGCACGGAGGAGGCTGAGCAGTGAACGCCATCATGTTCATCACGCGGCGCGAGTTGAGCACCTACTTCAACTCCCTCACCGCCTACATCGTCGTCATCCTCTTCCTGCTCATCACCGGCGGGATGTTCTGGAACGAGTTCTTCCAAGGCTTTCAAGAACTTAGCCTGCGCAGCCTCTTCAGCAACGCGCCCCTCTTCCTCGCCTTCTTCGCCCCCGCCATCACCATGGGCCTGGTCGCTGAGGAGAAGCGCTCCGGCACCCTTGAGCTGATGATGACCATGCCGGTCTCGGACACCCAGATCATCGTGGGCAAGTTCCTCGCCGCGGTCATCCTGCTCTGCCGTCACCTTCCTGTTCACCACGCCCTACGCCCTGTCGCTGTCCACCATGGGCAACCTCGACTGGGGGCCGATCATCGGCGGCTACGCCGGGCTGCTCCTGCTGGGCGCGACCTACGCCTCGGTCGGGATCATGGTCTCGTCGTGGACCCGCGACCAGATCGTCGCCATCCTGCTCGGCTTCTTCATCTGCTTCCTGCTGTTCATCATCGACCGCCTCATGGGCAACTCCTCGGGGACCCTCGCGGTCGCGCTTGAGCAGCTCAGCAGCAGCTACCACTTCCAGAACATCGCTCGTGGTGTCATCGAGATCAAAGACATCGTCTACTACCTGAGCGTCATCCTGGTCTGCCTGACGACCGCCCGGGTCACCCTGGCGTCGCGCCGCTGGTAGGAGGAGAGAACCATGGCCAACAAAGCAGCACACATCGCCAACTCATCGACGTTCCTCCTGGTGATCATCGCCATCGCCATCGTCGTCAACGTCTTCTTCTACGTCGCCCCGCCCATGCGCGTGGACCTCACCGAGGACAAGCTCTACACCCTCTCGGACGGCTCCCGGAAGCTCGTGACCAACCTCGATCAGGAGATCCTGATCAAGCTGTTCATCTCCGAGAACCTCCAGGCCCCCGACCACAACCTCGAACAGCGCCTCGATGACCTCCTCCAGGAGTACGCCATCTACAGCGACGGCAAGCTCCGCTACGAGATCATCCACCCCAAGGACAGCGACGAGCCCTCCCCCGACGCCCCCGCCGAGGGCGAGCAGGCGGAGGAGGACGCCACCGACCTCGCCGAGGAGGGGCCGCGCGGCTTTGGGATCCAGAAGATCCCGGTCGGCCAGCGCAGCAAGGACGAGGTCGCCCTCCGCATGATCTACAAGGGCATGGCCATCCTCCACGGCGACAAGCAGGAGGTGATCAAAGAGCTTCGCTCCACCGACAACTTCGAGTACGAGATCTCCAAGCGCATCAAGATCCTGGTCACCGCCGAGGAGGCCCGCAACACCGTCGGCTTCGTCGCCGGCTTCGGCGGCCCGGTCGACTCCGAGCAGTTCATCCAGTCGATCAACAACGCCTTCTCCCAGATCTACGGGGAGCTGCTCTCCGCCGAGGCGGTCAACCTCTCCGAGACCAAGACGATCCCCGAGAACATCGACGCGCTCGTCTTCCTCAACCCCCAGCAGCCCGTCGATGACCAGGCCAAGTACGCCATCGACCAGTTCATCATGCAGGGCAAGGGCGTCGCCTGGCTCCAGACCACCATGTCGCCCGACCCCCGGATGCCGATGCTCCCCACGCGCCAGCCTGTCCTCACCGGGCTCGCCCCGCTGTTCGAGAGCTACGGCCTCAAGCTCAACCAGGACCTCGTCCTCGACCGCACCAACAGCATCGTCGCGCTCACCTTCACCGACCGCGGCCTCGTCCCGGTGAGCAACCCGACCATGCCCCTGTTCACCGACATCAACGATCAGTCGGTCATCGCCCGCGACATCCCCACCCTCTGCTTCCCGCTCGCCTCCACTCTCACCGTCGCCTCCACCGCGATGGAGAACAAGGATCTGGAGGTCATCGAGCTGGTCAAGACCGCCAAGACCGCGGTCCGCCGCGACGACCTCTCGACGCTCAGCTACGAGCAGATCCAGAAGGAGTCCGACAGCGAGGAGAAGGGGCCGTTTGTCGTCGCCGCCGCCTTGCAGGGCGCGCTCACGAGCCACTGGGCCGACAAGGAGCCGCCCACCCCGCCCGCCGAAGGGGCGACCCACCTCAAGGCGTCCGCCGCCGCCGCGCGCGTCGTCGTCGTCGGCAACGGTGACTTCATGTTCCCCAACCAGCAGACGGGCTACGGCAACCAGTACTCCAGCCTCGGCGCCATGTTTTTGCTGAACATGGTCGACTGGCTCGTGCAGGACGAGGATCTCATCACCATCCGCTCCAAGGGGCTGCCGCGGGTCGTCAAGAACGTCTCGCCCGACGAGTACGTCACCTACCAGGTGGGGAACATCGTCGGCGTGCCAGTCCTCTTCGCGTTCATCGGCATCGGCTTCTGGTTCTACCGCCGCCAGCGGCGCGCGAACCTGACGGTCTAGGAGGAGCCTCATGAAGAAAGAGACCCTGATCGCCATCGGAGTGCTCGCCGCGCTGAGCATCGGCCTCCTCGTGCTGATGCAGAGCGGCGACAAGAGCCCCGAACCCATCGCCTACACCATCCCCAAGCTCGACAAGGCCGACAAGATCGAGATCACCCAGGATGGGAAGACCACCGTGCTCGCCAAAAAGGACGGCGCCTGGCGGCTGCAAGCCCCGATCGACTACCCGGTCGCCAGCTCCGCGGCCGAGAAGCTCGACAAGCTCCTCAGCCGCCCGATCGGCATGGACATGGACTACGACGCCTCCGCCGCCTCGAAGTACGAGCTGGGCGACTCCGCCGCCTCGGTCGCCATCTACGTCGGCGCCGACAAGAAGGCCAGCTTCCGGGTCGGCAAGGAGATCACCGTCCAGCCCACCAACGTCAAGCGCGCCTTCATCAGCCCCAAGGGCCAGGACCGCGTCTTCCGCGCCCAGGCGGGCCTGCGCACCGAGCTGCTCAAGGCGCTGGACGACTGGCGCGAGAAGAAGCTCGTCGACTTCGAGGAGAAGGACGTCACCGGCGTCACCATCCGCACCGCCGATGGGACCGAGGTCGTGCTCGCCAAGGCCGACGGCGAGGAGGGGGCGTGGAGCCTGACGAAGCCGGAGGGGGTGCGCCTGGACGAGACCGTGGCCAAGCGCCTCCCCGGCGCCGCCGCGCGGCTGCGCGCCGCGGGCTTCGCCGACGACGCCTCCGCCGAGCAGACCGGGCTCGACACGCCGAGCCACTCCTTGACCTTCACGCTCGTCGGAGACAAGAAGCCGGTCACCATCCACTTCGGCAACCCGCTCAAGGAGGACAAGGGCGCGGGCGGCGGCAGCACCAGCCCCGACGTCTACATGAAGGTCGGTGACGAGAAGTGGGTCTACACGGTCAAGAACTGGACCTGGAGCCAGCTGGCCAAGGGGCTCCCCGAGCTGCGCGACAAGCAGATGCTCAAGCTCGACACCAAGGAGATCGCGTCGCTCACCTTCGCCAAGCCCGAGGGCGACCCGCTGGTGGTCGAGTCCACCGCCGAGGGCTGGAAGCTGACCAAGCCCGAAGCGAAGGACGTCCCGGAGGCCAACGTCAACGCCATCACGCGGATCATCGGCGACCTCAAGGCCAGCTCCGTGCCCGACACCGATCCGGCCAAGGCCGGGCTGGCCGACCCCACCAAGGCGACCCGCGTCACGGTCACCCTCAAGGACGGCTCGACGAAGACCATCCTCCTCGGCGACGCGGCCGCGGAGGGCAAGAAGGATCTCTTTGCGCGGGTGGATGACGGCATGGTGTTCGTCCTGGCGTCCTTCAACGCCACCAAGCTCACCCCCACCGCCGAGAGCCTGACCAAAGAGCCCGCCGCCGCGCCCCCTGGCGGCATGCCTCCGGGGATGCCTGGCGGGATGCCCGGAGGTCTGCCCCCTGGCATGATGCCTGGCGGGCTCCCCCCCGGGGTCAAGATCCAGTAGCTACTTGCCCAGCAGCTTGTACAGCTCGGCGCGATCGTCGTCGGGCGCGTCCCCGCCCCCATCGTCCTCTCCAGCCTCCAACGCGGCCAGCCCGGCGAAGAAGTCGTCGTCGCTCATCTCGTAGTCCGAGGACGCGTCCTTCTCGGGGCTCCCCTCCAGCTCGGCGAAGCCCGACTCCAACGCCTCGTCGCTCACCGCGTCGGGCTGCGCGGGCGCCGGACTCGCGCCTGGAGCCTGCTCGACCGGCGCGGGGCGAGGCGGAGTGGGACGAGGCGCCGCGGGCGCCTCGTCTGGTGCTGGGGGGGCGTCGGGCTTCGCGGCGGCCTCCTCGGCGGGCGGTGCCTGCTCGCCGCCTTCTTCGGCGCCCTCCTCTCCACGTGAGCTGACCATCCAGAGGTGCAGCAGGAAGCCGCACGCCATGAGGCCGATGATCACGAAGGTGATCGGGAGCGCGAACACGCCCATCGCCTGAGGCACCGCGAACGGGACGATGATGTTGGCGACCACCAGCAGACCGAGCGTGATCGTCCCCCCGATCGCCCAGTTGCGCACCACCCGGCGCGCCGTGATCTTCCCGTCCGGGTCGAGCTTGCGGAACATGAGCAGCAGCACCACGAAGGCGTAGGGCGGGACGAGCAGGAACCCCCCGTCGATGCTCCAGAAGACGTCGAGCGAGCTCATGAAGCTGACCATGAGCACGACGATCGTCTCCACGATCATCAACACCGTCGTGAAGGTCACGAACCGGTTGGCGAGCTGAACGTAGGGGCGCTCCCGGCGCTTGCGCAGGAACAGGATCAGCAGCAGAATCCAGGGGAACAGGAGCCCCAGCCCCAGCGCGCCCATTCGGACCTTCCCCGCCGTCCCCTCCCAGGGCATCAGCTCCTCCGCGGCATCCTCGTCGCCCGACTTCGCGTCCTCCTTCTTCGCGGCGGCGTCCTCCGAGTCCTCCCCATCGTCGGCGGCTTTCTCATCGTCGCCCTGATCACCTTTGACCTGAGCCTCCTCCGAGTCGCCCTCCTTCGCGTCAGCCTTCTTCGCCTCGTCCGCCTTCTTCGTTTCGTCCCTGACCTGAGCGGCCGCAGGCTCGCCGTCACCCCCGGCCTTGTTCGCGGCCTCGTCCTCATTCGCCTCGCCATCGTCCTTGTTCGCCTTCTTCGCGCCCGCCTCGGCTTCGTTCGCCTTGTCGTCGTCCGTAGGCGCCGCGGCGTCCTTCTTCGGCTCAGGCGCCGACGCGAGCGCCGTGTTGAAGCGCGGCGCCTGGCGACCTGCGCGGACGAACAGCTCCTTGACGGCGGGCAGCTTCGCGTAGGCCGCCTTGAGGATCTCCGCGTCGTGCGTGCCCAGCCCCAGCCCCTTCGACGCCTCCAGCGCGGCTTCGGCGCGGGTCCAGAGCAGGCCAAAGGCGTCCACCGCCGCGGCGTCGTTGGCCAGCGCCGTGAACACGGGGGGGCGCTCGCGCTGCGCGTAATCCAACCAGGTCGCCGCCATGAGCAGGCTCCCCGCCAGCTCGTCGCGCGCCTTCGCCGCGGCGCCCTCCTTGAGCAGGCCCGCGCGCGACAGCGAGGCCCAGGCCTGCATGCTGTGCGTCTCGGCGTTGAGATCGGCGAGCGTCGCCGCCCAGCTCAGATCACCGAGCGGCGGCTGCAAGCGGCTCTCCAGGACCGAGCGGCCCGGTCGGGAGCTGATGTGGGGCACCAGCTCGCTCCGAGGGAAGGCGCCGCGCGGGTTGGTCACCTGGAGGGTCTGCGCCGCCGAGAGAAACAGCGTCACGCTGTCCTCCGTGCGACGGCTCTGGTCCAGCGCGCGCACCGCCTCCTCGGTGACGCGGCCCAGGTTGTAATGGGGCGCCTCGCAGTCTGCCCAGCCCAGGACAGGGCCGCGCTTGTCTTCGGGCAACCTCTCAAGGATCAGGGACAGATCCGCCGAAGCGTCGCTGTAACGTTGCTCAAGCTGCGCCTGACAGGGGGGCTCCTGCGCCAGCGCGGGCGTCGCAGCCAGCGCGCTCAACAGGATCGTCGCGGCGCTCGCCAGGCTCGGTGTGTGTGTTCGCTTCATGAGCTCCTTCTCCTTGATCCATCCTCGCACAGGCCATAACCGCTGACTCCACCCGGGTTGTTCCAAGCCCACGCCCAGCCTCAAGATACCTGGTCACCGCGGCCGTGACCGAGCAGGGAGTGTCTCGCCTGGATTGCGGTCCAGGGCGCGCTGCGCTATCATCCCTCATCAGGCGCCCTGGAGAAAGTTCGCCCTGACCTTGGATATCGTGCATCATCCGAGTTCACGAACTGCCGCGTCCACCGCTGTCCCAGCACCCGGCAACTGCCCAGACAGGAAGGCTCATGGCACCTCGCCCCAACATCGCACCCACGCCCGATCGGCGCTGGCCTGTCCTGGCCACGGCGCTCGTGACGCTGTCCATCCTCGCTGGCTGCGGCTTCGACCCCGCCGAGATCGACGAGCGGCGCTGCGGAAACAACGACGCCTGCCTCGTCCGTTACGGCCTGGGGTGGGCGTGTATTCAAGGTTATTGTCAGGAGCGCGTGTGCCAGGACGACGTCGAGTGCAGCGACGGCATCTTCTGCAACGGCGATGAGGTCTGCGATCCCACCAACGAGGCCGCGGAGGGCGACGGCTGCGTGATGGGCGAGCGGGTCATCGACGACGGCATCGCGTGCACCGCCGACTACTGCGATGAGGTCTTTGACATCGTCCGCCACGACGCGGCCGGGTGCCCCTGCACCGAGGACCAGATCTGCACGGAGATGAACCCCAGCCCGTGCATCACCGCCACCTGCGACCCCAACACCTTCACCTGCGTGACCCAGCTCGCCCCCCTCGGCGACCCGTGTGACGACGCCTGGGAGTGCACCCGGGACACGGTCTGCGACGAGTCAGGCGCCTGCGTCGTCAACATCGCCAGCGGCAGCTCCTTCGACGACGCCTTCTGCAGCGACACCAACGACGGCTTCTTCTGCAACGGCGAGGAGGTCTGCGACCCCGACGCCGAAGGCAGCGACCCCGTCACGGGCTGCGCCCCCGGGGCGGCTCCCATGCCGGACCCCGTGGATGACGGCGTCGCCTGCACCGAGGTGGTCTGCGACGAGGTCAACGACGAGGTCGTCCACGCCCCGACCGAGCAGTGCGAGTGCGCCACAGACGCCGACTGCGCCCGAGGCGACTGCATGGAGTACGCCTGCAACGCGAACTTCACCTGCGAGGTCGTCGGCGCGATGGCGGCGGGCACCGCGTGCGACGACGGCTTTGACTGCACAGGCTCGGACGCCTGTGACGACGCCGGCGCCTGCGTGGGCACCCGCTCCGACCTGTTCTGTGATCTGAACACCGACTGCAACGACACCCCCACTTGCGATCCGACGGCCGACGGCACCGACCCCTCCACCGGCTGCGTCTGCGCCACCCCCTGAGCGCGGCTCCTCCGAACGAAGTTCCTCAAAGACTCAAGCCCCTCCCTCCGACAACCGATAGGCACACGATGCTCAACCCTCGCTCGCGTTGGAGGCTCGGTGTCCATCATGAACAAGACCGCTCATCACAACCCAGACCCGGATCGCTCCATCATCGTCCCGGGCGCCCTCGTCCTTGACCGCTACGTCGCGGAGGAGCCGTTCGGGTTCGGAGGCACCGCGATGGTGTGGCGAGGACACGTTCGAGGCACCGAGCGTCAGGTGGCCATCAAGGTCCCTCACCGACGCAAGCGCACCCCGACGCAGAACGAGGAGCGCCTTCGACGCGAGGCGCAGCTCCTGACCCGCATCGCCAGCCCCTACGTCATGGGCATCCACGACTTCGGCGACCTGGAGGATGGGCGCCCGGTCGCCGTCTTTGAGTACATGGATGGGGTGACGCTCCGGGCGCTCATGCGGGAGCAGGGGGCCCTTGAGCTGCCCGACGCGCTCCGGCTCACCCGGGAGCTGATGATGGGGCTGCGCGACGTGCACCGCTGCGGCGTGGTTCATCGGGACATCAAGCCCGACAACATCATGATCGAGGGGTTCACGGCGGGCGTCGAGGCCCGGGTCAAGCTCTTTGACTTCGGGATCGCCAAGCTGATCACCGATCACATCGACGGCGTCACCACCCAGGATGACCCGGAGGTGGCCGGGCTCTTTGTGCCGCTGACCGCCGCGGAGATGACCGTCGGCACCCCCGAGTACATGGCCCCCGAGCAGATCTCCGCCAGCGACCTCGGCGGGTTCACGGACATCTACGCCGCAGGGATCGTCCTCCACGAGGTCCTGTTCGGCGTCGTCCCCTACACCGGCAAGACCTTCTTTGAGATCGCCCCCCGCCACCTGGAGGGGATCCTCCCGCCGTTGCCCGCCGAGCTGCCCCAGCGCGTTCAAGACCTGATCTGGCGCGCGCTCGCCTGCGACGTCTTCCACCGCTACTCCACCGCCGACGCGATGATCCACGACATCGACGCCGCGCTCGACGAGCTGGAGGGCGTCCTCAACCTCAGCGACCTGAGCGAAGACGAGATGGCCCCCTGGGCGCTCGCAGACGACGACGACCTGGACGAAGGGCGCGACGACCTCCCGGACATCATGCAGGCCGCCGCGTACGGCGAGCGCGCCCCGACGCCCGCGCCCGCGCCCATACCGTGGAGCGAGCCCGAGCCACCCCCTCCCGTGCTCGCTCAGCTCGACAGCGTCGGCGACGGGCAGCGAGCGACCCTCCAGCACTGGATGCCCTGGGCGGCCGGTCGGGGCGACCCCTGGCAGACCTTCATCACACCCCCTCGCCGCGAGCCGAGCGCTGGGGCGATCTGCCTGGATGACGTCATCCAGGGGTACGAGCCTCCCATCAGCGAGGAGTTCCCCAACGACGGGATCCACGACATCCTGGGTGTGGATGACCACGAGGACTTCGACCACTTCAGCCTGGACGCCTCAGACGGGATCCATGACCTCTCCCTCGACCCCAGCGAGGGGTTCGACGACGCGATCCCCACGCTGGTCCAGCCCTACCGCGAGGTGATCGAGGACGATCTCAGCCGCGCGAACCCACCCGAAGACGATCTCGACTCCCGGGACACCTCCGAGTTCGTGGCCCACCACGCCGCAGGCCCCTGGAGCGTCTGAGCGACACGCCTCACGCCGCCGCGCGACGCCTTGACGGGTGAGCCGCAAGACGACAAGCTGCCTGTCAGGATCCCCGCGCCGGGTCGAACCGCAGCGATGGAGGCTGAATGGACGCACCACCTACCCATCCACACCGCCCCACCACCCGATGGCTGGGGCTCATGTCGGCGGCGACGCTCGCGCTGCTCTCTCCGTTCAGCTGCCAGCGCGCGTCGGAGCCCCCTCCGCCTCAGACCAGCGGCGCCAGCGCGCCCGCGCCGAAGCCCAGACAGGCGACGCGGCCAGGGACCGCCGGGGCCTTCTTTGACGAAGACAAGCTGCTCAAGGGGAGCGAGGATCCCGATCGCGCCGTCGATGAGGTGCCGTGCGCGGGCGCCACGGCCGACGGCTCGGACGATCGCCGCTTCCACCCGCGCAAGATCCGCGGCACGGTCTACGCCCCGTTCGGGACCTACGCCCGCCGCGGCTCGCCTGGAGGCTCCCCGTGGCTCAACTCGGCGCACGCGCACCCGCTCAGCGATGAGAAGCCCGCGAGCGACGTTGAGGTTCGCCTGGTGGTCATCGACGCCGCAGGAGAGATCGTCAAGGGGCCGCTCCTGACGACCCGCACCGACGATCAAGGGCGTTACTGCTTCCGCATCCCGGACGGGATCGCGTTTGGCCCGACGCTGCTCACCGTGTCGGGCTCGGGCGACGCCCAGATGCGCCGCAGCGTCGTGTCGCGCTCCACCAACGACATCTTCCTGCAACCCGAAGCGCTGCTCCAGATCCTGATCGAGCGCCGCATCGACCTCACCCGCTTGCCGAGGAGCGAGTTTGGCAACCTCTACTCGATGACCGACACCGTCGTGGATGACCGCACCCACCCGAAGCCGCTGGATCTGGCGCCGGGCATGACCATCCAGCCAGGCGTCGCCATGGTGCGTCAGCGCCTGCTGGAGACGGAGCGCTTCAACACGAAGTTGACCGAGCTGGCCAGCGCCTACGGGCGCCCCTGACGCTCAAACGCCGCCAGCGCCTGCTCCCAGGAGGTCAACACCATCTGAACGGGCATCAACGCGCACCCGAGCAGGAGGTGGTTCTCGTCGCGCTCCTGACGCATCGCCGTCATCGGGTTCCAGGACTTCGCCCCGTAGCGGTCGCCGATGTCGTAGGACTCCTTCGGCGTGTAGAAGCGCGCCAGCGGCAGCGCGACCCCCCACAGGATGAGGTAGCCGAGCCCGAACATCCACACCGGGATGGGCTCCGAGCCATGAAGCCCCGTCTGAAACGCCAGCGCGACGTAGAGGAGCACCCCGGGCAACCCCACGCACAGGAGCGTGATCCCGGCTGCCATCCCGATGAGCGTCCAGGCCGAGCGTCGCTGCTCGGCCTCCCGCTCCTCGTCGAGCGGATCCTTGCACAGCGCGCACACCCCCGCCCCCGGGTCGTTGTGGTTGCCACACTGATCGCACACCAACTTCTTCATCTGTCGCCTCGCGGTGGGTGGACGCGTCAGGGTACCCCCACAGCCCTCGGCCATTCCAGACTTTCTTGCAGGTCGCGGCCCTTGAGGTACCGTGTGGGCGTCTCCGCCGGCCCTCATTCACGAGCATGCCGCGTAACCCGTTGGAGCGTTCATGACAGGGTCCACCGCCTACCGCACCTGGCTCACCGCGGCGCTCGTCGCCGTCGCCGCGCTCATCGCGACGCCTGCGGCCACCGAGCCGGGTAAGCCGAGCACGGCCGATCGCATGGCCATGTTCTACGCTCCCCAGTTCAACTTCACCCGAGACGGCGAGCCGCTGATCCACGTCGGGGTGCTCAACGGCGTCGCTGACGCGGAGTTCTCCTCGCGCGACCCGATCCGGGTGCTGCCGCTCGGCGACGGCGGGCCGGAGATGAGCCTGCCCGGCGGCCGCGCCTACACCGTGCGCCTGCGCGACGGGAGGCCGGGCGATTACCGCCACTGGGTCGTGGTCCAGCGCTTTCGGTACGGCCACGACGACCTGATCCAGACCACCATCGACGCCTGGGTCGAGCGGGGCTACCTCCCGCGCACGATCGAGATCGGCGGCCTGTTCGCGGTGGGCGGGCGACGGTTCGACAGCCGCGCCGTGCTGATCGCGCTGGGTGGGTTCGAGGATCGCGGCGCGGCGAGCGCGCTCGCCGCGCGCCTGGAGCGCCGCTTCGGCATCGAGCCCGAGTTCCACCGGGAGCTGCTCGCCTACCCAGGCGGGCGGCTCGACCTCGGCGACCGGGGCAACCCCAGCCGCGTCACCCACCAGGACGTCCTCTGGGTCGCCCCCACGAAGGAGGGGCAGACCTTCCGGCTCCAGACCCACCAAGGAGAGCGCACCTACGCCGGGAGCGTGGTCTTCACCGTGCACCGCGACGGCAGCCTCTCGGTGGTCAACGTCGCCCCGGTCGAGACGATCCTCAAAGGCGTCGTCCCCAGCGAGGTCTACACGAGCGCCCCCATGGAGTCCCTCAAGGCCCAAGCCGTCGCCGCCCGCGGAACCCTCATCAGCGCCCTCGGCACGCGTCGCCTCGCCGACCCCTACCTCTTGTGCAGCGAGGTCCACTGCCAGGCCTACAGCGGGCTCACCCGCGAGCACCCCCGCACCAGCCGCGCCGTCGAGGAGACCCGCGGGGAGCTGATGTTCGCCCGTGAGCCCTGGGAGGATCGCTGGCACATCGTGGACGCCCGCTACAGCGCCAACTGCGGCGGGCACTCCGAGCACAACGACAACGTCTGGGGCGGCGACCCCCACAGCTACCTCCGCGGGCACGCCGACACCCACTCCGAAGACGAGCGCTTCAAGGGCGGCGTCACCCGCGACAACGTCAAGGCCTGGGTCAACCACCGCCCCGACGCCTGGTGCAACACCCGGCGCTACGGCGGCAAGCGCTCCTTCCGCTGGGAGAAGACCGTCGAGCCCGAGACCCTCCAGAGCTGGGTCGATGAGCGCAACAGCGCCGTCGGCCGCGTCCAGGCGGTCAACATCCTGGAGCGCGGCGTCTCCGGGCGAGTCACCCGCATGGCGGTCAAGGGCGCCGGGGACACCCTGATCCTCGACCGCGAGCTGACCATCCGCCGCGCGTTCGGCGGCCTCCGCTCCTCAATGTTCGTCATGACCACCGACGCCCAGGGGCGCTTTCACTTCCAGGGCGGCGGGTTCGGGCACGGCGTCGGCATGTGCCAGACCGGGGCGATGATGATGGCGCACGCGGGGCACGACCACCGCAAGATCCTCACCCACTACTACACAGGCGCCCACATCGAAAAGCTCTACTGACGGGCCATGAACCCCCTCCAGTCGCCCGACGCCACCTCCCCCGCCCCACGCCGCAGCGCCTCCTCCCATCCCTCCCAGGCGTAGACGTAGATCCACGCCTCCGCCGAGCCGCCCTCGACGCTCGCGCGCACCCGACGCCTCACGTACACGCTGGCCGCGGGTCGCCGCGGGTCGAACTCCTCCAGCTCGTCCAGGGCCGTGAGCGCGCGGCGCCCCTGCGCGAAGGTGTGAAGCTCTCCGACCACGACCTGCGCGGGCTCCCCGTCGAACGCCGCCGGGTAGCCCTCGGGCAGGTGCGCCAGCCTCAGCCCCTCCACGCGCGCCGGTTCGCACGCCACGAGCCGGGACGCGAACAGGCGATGGTTCCAGAACCCCTTGAGCAGCGATCCATACACGAATACAGTCACCAGGTCGCCGTCCCTGGCGCCCTGTTCTGGAGCTTGACCCATGACCACCCCCACTGTCGTCACCACCTGGATACACCAACGCCCCGAGGGGCGCTACGCCACCGAGCCGTCGCTCGCCCTCGACCACGACGGGCAGGCCTGGCTCGCCTGGACGGAGCGCGCCCCCCACACAGAAGGGGGGCGCGAGTCGATCGTCGTCGCGCGCCTCGGAGCCCCAGACACCATGGAGCGCTGGGGCGCCGTCGAGGCGACCTGCGCGTCGAGCGAGGGCTCCATCGCCACGTGGCCGGTCCTGACCGCTGGCTCCGACCACCTGAGGCTCACCTGGATCGAGCTGTCCTCAACCCGAGCGGAGGGAGCCCGGCTCATTACGCGCGACCTCACGGGCGAAGGTCAACCTCACGAGCTGGACCGCGCCGACTCCATCCGTGACGTCACCGCCATGGCCGCGGCAGGAGCGACCTGGATCGCCTTCGCCCGCTCACACGGCGACGCGCACACCATCGACGTCATCCGACTGAGCGACGACCCGGGCGCCGCGCCGCTTCATGTCTCGCTCGACCGCTCCACCGACGCGCTGCGCCAGCGCCCGACCATCGCCCCGCAGCCCGACGGCGGCGCTCAGGTGCTGTGGGAGTCCTACGCCTCGGGCGCCATTCAGCTCCGCGGCGCCTCGATCGACCAGGGCGGTGAGGTCGTCGAACGCGGCCCCTGGGGCGAGCCGGGCAGCTTCAACCAGAGCCCCGCGCTCGCGCTCCGCGGTGGTGAGCCCTGGGTCGCCTGGACCAGCGACCGCCGCCCCGACCACCCCGATCTGGCGCGCCGGGTTCGGCTCGCTCGCTGGAGCCAGCGCCAGCTCAAGGCCCCCGAAAGCGACCCGCCCGGGGTGGACCTGGAGGCGAAGGGCGAGGACCAGTCGTTGGAGTTTCCGGCGGCGGCGGGCATGCCGGGTGGGGGGATCTGGATCGTGGCGCGGGCGTCGCACAACTACCGCCTGCTGACCTTCCACGGCGATCGGTGGGGCGAGCCCCTGGAGCTGGGCGACGTGCTCTGGGGTTGCCGGGGGACCCGGATCGAGGTGACCCCGCTTGGGGAGGGCGACGCGCTCATCACATGCCACGACCGCCGCGGGCTGACCGTCCGCCGCGTCCAGGCTCAAGACCACTGGAGCGCCCCCCCTGAGCCTCTGGAGGCCATCCCAGACGCGCGCGTGACGGCGACCCATCCGCCAGGCGCACGCCCGGAGTGGGACAGCCCCGGGGGGCGCCTGGGGGCGTTCTGGGGGGACATCCACTTCCACTCCGCGCACTCGGACGGCGTCGGGACGGTGTCCGAGGCGTACGTGAGGTGCCGGGATCGGTACGGCTACGACTTCGCCTGCTTGACGGATCACGACGGGTTCATCGGGCGCCGGGTGACCGACGCGGTGTGGCGACGGATGGTGGACGTGGCCGAGCACTTTGACCGTCCAGCGGAGGGCTTCGCGACGCTGATCGGCGTGGAGTACACGGGGCTGCGCTACCCGGGGCCCGGACACAAGTGCCTCTACTTCGACGGGCCGGACGCGCCGCTGGTGTGCCGCCGGGACGGCCTGGAGCCGCCCGAGGCGTTGCTGGCGCGCGTCCGCGAGCTGGGCGGGATCGCGATCCCGCACCACGTCGGCTGGCTCGGCGGCGACCCGGAGCACCACGACCCGGAGGTGCAGCCGTGTTGGGAGATGTGCTCCACCCACGGCCAGTACGAGGCCGAGGTGAGCGAGCCGGACGCCCCACCCATCGGCTACCGTGAGGGGCTTGAGGAGCACCGCGAGGCGCTGCGGGGGCACTTCATGCGCCGTCAGCTGGAGGCGGGCCGCGTGTTCGGCTTCGTCGGGGGCTCGGACGGGCACGGGCTGCTGTGGCACCACGGGATCAGCCGCAAGCGGGACAGCCACCGAACAGGGCTGACCGGGGTGTGGCTCCCTGAGCTGAGCCGCGCCGCCATCATGGCGGCGATCCGCGCGAGGCGCACCTGGGGGACGTCCGGAGCGCGGATGGCGCTGGCGTTCCTCATCGACGGGGCGGCGATGGGGAGCGTCATCGCCGCGGCGCCGCCAGCGACGTCGCGCGTCGAGATCGTCTGCGACGCGGGCGCCCCGCTGCGGGAGCTGGCCGTGCTGGGCAGCACCTCGGAGGGGGTGCGGGTGCTTCACCGCGTGGAGGAGGCCGAAGGCGCGCTGCGGTGGCGTGGCGCCGTTCCGATCCCCGGCGTCGAGGGGCCTGGTCGGTGCGTCTATGTGCGGGCCGTGCGTGAAGACGACGAGGTGGCGTGGGCGTCGCCTGTCTTCTGGAGGCCGTGAGGGCGCGCCCCAGAAGGCAAGCGTGAGGGCTCAATCGGTCGGCAGCGGCTCCACCTCGATCTCCTGGACCCCGACCTCGGACAGGTTGACGAGCATCTGCTCAAAGAGGACGTCGAGGCGCCGGTTCATGTTGAGCATGTTGCTGGCGTCGGTGTCGTCCTCTTTGGCTCCCTTCTTCTCGATGGCCCCGAGCAGGACCCGGAGCTGAGCGCGTTGGTTCTCGGCCCTGTCGCGGGCCGCCTTCAGTTCGCGCTCCCCCTCATCGTCGAAGCGGATCCCTTCGCCGAGGGTGTCGATGCGGGAGTCGAGGCGCGAGATGATCGTCTCGACGTCGATGACCCGGCGGCTGAGCTCCAGGATGAGGCTGGGCACGAGCGCCTTGAGCTTGAAGTGGACGTCCATGACGGTGTCGACCGCGGAGAGGACGAACGTGCGGTTGGCCTCGGGGGCGCCTTCGAGGTAGAGGTTCAGCGGCTCGACGTCGCACGCGATGGGCTTCTTGGCGCCGATCTGGATGGGGAGGTTGAAGCACTGGATGAGGATGGTGCGCAGGCGCGCGTCGGTGACGGAGCCCTTCGTCGGGGCGTCGTCGCTGCGCTCGGAGAGCCGGGAGATGAGCGTGATGGCGCGGCTGAGCTGCCTCAGCTCGCGGTCGATGCGAGCCTGGCGGTTGACGATCTCAAAGCTGAGCTGGGTGGACTGCTCGAGCAGGGCGTCGAGCGCCTTGTCGGAGAAGGAGCTGCGGGCGCAGGCGCTGACCAGCGCCAGGGCAGCGACAGCCAGCGCGAGTCGTAGGGGCGTCTGCACGGCGGCTCCCCCAAGTCGGAAAGCGTTCCACAACACACGGAAACTACTTGGTTTCACCAAAGTTGGCGAGGTTGTAGGTCATGCGCTCTTTGGCGGTGGCGATGCGACCCTGGAGGGCGGGGGCCTCCTTCTCGACCTTGGCGATGGTCTCTTCGAGGAGGGTGAGCTCACTGACGAAGGCCTGGTACTCGGAGTTGAACTGGACCTTGGCGGGCTCGGGGAGGGGGAGGCCGTCGGCGGTGGACTTGATCTTGTCCACCGTGACGCGGAGCGCGGCGGCGCGGGCCTTGGCCTCGGGGTAGGTGAGGGTCATCTCCTCGGCGAGGGTGGGGAGGCGACCCTTGACGTTGTCGCGGATCATGGCGGTGGTGGCGAGCTTGCTGTCGATGAACCTGGCGACGTCAGGCTCGGACTTGCTCTTGAGGTCATTGAGCGCCGCGGTGGACTCGGTGTCGCAGGTGGGCGCGGCCTTGGCGGCGGCGCTGGCGGTGTTCATCATCGTCTCGCCGGTGGCGACGCCGCCGCCGGTGGCGGCGTCGGCGCGGACCTTGGCGGGAGACTGGAAGCACTCCTCGATCGCCTTCTTGAGGAGGGGCATGTCCAGCTCGTTGGGGTCTACGTCGATGCTGGGCAGCGTGTTGAGCGCGGCGGTGGTTTTGTCGATGGTGGTGTTGAAGTCACTCCACTGACCACTGAGCTGACCGTTGAGCTGACGGACCTCGTCGACCTGACCCTGAATGGATGGCGCCGTCACCGAACCACAGGCGGTGAAGGCGAGCAGGGACGCGGCGAGGAGGCCGAAGAAGAGAGCGCGGTGTAGATGAGTCATCGTCATGGGGCCGTGTGATGGTTGGAGGTTCGTCTCGTGACGCGTTACCAGCGAAGAACACATCTACGCCAGGACAAACCCTGGTGTCAACACCGCCCGGCCCGCGCCCAGGGCATGGGGGCGCGGGGTTGGACACCCCGACAAGCGGCGTGCTAGATTGGCTCGCCGTTGTCGGGGGCTGAGCCAGGGCGACCCCCAGCGCCATCGTCGGCGCCGTCTACCGCGAACGGGCCACCGCGCCGCCCTGGCGCCGCGCGCCAGCCGCCCACAGGCCACAGGACCTCGGGCTCATGAGGCAGACTGTCACCATTCGCAAGCTCCAGAAAGCCAAGCGCGACGGGCGCCGGATCTCCATGGTCACGGCGTACGACGCGACCTTCGCGCGGCTCATCGACCAGGGCGGCGCCGACGCCATCCTCGTCGGCGACAGCCTCGGCAACGTCATCCAGGGCCACGGGACGACCCTGCCGGTGACCCTGGAGCACATGATCTACCACTGCGCCGCGGTGATGCGAGGCGTCACGCGGGCTCACGTCGTGGGGGACATGCCGTTCATCTCCTACCGGGGCAGCGAGGACGACGCGGTCCACGCCGCCTGCCGCCTCATGGCCGAGGGCGGGGTCAACGCCGTCAAGCTGGAGGGGGGGCGCTCGATCGCCAACCTGGTCGCGCGGCTCACGACCGCCGGGATCCCGGTGATGGGGCACCTGGGGCTGACGCCGCAGTCCGTGCACCAGCTGGGCGGCTTCCGCGTCCAGGGCCGCGCCGAGGACGACGCCCAGCGCCTCCTGGAGGACGCCCGGATCCTGGAGGAGTCGGGCGCCTACGCCATCGTGCTGGAGATGGTCCCCCAGGCGCTGGCCCGCGAGGTGACCGAGGCGCTGACGATCCCGACGATCGGGATCGGCGCGGGCCCGGACACCGACGGGCAGGTGCTGGTCTGCTACGACCTGCTGGGGATGAACCTCGACTTCCAGCCAAAGTTTCTCAAGAAGTACGCCAACCTGGGCGAAGGGATCCAGCAAGCCATCCAGACCTACTGCGAGGAGGTGCAGAGCGGCGCCTTCCCCGCCGATGAGCACTCCTTCTAAGGAGCGGAGGACCTGATGGAGGTGTTCTCAACCATCGTCGACGTGCGCCACGCGCTGCGCGAGGAGCGCCGCCGCGGACGAAGCGTGGCCTTCGTCCCCACCATGGGCTACCTCCACGAGGGGCACGTCGCGCTCATGCGCGAGGGGCGCAAGCGCGCCAACATCCTCGTGGTCAGCATCTTCGTCAACCCGACCCAGTTCGGCCCCTCCGAAGACCTCGACGCCTACCCCCGCGACCTGGAGAGCGACCTCGCCAAGTGCCGCGGGGTCGGCGCGCACGTCGTCTTCCCCCCGACGCCCGCCGAGATGTACCAGGGCACCCCGCGCACCACCGTGACCGTCGAGGGGCTCACCCAGGGGCTGTGCGGGCGCTCGCGCCCGACCCACTTCCAGGGCGTCACGACCGTGGTGACCAAGCTGTTCAACATCGTTCAGCCGGACGTCGCGATCTTCGGCGAGAAGGACTACCAGCAGCTCGCGGTGCTCCGGCAGATGGCGCGGGACCTCAACACCCCGGTCGAGATCATCGGCGCCCCCACCGTGCGCGAGCCCGACGGGCTCGCCATGAGCAGCCGCAACGCCTACCTGAGCCCCGATCAGCGGCAGCAGGCCACCGTGCTCATCCGCTCCCTGCGCCAGGTCCACGCGCTGGTCGCGCAAGGCGAGCAGGACGTCGGGGTCCTCGACCGCGAGGTGCGGGGGCTGCTCGACCAGGAGCCAGACGCGCGCCTGGACTACCTGAGCTTCGTCCACCCGGACACGTTGGAGCCGGTGGACACCGTCTCTGCGCCCACGCGGGTCGCCATGGCCGTGTTCCTCGGCCCGACCCGCTTGATCGACAACATCCTCGTCACCCCAGGAGCCCCATGAAGCGCAACCCCCTGCTGCCTGTGTTGGTCCTGCTCCTCGGCGCAAGCTGGAGCTGCGGCGATGACTCGTCCGATGACCCCAACGCCATCATCTGTGGCACAGGCCAGCCCTTCAAGCAGATCGGCTCGCTCACCGAGCCCGACGGCACCGTGAGCCTCGACGGCGCGGTCGCGGCCGAGGCTGGCGCGCTCGAAGGGCTGCTCACCAGCCGGGAGATCATCTTCCGCCTCGGCGACGTCGAGTTCACCCCCTCCGGCTCCGAGACCCCCGAGACGCGCCCGCTGGTGATGTCATTCAACACCAACGTGGGCGATCCGATGGGGCGCGACCTGTTGACCAACATCTCCCTGCGCATCGACGACCTCGGCGACGAAGGGCGCACCTTCCAGCTGGTGATGCCGGGCGACGACGACACCTACTTCGAGACCTACTGCGACGTGGCCAACGGGCAGATCTGCGCCCGCTACGGCCTCGACAACACCGACGACGGCGAGGTGAGCGGCGTGGACAGCGTCATCCACCTCGCCAGGGGGGGGACGGTCACCTTCACGAGCGTCACCTCGACCGCGCTGGCCGCGGAGTGGAGCATCGACTTCGGCCCCAACGCCAGCAAGGCCTTCGACGAGTCGGGGGGGACGCTGGAGGGCTGCTTCACCTCCATCATCGGCCAGGGCAGCAGCGAGGGCAACGAGCTGACCGCGCCATGAGCATCGCGCGGGCGGCTTGATCCACATGGCGTGGGCGTATATTAGGATGGTGGTGAGTCGCGTCGCTTGACCTGGGATGGTGTTGAGCGCGCCTGGCCACCAAGACGCCGAAACACAACGGGCACGCATTCATGCCAAAGACGGGGCCGCCCCACTCAACACGGGCGCCCCGAGCATGAATCGACACGACGAGGACGGACCCCCAGGGAGATGATCGACCTGTTTGGCAAACGCCTGATCATCAACACCGGCAAGGGAGGGGTGGGCAAGACCACCCTGTCGGCGGCCATTGGTTTGGCTGCGGCGCGACGCGGCAAGCGCGTGCTGCTGATGGAGCTGAACGCCAAGGAGAAGACCTCCCGGCTGTTCGGCTCCAGCCCGATCGGGTTCGAGCCCACCGAGGTCGAAGACAACCTCTTCGCGGTCAACATCACCCCCAAGGAGGCGCTGCGCGAGTACGCCATCCTCAAGCTCCGCCTCAAGACCCTCTACCGCGCCGTCTTCGAGAACCGCTTCGTGCGCACCTTCCTGCGCGTGATCCCCGGCCTCAACGAGCTGGTCCTGCTCGGCAAGGTCTGGTTTGAGGAGCAGGCCAACGACGGCCCGGGTGGGCGCCCGCGCTGGGACATGATCGTCGTGGACGCCCCCGCGACCGGGCACGGCGTCTTCTTCCTCCAGATCCCGGCGGTGATCACCAACATCGTCAGCTCCGGGCCGATGTTCGACGAGGCGCGCCAGATCCAGGCGATGATCGAGGACTCCTCGCGGACCGTCCTCAACCTCATCACCCTCGTCGAGGAGATGCCGATCAACGAGACGATCGAGCTCAAGCGCACCACCGAGGAGACCCTCCAGGTGCCGCTCGGCTACGTGATCGCCAACGCCGTCTACGAGCCGATGTTCAGCGACCGCCAGCGCGACCTCGTCACCGCCGTGCGCGCCGAGACCGACAGCGACGGCTCGCACCTCGATCGGCTCCTGGAGGCGGCCACCTTCCGCTCCAACCGGGTCCAGCTCCAGCGCGAGTACATCGAGCGGCTCGACCGCGAGCTGGATCTGCCCCAGATCCACATCCCCTACTACTTCACCGAGCGCTTCAACTTCATGACGCTCTCCAAGATCGCCGACGAGATCGAGCGGCAGCTCACCGGTCGCGTCGACGAGGATCCCCCTGACCCCCCCCAGCCCGCCGCGAGCGGGGGAGGCTGACCGGCGTATGGCGACATGACCCGAAAGACCATCGGTGACCTGATCGAAGGGCGCAGGATCGTCGTCTGCGTCGGCAGCGGAGGCGTCGGCAAGACGACCACCTCCGCCGTCCTCGCGCTCCACGCCGCCATGGAGGGGCGCAAGGTCCTCGTCCTCACCATCGACCCCGCCCGCAGGCTCGCCAACAGCCTCGGCGTCTCGGAGCTGGACAACGACGAGCGCCAGATCCCCCTGGAGCAGTTCGCCCAGATCGGCGTCGAGCCCAAGGGGGAGCTGTGGGCGATGATGCTCGACATGAAGCGCTCCTTCGACCGCATCGTCGAGCGCAACGTCAAGGACCCCAAGGCCGTCGAGCGCATCCTCAACAACAAGCTCTACTCCTACTTCTCCACCAGCCTCGCCGGCACCCAGGAGTACTCGGCGATGGAGCGCCTCTACGAGCTGCACCGCAGCGGCGACTACGACCTCATCGTCCTCGACACCCCGCCCACCATCCACGCCCTCGACTTCCTCGACGCCCCCAGCCGCATGGCCGAGGCGGTCGAGAGCTCGGCCTTGCAGTGGCTCTACAAGCCCTCGGTCGCCGCGGGCAAGTTCGGCTTCGGGCTGTTCAACATCGGCACCAGCTACGTCCTCAAGACCCTCTCGCGGTTCACCGGCGGTGAGATGCTCGACGAGCTGCGCGTCTTCCTCAAGAGCCTCAGCCCCCTCTTTGACGGCTTCGGTGACCGCGCGCGGCAGATCCGCGCCGTCCTCGGCTCCCAGGACGCCCTGTTCTTCGTCGTGACCAGCCCCGACCCGATCACCGTCGATGAGGCCCGCTTCTTCCAGAACCGCCTCGACGACGAGTCGATCCCCTTCGGCGGCTTCATCGTCAACCGCGTCCACGCGCCCTACCTCCCCCCGGACGGGCTCGACGAGGCCAGCTCCTCGGAGCTGGCCGACCGCATGGACGCCGTCCAGCTCGACGGGCTCGACGCCCCTCCCGAGCCTGACGAGCTGCGCGCCCTCGGCCAGCGCATGATCGACAACGCCACCGAGTTCCAGATCCTGGCCACCCTCGACGCCCAGACCCTCCGCGCCCTCCGCGAGCGCGCCGGGTCACGCGTCACCATCGCCACGGTCCCCTTCTTCAGCCGCGACATCCACTCCTTCGAGGGCCTCAACCGGGTCCGCCAGGAGCTGTTCGCGCTCCCCGGCTCCACCCCCAACCCATGAGCGCTCGCGCGCCACACCGAGCCCCTTCTGGAAAGGCCCTATCAAATCGGCTCGCCGGATCCGTCTGGGCTCCTGGGGTTGCTCCTGGCCGTCTCCGCAGACAAGGCTCGGGAACAAACCCCCAGATGCCGATGTCCAAGATCCTGCGTGCGCCTGATGATACACGCCCGAGGAGTCTCATGAACGCTGCCACGACCTCACACCTCATCGTCGCCCTCGTGCTGCTGACGTCCGCTTGCAGCGGCGTCACCACCCGCCCTGACAGCAACCCGGCCAACACCCCCTCCGAGGAGGTGGCCATGGACCCCATGCTCATCAAGGCCAACACGGACGACAAGGGCGACGTCCAGAGCGTCGAGGCGCTCGACTCCAGCACCCTCTGGAAGGACGCCACCCGCGCCGTCAAGCGCGGCCAGCACACCAAGGCGATCGACACCTACGCGCTGCTGATCCAGCACTTCCCCGACACCCAGTACTTCATCCCCTCGCTCTACAACACCGGCTGGGCCTACGAGCGCCTGGAGCAGTGGGACAAGGCGATGGGCTACTACACGAAGGTCATCGAGGAGGTGCCCGGCAAGCCGTCGGCCACCGACGCCATGTACCGCATGGCCGAGTGCCACGCCCGCCTCGGCCACTGGCAGGAGGTGGCCGGGACCATCGACGCGATCATGGGCCGCTCCAACCTCAGCCTCTACGACCGCATCGAGGCCCACGCGCGCCTCGGGACCGCCCGGCTGGAGCTGGGCCAGCTCTCCGAGGCCGAGCAGGCCTACAACAAGGCGATCCGGCTCAACGCCCGCGCCCCGCTTGAGCTCGCGGTCCCGGTCCACAGCCACTTCATCGCCGCCTCTCAGTTCGGCCTCAGCCGCGTCTACCACGAGCTGTTCCGCAAGATTAAGCTCAGCCTCCCGGTCGAGCGCATGGAGACCGATCTCGAAGACAAGGCCCAGCTCTTCAAGCAGGCCCAGTCCCGCTACCTGCGCACCATCCGCGCTGGCAACCCCCACTGGGCCAGCGCCTCGCGCTACTACCTCGCCAAGATGTACGAAGACTTCTACACGGACATCCTGGCCGCCGAGATCCCTGATGATCTGAACGACGAGGAGGCCGCCTTCTACTTCGACGAGCTGCGCAACAAGATCCGCCCCCTCATGGAGCAGGCGATGCGCTTCTACGAGAAGACGATCATCCTCTCGGAGCGCGACGGCGTCGACAACGACTTCACCCGCCGCACCCAGGCTTCGCTCGACCGCCTCAAGCGCTACCTCAACGACAACGACCTCCAGGCCCGCGACGAGGAGATGATCCGCTCCGGCAAGGTCCCCAGCGTCCTCGGCGAACCCCCGGCCGCCAAGCACAACCCCGACGCCCGCCCCAAGGACATCGATGACGACAACGCTGGCCCCGGCGAGGATGACCCCTCCGCGCCCAGCCCCGACACCCTCCGTCGCCCCGTCCACCAGGAGCGCCACGACATCACGGGCTGAGCCTCACCCCCACAGCGACCCCCCGCGGGTCGCGTGCACTGCGCGCTTGCGCGCCCTCCAGCGCCGGTGGCGCGCCAGCTTCTCCTCCAACCCCACCCTCCCGCTCACCTCCGCCACCAGCTCACCCCACAGCCCTCCCCAGGCCGCCTCACTGGACACCGCGAGCGCGTGATCCACCGCGTCGAGCGCCCGCACCGAGCGCGCCACCGACCTCGGCGCCGGGGGCCGATAACGCGCGTCCAGCGCCGCGACGTCACCGCGCGCCACCCCGTACAGCGCCTCCACCGCCTCCCCCAGCTCACGCTCCAGCGCCGCCAGCTCCGCACGACGCCTGGTGAGCAACGCCTCCGCCTGCTCACAGAGCCCGTCCAGGTTGTCGGCGCCCCCCGCTCGCCAGGCCGTGAGCCAAAGCGGCTCCTCCCGCCCCGGGCTCGTGGGATCCCAACGCTCCAGCGCCGCCGCCACGCCCCGCGCCTCCGCGGCGAGCCGCGCGATCGTCGTCACCTGTGGGTTGTCCAGGGTCAGCCGCTCACGCGGGGGCAGCGGCAGTCGCCTGAGGTTGGACACCTGGTAATGGATCGTCGGGTTGTCCGCGGTGAGCAGGTGGCACACCAGCGGCGAGTTGAGCAGCCCCAGCCAGAAGTCCAGCGGCAGCGGCGACCCATCGACGAACAGCGACGGCCCCGCCATGTCGAACACACACCCCGGCGGCAGCCTCCTCGCCGAGAACGCCCTCCCCCCGAAGTCCGACCAGGTGATCCCCTCGCGGAACCAGTACGCCTCCCCCAACAGGTTGCTCGTCGGGTTGCTCGCGTAATACCCCCTCGCCTCCGGCGACCAGTCCACCACGCGCTCCAGGTTCCCCCGCCACTTCTGGTGCGGCCCCCCCTTGGCGTAGCGCACCCAGCGCGCCCCGATCTCCTCCTCCGGCACCTCCCACCAGTAGCGCATGAACCGCGCGTTGTCCGCCGTCTTGTTCGGCCCGCCCGGGACCTCCACCCAGTCGCCGAGCCGCTCTCGCCCGTCCAACACGTCGCGCAGCGCGTCGGGCCACCAGTACGCGAAGGGCTCCCCGCGCGCCGCGCGGCGGACCGCCCACCGGATCGTGTAGATCAGCGACGGCGCCCCCCGCTCCCACTCGGTTCGCTTCCCCGCCGCGTCTGGCACGTCGGTCAGGTCCACGACGCGCGCCTCCCCCTCCCCCTCCCCGTCGTCACGCCGACCGACGAACGCCACGACCGACGCCTTCTCCCCGGCGATCCCCTCAAAGGCATGCGGCCCCAGGTGAAGCGCCTCCCGAAGCTGAAGCTGCACCAGCAGGCGCCGCCTCAGCTCCCGATCCCGCTTGAGGAACAGGAAGGACTCCTGACACAACACCGCCAACGCGCCCCCCGGTCGAACCAGCTCCAGGCCACGACCGAGGAAAGCGGTGTACAGATCGCCCGCGAAGACCCCGAAGGCGTCGCGCAGCTTCCCCCGAAGCGCCGCGCTCATGTGACGCGCGCTCATGTAGGGGGGGTTCATCACGAGGAGCCCCACCTCCCCCACCGCGATCGCCCCCGACGTGGCCCGCTCCAGCGCCCCAGGCGCCCCAAGCGCCCCAAGCTGCCCCAGACCCACGTCCTCCCCGGGGTGAGCGACCTGAGGGAGGCGAGCGGGCGGAGACGCGGTCACCGCGACCTCAAGCCACAGCGCCCAGGCAGTCACGTCGGCGGCCAGCGGATCGATGTCGAACCCCACCAGCGCCTCCAAGGCGCGCTGCGGCGAGCGCCCCCGCGCGACCAACGCGCGGTGGGCGTCGAGCAGGAGCCGCCCGCCGCCGCACGCGGGGTCGAAGATAGGCGCCGGGTCGCCATCCACGGCCGCGAGCCCCTGCTCGACGAGCCACCCGGCGATCCAGGGCGGGGTGAAGCGCTGGGTCGTGGCGAGCGCGCTCGTCCCCTCGTGGCGGAGGCGCCCGTCGATGAGCGCCTCAAAGGCCTGACGGCGCTCCGGGTCGCGCAGCTCCTCCAGCAGGTCACCGAGGTCGTCGGGGGAGTCCAGACCCGGCGCGGGTTCGAGGTCGGGCAGGAGGCACGCCTGGAAGCTCGCGAGGAAGTCGGGGAGGAGGCCGTGCCTGGCCGCGAAGCCAAGCGCGAGGCGTTGCAGGAGAGGGCGAGGGGACATGGGCAGGGTCAGGCTTGCGCTTGACCGAGGGCCTCGGCGAGGCGTTGGAGCGTCACGCGCTCCAGCGCCTGGGCCGCGGTGACGATCTGGGCGGAGCGCTTGAGCCGATCGGGGTCGCGGGCGAGCGCGCTGGCGAAGTCGGCGTCATGAAGGGCGGGCGCGAAGTCGTCCGCGAGGCGCTTCAGCTCCTCGCTGACCCGGGCGGCGTCGTCGGCGAGCAGGCGGAGCTGCTCAGGCGAAGGCATCGGGGGATCGTCGGGGTCGGCGGGCGCCTCGGCGAGCTGGTCCGCCCAGGCGCGGCAGAACACGGCGGCGCACCCGCGGGCCTCGGTCCACTGCTCGGTGAGCGCGGCGAGGAAGCGGCCGATGTCGAGGGCGGCCTCGTCGGAGGTTTGTTGGACGGGGTCGGCCAGCTCGGCCGCGGCGCCCTCGGTGAGGAACTCGGCGAGGGCGTCGAAGGCGGCGACGCCGACGGCGTAGAAGCGCTCGCTCTCGTAGACCAGCTCGCGGCGGCTGACGCCGTGCCGCAGCGCCCAGCGCAGCACCTCGCGCTTGCGCACGTTGTCCGACGGACGGTACGGCTTGAGGTCACCGTGACGCACCAGGAGCGCGCCCAGGTTCGTCGGAGTGCCGTCCCGAGGCGTGAAGGCCACCTCCGGGTCAAGGCCAGGCAGCGACAAGCTCAGCGGCGAGCTGGAGAGCGCGTAGCGGCGCACCAGGATGGGGCGCCAGGGGCTCTGCCCGGGCAGGTTGTAGAGGGCGAGCGGGCGGCCCGCGTCCAGCTCAAAGCGGATGAGCTTCCAGAGGGAGTCCCAGGGGAGCCCCTCCCGGATGACCATGTCCCCGCCGTAGAAGTAGGACGCGGACTCGAAGTGGCCGAAGTTGTTGTGGCGGAGGCTGGTCCAGGCGTAGCGCGGGCCCCAGATCACGTTCGGGTTCTCGGGGTCGGGGCCGAGGCGCATCCCGGGGTTGTCCGAGAGGCGGAAGAAGTGGGTTCGGAACGCGGTGCCCGTGATCCCCATCAGCTCCTCGAAGGAGGTCTCCACCCCTTCGGCGAGGAGCGCCTCGGCGATCGCCTCCACCTCGCCGTGCACGCCCCAGCGCAAGGGGGTGGGCTGGTCGTCGTCTGTCATCGGTGCGCCTCGCTTGGGGGGTCAGCGGGAGGTGAGGACGTTCATGTCGGCCTTGCCCGGGTCGCCGATGTAGCCCCAGTGGATGTCCTTGATGTAGGTCTTCGTGACCCGCATGACGTCCTCCGGGGTGACCTTCTCGATGTTCTGGATGAAGACCAGCGTCTGCTCCCAGCCACCGCCGGTCATCTCGGCGTTGGCCAGCAGGCTCGCCTGGGCCGCGGTGGTCTCGGCGCGCATGTAGTGCTCGGTCAGGAAGACGTTGACCAGCTCCCCGAACCCCTTGGGGTCCAGCTCCCTGGTGGCCAGCCGCTCCACCTCGTCGTACATCACCTGGACCGTCGTGGTGGGGTCCACCGCCGTGACGTAGAGGTAGCCGTAGTTGCGGCGCCGCTTCGAGAGCCCCGCGGCGACCGCGTAGGTCAGGTTGCGCTTGGTGCGCACCTCCTCGAAGAAGCGATCGCTGAGCAGGCTCGTCGCCACCAGCATCGGGAAGTAATCGGGGTGGGTCGGGGCGGGCGCGTTGAACAGCCCGATCATGTAGTTGGTCGGCAGCTCCGGGCGCACCTGGGTCGCCACCTTCGAGGGCTTCTCAGGCACCGGCGGCAACCCGGGGAAGGTGTAGTCCCCCTTCGGGAGGGTCGCCAGCGACGACCGCACCGCCTCCTCCACCTCGGCGCGCTTGAGGTCACCGACGACCACCAGGGTCAACCGCTCGCGGGTCATCAGCCCGCGGTAGTAGGTGACCAGCATGTCGCGGGTGAGCTTCTTGACCGACGCCTCGGTGCCGACGGTACGTCGCACGTAGGGGTGACCGTCGAAGTGGCTCTGGCTCGCCAGGATCCCGACGTAGTCGTCGGGGTTGTCCTGGATCCCCTTGATCTCCTCGATCTGGCGGGTGCGCTGAAGCTCAATCTGCTTGTCGGTGAACGCCGGGCTGAGCAGCACCTCCCCGAACAGCTCCCAGGTCTGGGTCCAGTAGGGGCGGATCGAGCGCATGGTGAGCGTCGAGTAGTCGCGATCGGTGTCGTGACCGATCTCGCTGCCCATGCTGTTGAGCCGGGAGGTGAAGGCGTCGCGGGGGGTGTCGGTCGTCCCGCCCGAGGAGGCGACGCGCAGCGCCAGCTCCTCGACGCCGTCGGTCTCGGGGGTGGTGTTGGTGAGCCCCCCCTGGATGATCAGCTCGGCGATCACGACCGGCCCGGGGGTCGGCTTGAGGACCACCTTGAGGCCGTCCATCTCCCACTCCTGGATGCCGGACGCCTTGATGATCTCGGGATCGACCGGATCCGGCGTGGGCTCGGGCTCAGGGGCGGGCTGCTCCGGCGGGGTGAGGTCGGTCGGCTTCGGATCGGGGGTCGTGCCGCAGGCGCCGAGCAGCGCCAGGACCGCCAGGACCGCCAGGAGGCGACCGACGACGCGGGCGCCGGTGTGGGTGGGGAGGCTCATGGGTCGATTCTCCTTGTGCAGCCCGGAGAGGGCTTGGGTGCGGCGCGTCATCGGATCACCTTGGCCATCTTGTCGGCGCTGGCCTTGGTCAGCTTCAACTCCTTCTGGGCTTCGGGGCTGACCATGATGGCCATGACGTAGGGCTTGCCCAGGATGTAGCTCTTGACGTAGCGGGCCATGTCCTGGCGGGTGACCTTCTTGAGGTTCTCGATGTAGCTCAGGTAGTAGTCCAGGCTGGCCACGGCCCACCAGAAGCTGACGGTGTGGGCGAACGAGCTGGTCTTCTCGCGGTCGTAGAGGTTGCTCACCGCGAGGAGGGTCTTGGCGGTCTCGATCTGATCGTCGGTGAAGTAATCCGGGTCGTCGAACTTGCGGATCTCGTCCTGAACCGCCTTGATCGCCTTCTCAAGCTGGTCGGGGGTGGTCTCGAGGACGATGGAGATCGGCCCGGTGTGGTTGAGGGTGTAGTAGCTCACCCCGGCGCCGAGGGTCAGCCCCGACTCAACCATCGCCTTCTGGAACCTGCTGGAGGGCTGGGCGACGATGAAGCTGAAGACGTCCGCGGCGTAGTTCGCGGCCGGGTCCTTGCCCACCGAGGGGCCATGGAAGCCGATCATGACGCTGGCGCGCTGCACCTTCTGGTTGACGATGATCGCCTCGGTCCGCTTGATCGGCGGGTGCGCGGGCACCGGATCGACCTTGAAGGGGTCGGGGCCGCGCTTCCACGCGCCGAAGTGCTGCTCGGCGAGCTGGTACGCCTGGTCGGGGGTGACGTCCCCGGCGAGGATGAGGGCGGAGTTGTTGGGGATGTAGAACTTCTTCTGGACGGTGAGCATCTTCTCACGGCTGGCCGTGGTGATGGTCTCCCGATCGCCGATGGTGTCCTTGCGGGTCGGGTGCTTCCAGAACATCTTCTCGGTGAGCGCCTTGTTGAGGTGGTAGTAGGGGTTGGACTCGGCGCGGTCCAGCTCCCCGATCACCACCTGCCGCTCCTTGACCAGCTCCTCCTCCTTGAACAGCGGGGTCTGGATCGCGTCGGCCATGAACTTCATCCCAGGGTCGAGCTGCTCGGAGCCGAGGGTGAAGAAGTAGTTGACCCGCTCGTCGCTGGTGGTCCCGTTCCAGACCATGCCCAGCTCGCGCTGCCGGGCCATGTAGGCCTCCTGGCTGGGGATGGCGGCGTTGCCCTTGAAGAACATGTGCTCGTACAGGTGGCTGAGGCCGTTGTACGGGGGCGGCTCGGTGTAGGCGCCGTTGCGCGCCACAAGCTCGATGGTGACCAGCGGCAGGGAGTGGTCCTCGATGACGATGATCTCCAGGCCGTTGGCGAGGGTCTTCGAAGGGATCGTGATCGAGTCCTCGATGGCCGCCGAGCCGCTCTGCGCCTGCGCGGCCACCGGGGCCACGGCGAGCAGCACGAACAGGGCGAGCGACGCGCCGGGGAGTGAGGTGCGCATGGGGGAAGCCTCCTGTGGAGAGGTGGTGGCGGAGCGCGCCGGTGGCGAGGTGCGCGACGCGGAGGGCGTCGGACCTCAAGCAGCGCTCGGGCGCCCCGCTGCGGTGGGGCGACGGTCAACATTCGGCGCGCAGGATCCGGGATCCCGAGCCAAGAAGCAACACGAGGCGCGATAACGCGCCTCGTGGTGTTTCATCCGTGGTGTGCAACCGGGTGAGAGGGGAGGACTATTCCTCGTCCTCGGCGACCTCGGCGGCGGCCTCCTCGGCCTCCTCATCCTCGGGGGAGACGGCGTCGAGCAGGGCCTCGGCGGCCTCCTCGGCGTTGTCATGGCCGCGCAGGCGCATGATGTCCTCGAGGGTGGTGTCGACGAACTCGATCAGGGAGATCGGGGCGTTGTCACCGGCGCGGGGCCCGATCTTGACGATGCGGGTGTAGCCACCGGGGCGATCCGTGAAGCGGGGCGCGATCTCAGCGAAGAGGCGGCTGGTGGCCTCCTTGTCGCGGAGACGGCTCTGCACCAGGCGACGCGCGTGCAGGTCACCGCGACGGCTGAGGGTGATCAGCTTCTCCACGAAGGGGCGGAGCGCCTTGGCCTTGGAGTCGGTGGTCTGGATCCGCTCGTAGCGGATCAGCGAGGCCGCCATGTTCGCCAGCATCGCCTTGCGGTGACTGGCGGTGCGGTTGAGCTTGTTGTTCTTCTTCTTGAGGTGTCGCATGACTCATCATCCAATTGATATCGACCGCGCCGAGGGGCTGCCACCATGAACCGCAGCCCCATCGACCGCCGGGGGTCTACCATCGTGTGCGCAGTTATTTATCCCGCAGCTGGGGAGGCGGCCAGTTCTCCAGCTTCATGCCCAGCTCAAGGTCGAGCCCCGAGAGCAGATCCTTGATCTCCTTGAGGGACTTCCGACCAAAGTTCTTGGTCTTGAGCATCTCGGACTCGGTCTTCTGGACCAGATCCCCGATGTACTTGATGTTCGCGTTCTGCAGGCAGTTCTGCGACCGCACCGAGAGCTCCAGCTCGTCCACGGGACGGAGCAGGTTCTCGTTGAACAGCTCGACCTCTTCCTCCTCCTCCTCCACGTCGGGCTCCAGGCCCTCGTCGAAGGTGATGAAGATGCTCACCTGCTCCTTGATGATCTTGGCCGCGAAGGCGACCGCGTCCTCAGGCAGGACCGAGCCGTCGGTCCAGACGTGGAGGGTGAGGCTGTCGTAATCGGTCTGCTGGCCAACGCGGGCGTTGGTGACGCTGTAGTTGACCTTGCGGATCGGGCTGAAGAGGCTGTCGATGGGGATGACGTCGACGGCCTGGTCCAGATCCTTGTTCCGGCTCGCCGGGACATAGCCTCGCCCCGACTTGACGGTCATCTCCATCTTGAGGCGCCCTCCCTCGGAGAGGGTCGCGATGGGGTGGTCGGGGTTGAGCACCTCGACCTGGGAGCCCGCCTCGATGTCCGCCGCCGTGACCACGCCAGGGCCGCGCTTGTCGATGCGGATGATCTGGGGGTCGTAGTTGTGGAGCTTGAGGAGCAGGTCCTTGACGTTGAGGATGATGTCGGTCACGTCCTCTTTGACGTCAGGCAGCGTGGTGAACTCGTGGAGCGCGCCGTCAATCCGAACCGACGTCACCGCCGCCCCCTGGAGGCTGGAGAGCAGCACCCTCCGAAGGCTGTTGCCGAGGGTTGTCCCAAAGCCCCGCTCCAGTGGCTCACAGACAAACTTCGCGTAGGTGTTGCTCTTGGTGGCCGGATCAATCCGGACCTCCTTGGGCTTGATGAGATCTCTCCAATTCCTGTAGTGCATGTCCCTCGGTATCCAAGCAATAGGCGCTCACTGTACCAGCACCAACACCCCGCTCTCATGCTGAGACCGGGGGGCGGCCCGTGGTCAACCCGGCGCCCGAGATCATCCCACGTAGCCGAGCCCTCATGAAGGGCTCGGCACACCTACCGTCAAGCCTGCGTCACACGCGCCGCCGCTTCGGAGGGCGGCACCCGTTGTGAGGGATCGGGGTCACGTCCCGAATCAGGGTGACCTTCAGCCCCACGGACTGCAACGAGCGCAGCGCCGCCTCACGGCCGCTGCCCGGACCCTTGAGGTAGACCGCCACCGAGCGCAGGCCGTGCTCCATCGCCTTGCGGCAGGCGTCCTCGGCGGCCAGCTGCGCCGCGAACGGCGTGCTCTTGCGCGAGCCCTTGAAGCCGCGCGAACCAGCGCTCGACCACGCCAGGGCGTTGCCCGCGGTGTCGGTGATGGTGACGATCGTGTTGTTGAACGTAGAAGAGATGTGACAGATCCCGTTCTGGACGTTCTTCTTGACGCGCCTCTTCGAGGACTGCCTATCTCGCTTTCCCTTTGCCATATCTCTGACCTGTCTGCTGCGTTGTCATGCGAGCGCGCGCGGCGGCCTGTTCCGCTCGCCGCGCCTCGCCCATCGGCTGCTGCTCAGCGCTTCTTCTTGACCGCGACGCGACGCGGCCCCTTGCGGGTGCGGGCGTTGGTCTTCGTCCGCTGTCCCCGCACGGGCAGGCCTCGCCGATGGCGCAGCCCCCGGTACGATCCCAGATCCATCAACCGCTTGATGTTCTGATTCATCTCACGGCGCAGGTCACCCTCGACCGTCTCATAGTCGTCGATGATCTGCCGGATACGGCGGACCTCCGCCTCGGTCAGATCGTCGGTCTTCACCGAAGCATCCACGTCCGCGCGCTGCAGGACCGACTTGGCCTTGCTGCGCCCGATGCCGTAGATGTAGGTCAGAGCAATATCAATCCGCTTCCGTCGCGGAAGATCCACACCAGCAATACGAGCCACGGTCGCCTCCTGACATTCAACCCGTCGCGCCGCCCTTCACCACCATTTCTGCTGAAGGGGGCGTCGTCTCAACATTCACGTGACATTGTGCTTCAGCCCTGGCGCTGCTTGTGGCGCGGGTTCTCACAGATGACCCAGACGATGTTCTTACGCCGGATGATCTTGCACTTGTCACACATCTTCTTCACTGAGGGGCGCACTTTCATGGCCAACCTCCTACTTGAGTCTGTCAGCGCGGCACATCGCCGCGCGTTCATACAACGCCATACCCATCTCTCGGCGCGAAGGCCAACAAACAGGACAAGGCAGGTTTCTCTATGCGTTTAAAGCCCCGATGTCAAGACCTGGGGACCATCTTTGGTGATGGCCACCGTGTGCTCGAAGTGCGCTGACCGCGATCCGTCGCGGGTCACGACCGTCCACCCGTCATCGAGGGTCCGGCAACGGGCGCCGCCGACGTTGACCATCGGCTCAATCGCCAGCACCATGCCAGCCTTGAGCAGCGGTCCCCGACCGGGGCGGCCGTAGTTACGCACATCCGGGTCTTCGTGGAGGGAGCGGCCGATGCCGTGTCCCACATAATCACGCACCACCGAGAGCCCCGCCTTCTTGACGTGGCGCTCCACCGTGGCGCCGATGGTTGAGAGCCGCCCGCCCGGCGTCGCCTTCGCGATCGCCAGCTGCAGCGCCTCTCGGGTCACCTTCAACAGGTGATCGCTCTCGGCGTCGATCGCCCCAACCGGGATCGTTCGACACGAGTCCGCGTGGAAACCCTGGTGATACACACCACAGTCCACGCTCACGATGTCGCCTTCGGCGAGCGCCACGGCGTCCGATGGGATGCCGTGGATCACCTGGGCGTTGACGCTCGTGCAGAGCGTCTTCGGGTACCCGTGGTACCCCTTGAAGGAGGCCGTGGCGCCCGCTTCCGCGATCACCCTGGCCGCGATCTCATCCAACTCCCCTGTGGTCACCCCGGGCGCCACGGCCGCCTCAACGGCGTCCAGCACCGCGGCCAGGATCACCCCGGATTGACGCATCAACTCGATCTCCTCGGGAGACTTGAGGATGACGCGTCGACCGCTGGAGAGGAGGCTCATCAGCCCTTACCCTCGCTCAGGAGAGCGAGCACCCGCGCCTGCACCTCGTCCACCTCGCCCACACCGTCCACCTCCTTCAGGAGGCCCTGATCGGCGTAGTAGGTGCGAAGCGGCTCGGTCTTGGCGCGGTAGGAGCCCAGGCGCGACACCACCACCTCGCGGGTGTCATCGGCGCGCACGTTGAACTCGGTGTGACCGCACTTGTCACACACCCCCTCGGTCTCGGGGGGGTTGAAGGTCTTGTGGTACACCTGCTTGCAGCTCGCGCAGGACATCCGCCCGGTGATCCGCTCGATGAGCAGCTCCTCGGGGACGACCACGTCGATCACCGCGTCCAGGCTCACCTGAGCGTCCGCGAGGGCCTCGGCCTGCACCAGCGTGCGCGGGAAGCCGTCGAGGATGAAGCCGTCAGCCGTGTCGTCCTCGGCGAGTCGATCCTTGACGATGCCGACCACGACCTCGTCCGGCACCAGATCGCCGCGCGACATGTACTCCGCCGCCTTCTTGCCAAGCTCCGTGCCGGCGGCCTTGGCCGCCCGCAACATGTCCCCGGTCGAGATCTGGGGGATCCCCAGCTTGTTGGACAGGAGCTGCGCCTGGGTGCCCTTCCCTGCGCCGGGCGGGCCGAGCATCATCAACCGAGTCAGCATCTCTCCTCCTCACACACTCGCCGCCCGCGCGGCGGCTCTGCATCGACGCCCCACGCTGCAGGGGGCTACGCGTCCTTGTTCCGGAGGCTCTGACGACCACCGCCGCCGCCGTCGGTGAACCCCTCGTAGTGGCGCGTCACCAGGTGCGACTCGATCTGATTGACCGTGTCCAGGGCGACGCCGACCACGATCAGCAGGCCCGTGCCGCCGAAGTAGAAGGTCACGCCGAGGTAGTCCACCAGGAAGAACGGCAACACACAGACCGCCGAGATGTAGGCGGCGCCCGCGGCCGTGATCCGGGTCAGCACCTTGTCGATGTACTCCGCGGTCTTCTTGCCCGGGCGGATCCCCGGCACGTAGCCGCCGACCTTCTTCATGTTGTCGGCCACGTCCACCGGGTTGAAGGTCACCGCGGTGTAGAAGTAGCAGAAGAAGACGTTGAGGATCGTGTACAGCGTGTTGTAGCGCCAGTCCCCGGGGACGAGGGCGTTGCGGATCGCGATCGCCCAGGACTCCTCAGGGAAGTAGCCCACGACCGTGGTCGGGAACAGGAGCAGCGACATCGCGAAGATCGGCGGGATGACGCCCGCCGTGTTGACCTTCAACGGCAGATAGGAGCTCTGC
This sequence comes from Myxococcales bacterium, assembly GCA_002716585.1. Taxonomy (GTDB): domain Bacteria; phylum Myxococcota_A; class Bradymonadia; order Bradymonadales. Next base: position 18,588 of record PBBL01000023.1, on the reverse strand, counting down.
CCGCCGTAGATCTTCTTGCCCACCATGCGCTTGGCGTACTGCACCGGGATCCGGCGCTGCGCCCGCTCGAAGAACACGATGACGGCGATGACGCCGAGGATGAGCACCACCAGAAGCATGATCGAGAACGTCGACAGCGCGCCGTCCGCGAAGCTCTGGTAGGTCTGCACGACCGACTGCGGCAGGTAGGCGATGATGCCCGCCATGATGATCAAGCTGATCCCGTTGCCGATCCCGCGCTCGGTGATCTGCTCACCGAGCCACATGATGAACGCCGTCCCTGTCGTCAGGGTCAACACGGTCATCAAGCGGAACCCCCAGCCGGGGTCGGTCACGATACCCATGTTGGTGTCGTTGAGCGACTCCAGGTAGAGCGCGATGCCGAAGCTCTGAACCAGGCTCAGGCCGATCGTCCCGTACCGGGTGTACTGGTTGATCTTGCGGCGGCCCTGCTCGCCCTCCTTCTGGAGGCGCTCAAGCGTGGGCACGACCACCGTCATCAACTGCAGGATGATCGACGCCGAGATGTAGGGCATGATGCCGAGGGCGAAGATGCTCAACTGCTCCAGGGCGCCCCCGGAGAAGATGTTGAACAGGTTCAAGAACCCACCGCCACCATTCGGATCCTGCCCTCCAATGAACCGGGACATCTCAGCCCGGTTCACGAACGGCACCGTCACGAAGACGCCCACGCGATAGACCGCCAGGAGCGCCAACGTGAACACGATGCGCTTCTGCAGCTCGGGGACCTTCGTGATGTTCGCGAAGCTGGTCGCCACGTCAGATTACCTCAATCGAACCACCGGCAGCCACGATCGCCTGCTCGGCGGACTTGCTGAACTTGTGCGCCTTCACGGTCAGAGCCTTCGTCAGGCTCCCCTTGGCGAGCACCTTCACGTCACGCGTCTTGAGGACCTTGTCCTTGCCCTCGCCGGGACGCTGGTAGCGGCTCCAGATCAAGCCGCGCTCCGCCAGCACCTCGGGGGTGATCTCGTCGCCCGCCTCAAAGACCCGCTCGAGGTCGGCGAGGTTGACGATGGACCACTCCTTCGCGAAGTTGTTGACGAAACCGAACTTCGGGATCCGCCGAATCAACGGCATCTGCCCACCCTCGAACGAGGCGGGCACCTTGCCACCGGAGCGGCTCTTCTGACCCTTGTGGCCGCGACCACACGTCTTGCCCAGGCCACTGCCCGGACCACGCCCCTTACGGGTGCGCTTCTGAGTCGCCCCTTCGGGCTTCTCCAGGTTGCTCAGGTCCATGATCGACCTCCCTCACACCATGCTAACATCTAAAGCTCTTCAATCTCCACCAGATGCGCGACCTTCTCGATCATCCCGCGGATCTGGGGAGTGTCCTGATGCACCACCGAGTGGTGACGCTTGCGCAGACCCAGCGCCTCAACGGTCTGCTTCTGCTTCTTGAGCGCACCGATCACGCTGCGCTTGAGGGTAACCTTCACTTTGCCTTCCGCCACGACGCACCTCCAACCTGTGCACCACCAACCGAGCGTCAACAGACATCATTCCTGCCGGCGTCGCCGGCGAGGATCGCCCGGTCGCGATCTCATCACAGTCGACACACCGCCCGCGTCGCGCGACGACGAGCAGGTGACGACCTCAACCCTCAGCGCTCGCGCTCACCTCGGGGGCGGAGCGACGCAGCCGCTTCGCGTACTGATCGGGCGAGACCAGCTGCTGGAGCCCCTCCATCGTGGCCTTGACCACGTTGTGCGGGTTGCTCGACCCGAGCGACTTGCTCAGGATGTTGCTGATCCCGGCCGCCTCGAGCACCGCGCGGACCGGACCACCGGCGATAACGCCGGTACCGGGGCCCGCGGGCTTGAGCAGCACCCGCCCCGAGCCGTAGTGGCCCAGCACCTGGTGGGGGATCGTCTCGTTGAGCAGGGGGATGTCGACCATGTTCTTGGTGGCCTGCTCCTTGCCCTTACGGATCGCCTCGGGGACCTCGTTGGCCTTGCCGTGACCGATACCGACCCGGCCCTGGCCGTCGCCCACCACAACAATGGCGCTGAAGCTGAACCGCCGGCCGCCCTTGACGACCTTCGCCACTCGGTTGATGTGGATGACCTTGTCCAGCAGACCGTCATCTTGCATGCGCTTACGAATCGCCATCTATCTATGACTCCACACTGGGCCAGGGCTGGCCGCGGCCGCCCCGAGCGCCGTACTCAAAAATCCAGGCCACTTTCGCGCGCGGCGTCCGCCAGGGCTTTGACCCGCCCGTGGAAGATGAAGCCGTTGCGGTCGAAGACCACCTTGTCGATCGCCTTGGCCAGGCAACGCTTGCCGACCTCCAAGCCGACCTCCTTGGCCGCGTCCTTCCCCGACAGCGACGCGCACTTCTCGCGCAGCTCCGGCTCCAGGCTCGAAGCCGAGACCAGCGTCACGCCCTGCGTGTCGTCGATCACCTGCGCGTAGATGTGCTTGCTGCTGCGAAACACCGACATGCGCGGGCGCGCCGTCGTCCCACGAATCTTCTTGCGAATCGACTTCTTGCGCCGGATTCGACCTTCTCGCCTCTTGATATAGCTCTTCATCACTACCCCCGGTGCGCTTACTTGCCGCCAGCCTTGCCGACCTTGCGGACGATGACCTCATCGGTGTACCGGATCCCCTTGCCCTTGTAGGGCTCGGGCGGACGCAGCGAGCGGATCGTCGCCGACGCCTGACCCAACACCTCTTTGTCCGCGCTCTCGAGGGTCAGGATGTTGCCGCGACCGATCGTCGCCGACACCCCGTCCGGGAGCTCGTAGAAGATCGGGTGGCTGTAGCCCAGGTCGAAGCGCAGGTAGCTGCTCTTGCCCACCTGCTCGACCTTGTAACCAACGCCCTTGATCTCCATCGAACGCTTGAAGCCCGCGGAGACCCCCTCAACCATGTTCGCGACCAGCGACCGACCCAGGCCGTGCATCGCCCTCGCCTCACGCACCTCCGACGTGGCCTCGACGATCACCTCGTCGTTCTCCACCTTGAAGGAGACCATCGGCGGGATCGACCGCGACAGCTCGCCCTTGGGGCCCTTGACCACGATGGTGTCGGAGTCCAGCTTGATCTGAACCTTCTCCGGCACCGGGATGGGCAGCTTACCAATCCTTGACATCGTCCTCGCTCCAACCAGTCACGCCGCAGCGGCGCCCATTCATATCAGCGCTCAGCATGCAACTCGCCGCGGGACCCGCCCGCGGCACCTACCATCACCACACCGTCGCCAGGAGCTCACCGCCCGTCGAGGCGGCCTTGGCCTTGTCGCCATCCATCACACCCTGTGAGGTGGACAGGATCGCGATCCCCAGCCCGTTGAGCACCTGCGGAATCTCATCCTTCTTGACGTACACGCGCTGACCCGGCTTCGACTCCCGCTGGATGCCCCGGATCATCGGGACCCCGTCGGGGTCATAGCGCAGCTCGACCTCGATCAGCCCCTGGTGCCCTTCCGCGCGCCAGTCCGCCGACTCGACGTACCCGTGCTCCTCCAGGATCCGGGCGATCGCCCACTTGATCTGGCTGCCCGGGATCTGGACCGTCTTGTGGCGAGCCATCTGACCGTTACGAATGCGCGTCAGCAGGTCCGCGATGGGATCTGTCACTATCATCTCAACCTCCCTGGCTCACCAGCTGGCCTTGACCACGCCCGGCAGCTCACCCTTGTGGGCCAGCTCCCGGAAGCAGATCCTGCACAGATCGAACTTGCGCATGTAAGCGCGCGACCGACCACAGCGCGGGCAACGGTTGTAGGCCCGCACCTGGAACTTCGGCTTGCGCTTGGCCTTCTCCATCAACGCCTTCTTCGCCATGAACTCACTCCCTACTTCTTACGAAACGGCATCCCGAGCTTCTCAAGCAGCGCCCGGGCTTCATCATCCGTGTTGGCCGAGGTCACGATCGTGATGTTCATCCCCCGGATCTTGTCGATCTCGTCGTAGTTGATCTCCGGGAAGATGATCTGCTCCTTGACCCCCAGCGAGTAGTTGCCGCGGCCATCGAACGCCTTGCGGCTCACCCCCTTGAAGTCACGGACGCGCGGGATCGCGACGCTCATCAGCCGATCGAGGAACTCCCACATGCGCCGGGACCGCAGCGTCACCTTGACGCCGATCGGCATCCCCTCGCGCAGCTTGAAGCTCGCGATGGACCGGCGCGCCTTGCAGATCACCGGGCGCTGCCCGGTGATCTTGGCCACGTCACCCACCGCCGCGTCGATCACCTTGGCGTTCTGGATCGCCTCGCCGAGGCCCATGTTCACCACCACCTTCTCCAGGCGGGGCACCTCCATGATGTTCGTGTAGCCGAACTGGCTCTGCAGCCCGGACACAACGTCATCCCGATATTTCTGCTGTAGACGCGCTACACCTGCCATCGCTCTCTACCTACCACGCCCGGCGAGGCTGTGACCTCCGCCGTATCCATTCCCAACTCAATCGAACCGCTCACCGGTCTTGGGGCAGTAACGCACCTTCGCCACCTTCTTCGGCGGCTCGGCGTACGTCGCCTTCGCCTCCTTCAGCGTCGCGAACAGCGTCCCGTCCTCGCCCACGAACCACCGCTGCGTGCGCACCGGGCCGTCGGCCTTCTCGCTGTACAGCAGCACGTTCGAGGCGTGAATCGGCGCCTCCTTCTCCACGATCCCACCTGCGCGCCCGATCAACGGGTTCGGCTTCAGGTGGCGCTTGACCAGATTGCGACCTTCGACAACCACCCGGTTCTCGCGCGGCAGCACCTTCAGGATCCGCCCCTTCAGCCCGCGCTCCTTACCGGAGATGACCACCACCAGATCGTCTTTCTTGACGTGCATCGTCTCCACCTGTCCTCTCAAAGCACCTCGGGCGCCAGGCTGATGATCTTCATGAACCCGCCGCCGCGCAGCTCGCGCGCCACCGGACCGAAGATACGCGTCCCGATCGGGTCGTCCGCCGGGTTGATCAGCACCGCCGCGTTCTCATCAAATCGGATCAGCGAGCCATCCTCGCGCGAAATCTCCTTGCGCGTCCGCACAATCACGGCCCGCCGCACGTCACCCTTCTGGACCTTGCTGTTCGGCAAGGCCTCCTTGACCGACACCTTGATGATGTCGCCAATGCTGGCAAACTTGCGCTTCGAGCCACCCAGAACCTTGATGCACTGCAGCTTCTTCGCGCCCGAATTATCGGCCACCGAGAGCATCGACTGCATCTGAATCATGACTCACCTCCATCCACCACTCAGGGACTGACCGACATCACCACAGCCGGGCGTCGGCACATCCATTCATCGTCGAACCACACCAGCCGCCGAACGCGCCCTCGATAGCAAACACGCTCGCCTGGCTGTGTGCGATCAGTCCTCGGCCGACACCGCCTTGCGCAGCGTCTCCTTGACTCGCCAGCACTTGTCCTTCGACAGCGGGCGCGTCTCCTCGATCAGCACCTTGTCTCCCACCCGACACGTGTTGTGCTCGTCGTGGGCCTTGTGCTTGGTCCGGCGCTTGACGTACTTCTTGAACACCGGGTGCAGCACCTTCTTGTCGATGGCCACCACCACGGTCTTGTCCATCTTGTCCGAAACCACGTAGCCAACGCGGGTCTTGCGCCGACCCATGGGCTTACCGCCTGCCATACTCAACCCTCCGAGACCATCATCATCAAGCCTTGCCGGCCTCACGCTCACGAATCACCGTCAACACCCGGGCAATGTCGCGCTTGGTGGCCTGCAGCTCCGCCACGCTCTCCAGCTGACCCGTGTAATGGTGCATCTTCAACCGAAAGAGCTTCTCGCGCAGCTCAGCTTCCAGCTCGCGCAGCTCCCCCACCGTCTTCTCGCGGATTTCCTTCGCCTTCACAGCTCACCTCGCAACACGAACTTCGTCTTGATCGGCAACTTGTGGCCTGCCAGACGAAACGCTTCCGCCGCCACGTCTTCCTCTACGCCGTCCATCTCGTACAACACCCGACCGGGCTTGATCGGCGCCACCCACATCTCGGGCGACCCCTTACCCTTACCCATCCGGGTCTCGGCGGGCTTGCGCGTCACCGGCTTGTCCGGGAAGATCCGGATCCAGACCCGACCACCACGCTTGATGTGGCGGGTCATCGCGATACGCGCCGCCTCAATCTGACGCGCCGTCAACCAGCCCGGCTCCAACGCCACCAGCCCGAAGTCTCCAAACGACACCTCCGAACCGCGGTAGGCCTTCCCGGTCATCCGCCCCTTGTGGCGCTTACGAAACTTGACCTTCTTTGGACTCAGCATCTTCTCTTCCTCATCTCAGCGCGCTCTTCAACAGCGCGAACGTCCCCCGAGAGACTGGCCCACGACTTTCCACAGCGGTATGGCCCGTTCCTGTGGAGCACCATGGTGACCCTGGAGAGACGACTGATCTCTACTCGGATTGAGCGGCTGGACGGAGCACACGTCGCCGAGCCCCCCGCCTTCACCTGCCGCCCTGTGGCGACCTCGGCTTCATCGGCTTCGGACTCGATATGCTGCCAACCTATCGGGCTGGTTCTGACGCCCCCGATTCACCTACCAGGGCAGGCACACCGGGATCAGACAGCGGGCGGGGACTATACACACAGCTTGACGCCTTGTCAAGCCCCATACAAAGCCCCATTCAGACCCGGGCGTCCCCGAGCACCTCACCCTTGAAGATCCACACCTTGACGCCGATCACGCCGTAGGTCGTCTTCGAGACCGCCAGGCCGTAGTCGATGTCCGCACGAAGCGTGTGCAGCGGCACCCGGCCTTCGATGTACCACTCGCGGCGACTCATCTCCGCGCCACCCAGGCGACCCGCGCACGCGATCCGGACGCCTTTGGCGCCGAACTTCATCGTCGTGCCCAGCGCCTTCTTCATCGCCCGCCGGAACGACACACGACGCTCCAACTGCACCGCGATGTTCTCGGCCACCAGCTGCGCGTCCAGCTCCGCCTTGCGCACCTCCACCACGTTCAGGATGATGTCGTTGTCCGTCAACACCATCAGCTCGCGCTTGAGCGCCTCAACGCCCGCGCCGCGCTTGCCGATCAGCACACCCGGCTTCGCCGTGTGGACGGTGATCTTCACCTTGTTCGGGGCACGCTCGATCTCGATCGTGCTGATCCCCGTGGTGTAGTGCTGCTTCTTGATGTACTCGCGGATCTTCAGATCCTCGTGCAGCCACTTCGCGTAGTTCTTCTCTTCGTACCACTTCGAGTTCCACGTCCGGGTGATCCCCAGACGGAATCCGATCGGGTGTACTTTTTGACCCACGGTCTGCTCCTCAATCTACTCCGGCCCGCGGCCAACACGCCCGCGATCTCCGCCGAGCACCCCCGAAGGGTGACCGACGACGCCGATCATCAGTATTCGCCCAGCTCGATCGTCACGTGGCTGGTCCGCTTGCGGATGCGAGTCGCGCGCCCCATCGCCCGTGGCCGAAACCGACGCATCGTCGGCCCCTCGTTCACGTACGCCTTCGCCACGTAGAGACGATCCAGATCCCAGTCCAGCTCGCCCTCGGTGACGTTCGACAGCGCCGAGTCCAACAACTTGTACACCGCCGTGGACGCCCCCTTGTTGCTGTGACGCAACAGGTCCAGCGCGTCCTCCACAGGGCGGTTGCGGATCATGTCCACCAGCAGCCGCACCTTGCGCGGAGCCACGCGAAGATAGCGCAGTGTCGCCGTGTGTGAACGGCCCCTTCCTTCAGCCATCTTCATTCCTCCCAACGCTACGACATCCGCACCCCCAGGCGACGCGTCGCCCGGTGTGCAGCCATCACATTCTTCATCTACACAGGCCCCTCGGCTCAACGCCCGGCGCCCACCATCCATACACCAACGCCTCCAACAGGCGCTGGCCTCTCGACCATCAGCGGCGCTTCGCCTTCTTGTCCAGCGCGTGACCGTAGAAGGTCCGCGTCGGCGCAAACTCACCGAACTTGTACCCGACCATGCTCTCGGTCACGTACACCGGGACGAACTTCTTGCCGTTGTGAACCGCGAACGTCATCCCCACCATATCCGGCAGGATCGTCGACCGACGGCTCCAGGTCTTGATCACCTTCCGGCTGTTGCTCTCAACCGCCGCGTCCACCTTCTTGAGCAGGTGCTCGTCGATGAATGGACCCTTCTTTACTGAGCGTGGCATCGCCTCAACCTCTCTCGTCCGTGCTGGCCGCGCTTATCGCTTGTAGCGCCGCTTCACAATGTACTTGTCCGTCTCGCGGTTCTTGCGCGTCCGCTTACCCTTCGTCGGCTGACCCCACGGGGTCACCGGGTGGCGGCCGCCGCTCGTGCGACCCTCACCACCGCCGTGCGGGTGGTCCACCGGGTTCATCGCCACGCCGCGCACCTTCGGGCGACGCCCCAGGTGACGCGCGCGACCCGCCTTGCCCAGGTTCACGATGCCGTGCTCCTGGTTGCCAACCCGACCCACCGTCGCCCGGCACTGCACGTGCACGCGGCGCACCTCGCCGCTCGGCAGCTTCAGCAGAGCGTAGGAGCCCTCCTTCGCCTGCAGCTGCGCGCCGGCGCCCGCTGAGCGCACCATCTGGCCGCCCTTGCCTGGCTTCATCTCGATGTTGTGGACGATCGTCCCCGGCGGGATGTAGAGCAGCTTCAAGCAGTTGCCCGGCTTGATGTCCGCGTGCGCGCTGCTGATCACCTCGTCGCCCACCTCCAGCTTCGCCGGCGCCAGGATGTACCCCTTGTCGCCGTCGGCGTAGTGCAGCAACGCGATGTTCGCGCTTCGGTTCGGATCGTACTCGATCGACATCACCTTCGCCGGCACACCGGACTTCGTCCGCTTGAAGTCCACCTGACGGTAGCGCCGCTTGTGGCCGCCGCCACGACGTCGCGTCGTGATCCGGCCCTTGTTGTTGCGCCCGCCAGACTTGCTGAGCGCCTTCGTCAGGCTCTTCTCAGGGCCCTTGTTCGACAGACTCCGCTTGTCCTGACCGCTCATGAAGCGGCGGCCTGGACTCGTCGGCTTGTACTTGTGGACGGCCATCGTCACACCCCCAGACTCTATACCATTCCCCAGGTCACCCGCCCTCGGGCTCACCCGGCCATCTCATCCCTACGTCGCCGCCCACACCATCACAGCCGGGCGCGGCGCCTCAACCTCAACTACAGCTCGCTCTCGGCCGCGTAGAACTCGATCGAGTGCCCCTCCGCCAACGTCACGATCGCCTTCTTGTAGCCGCTGCGGCGACCCGTGTGGCGACCGAGCCGCTTCGGCTTGCTCGGCATGATCGTCGTGTTCACCCGCAAGACCTTCACGTCGAACAGGCGCTCGATCGCCTGACGGATCTGGATCTTGTTGGCCTGCTTCGCGACCCGGAACACGATCTTGTTCTCGTCTTCGCGCTGCGTCGTCGTCTTCTCCGTCACCACCGGGCGACCGAGGATCTCGAATACGGTCTTGTCGTTCATCGCGCCAACCTCTCCTGAGCTGCCTCGAGCGCCGATTGGGTCAGCACCACGTTGTCGTACTGGAGCAGGTCGTACACGTTCAGCCCCGCCACGTCCAGGTACTTGAACCCCTTGAGGTTCTGCACCGAGCGGCTCAGCGCCTCGTTGCCCCCGTCGATCACCAGCGTCTTGCGCTCCAGCCCCAGACGCTTGAGCGCCGCCAGCGCCTCCTTCGTCTTCGGCCGATCCATGTCGAAGCTCGACACGACCTTCAGCTTCGACTCGCCCACCTTCAGGCTCAACGCCGAGCGCAGCGCACCGGCGCGCACCTTCTTGTTGACCTTGAAGCCGTACTTGCGCGGGTGCGGTCCGTGCGCCACGCCGCCGCCGACGAAGACCGGAGCCTTCGCCGAGCCGTGCCGCGCGCGCCCCGTCCCCTTCTGACGGTACATCTTCGCCGTCGTCCCCGTCACGAAGTGGCGCGTCTTCGACTGGTGCGTGCCCGCGCGGCGCTTCGCCTGCTGCCAGCGCACCACCTCCCAGAAGAGGTGCTTCTTCACCTCCGCGCCAAACACCGCGTCGCTCACCTCAACCTCACCGGTCACATCACCGTTGAGATCGTACACATCCAATTTCATCGTTCGTCCCTCTCTCGATCATCACGCCGCGCGGCTCATCGCCGCTCAGCTCTTGATCTCAACGTCCACACCAGCCGACAGATCGAGCTTCATCAGCGCGTCCAGCGTCGCTTGCGTCGGCTCCAGGATGTCCAGCAGCCGCTTGTGCGTCCGGATCTCGAACTGCTCGCGGGACTTCTTGTCGATGAACGGCGAGCGCAAAATCGTGTACCGGTTGATACGCGTCGGCAGCGGGATCGGCCCCGCCACGCGCGCGCCCGTCCGCCGGGCCGTGTCCACGATCTCCGCCGCCGAGGCGTCCAACAGCCTGTAGTCGTAGGCCTTCAGCTTGATTCGGATCTTATCGCTCGCCATATCTCAACCCTTCTTCATCCTGATTTCCGTGCTGCTCGCAGCAGACGCCTTCCATCTTGTCACCATCGGGCGTCTCCCGACGAAAAGCCCGCAGGATGTACCACACTGATTCCTCGATCGCAAATCAAAGTGCGGACATCCCTGACATGAGCACTCAAACCTGAACTGTTGACCCCCCGAAGCGACCCACGATCGCGTCCGAGAGCCCCTTCGGGACCCCTTCGTAGTGGCTGAACTGCATCGAGTACGTCGCCCGACCCTGCGTCTTGCTCCGCAGATCGGTCGCGTAGCCGAACATCTCGCTCAGCGGCACCGTCGCCGACACCTGCTGCGCGCCGGGCAGCTGCTCCAGGTGGTTCACCTTGCCGCGTCGACTGTTGATGTCTCCGATCACGTCGCCCATGAAGTCCATCGGCGTCGTCACCTCGACCTCCATCACCGGCTCCAACAGCTGCGGCGCCGCGCGCCGCGCCGCGTCCTGAAAACCCATCGAGCCCGCGATCTTGAACGCCATCTCCGACGAGTCCACCTCGTGGTAGCTCCCGTCGTACAGCTCGATGTGCAGATCCACCATCGGGAAGTTCGCCACCACGCCCCGATCCGCCGCCTCACGCACGCCGCGCTCCACCGCCGAGATATACTCGCGCGGGATCGCGCCGCCGACGACCGCGTTCGTGAACGTGATCCCCTGGCCCGTCTCGTTCGGCGACAACCTCAGCTTCACGTGGCCGAACATCCCCCGGCCGCCGCTCTGACGCACGAAGCGACCCTCGCCCGCCGCCTCCTGGCGGATCGTCTCCCGATACGCCACCTCCGGCCGGCCGATCCGGGCGCCCACCTTGAACTCGCGCAGCAGCCGATCCTGGATGATCTCCAGGTGCAGCTCCCCCATCCCCGAGATCAACGTCTGCCCCGTCTCCTCGTTCACCGACACCCGGAACGACGGATCCTCGATCGCCAGCTTCTCCAGCGCCGTCGCCAGCTTGCTCTGATCGGCCTGCGTGTTCGGCTCGATCGCGATCTGGATCACCGGCTCCGGGAAGTCGATCGCCGCCAGCACCACCGGGGCGTTGCTGTCGCACAGCGTGTCGCCCGTCGTCGTCGTCCTCAAGCCGACCGCCGCCGCGATGTCCCCCGCCAACACCTCCGAGACGTCCTCGCGGTTGTTGGCGTGCATCCTCACCAGGCGCCCGATCCGCTCACGCCGGTTCTTCGTGCTGTTGAGCACGTACGAGCCCGACTCCAACCTCCCCGAGTAGACCCGGAAGAAGGTCAGCTGACCGGTGTACTTGTCCGTCATCACCTTGAACGCCAGCGCCGAGAACGGCTCCTCCGGATCCGCCGCCCGCGTGATCGTGTCCACCTCGGACCGATCGCGGTGCTCGCGCTCCGAGCGCTCCAGCACCTCCGGATCCACACCCTCCACCGGGGGGATGTCCATCGGGCTCGGCAGGTAGTCCACCACCGCGTCCAGCAGCGGCTGCACACCCTTGTTCTTGAAGGCCGTCCCACACACCACCGGCACGATCTCCAGGCGCAGCGTCGCCCCCCGCACCGCGGCGCGGATCAGCTCCTCCGTCACCCGGCCCTCCAGCACCGCCTCCAGCAGCGCCTCGTCGTACTCCGTCAGCGTGTCCAGCAGCTCCTCGCGGGCCAGCTCCGCCAGCTCCGCCAGCTCCTCCGGGATCTCCACCTCCGACCACGACGCGCCCAGCGTCTCGTCGTCCCAGACGATCGCCGTCATCCGCACCAGGTCCACCACACCGACGAAGTCCGCCTCCTGGCCGATCGCCAGTTGCAGCTTCACCGGGCGCGCGCCCAGCCGCTCCCGGATCGAGCGCACCACGTTGTCCAGATCCGCCCCGACCCGATCCATCTTGTTCGCGAACGCCAGCCGCGGCACCTGGTACTTGTCCGCCTGACGCCACACCGTCTCCGACTGCGGCTGCACCCCCGCCACCCCGCAGAACACCGCCACCGCACCGTCCAACACCCGCAGGCAGCGCTCCACCTCGATCGTGAAGTCCACGTGCCCCGGCGTGTCGATGATGTTGATCGTGTGCTCCTCGCCGCCGCGCGTCGGCTCCCAGCCGCACGTCGTCGCCGCCGAGGTGATCGTGATCCCCCGCTCCTGCTCCTGCTCCATCCAGTCCGTCGTCGCGCCGCCGTCGTGCACCTCGCCGATCCGATGTATCCTCCCAGTATAATAGAGGATTCGCTCGGTCGTCGTGGTCTTGCCCGCGTCGATGTGCGCCATGATCCCGATGTTGCGCAGACGCTCCAGGTTGTGGGATGACGTGCTCACCTTATCGAACTCTTCACAAAGGACTCCGCTCCGGGCTGCGCTCACTTGTCATGAAAACGCGCCTGGACGACGGGTCGGACTTCACATCGTGTCGAACGGACAGCGGCCTGGCTCAACCCACCTCAGCCCCGGGGGCTCCCCGAGGCAACGGTGGCAGCGCCACATGGAGCGGCGCTGGACTCAGCAAACGAGATCAATGAACGCAACCAAGAAGGGAGGACCGGGAGGCGCGGGCGCCGCGTGTTCCCACCGAGCGCCATCAGGCGCCCCGTGTCACAGCCGATAACCCGCCGAGCGGCGCGACTACCAGCGGTAGTGGGCGAACGCCTTGTTCGCCTCGGCCATCCTGTGCGTGTCCTCGCGCTTCTTGACCGCGTTGCCGCGACCGTTGGCCGCGTCGATGATCTCGTTCGCCAGCCGGTGCGTCATCATCTTCTCGCCACGCGACCGCGCGTACATCGTCAGCCACCGGCGCGCCAGCGCCTCGCGACGCTCCTGGCGAATCTCCACCGGCACCTGGTAGGTCGAACCACCCACCCGCCGGCTCTTCACCTCAACGCGCGGCTCCGCGTTGCGCAGCGCCTCGCGGAAGACATCCAGCGGATCTTCCGCGCCCGTGCGACGAATCACCTCGTCCATCGCATCGTAGAAGATCTGCTCCGCCGTGCTCTTCTTGCCGTTGTTCATCAACCCGTTGATGAACTTGGCCACGGTGACATCATTGAACTTCGGATCCGGGAGGATCTGACGCTTGGGTACTTCTCGACGCCTCGGCATCTGCAGCCTCTCATCTCTTGTAGGAGGCCCGAACACTCCAGGCCCCACAATCCAGTGTATACAAACCCACGCCCGCGCGGCCTTGACCACGTCAGCTGCGCAGGTTGATATCCATTCAATCGCTCACTTCGGGCGCTTCGTGCCGTACTTCGAGCGACCCTGCTTACGGCTCGCCACGCCCACCGCGTCCAACGTCCCCCGGATGATGTGGTAACGCACACCCGGCAGATCCTTGACACGGCCGCCCCTGATCAGGACCACCGAGTGCTCCTGCAGGTTGTGACCCTCGCCCGGGATGTAGCTCGTCACCTCCATCCCGTTGGTCAACCGCACACGGGCGACCTTCCGAAGCGCCGAGTTCGGCTTCTTCGGCGTCGTCGTGTACACCCTCACGCACACCCCACGCTTCTGGGGGCAGCTCTTGAGCGCCGGCGCGGTGCCCTTCTTCTTGATCTTCTTGCGCCCTTTACGGACGAGCTGATTGATCGTCGGCATTTTCCAGCTTCCTCAGTCAGTCCTCATCGCCTGGACGCAACTCACGCCCGGCTCGAACATGCAGCGGCCCCACACGGGGCCGTCATCACCATCCATCACCAGTTGGTGAATTCTCCAACCGCTTCAGATCATCGCGTCTGACGGCGGACAGGCATCGCTCCAAGCCCGATCCTGGCAGATCGGGGGCCGCCCTGTGATGTTCACAACGCGGCGAATCCTTCACCAGGGCCGTCGGAGTATACGGATCGGAGCGCCCCTGTCAACCCTCGCGTCAGATTACCCGCGATCCAGTCCACCGGGGCGCTCGCGTGACGCGGCGATCGCCGTCACCGACGACCGCCGCGCTCATCCTCACCGCCCAGGCTCAGCTCGCCTCGGCGGCCTCCTCGTCGTCGCCCTCCTCCTCCGGCGGCTCAACCACCATGCGGAGCGCGTTGTAGGCGTCCAGACCCGTGCCAGCCGGGATCAACCGGCCCATGATCACGTTCTCCTTCAGCCCCCGCAGGTTGTCGATCTTGCCCGCGATCGACACCTCCGTCAGCACCTTGGTCGTCTCCTGGAACGACGACGCCGAAATGAACGACTCCGTCGACAGCGACGCCTTCGTGATCCCCAACAGGAGATCCTCCGCCACCGCCGGCTGACCGCCCGCCATGATGATCTTCCGGTTCAGCTCCTCGAAGGTGTGGCGATCGACCTGCTGATCGATCAGGAAGTCGCTGTCGCCCACCTCCCGGATACGCACCTTGCGCAGCATCTGCCGCACGATCACCTCGATGTGCTTATCGTGGATGCGCACACCCTGGAGCCGGTACACCTCCTGGATCTGATCCACCAGGTACTTCGCCAGCTCCTTGCGGCCCTTCACGCGCAGGATGTCGTGCGGGTTCTCCGAGCCGTCCATCAGCGGCATGCCCGACTTCACCCGGTCGCCCTCGTGCACCGTCAGGTGCTTGTTCTTGGGCACCAGGTACTCCTTCGGGTTACCCACGTCCGGCGTCACCACCACCCGGCGCTTGCCCTTGGTGTCCTTGCCGAAGCTCACCACACCGTCGATCTCGGAGATCACCGCGATCTCCTTCGGCTTGCGCGCCTCGAACAGCTCCGCCACGCGCGGCAGACCACCCGTGATGTCCTTGTTCTTCGTCGTCTCACGGGCGACCTTCGCCAGGATCTCGCCCGCTGTCACGTGCTGACCCTCGGCCACCTGCAGCGTCGCGTCCACCGGCAGGAAGTAGCTCGCCAGCGTCGCCTTGCCCGACTCCGCCATGATCCGGATCTGCGGGCGCAGATCCGCGTCCCGGCTGTCGATGATGATCTTCGTCGACAGACCGGTCATCACGTCCACCTCCTCGGCCATTGTCTGGCCTTCGACGATGTCGACGTACTTCACCGTACCGGTCGTCTCCGTCAGGATCGGGTTCGAGAAGGGGTCCCAGGACGCCAGGTGCGACCCCGGAGGGGCCACGTCGCCGTCCTTGAACGCCAGGTGCGCGCCGTACACCAGCGGGTAGCGCTCCCGCTCACGGCCCGTCTCCGTGTCCTGAATCACCAACTCGCCGCTGCGGCTCATGACGACGTACACCGTCCGATCGATCGGGTCGGTCTCCTTGCGCTCGACCAGCTGCACGTTCTCCAGCTTCACCGTGCCGCCCAGCCGCGTCTCGTGCGCCGTCTGCGCCATCGACGTCGAGCTCACGCCGCCGATGTGGAACGTCCGCATCGTCAGCTGCGTCCCCGGCTCTCCGATCGACTGCGCCGCGATCACCCCCGTCGCCTCGCCGATGTTCACCATCCGGCCACGCGCCAGGTCCCGACCGTAGCAACGCACACACACGCCGTGGCGCGTCTTGCACGTCAACACCGACCGGATCATCACCTTCTCCAGGCCCGCGTCGATGATCGCCTCGACCTTGTCCTCCTCGATCTCCTCGTTCGCCTCGACCAGCACGTCGTAGGTCACCGGATCGAGGATGTCGAACAGCGCCACGCGCCCCAGGATACGATCCTCCATCTTCTCGACGATCTCGCCGTTCTCGACCAGCGCGCCCAGCTCGATGCCGTCCAGCGTCCCGCAGTCGTACTCCGACACGATGGCGTCCTGCGCCACGTCCACCAGACGACGCGTCAGGTAACCCGAGTTCGCCGTCTTGAGCGCCGTGTCCGCCAGACCCTTGCGGGCGCCGTGCGTCGAGATGAAGTACTGCAGGACCGTCAGCCCCTCGCGGAAGTTCGCCTCGATCGGCTGCTCGATGATCTCACCGGACGGCTTGGCCATCAGGCCACGCATCCCGGCCAGCTGACGCATCTGCTGCTTGCTGCCGCGCGCGCCCGAGTTCGCCATGATGAAGATCGAGTTGAAGGAGGGCTGCTCATGCTCGGCGCCGTTGACCGGGTCCATGACCTTGTCGACGGAGATCTCCTCCATCATCTCGTTGGTCACGTCCTCCGTGCAGCCCGCCCAGATGTCGACGACCTTGTTGTAGCGCTCTCCGTTGGTGATCAGGCCGTCCAGGCGCTGCCGGTCGATCTCCTCGACCTCCTTGCGCGCCATGTCCAGCAGCTCGTGCTTGCGCTCCGGGATCACCATGTCGCCGATCGCGATCGAGATCCCAGCCGACGTCGACTGGGTGTACCCCAGCGTCCTCACCCGGTCCGCCAGCAACACCGTGTCCTTGTCCCCGCAGGTCCGATAGGCCGTGTCGATCAGCTTCGCGAGCTGCTTCTTGCCCATCGTCTGGTTGACCTCCGCGAAGGACATCTCCTCCGGCAGCAGCTCCGACATCAGCACCCGCCCCGTGGTCGTGTCCACCGGCTTGTCCTTCAGCCACACCGTCGCGCCAGCGCCCGCCAGGGCCTCCTGCCACTCCAGCGCCTCCGGCTTGTAGACGCCCGCCTGGATCACGCACGGATCCTGCGCCAGGAGCTCCTGCGTCTCCTCCGCGCTCAGCTTCAGCCGCTGCCGCACCGCCAGCTCCACATCCTCCGTGTTCTCCCCGATCGCCTCGAGGACCACGTCGAAGTACTGGCCCATCCGCACCTTGATCTCGGCCTGCAGGTGCAGCTCGCCGGCGTCGTACGCCATGCGGACCTCCTCCACGCCCGAGTAGAGCCCCTGCGCCGGGCGGCCGCTCTCGTCCTCCCGGTAGTAGCCCTTCGCGAACTTGCGCGGCCGCGTCATGTAGTAGCACCCCAGGACGATGTCCTGGCTCGGCACGATGATCGGGCCGCCGTTCGCCGGGCTGAGGATGTTGTTCGTCGACATCATCAGCACCCGGGCCTCCATCTGGGCCTCGATCGACAGCGGCACGTGCACCGCCATCTGGTCGCCGTCGAAGTCGGCGTTGAACGCCGTGCACACCAGCGGGTGCACCTGGATCGCCTTGCCCTCGATCAACACCGGCTCGAACGCCTGGATCCCCAGGCGGTGCAGCGTCGGCGCCCGGTTCAACAACACCGGGTGCTCCTTGATCACCTCGTCCAGGATGTCCCAGACCTCCGGCTCTTCACGCTCCACGCGCTTCTTCGCCGACTTGATCGTGTTGACGTAGCCCTTCTCCTCAAGCTTGTTGTAGATGAACGGCTTGAACAGCTCCAACGCCATCTTCTTCGGCAGCCCGCACTGGTGCAGCTTCAGCTCCGGGCCCGCCACGATCACCGACCGACCCGAGTAGTCGACCCGCTTACCGAGCAGGTTCTGGCGGAAGCGCCCCTGCTTGCCCTTGAGCATGTCGCTCAGGGACTTCAGCGGGCGCTTGTTCGCGCCCGTGATCGTCTTGCCCCGGCGGCCGTTGTCGAACAGCGCGTCCACCGCCTCCTGCAACATCCGCTTCTCGTTGCGGATGATGATCTCCGGCGCGTGCAGCTCCAGCAGGCGCTTGAGCCGGTTGTTCCGGTTGATCACCCGCCGATACAGATCGTTGAGGTCACTCGTCGCGAACCGACCGCCGTCCAGCGGCACCAGCGGACGCAGATCCGGCGGGATCACCGGGATCACCTCCAGGATCATCCACTCCGGGCGGTTGTCGCTCTCGCGGAACGCCTCCACCACCGTCAGCCGCTTGGCGATCCGCTTGCGCTTCGCCTCGCTGGTCGCCTGCTTCATCTCGGCGCGCAGCTCCTCGGCCAGGTAGTCGATGTCCAGGTCGCCCAGCAGCTCCCGGATCGCCTCCGCGCCCATCTTCGCCTCGAAGGCGTCGTAGCCGTACTCCTCGATGTACGCCATGTACTTCTGCTCGGACAGGATGTCCGACTTCGTCAGCGGCGTCATCCCCGGGTCCGTCACGATGTAGCTGACGCAGTACAGCACCCGCTCCAGATCCTTGAGCGTGATGTCCAGCAGGTTCCCGATGCGGCTCGGCAGCGACTTCAGGAACCAGATGTGCGCCCCCGGCGTCGCCAGGTTGATGTGACCCAGCCGCTCACGGCGCACCTTGCTCTGGATCACCTCCACGCCGCACTTCTCGCACACCACGCCCCGGTGCTTCATCCGCTTGTACTTGCCGCAGATGCACTCGTAGTCCTTCACCGGACCGAAGATTTTCGCGCAAAAGAGACCATCACGTTCGGGCTTGAAAGTCCGATAGTTGATGGTCTCCGGCTTCTTTACCTCGCCAAAGGACCACT